>JACPWS010000037.1 GCA_016196925.1 Burkholderiales bacterium | reverse complement strand
GCTCGGGTATTTCCAGGTGATGGCGGAACCGGTCTCGACCTGGGTCCACGAAATATGCGAGCGCGCACCGCGGCAATCGCCGCGCTTGGTGACGAAATTGTAGATGCCGCCTTTGCCTTCCTTATCGCCCGGATACCAGTTTTGCACGGTCGAGTACTTGATGCGTGCATGATCGAGCGCGATCAGCTCCACCACAGCGGCATGCAACTGATGAGCGTCGCGCATCGGCGCGGTGCAGCCTTCCAGATAACTGACGTAAGCGCCTTCATCGGCGACGATCAGGGTGCGTTCGAACTGGCCGGTATCCTTGGCGTTGATGCGAAAATAAGTGGACAGCTCCATGGGGCAACGCACGCCGGGCGGGATGTAACAAAACGAGCCATCGGAAAATACCGCCGCGTTCAAGGCCGCGAAAAAATTGTCGGTGTAGGGCACGACCGAGCCCAGGTATTGCTGCACCAGCTCGGGATGCTCGCGCACCGCATCGGAAAATGAGCCGAAGATAATCCCGAGCTCCGCTAATTTCGCCTTGAAGGTGGTGGCGACCGAAACGCTGTCGAACACTGCATCGACCGCCACCCCGGCCAAGCCAGAGACTCCGGCCAGCATTTCCTGCTCGCGCAGCGGCACCCCGAGTTTTTCGTAAGTGCGCAACAGATCGGGATCGACTTCGGCCAGGCTGCGCGGCCGCTCTTGCAGCGATTTCGGGGCGGAATAATAAATAATGTCCTGATAGTTAATCGGCGGATAACGCGCAGTCGACCAGTCAGGCTCGCTCATGGTCAGCCAGTGGCGCAAGGCTTTCAGTCGCCATTCCAGCATGAAAGCCGGCTCGTTTTTGCGCGCCGAGATCAAACGTATCGTGTCTTCATTCAAGCCGCGCGGCAGGGCGTCGACTTCCAGCTCGGTGACGAAACCGTGCCGGTATCCGGCGCCGATCAAAGCGTCGAGACTATGCGACTGTTGAGTAAGATCCGCCATGGCCATTCTCGCTAACCGCCAATCGATTTGCCTTTTGCACGCTGCGTCTGCACGAAGTCGATCGTCGCCTGAGCCGAAAGTTGGCCCCCCATTTTCTCCAGCGTGACTTGTTGCAGCGCCCGTAAAACGATCTGGTTGACCGTCAACCAATTGTTACGCACGCGGCAAGACGATTCCTGCATGCAGAGTCCGCGGGCGACCGCACACTCGGTCAAGCCCAGCGGCCCATCCAGCGCACCGATCACATCGGCCACCGTAATCTCGGACGCCGGGCGCGCCAACAGATAGCCGCCGCAGGTGCCACGCGCAGAGGTCAACAAACCATTGCGCGCCAATATCTTCAAAACCTTGCTCACGGTAGGCGCCGGCAAACCCAACTGCGCAGCGACCTCGACGGCACTCTGCAAGCGCTGCGGTTCACGCACCAGGCAAGTCAGTATCAGCGTCCCATAGTCGGCCAACTTGCTTATTTTCAACATCGCCATCCTCGGCAGTTCAATCAGTACCAAATTAGTACTTATAAGATTGAAATTCAAGCCTATTTAATCTGCGGCATGGACCAGCTCGGACATATTGCTGTAATTTCGCATAATTTATATTATGTAAAATAGTATATGAAAACTGAAAAACTAAGTCGCTGCAATAAAAGCTCAGCAAAAACCGATCGAGGACTTCAAACTCTATCATTGATACCTCTTCTCTATCGCCTTTACCGTACCGTCTTTTTCCATCTCTAGCAAAAGCTGATTAAAAAGATCGATGCGTTGTTGCGGCACGTCCGGATGGCAGGCCAGATACAGTTCTGTTTGTTGGAACTGAAATAAGGGAACTATCTGACCAATCAGATTTTGTTGCTTCAGTATCGATAGCCCGAGCAATTCTCCGGTCGCCCAGAAATCAAAGCGCCGGTACAGTAGCTTGCGCGGATTATCGGCGTCGACATTGGCTAACTCTATTTTGAAACCTTTCGTTATCAGAAATTCGCCGACCGCGTCCTTGCGATAAGCGCCCAGTACGTAAGGACGCAACTCTTCCAGGTTCTTGGGGTGCCGGTGATCGTCGGCGCGGGCGAACACGACCCAGTTATTTTTTACCAGCGGCCCCACCCACTTGAACATAGGTTCGCGCTCCGGTGTCCTGGTGGTGGAAAAGACGCAGGTATTCGTATTCTGTTGCGCCATCTGGAAGGCGCGCGCCCACGGATAAGCTCTGAGGCTGTAAGTTTCGCCGGCGCGGCGCATGAGTTCCCGCACTTTGTCGGTCGAAATCCCGCTCACTTCTTCGTTTTTGGGATCGGCAATATTGAAAGGCGGGTAATCTTCTGTGGTCAATACCAATGTTTGCGCATGTAGCGACGATATGTTTGCAAGCGCGCAAAATATGACCAGTACGACGTGCTTCAACTTGTGTTGCATACCGCTCCTTAACAAATTTGAGCCCAGGCGCTCAAAAGATTACAAATTTTTTACAAAAAAATCAGTGCTGTGCGCCGCTTCATGCTGCGAAGGATAGACGCCGCGTGTGCGATGCCAGCCGATATTCAGGCGCCCTGCCGGCTCCCCGGCATGCTTTAATTGAGTTCAGGAAACGCCAGGCGGCAAAGCACCGAGATGCCCGTCATGCCAGCGCCAGTGAATGTTTGCTTGCTAAAATAAAGTATAAATTGCCCTATGGATTTCCGGCTTGACTTCGGTTTTTTATATCATACATTGATATAGGAATTTTGCTGCTGGGAGGCATGTCGGAAGGTGGTTTGCTGATATAGCCGAGCGAAAAAATTTTGAAATACTGCAAGCTTTTTACCGGGGAGGCACAAATGAGTTTGCTGAATTACGCAAAGATGCCGTTTTCATTTCATGGTGGCTGGGATGTGGTCGCCGGCGTTCATCCTTCCATACGGAAGACGTTTTTTGCACTGATACTGCCATTTTCGCTGATACCGCCGCTGTCGCTGTTATACGCCGGCGGCAATCATGGCGCGATATTTTTAGTCCATGCCTCGTTTTCCCGCTGGCAAGGCGTAGCGATCGCCTTCTTTGTCGTTGAACTACTGACTGTCCCTTTGATCGGATGGGTCATTAAGAACATCGCCGCCACCCACAATATCGTTGCCGATTCCAAGGACACTTTCTTGCTGGCGGCGATCACTGCCGTTCCTATGTGGCTGTCAAGTTTAGCTCTGGCGATTCCGCATCTATGGCTGATGATGGGCATCGTCGTATCTGGCTTGTTGGCGGCCGCCAGCCTGCTCTATCACGGGATGTATACCGTATTGAAAATGAGCGATCAGATCGAGGCGCAGTCTATGAGTTACGAAGCATTTGCGGTGGGTGGCTTTGTGTGGGCGATGCTGTGCGTCTTTGTCGTAGTGCCACTGATGGGGTGAGCCGGAATACGGATGGTTATGGCCGGAAAATCTAATGGGCGAGCACATTTAAAACATGTTGCAAATCGATGAGTTGCTCTTTATGTAGTAATGCCAACTGCCTTAGCAAGTCTTCGCCCTTAACCGTCAGATGCACTTCGACGCAGCGCTTGTCTTCGCGTCCCGGTTGACGCGCAATCAGTCCGGCCTTTTCACCGCGCGAGACGAGCGCCACGACACCATGATGGTGCGACTGCAAACGTTCAGCCAGTTCCGCAATCGTTGCCCATTCCCGGCCGGGAAAGCCTTTGATTTGCAATAACAGTAAATACTGAAGCGGAGTAATTCCGTGCACTTGCGTCACGTCTTCGCTAAAGCGCAAGAAGCAACGGAGTTGATAGCGAAAATCGGCAAGCAGTTCGTAATCTTGTTTGGAGAGCGCTTCGGTGGATGGGGATTGTGACATTACGGTAGGCGAAAAACTCGATGGCATCGCCAGCGATCATATACGAAGGCAGAACATTCTCCTAGCGATCTGCTGCGTAAATAGCGGATATGAGAAGACTAGCTTTATCGGTTCTATCATTTGCGAAGCAGACCACAAGCTGAAAGCGCGTTTCTTACTCTATGCCAGACAGCGCCGCTAGCAACTTAAGGCTCCGGCTGGCATCGATATCTTCGGCGGCAAGATTATCTCTGCGGCAGCGCGATTGCGCCCAGGATGCTGGCAAGTATGTCGACCGGTCTGGGCGGGCAGCCGGCTATCGAAAAATCCACCGGGATAACCTTCGATACACGACCGCAACTGGCATAGCTTTCGCCGAAAATTCCTCCGCTACAGGCGCATTCTCCGACGGCAAGCACCAACTTGGGGGCCGGCATCGCCTCGTAAGCGCGCTTTAGCGCTGCTTCCATATTCCGGCTGACCGGCCCGGTCACCAGCAACATGTCTGCGTGTCGGGGGCTGGCGACGAATTTAATCCCCAATCCTTCTATGTTGTAATACGGATTTCCCAATGCTTGTATTTCAAGCTCGCATCCGTTACAGGATCCGGCATCTACCTGGCGTATGCACAGCGCACGCCCAAGAATGGCCAATATCTCCGCCTGTATCCGCGCTTCTTGCTGGCCGGTCTCTACGCTTACCGCAGGCGGCGCCTCAGTCGGGATGCCGGTATGAATGATTTGCTTAAGTATGTGCCACATCAGAGATCGTGCCCGGCATAACTGAGGTTGAAAGACTTGTTAATAAGAGGGAAATCCGGGACGATATTCCCCAGGATCGCATGCTCGAGGACAGGCCAGTTTTGCCACGAAGGATCGTGACAATGGCAGCCGAGAATACGCCCCTGCGCGTCGCTTTCCAGCGCCACCAGTACCGGGCCGCGCCAGCCTTCCACCCAGCCTATCCCGGTTCCCGCTTCGCCGCTGCGCGGCAGTGCCAGCCGGGTCGGGCCGGCCGGCAATTGCCGTAATATTTCCCGGCTCAGCCGCAAGGCTTCAAGCAGCTCCTCAAAGCGGACGATGACGCGGGCCGCCACGTCTCCGTTTCTATGGGTCGCCATGCGTACGTTCAGCTGCGGATATGGCGTTATCGCCTGATCCGTGCGCGCATCCCATGCTTGCGCACTGGCCCGTCCGGCCAAACCGCACAGCCCCAATTTTGCAGCCAGGGCGGGGCTGACCTTGCCGGCGGTAATAAAGCGGTCTTGCACGCCGCTATGCTCTTCGTAGATGATTTGAAGTTTGCGGATTTCCCGTTCGAGGACATCGCATTGCGCCTGCAACAGCACAATACCGGCGCTGTCAAGATCGTTTTTAATGCCGCCAGGCAGCACGACATCCATCAGCAGGCGATGCTGAAATAATTGCTCGTTCAGACGCAAACAATCTTCACGCAATTTCGAAAACTGAGATAAACCGAAAGCCAGGCCGGCATCGTTACCTAAGGCGCCGAGATCGCCCAGGTGATTGGCAATGCGCTCCCTTTCCAATAGCAAGGCGCGCAGCCATTGCGCGCGGAGCGGGATGTCGCACCGGCTGACAGCCTCCGCCGCCATGCAATACGCCCAGGCATAGGCAAGCGCGGAATCGCCTGAAATCCGGCTTGCCAACTCATGGCCATCGGCAAGCGTACGCTGCATGAATAACTTAGCTATGCCTTTATGGGCAAACCCCAGTTTCTGTTCCAGCCGCAGCACTTTTTCACCGACGACAGAAAAACGAAAATGCCCCGGCTCTATGATGCCGGCGTGAATCGGGCCGACCGCTATTTCATGCACGCCATCGCCCTCGACTTTTACGAAGGGATACTGTTCCAAACCTGCCACCGTTCGCTTTTCATCGCAGTGCTGTCTGAGCGGAAATATGCTCGTCCATACTCCATGATCGAGCCACGGCCTTTGATCCGGCGCGCCTTGCGCGGGAATGCCGACCAGATCGTACACGGCGCGCTGCATGCGGGCGGCAAAAGGAAATACTGCAGATAAATCCGGGTACCCTTCGCTCGCTTTGACCGGCATGCGCAGCCAGAGTATGCCTTCGGCAACGCAGTAAGCCGCCGATATAAACAAATCGCTATTTCCGTCACGCCCCCGCTCGCCCCCCCAGATAGCGATGAGGCGCCCTCCTTCTGCTTGTATCAACAAAGCGATACGTTTCCAGTCTGAGTCGTTGACTTCGGCGCGATACGCCGGAGAAACCCCGGCCAGGGAAACAAAGGCAAGCGCATATTTTTCGTTGATTGCATCCATAAGCACCACTACCCGATGATCAATTTAACGGCCAGTTTCAGCCACTCATTCAAATAAGGCGGTACGTATAAGCCTAAAAAAATCGCCAGCCCATAGTGAACATATATCGGCGCCAAGGCCGGCGTATGGCTCAACTGCGCAACGCTGGTCTCGCCGAAGGCCATAGACTGGGCGCGAGAAAAAATTGTGGCAAACGCCACGCCGAGGCTGATCAGGATGATAGGCACCGCCCAGGGCAGTATCTGCATGGCCGAAGTAATCATCAGAAATTCGCTGGCAAACACCCCGAAGGGCGGCATGCCAAGTATGGCCAGTGCGCCCAGCAATAAACCCCAGCCTACGACAGGATTGACCTTGACCAAACCGCGGATATCGGCCATGGCCTGGCTTCCAGCTTTTTGACATGCGTGGCCGACCGTAAAGAAGATCGCCGACTTGACCAGGGAATGCAGGGTAAGGTGGAACAGGCCGGCATAGGTAGCCAGCGCCCCACCCATGCCGAATGCGAACGTCATCAAGCCCACATGTTCTATCGACGAATAGGAAAACATGCGTTTCACATCTTTTTGTCGCGACAGCGAGAAGCTGGCGACGAGTACCGAAAGCAAACCGAAACCCACCAGCAATTTCCCGGGAATACCGTTATTTAAAGCGCCGTCGGCGATGACTTTAAAACGTAGCACGGCATAAACGGCGATGTTCAACAGCAAACCCGATAGCACCGCAGAAATAGGGGTTGGCCCTTCAGCGTGCGCATCCGGCAACCAGCTGTGCAAAGGCACCAAGCCCATTTTCGAACCGTAGCCTATCAACAAAAAAATAAATGCCAGGGAAATGATGGCAGGCTCCAACTGGGATTTCACTGCATTCAGATTAGTCCACAGCAAAGCATTTCCACCGCCGCCGAGCTGACGCTCGGCCGCCAGGAAAATCAGGATAGTCCCGAACAGGGCGAGCGCGATTCCGACGCCGCACAAAATGAAATATTTCCAGGCCGCTTCCAGACTGGTCGCCGTGCGGTAAACGCTGACCAATAACACCGTTGCCAGAGTGGCGCCCTCCATCGCTACCCACAATATTCCTATATTATTGGTCGCTAGCGCCAGGAACATGGTGAACATGAATAACTGGTACATGCTGTGATATAGGCGGATGCGTTTGGGCGTCATCCTGCCCTTATCTGTTTCTATGCGCATGTAGGGGCGGGAATATACAGAGGTCGTGAATCCGACGAAAGATGTCAGCACGATAAGGAAGACGTTGAATGCATCGACGTAGAGCAATTTTTCGTAGGCAAAAAAAGCCCCTTGATCGATGGTTCTGATGGCGAGCGCGATCGCCGCCATCAACGCAGCCAGACTGCAGCCGACATTGATTTCACAGGCGATGTTGCGGCTACCGTAAACGCTGAAAACGGCGCTACCCAGCAAGGGGATGAAAAGAAGAAAGAATAAGGGTTCCATGTCAGTCTTCTTTGCGGACTTCGAGATGATGGATATCGAGATTATCGAATTGCTCGCGTATCTGGAACATAAATACACCGAGTATCAGAATCCCGCCCAACACGGCCAGCGCGACACCCAACTCGACGATCATGGGCATGCCATTGGTGGCGGCAATCGCTGCAAAAAAAAGCCCGTTTTCCATGGTCAGGAACCCTATCACCTGCGGCAGCGCTTTGGAGCGCGTAATCATCATCATGAAAGAAAGCAAAATGCAGGCAAGCGCTATCCCGAGGGCGCCATGCGCCACCGACGTAGACAAGCGCGCGACCGGCAAGGCCAGGTTAAAGGCAAGTATCACCAGCACTATGCCTATCAGCATGGTGGCCGGCACATTGATCAGGGGTTCCACATCCCATTTAATTCTCAGGCGCAAGGTCAATTTATAAAGTATCCAGGGTATCAATATCACTTTCAAAATCAAAGTAAGCGCCGCCGAAAAATACAGATCCCTATCATGCTTCACATAGGCCACGATCAAGGTCGCGGCGACGAGCGTGGCGCCATGCAGGGTAAATAGCTTGATTAAGGAAATAATCCGGCGCTGACTGAGCATGGCAAACGTCAGCAAGAGCAGCAGCGCCGCCAGCAAGTTCAGTAACTGCAATGCCAGATCACTCACCTTACGCCCCCAACAGGAAATGAACCAGCATGCCGATGACGGCCAATAGAAAGGCGGTAGTCAGGAATTCCGGCACACGGAAGATGCGCATCTTCGCATTCGTGCTTTCTATCAAGGCCAGAATTGCGCCCCCTAACGCCAGTTTCAACAGCAACACGAGAAATGCAAAAAACAAAGCCGGCACCTGGTTGCTCTGCGCTATACCCCAGGGGGAAAACAAGGAAATTCCTATGCATGAATAAGCGAATAGTTTCAGGCTGGCGGCCCATTCCATCAGCGCCAGATGGCGTCCCGAATATTCCAGCAACAAGGCTTCATGTATCATCGTCAATTCAAGATGAGTGGCTGGATTATCGACAGGGATGCGCGCATTTTCAGCGAGCGACACCATGGTGAAGGCAACGCCGGCGAAGGCCAGGCTAGGATAAATCGCCAATTCGCGATGGATAAGATCGTCGACGATGCTGCTTAACAAGGTGGAGCGGGTCAGCAGCGAGAGCGAGAAAAAAACCATCAGCAATGCCGGTTCCGCCAGAAAGCCAAGCAGCATTTCGCGCCTGGCGCCGAACGTGCCGAAGGCGGTACCGATATCCATTGCGGACAGCGCGATAAACACGCGCGCCAGCGCCAACAAGCCGACCAGGGCGATCGCGTCGGCTGCCGGCGACAAAGGCAGGGCCGTAGAGAGCGTTGGAACGATCCCGCACGCCAGTGCCATGCAGCCAAACACGATGTAAGGCGCGGAACGAAACAGGGAGGAAGCCTGTTCAGCCAACACCGCTTCCTTATAGAACAGCTTATGCAGCTGGCGATAAGCTTGCCACGGACTGGGAGCCGATTTGTTTTGCAGCCAGGCGCGGCATTGATTGACCCAGCCAGTCAATAGCGGCGCCGCCATCAGGGCGAACAATATTTCGAATGCTTGCGCCGACAAATTCTGGAAGACAATCATAGGCTTACCATCAACAACAATACCAGCAGCGTCAGGAAGGTATACAGCAGGTAGACCGAAATGCGCCCCTGCTGCAGCAAGCCGGCGACGCGGCCGCCGTACTCGTGCAGCTTCGCGAGCGGCCGATAGAGCAATTCCCAGAACGGGTCTTCTATCGTCACGTGATAACGGGGCGCTTTATCAAACGCGGTAGGCAAGGCGCGCCTAATCCTGAAGAGGGGGCTGAATATCTGCCAGATCGGCTGACCGAAACCCTCCGCCGTATCTTGCATGCGCGAATTTTGCAGCGGGAAGCCGCAACCCCAGGGAGCCGACCGCCGGAATTTGCCATGGTACATTTTTCTCACCAAGAGATAGGTCAACAGACAGCATAAAGACAGCACAAACACAAACGCCACCGGCATATAGCTGGATCGTTCCGCCGATACCGGCGCCAGCACCAGCCAGCTCTGCCTTGAAATTGCCAAACCTGTTTCCTGCCCTATCAATTGATGCGTGACATGCTCCAGCATTTGCATCATATGAACCGGAAACAAGCCTAAGGCCAGACAAGCGATCACCAACCAGGCCAGGCCAAGTTTCTCCCAGGTATCCGCGTCTTGCGCCTTATGCAGTTTTTGTTCGCGCGGTTGTCCAAGAAAGACGATCCCGAAAAACTTCACCATGACATAGCCGGCCAGGGCGCCGACTAAAGCGATGACTGCCGCGACGACAGGGATCAGCATATTCAAAAATGAATTGGGTAATTCCGGTGAAAACAAAAAACTTTGCAACAACAGCCATTCGGAAACGAAACCGCCCAAAGGCGGCAATCCGGCTGCCGCCAAAGCGCCGACCAGCAGGGTCCAGGCGGTCCACGGCATGAAACGCAGCAAGCCGCCCAGATGTCCGAGGTTGCGCTCGCCGGTCGCATGCAAGACCGTCCCGGTACCGAGGAAGAGCAAGCACTTGAATGCCCCATGACTCAGTACTTGATAAAGCGTCGCTGTCAGTGAAAGCGCCGCCAGACCGGACATCTGGTAGGAACGGAAGATAATGGTCAGACCGAGGCCGACGAACATCAAGCCTATATTTTCTATCGATGAATAGGCCAGCAAGCGCTTCATGTCCGATTGCGCCGCACTCAATACCACCCCGAACAATGCGCTCGCGAGCCCCAGCGCCAAAGTGACGCCGCCCCACCACCAGATCTGCATATGCAGCAAATCAAACGTTACTCTTAAGACGCCGTAAATGCCGGTTTTCAAGACGAAAGCACTCAATAGTGCGGAAATCGGAGATGGCGCGGCCGGATGCGCTTCCGGCAACCATATGTGCATGGGCAGTAAGCCAGCCTTCGCGCCAAAGCCGAACAAGGCCAGAAAAAATGCGAATGCCCCCCAAAATGCATCCAGATGTTGCAGCCGCATGTTACCAAAGGCGTAATTGCCGGTATTCGCCTGCAATAATGAAAAACACATCAACAAGGCGAGTGCACCCAGGTGGGAGATCAGCAAATAGAGAAAACCTGCCGCGCGTACTTCCGGTATCCGGTGATTGGCCGTAATGAGCAAAGTTGCCGACAAACTCATCATTTCCCATGCGACGAGAAACACATATGCATCGTCGGCGATCAGCAGCAAAGCCATGCCGGCCAGACAGATATGGTATTCAAGGCAAAGCAAACCCGGCGGAGTGCCCTCCCCTTGCCGGAAATATCCGGCGGAAAAAATAGAAACTCCTACGCTGATTAAGCCTAGCGCCAGTAAGAAATAGGCAGACAGATGATCTAGCCTGAGGTGAAATGGCAGATGTGGCAAGCCCAAAGGCAGTAAGGCGATTTCCGGTGTAGCGCTGATATTGATCAAACCGAGCACGGCCAGAACGAAACCGGAAATCGCCCCCATGGGAAACAGAACATGGGCGACAAAAACTGTTTTTCTCATGGCAAACAAACCGCAAATGCCGGTGAGCAACCACCCGGCAATTACCAGCAGTACATAGTCTATTGAAAGCAAGCCCGGCACCTCGGTTCTTAAGAAACGCCTCTGTTAGCAGACGGTGCAATGCTCGACAAGCTTTACCGTCACGGAATGATTTAATTTGGCAATTAATTTTAATAACATTCTCCGCGCATTTTTCCCGTTTTGGCGAATTTTTTTTATAAATGGACTTAAATGGGCGTCGTTGCAACAAAGCCCCCTTCCCTCAGCGCATATCGTCGCGCGCCGCGTTTGCCAGCCAGCTGCAAAATTCCCGTCTCCACGTCGGATGTTTTTGCATATAAATCAATTTCTTAGCGATCAGCAAAGCCGTTCCGAATTTCTTGCATGGCCAATTGTATCCAGGCCCATATTGATATATATTCTCATTATCATTTAGAGTCACTTCTTTAAGGACCGCTCCATGAGCAGCTTGCCAGTTCCCTCGCCTCTGTCCACGACGCTCGATCGCTTGCGCGTAGGCGATACCGCAGTCGTCGTTGACGTTTCCCGGCACACGATGGCAAAGAACGATGCTGCTTTTGACGTTTCCCGTCGCTTGAAAGAACTGGGTTTCGTGCAAGGCGAGGCAGTCAGGGTCTTGCACAAAGGGTATTTTGGCGGAGAACCTGTGGCGGTTCGTGTCGGACAATCTACTTTTGCCTTGCGCAATTTTGAAGCCGCACTGATAGGCGTTACCCAGGCCGGTGTTGTTTAATGACTGCAACTGAACTCGTATCGCCCCGTATCGCCTTAGTAGGAAACCCCAACTGCGGCAAGACGGCCTTATTTAACCGTCTTACCGGGGCGCGGCAAAAAGTCGCGAATTACGCCGGCGTGACCATAGAACGCAAGGAAGGCAAGTTCCGCTCCGCCACCGGCCGGATGTGGAAGGTGCTGGATCTGCCCGGCACCTATAGTCTGCATGCGGTGACACCGGATGAAAAAATCACGCAAGAAGTCGTCACCGGCAAACGCGCCAACGAAGCTTTGCCGGACGCTGTGGTGTGCGTGGTCGACGCCACCAACCTGAAACGGGGTTTGCGCGTCGTCTTCGAATTGAAAAACCTCGGCCTGCCGCTGGTTTTGGCCGTCAATATGATGGACGTGGCAAAAAAGCGCGCGATCCAGATAGATATGGCAGCGCTGCGGCGCTGCCTCGACATTCCCGTCGTCGAAACGATAGCCGTCGATCCTAAAGGCGTCGCTGCCTTGCTGGACCAGTTGGAACAACTGGCGCAAGGCTTGAAGGCAAACGGCGCCACCGCGCCCATGCTGCATCTCGCGGAACAGTCCCCGGAACACATACAACATCAGGTCAACGCCGTTCTACAGCAATGCGTGACGCAAACCGAAGGAAAAATCGCCAAAGCGCACAGCAACTTCAGTTATCGCCTCGACAGCTGGGTCTTGCATCCGGTTTTCGGGCCGCTGATTTTCGCGGTTTTGATGTTCCTGGTCTTTCAGGCGGTATTTGCCTGGGCTCAATTCCCGATGGACTTGATTAAAGCCGCTGTGGATCATACCGGCAGCATGGTAGAAGCATCCCTGCAGCCGGGTATGTTGCAAGGCTTATTGGTCAAGGGTGTCATAGGCGGCGCCGGCAGCGTGCTGGTATTTTTGCCGCAAATTGTGATCCTGTTTTTCTTCATCCTGGTGATGGAAGACTCAGGCTATTTGCCGCGTGCGGCATTTTTACTGGACAGGGTGATGGGCAAAGTCGGCCTCTCCGGTCGCGCCTTCATCCCCCTGCTCTCGAGTTTTGCATGCGCGATTCCCGGCATCATGGCAACCAGGACGATACAGAACCCACGCGACCGCCTGGTCACCATCATGATTGCGCCCCTGATGACTTGCTCGGCCCGGCTGCCGGTGTATGCGCTGATCATCGCCGCCTTTATCCCGGATACGAACGTCCTTGGTTTTCTGAGCCTGCAGGGTCTGCTGCTGTTTTCCCTGTACATCGCCGGCATCGTGTCGGCCATGCTGGTCGCCTATGTGTTCAAAAAAAAATGGGGCAAGGCGACGCAACAGCCGCTGATGCTGGAATTGCCCGATTATCGGCTACCCAATTCGCGCAATCTGATGCTCGGTTTATGGGAGCGCATCAAGATTTTCACGACGCGCGTCGGCACCATCATATTGGCCTTGATGATCTTGCTTTGGTTTCTGAGCAGCTTCCCCGGCGCACCGGAAAATGCGACGCAGCCTGCGATCTACTATAGCATCGCCGGGCGGCTGGGGCGCATGCTGGAAACCTTGTTTGCACCCATAGGCTTTAACTGGCAGATTTGCATCGCGCTGGTGCCGGGTCTGGCCGCCAGAGAGGTGGCGGTGGCCGCATTGGGAACCGTGTACGCGCTGTCGCAATCGGGCGAAGAGCTTAGCCGCTCGCTCGAGCCGCTGATCGCGCACTCCTGGAGCATGCCGACCGCCTTGTCGCTGTTGGCCTGGTATGTTTTCGCTCCGCAATGTATCGCGACGCTCAGCGTGGTGCGGCGCGAAACCAACACCTGGCGCTACCCCTTGCTGATGGCGGCATACCTGTTCGGCCTGGCCTACCTGGCCTCATTGCTGACGTATAAGCTGGCACAGTTTTTCATCGCGGCGTGAGCATGCAAAATCTGATCGCCTCCCTGATATTGAGCGCAGCTTCACTATATCTGCTGCTGAAGTGGCTACCGTCTTCGTTCAAACAGGGCTTGGGACGCTGGCTGGCGCGACGCCATCCGGCGCTCGGCAAAATATTTTCTTCGACCGCCAAGGCTTGCGCCAGCGCTTGTTCATCATCCTGCAACGGCTGCGATGCCGACGACGCTCCCGTACCGGAGCGGCAGGATAAGCGTGTTATCCCGATTCGCCGTCGATAAGCTTTGTTGCCGCGCAATCCCCCCCTGATAGGCATTGGCAGCGGCAGCGCAATTGATGTATTCTCAAAGAATCAGCTAGCACTCCAGGACAGCGAAAGGCGACCAGCGGGATATGACTGCACCTGTTTACGACAAATCCGACAAGGGGCGCGAAGAGATCGCGACGCGCAAACACCAGCTCGCGTCCAGATTGCGCACTTTGCTGGTCATGATAGACGGCAAGCAAAGCATCCCCGATTTATTAAAAAAAGTAGCGGGACTAGGCCTTGACGAACAAAGCATCCGGGAGTTACTGGCGCAAGGATTTATTCATATCGTCGTCACCGGGCAAAGTGCGCCGCCGGGCGCAACGGAACCGGGCTACGGCGCGCTGTCAGCCAGCGCGGCAATGGATGATGCGACGCGCTTCCATGCCTTATACAGTTTTTTCAATGAAACGATCAAGAGCGCATTAGGCTTGCGCGGCTATGTCTTGCAATTGAAAGTCGAAAAGGCCGGCAGCATAGACGATTTCCGCGATTTGCGGCAAGCCTATCTCGATGCGGTCCTGAAAGCCAAAGGCAAGGAGATGGCGCGCAGCCTGGGCGAGCGCCTCGATCAATTGTTGCCGCCACCTGAGCTATAACTTGTGGCGCGATGAAGTAAGGCTGACGCCAATAAAAAAGCCAGGATTTCCCTGGCTTTTTTTATCGGCTGCAATGCTGCTAAATCACTGTATACCCTGGCTGCTCAGGTACTCTTCATACGAGCCGTGGAAATCGATGATTTCGTTTTCCTTGATTTCCAGGATGCGCGTCGCCAGCGAAGACACGAATTCGCGGTCGTGCGACACGAAAACCAGGGTGCCGGCGTATTTTTCCAGAGCGATGTTCAGCGATTCTATCGACTCCATATCCATGTGGTTGGTCGGCTCATCCATCAACATCACGTTATGGCGGCCCAGCATCAGTTTGCCGTACATCATGCGGCCCTTTTCGCCGCCCGACAGCACCTTGACCGATTTTTTGACGTCGTCGCCGCCGAACAGCAAACGACCCAAAATCGAGCGCACGGCTTGGTCGTCGTCACCTTCCTGGGTCCACTGACCTATCCAGTCGGTCAGATTCTTGTCGGAAGCGAATTCCTCGGTAGGATCTTGCGGCATATAGCCGACATTCGCATTTTCGGCCCATTTGACCATGCCCTTGTCGGCAGTCAGGCCGCAGATTTCCTGGCCGCCCACACAGCGCAGCAAAGTAGTCTTACCGATGCCGTTGGCGCCGATGATCGCGATACGTTCACCAGCCTCTACCATCAGATCGACATTTTTAAACAAAGTGCGGTCGTAAGCCTTAGTCAGGCCCTGCACCTCTACCGCCAGTCTATGCAGTTTCTTTTCGCCGTCGAAACGGATGAAAGGATTCTGGCGGCTGGATGGCTTGAATTCTTCGATCTTGATCTTGTCGATCTGCTTGGCGCGCGAAGTCGCCTGGCGCGCCTTCGATTTATTGGCCGAGAAGCGGCGCACGAAATCCTGTAATTCCGCGACTTTTTCCTTGGCCTTGGCATTGTTGGCCATCTGCTGCGCACGCGCCTGCGAGGATGCCAGCATGTAGTCATCGTAGTTGCCGGGATAAATCTTCAGCGTGCCGTAATCCATATCGGCCATGTGAGTGCAGACCTGATTCAGGAAGTGGCGATCGTGGGAAATGATGATCATGGTGGAATTGCGCTCGTTCAGCACGTCTTCCAGCCAGCGTATGGTATTGATATCGAGGTTGTTGGTCGGCTCGTCCAGCAACAGGATGTCGGGATTCGAGAACAGCGCCTGCGCCAGCAAGACGCGCAGCTTCCAGCCCGGCGCCACCGAACTCATCGGGCCCTGATGCTGCTCGGTCGGGATGCCTACGCCCAGCAGCAACTCCCCTGCCCTGGCTTCGGCCGTGTAGCCGTCGTATTCGGCAAATTTCGCTTCCAGATCGGCGGCCTTCATGTAGTCGTCGTCGGTCGCTTCCGGATTGGCGTAGATCGCGTCGCGTTCCGCCATCGCCGCCCACATTTCGGTGTGGCCCATCATCACCACATCCAGCACGCGCATGTCTTCAAACGCAAACTGATCCTGGCGCAATTTACCGAGGCGTTCGTTCTGATCGAGCATGACGGTGCCGGAAGATTGCTCCAGATCGCCGCCCAGGATTTTCATGAAAGTGGACTTGCCACAACCGTTGGCGCCGATCAGGCCATAACGGTTACCTTCGCCGAATTTGACGGAGATATTTTCAAACAGCGGCTTGGGGCCGAACTGCATGGTGATATTTGCGGTAGAAAGCACGGAAAACCTTTTGCAATGAAAATGAGAATTAACCGTACATTATAGCATCGAGTGCCTGCCTGATAAAAAAACAGGCGGCCCGCCGGCCGCCTGTGAACTGATCCCCGCTTTGTTAACGCGTCATGAAGGCCAGAATCTTTTCCGCCAGCTTGCCGTACGGCGGCATCAAAAATTTTAAGCCGCTGTAACGCGCCTGATAGAACACCGGGCGCATCTTGGAAAACGTGACGAAACCTTCGTAGCCGTGGTAATGCCCCATGCCCGAGTCGCCGATGCCGCCGAACGGCAAGTCGTGCTGGCCGACGTGAAACAGCGCATCGTTGACCGTGACGCCGCCCGACATCACGCGGTCGAGCAAGCGGTTTACCGTCCGATCATCGTTGCTGAATGGATAGACGGCCAGCGGGCGCGGGCCGGCGTTAATGCTGGCCACCACCGCCTCGAGCGAGGTGTAGCCGCGCAGCGGCAGGATGGGGCCGAAGATTTCGCGCTGCAACAGCACGCTGTCCTCGGGCGCATTGAGCACGATGTGCGGCGCGATCTTGCGCGTCGCCTTGTCGTAAGCGGGTCCGGGCAACAGTTGCAGCACCTCGGCGCCGCGTTCGCGGGCATCGTCCAGCGCGGCCAGCAGGCGTTCGAAAGCGCGCTGATCGATGATGGACGTGTAGTCGGGCGAGTCGAGTTGCGGGTAGCGGAGCGGCATGATCTCGCGCGCATATTGCACGAACCCGGCGATTTTTTGTTGCGGCAGCCAGGCATGGTCGACCGTGGTGCAGATTTGCCCGGCATTCAGATATTTGATGAAGAGAATGCGCTCGGCCGCCTTGCGCAGCGGGAAATCGTCGCAGACGATGGCCGGCGCCTTGCCGCCCAGCTCCAGCGTGACCGGGCAGAGATTTTGCGCCGCGGCAGCCATCACCGCGCGCCCGGTCTGCCCCGACCCGGTGAACAGCAAGTGATCGAAAGGCAGCTTGGAAAACTCTATGCCGACACTGCCGGTCTCGTCGAAAAATTGCAGCTTTTCAGGCGGAAAATAAGCCGGCATGCGCTCTATCAGCAAGGCTGCCAGGTGGCGCGAGTTTTCGCTCATCTTCACCAGCGCCCGGTTGCCGGCGGCAAAGATATAGATCAGCGGCACCAGACTCAGGTTGACCGGAAAATTCCACGGCACGATGACGCCGACCACGCCTAGCGGTTGCGGTATCACGCGGTTGCGCGAGCCGAAGAAATTGCGCAGGTCGACCGCGCGCCGCTGCGGCTTCATCCAGCGCCGCAAATGCCTGAGCGCGTGCTCCACGCCATCGACGGCGGGAAAAATCTCGGCCAGCAGCGTTTCATGGCGCGAGCGGTGGCCGTAATCGGCGCTGATGGCGTCGCACAACGCTTGTTTATGGTCGCGCACAAAGCGCTGCAGCGTGCGCAAGTCGGCGCGGCGCTCGGCCAGGCTGGGCACGGGATGCGCAAAATACGCCCGGCGCTGCAAATCGAGCGCAGCTTCCAGCGTCTGGCGCACAGCAGTTTCACAATTTTCCATCAAGATTCCTCGGGGTCGCCGACCAGTGCGGCATTTCATCGATCGAAAAAATCAAAAAAGCACGGCTGATAGCGCTGCCTTTTCGGGTGGGCGCGCCCATGCGCTTAATTGAAACTCTTGCCCTCTGCCGCCAATTTCAGCAACAAAGGCGCCGCTTTCCAGGCGTCGCCATGGCGGCCGCGGGCGTATTCCTCCATCGCCGTCAAGACCTTGGGCAAACCTACGGTGTCGGCATAAAACATCGGGCCGCCGCGGTGCAGCGGGAAGCCGTAGCCGCTCAGGTAGACCATGTCTATGTCCGATGCGCGGGTGGCGATGCCCTCTTCCAATATGCGGGCGGCTTCGTTCACCAGCGCATACACCAGCCGCTCGACGATTTCCTGGTCGGAAATCTTGCGGCGCGTTATGCCCAGTTCGGCCGCATGCCGGATGATCATGTCGCTCACGACTTGCGAAGGGTAAGGCTTGCGGTCGCCCGCCTGGTAGTCGTACCAGCCGGCGCCGCTCTTTTGTCCGAAGCGTCCCATTTCGCACAAGAGGTCGGCGGTTTTCGAATAGCCGATCTGCGGCTGTTCGAGGTAACGGCGCTTGCGTATATACCAGCCTATATCGTTGCCGGCCAGATCGCCCATGCGGAACGGGCCCATCGCGAAACCGAAATTTTCCACCGCCTTATCGACTTGTTCCGGCGTGCAGCCTTCTTCCAGCAAGAAGCCGGCCTGACGGCTGTATTGCTCTATCATGCGGTTGCCGATGAAACCGTCGCATACGCCGGACACCACGCCGGTCTTTTTGATCTTCTTGGACAGCGCCATGACCGTGGCCAGCACGTCTTTGGCGGTCTGTTTGCCGCGCACGATTTCCAGCAGTTTCATGACATTGGCGGGGCTGAAAAAATGCATGCCGACCACGTCTTGCGGGCGTCCGGTGAAGGCGGCGATACTATCCAGATCGAGCGTAGAAGTATTCGATGCCAGGATGGCGCCCGTTTTCATGACTTCGTCCAGCCGCTTGAAAACCTGCTGCTTGACGCCCATGTCTTCGAACACCGCTTCGATCACGAGATCGGCCTGGGCGATCGCATCGTAAGACAGCGTGCCACCGATCAGGCCGACGCGCTGCTCGAATTTTTCTTGCGTCAGCTTGCCCTTCTTCAGGGTGTTTTCATAATTTTTACGTATCGTCGCCAGGCCCTTGTCGAGCGCTTCCTGTTGCATTTCCAGGATGGTGACCGGGATGCCGGCGTTGGCGAAATTCATCGCGATGCCGCCGCCCATGGTGCCGGCGCCGATCACGGCCACCGTCTTGATGGCGCGGATGGGCGTATCGTCCGGCACATCCGGCAATTTGCTGGCGGCGCGCTCGCCGAAGAAGGCGTGGCGCAAGGCTTTCGATTCGGTGGTTTGCACCAACTGCAGGAACAGCTCGCGCTCGACCTTGAGGCCGTCGTCGAATTTCTTGTTGGCGGCCGCCGCCACCGCTTCCACGCATTTCAGCGGCGCCGGGAAAGGCCCGGCCATGGCGGCGACCGTATCGCGCGAGAGTTGCAGGAAGACTTCCGAATTTGGATAATCGACCCGGAGGTCGCGCACGCGCGGCAGCGGGCGCAGCCCGGCCACTTTGTCCGCAAACGCCAGCGCCGCAATCAGCAAATCGCCGTCGGCCATCTGGTCGAACAAGGCCGTGCTGGCCAGCTTTTCGGAAGCGACGGGGTTGCCGGAAACGATCATATTCAATGCCATTTCCAGGCCGAGCACGCGCGGCAGGCGCTGGGTGCCACCGGCGCCGGGCAAGATGCCGAGCTTCACTTCCGGCAGCGCGATTTGCGCGCCGGCGGAAGCGATCCGGTAATGGCAGCCCAAAGCCAGTTCCAGGCCGCCGCCCATGCACACGCTGTGGATCGCGGCGATCACCGGTTTTTCAGCGTTTTCGACGACATTAATGAGCGTGTGCAGGCTAGGTTCGGCCAGCGCTTTCGGCGAATTGAATTCCTTGATATCGGCGCCGCCGGAAAACGCCTTGCCGGCGCCGGTGATGACGATGGCCTTCACCGCCTCATCCTGCAACGCCTGCTGCACGCCAGCCACGACCGCGCTGCGGGTCGCATGACCGAGGCCGTTGACCGGCGGGTTATTCAGGGTAATCACGGCGATCTGGCCGTTCACTTGATATTCTGCGCTCATGTTTCTTCCTATGGTTGAAATGCCGCTGGGTGCCGGCCCCTGCCTAGGCTGGGCCGAGTAGTGTTGCATCGTAGCGAAGGCTGCGGCAATGACTATACCGCAAAATAGTACGATCGTATTATTTTATTTCAAGAATTCTCCGCTCTGCCGGGTGCGGGACGACGCCCGCCGCGCGGTCCGCCAGGCACTCCGAATCGCCCCGAAAAATTCATAAAATCAGGGAGTATCAGTAAAAATCAAGCTGTCGTCCCTAGATTCAGATACGAAGTGCAATCTAGCAGTAGGAAGAAGGGCCAGATGCGATAGCATGGGCTTTTTGACCTGCCAGTCGAAAGTTGCCGATGACGAAATACACACACCTGACCCAAGAAGAACGAT
>JACPWS010000036.1 GCA_016196925.1 Burkholderiales bacterium | reverse complement strand
GAATTAGCCACCGTGCGCGAACACGTCTATACGCGCGACCATAAAAATGGAGCTAGGCGCGCGCAGCAAGGTCGCCCGCATCCGCGACGACAGAGACAAGATGATCGCCGGCCCCTCAATCTCGGCTCCGGCCGACCGTTTGCAGGAAGAATGGCTGGGCGATTTGATTGCCACCGCCGCAGAAATTTCGACAACCTAAGGTTGTATTGCGCAAATAACATTATCAGGCAAAGCCGCGAATGCCGAATAGATGACAACGATCAACAACACTATCGTGTGTGGTAAAGGATTCCGAGCAGAACAATCAACCGGTTAAACTGCTTTTTAAACTTCTTTTTTCGCCCCCGGTCTTTTAGCGACAGTCATCGCTATGCGCATGAACCGGCTTGCATCGCATCCCGCCAGAACCACCCAAACGTAGCACTTATTTTTTCATAGCTCCTAAGCGAACGCGTGCTGGAAGGGCTGGCGGTGCCGGACTCGAATATCGTGGCACCCGGCATTTTCGGCTATAACATAGCGTCAAGGTCGAGGCTTACGATCCCGCACAGAAAAAAATTGCTGGCGGAAGCCGGCTCCCCCAACGGCTTCGCCCTGACCATCCACGGCCCGAATAAGCGCTATATCAGCGATGAACAAGTGGTGCAGACCGACGCCCAGTTTCTCAGCCGCATCGGCATACAGACCCGGGGCGAGACCTTGCCGCTGGCGGTGTATTTTCCGAAGGCGGGAAAGAGCGAATTCAGCATGGGCCTGCTCGGCTGGGGCTCGCTGGCCGGCGATTTCGCCTTCCGCACCGTGCTCGGCACGCCCAATCCGGAAACCGGCTGGGGTAGCTGGAACTGGGGCAAATGCAGCAATCCCGCGCTGGACCAGTTGGTGCAATCGGCGCTGGCATCGGTCGATGCAGCGCAACGGGAAGATTTCGCCAGACAGGCGGCGCTCGCGCTCAAAGATTACGCCGCGCTGCCCTTGCATCACCAGTCCGCGAGCTGAGCCATGCGCAAAGGCTTGAAGTACGCGGCAAGAACCGACGAATTCACCTTCGCCCACCAGTTCAGGCCCGAAAAAAAAGCGCCCGCTGATACGGCCGCGTTTTTGCGTAAGACTTACTCGGTTCAAGACTTTGCCAGCACGCCCTGGCAAGCCGCTTTCTGCGGATCGTTGACCGGCAGCTTGGCGCAGATACCCTCGAGCTGGCCGCGCACTTTCTGATAAGCGGCCTGGTGCTTGCCATCCTTGTTCCATTCGTTGAGCTTCTTGCCCATCTTGTCCAGATAAGCGCGGTTGCGTTCGTAAAAGGCGTTTTCCACCCTGGACAATTCCAGCAATACGCTGTGCACCGCTTTTTCTATGCGCGCTTCTTCAGCCGGCGCCAGATCGACCAGGTTGCTGACGTAGCTGGAGCCCCATTGCAGGCGCGTGGCCGGACCCTTGGCGGCGTTATACGCTTGTTCGTACCAGTTAGCGGCGGCCGCCTTGTCGCCGCGCTTTTTGGCATTGGCGCCGAGCGTGGACATGAAGTAATAAGGCGAATGCGAACGCTTCAACTCCGCCTTCAGCAAGGCATCCGAATCGTCCAGCAAGCCGGCGTCGCCCAAGGCATGCGCCGCCGTATTGACAACGGACTGGCGCTCATAGGCGTCGGTCGTCGCCTGCTCGATCAGCGCCACCCGTTTTTGCACTTCTTTTTGCAAGGCCGCGTCCGGCTTGGCGTTATCCAGGCTGGCAAGCGCGACCTGGGCGCCGATGGCGCCGAGCCGGTCGGTCTTGGAGATAGTCGCGTCGTCCGCCAGCCTGACCAGCGCCGCATTCCATGCCTTGACCAGCTTGTTTCTGGCTTCGGATTTAGGCGGCGTCATATATTCGGTCAGCTCGGCCGCGGCGCCGGTCACCAGGTCCATGTTGTCGCGCGCCAGCCTGGCGTCGGACAAGGCCTTGACCAGCTTGTCGCTCGCCACCGCCTTGTCTGGCGCCGGCACCGTCTGCCCCGGTTTGGCGCCGGCGGCGGCATATAAGGCGCGCAGATACAAACGGGTCGCGTTCGCGCCGGCCGGGCTGAGTTCCGACAAGCGCAACAGGGTGGCGGGAACGTCCTTGCCGTTGACGAGCTTTTGCTCGGGATCGTCCCAGGAATAATCGGCCAGCAAACTCCAGTCTTGCTCTTTCAGATTCTTGCCGCCGGCCAGCGCGACTTTCAGCGTATCCTGCACCGACAGCGAGGTATTCAGGGCCAGCGTCAGCACTTGCAGATAACGCTCGGCATCGACCTCGCCCGGCAAGCGCGTAATCTCGCTGCCGTCCGGCTTGAACAGGATCATGGTCGGATAACCGCGCACCTTGAATTGCGCGCCGAATTTTTGCGCGCCCGGGCTATCGCCGTCCAGATACACGGGAATGAAATGGCGCGATTTTTCTATGAATTCCTGGCGGTTGAAAATGGTCGCCTTGACCTGGTTGCAAGGCGGGCACCAGACCGCGCCCCAATACAGGAACAAGGGCTTATTGCTGGCCTTGGCCAGTGCAAATGCGGCATCGACGTTATTATCCTTGCGCCAGTCTATGCCGGCCTGCCCGGCATGGGCGGCGCCAGCCTGGTCGGCAGCAAAGGCGGGGAAGATAGAGGGGGAAGTAAGCAGCAGACCAGCAAGCAGAGCAGGAAGAATTTTCATGAGCGGACCGATGTTAAATATATCAGGCGGCTAGTGTAGCAAAGTTGCCGCCGCTGTGCGCGTCATTTAACTACAACGAACTTGTGCCGGCACCGGACGACGACTCAGAAACGCGGCAAATCCTGCAGCTTGCGCCCGTCTTCGGATTCGACAGTCTCCACGCCTATGCTGCCGTCCTCGTACTGCTTCATGCACAACGAAGCGCCCATGCTGGCGCAGCCGTTGATGGTGAATTTGCTGACCACTTCGTCGCCGGCGCTGATCGCATCGATCACGGCGCCTACCGGCACTGCAGCCGGCTCCGCCACATAAGCCGGCACATTCACCTCGCCACCGCGGCTTTTTCCCCAAAGCACGCTTTGCACACGCTGGTTTTTACTATCCAGACGGACTGCCTCAATAAAATAAAGTGCCACGATTACGCTCCTTGCCAGTGGTGATCGAAATTTCCGGGGTGTTTGGCCAGCCCGCCAGCTCGTTGCCGGCGATATGCGCATGCCACTCGCCGCGCAGCAACGGATAAATTTATCCTAACATGAAAAATACACGGATGTTAATCAGCTCATCACGCCGCTCGCGCAAGGCAAACCGGCGCCAGGCTGGGCATGCATGGCGCTGAGCGGATAACGATATCGGAAGGTATAGCTGAAATCGAAAACAAAAAAGCCTCGATTTCTCAAGGCTTTTTTGTTTTCTCTAAGAGAATATGCTGGCGTCCCCAAGGGGATTCGAACCCCTGTACTCACCGTGAAAGGGTGATGTCCTAGGCCTCTAGACGATGGGGACAAAACTGTCCGTGACAAAGGAGTCACACCTTAACTTGTTGTCCTCAATAAAAACCGTACGATACGTTGGATTTATTGGCGTCCCCAAGGGGATTCGAACCCCTGTACTCACCGTGAAAGGGTGATGTTGGGGACAACAAGTTATGTTCTGCTGCCGGCTCAACAATAGTTTGTTGGTGGAGGTAAGCGGGATCGAACCGCTGACCTCTTGCATGCCATGCAAGCGCTCTCCCAGCTGAGCTATACCCCCAGTGCTGCAGAACAGAAACGAGATTATAGGGGATAGTTACTGCACTGTAAAGCCCCCCGGCTTCGATTTCCCGATTTTTCTATGCAGCAATCGCGGCCAGACGCTGCAATACGACTTCACGCCCGAACAACTCGATCACGGCATCGATGGACGGTGTCTGCAATTGGCCGGTCAGCAGCAGGCGCAGAGGCATGGCCAGTTGCGGCATCTTCAGACCGAATTCGGCCAGGGTCTGCTTCAGCAAAGCCGCCAGCGCGGCCTTGTTCCACTCTACCGTGGCGCAAGCGGCGGCGTACTGGCGCAAGGCCGGCAACACGGCGTCCGTCACGTGCTGCTGCAACAAGGCGGGATCGGCGGCCGGCTGGCGGTAAAACAGCATCGCGGCCTGCGCCAGCTCGACAGTGGTATTGGCGCGCTCTTTGAACAGGGCGATCACAGCGGCCAGCTCCGGCGCGTTGTCGAATACGGCGCCGTCCTTCAGCATTTGCGGGAGCGCCAAGTCGGCCAGGCGCTGATTGTCGGCGCTCTTGATGTAGTGGTTATTGATCCAGTTCAGTTTTTCCGGATTGAATTGCGCGGCCGAGCCGGACAAATGCGTCAGGTCGAACCAGGAGCACATCTGCTCCATCGAGAAAATCTCATCGTCACCGTGGCTCCAGCCCAGGCGCGCCAGATAGTTCAGCATGGCTTCCGGCAGGTAACCCTTGTCGGCGAAATCCATCACGCTGACGGCGTCGCGCCGCTTGGACAGCTTTTGCCCGTCGGTGCCCAGGATCATCGGCATGTGGCCGTACAGCGGCAGCGGTGCAGCCAGTGCATTCAGGATATTGATCTGGCGCGGGGTGTTGTTGACGTGATCGTCGCCGCGCAGCACGTGGGTGATTTGCATATCCCAGTCATCCACCGCGACGCAGAAATTGTAAGTCGGCGTGCCGTCCTGACGCGCGATTACCAGATCGTCCAGCTCGCGGTTGCTGATGGTGATCTGGCCTTTGACCACGTCGTTCCAGCTGACCTCGCCGTCCAACGGATTCTTGAAGCGGATCACCGGCTTGCGCCCCTCCGGCACGGCCGGCAGAGTCTTGCCCGGCTCGGGGCGCCAGGTGCCGTCGTAGCGCGGTTTGTCGCCGGCCGCACGTTGACGTTCGCGCATCGCCTCGACTTCTTCCGGCGAGGAATAGCAATGGTAGGCCGTGCCCTGCTCCAGCATTTGCGCCAGCACGGCGCGGTAACGCTCCATGCGCTGCATCTGGTAATACGGACCTTCGTCGTGCTGCAGGCCGAGCCAGTTCATGCCGTCCAGAATCGCCTGCACGGCGGCCGGGGTCGAACGTTCGAGGTCGGTATCTTCTATGCGCAGCACGAAAGTGCCGCCGAAATGACGGGCGTAAGCCCAGGCAAACAAGGCGGTACGGGCGCCGCCGACGTGGAGATAGCCGGTCGGGCTGGGGGCAAAACGGGTGCGGACAGTCATGGAATCAAGCGCGCCGGCGCCGCTATACTATCTGCGACAACCTAGGCGAATAAGGTTAAAACCGCCATTTTACCGGTTTAGCACCAGGGAAGATACTTGGCGGCTCACAGCGGGGCCAGCGCCGGCGTTGTCGGTGTGCCGGCCTCGTCCAGCTCAAACACCAGCCGTTGCGGATGCGTCAACAACAAAAAGTGCCGGCCGGTGCAGCGCGCGATCAGGCTCATGCCCAGTTGCTGCGCCACCTGATGCCCCATTTCGGTAGTACCGGAACGCGACAACAGGATGGGAATGCCCATCTGCGCGCCCTTGATCACCATTTCCGAAGTCAGGCGGCCGGTGGTGTAGAAAATCTTGTCGCCGCCCTCCACGCCGTCCAGCCACATCTTGCCGGCGATCGCGTCGACCGCATTGTGGCGACCCACATCCTCCACAAAATAAAGCAATTCGCCGGCGGCGGAAAACAGCGCGCAGCCATGCACCGAGCCGGCTTGCTTGTAGATCGACGGCTGCACCCGTATCGCGTCGATGATGCGGTACAGCGCGGACTGGCGCAGGCTTGCTTCGGCCGGCAAGGCAATCTGATCGACTTCATCCATCAGGCCGCCGAACACCGTACCCTGGCCGCAGCCGGTCGTGACCACGCGTTGCGCGGTGCGCTCGGCCAGGCGCGCCACGCCGTGGCGGGTGGTGACCGCTGCCGCAGAAACCTCCCAATCGACCTGGATAGCCTTGATTTCGTCCAGCGCGCGGATCAGGCGCTGGTTGCGCAAATAGCCGAGCACCAGCGCTTCCGGATTGCCGCCCATGGTCATCAGGGTGACCAGCTCGCGCTTGTCCAGATACACGGTCAACGGGCGCTCGGCCGGAATCGCGATCAGCGACACGCGGCCGCGCTCGTCGGTGGCCTCGACTACCCTGGTCAATTCCGCAGTGGCTTGCGTCAACTGCGGCAATGAAGAAATGGCGAGCATGGCAATTTTCCGGCAAAAAAGTGTTTAAGCTTCAAATATACTCCCCGCCAGTATATTTTTTTGCGCCTTTAAATACGCTGGCGGCAAGCAGATTTCACTAAAAATAAGTGGGAGTATCTTAAATTGCGAGCGAATTGCGATGAGTATCACGGCATGTCATCCGCGCCGCAGACGTCGGACACGCGACACGGCAACGCCGCTCAGCGTGTTAGTATTGCACGAGTTTAGCAAATTAAGATCCCAGCTGTGACCCGCCTTCGCCCTCCCGCCCCGACTCCGCCGCTCCCCGTGCGCGATGGCGTCGCTCCCAGCTATATCTGGCTACCCGAGGGGCGCTGGGATAATCTGCTGGCGTTTTTGACGGCACATTTTCCGGAGATTAGCCCAACCACCTGGCTGACGCGCTTGGCAAAAAACGAAGTCGTCGATCAACACGGCATGCCCCTGCACGCCACCAGCCCGGTGCGGCGCGGCATGTGCATCTGGTACTACCGCGAACTGGAGGGCGAAACACCGATTCCGTTTGCCGCGCAAATCCTGCATCAGGATCAGGACTTGCTGGTGGTCGACAAGCCGCATTTCCTGCCGGTGACGCCTAGCGGCCGTTTCTTGCACGAAACCCTGCTGGTACGCCTCAAGAAAAGCACCGGCCTCGAACATCTGACTCCCATCCACAGGCTCGACCGCGAAACCGCCGGCGTCATGCTGTTTTCACACAATCCGGCCACGCGCGGCCTGTATCAAGGGCTGTTCCGGCAGCGCAGCATGAACAAGACTTACCATGCACTGGCGCCCGCCCTGCCGCAACGGCAATTCCCGCTGACTTACCGCAGCCGCATGGAAGAAGACACCGGGCGCTTCTTCGTCATGCAAGAAGTGGCAGGCGCGCCGAACTCGGAAACCCTGATCAGCGTGCTGGAACGGCGCGGCGACTTATGGCTTTACGAATTGCAACCGGTGACCGGCAAGAAGCACCAGCTGCGCCTGCACCTGGCCAGTCTCGGCGCCCCTATCGTTAACGACAGCTTTTACCCGGTCGCCCTGCCCTGCAAAGGCGACGATTTCTCGGCGCCCTTGCAATTGCTGGCGAAATCGCTCGCTTTCGACGACCCGCAGACCGGCGAGCGGCGGTATTTCGAGAGCGGCAAAACGCTGTGAACGGGCTG
This sequence comes from Burkholderiales bacterium, assembly GCA_016196925.1. GTDB lineage: Bacteria > Pseudomonadota > Gammaproteobacteria > Burkholderiales > Burkholderiaceae_D > Undibacterium. The sequence continues at coordinate 7,751 of JACPWS010000036.1, read as the reverse complement.
ACTCACTCGACCGGAATGCCGAAACGCTTGACAGCCGGCGGCCTCAAGGGTAAGATTTGGGTCTTCGGAGTGTAGCGCAGCCCGGTAGCGCATCTGCTTTGGGAGCAGAGGGTCCAAGGTTCGAATCCTTGTACTCCGACCAAATTTACCTGGATCGTCAAAGACGATCCCCTATTTCAAAAAGTTCGGATCTGGCTATTGAAACGATAGCGATCTGGCCTAATATTGAAATACAAGCTTAGTTGTACCGTTTTTCGGAGTGTAGCGCAGCCCGGTAGCGCATCTGCTTTGGGAGCAGAGGGTCCAAGGTTCGAATCCTTGTACTCCGACCAGTTGAAGCCCGTTGAGTTTTCTCGACGGGCTTTTTTCTTTGGCGCGACGGCACCAGGCAAGGTTCAGGCATGACCACCGCGAATTGGTAGGGTGCAATCAGGCGCAGCCGCATTGCACCGTCAGTAAAACTACCATACGGCGCAATACGCTACGCTGGACGCCCTACTTTACGGCTAGCGTTACGCCTTATGCATATCCATAGTTAGCCGCCGAAAGCTCTCTCTCGTCTTTGTGGGCCTTGCGGAAAGAGATGATTCTCACAGTTTCATCTGGAAGCATAGTAGTTACCATCAGAACGACGTTATCACTGTCATCAACGCACAAATGCATATGTCGCATTTCTCCGTTTTTGAGGAATGGGTCGCTTACGGCGTGTCGTTTTGGATTCATGCTTGGCAGAAGCGAGCGTTCAAGAATATGAACCGCACTTTCAAGCGAATAGCCGTGCTTCTTTCGATTGGTTCCCTCCTTGTTCGGATCATAGTCAATCTTAGTATGTCCAAACACGACGCGGAACTCGTAGTCGGGAATACCAATTTTTGTGGAAACATTCATAGCACAACTTTTTTAATATGCCTGAACAGAAATAAGGGTTCGTGGCTAATAAGGTTTTTCGAAATAGTTCGCTTGCCCCCCCCTTACGCTCATCCCACTAAGCCGCAATTGTAAAGTCGTCATCCCTGCGCAGGCAGGGATCCAGCGTCTTTTGGTTATCACGTCACTAGATTCCGGCCTGCGCCGGAATGACGAATTCGAGGTTTTCGGTCAAACAACATATCACTACCCAAACCGCGCCAACACCCTCAAAGTCTCCCCAAGCTGCTGCACCTGATGAAAGCGCACCACCCTGGCCTGATCGACTTGCGTCAACTCCGGCAAGGCAAACAAACCCGCGCCGTCACCGAGCAGCTTCGGCGCCAGGTAAATCAGCAATTCATCCACGCAACCCTGCTCTATCAGCGCGCCGTTCAGGATCGCACCGGCTTCCACGTGGACTTCGTTGACCTGGCGGCGGCCTAACTCAAGCATCAACTCGGGCAAATTCACGCGGCCGTGCGGGCCGGGCAGGTATAGCACTTCGGCGCCGGCAGCTTGCAGCGCCGCTTGCTTGCGCGGGTCGGGCTGGGCACAGACCACGGTCGCGCCGCCGTCTTGCAGCAGTTTGGCGGCCGGCGGCAGGCGCAGCCAGGTGTCGACTACGAATTTCTTAGGCTGCCGTGACGTTTCCACTCCGCGCACATTCATTTGCGGGTCATCGGCCAGCACCGTGCCTATGCCGGTCAGGATGGCGTCGGCACGCGCGCGCCACAGGTGGCCGTCCTGGCGCGCCTCGGGCGCGGTGATCCATTGGCTATGGCCGTTAGCCAAGGCGGTGACACCGTCCAGGCTGGCGGCGACTTTCAGCCGCACCCAGGGGCGGCCGCTTTCCATGCGCTTGAAAAAGCCGAGGTTCATTTCACGCGCTTCGCTAGCCAGCAAACCGCATTCGACCGCGATACCGGCCGCGCGCAGCATGGCCAGGCCGTTGCCGGCCACTTGCGGATTGGCGTCCTGCAGCGCCGCCACTACGCGGCTAACGCCGGCGGCTATCAGGGCGTTCGCGCAAGGCGGGGTGCGGCCGTAATGGCTGCAGGGCTCCAGCGTGACGTAGGCAGTGGCGCCACGCGGGTCTTGTCCTTGCGCCCCCGCATCGCGCAAGGCTTGCACCTCGGCGTGCGCCTGCCCGACCGGCTGGGTCCAGCCCTGGCCTATCACTTGCCCATCCTTAACCAGCACGCAGCCGACCTTGGGATTGGGCGAGGTTGCTATGGTGGCGCGCGCAGCCAGCGCCAGCGCCATTTGCATATAGCGCAGATCGGTGGAATCGCTCATCAGGTGTGCTGGATAGTGATGCTAGGGAACTTGCTCGTCATGTCCTTGGCTTTTTCCGCCACCTTGACTGCCAGCTTGCGCGCGATTTCCTTGTAGATCGCGGCGATCTGGCCGTCCGGCTCGGCCACCACGGTCGGCTTGCCGGAATCGGCTTGCTGACGTATCGCCATGGTCAGCGGCAAGCCGCCGAGAAAATCGACGCCGTATTCGGCGCACATCTTGGCGCCGCCGCCCTCACCGAAGATCGCTTCGGCATGGCCGCAATTCGAACAGATATGGGTGCTCATGTTTTCTATAATGCCGAGGATAGGGATGCCGACTTTCTCGAACATCTTCAGCCCCTTGCGCGCATCCAGCAAGGCGATGTCTTGCGGGGTGGTGACGATCACGGCGCCGGTCACCGGCACTTTTTGCGACAGCGTGAGCTGCACATCGCCGGTGCCGGGCGGCATATCGACGATCAGGTAATCGAGGTCGCGCCAGTTGGTCTGGCTCAGCAATTGCGTCAGGGCTTGCGTGACCAGCGGGCCGCGCCACACCATCGGTTCGTCCGGGTCTATCATGAAGCCGATAGACGAGACTTGCAGGCCGTGGTTTTCCAGCGGCTCCATGGTCTGGCCGTCCACCGTTTCCGGGCGGCCGGAAATCCCCAGCATCATAGGCTGCGAAGGCCCGTAGATATCGGCATCCAGGATACCGACCGCAGCCCCTTCGGCCGCCAGCGCCAGCGCCAGATTGGCGGCGGTGGTCGATTTACCGACCCCGCCCTTGCCGGACGCCACCGCGATGATGTTTTTGACATTCGGCATCAGCTTGATGCCGCGCTGCACCGCATGCGCCACGATCTTGGAGCTGATATTCACGCTGACATTGCCCACGCCCGGCAAGGCGCGCAGGGCGGCAAGCACGCTGCTGCGTATCAGCTCAAACTGGCTCTTGGCAGGATAGGCCAGCTCCACGTCCAGCGCCACATCCGCGCCATTCAGCTGGATGTTTTTGGCGGATTTACTGGAAATCAGGTCTTTGCCTGTATTCGGGTCTGTCACCTGGGATAAGGCGGCTTTGATGTCTTCTACGCTGAGGCTCATGTAATTCTCCATTCAATTTGCACAAGTCTAGCGCAAAACAGGGCCAAATCCTCAGATAGCCTTGCGCGACGTGGGCGTTTATCGGCTCTGTTTGGTTTAAACCTTGTTCTCTCAAAATACGGCTGCACATTAATTTACGGACACCCTTCAAACCGTTATTCCGGCATGCTTCAAGCCGGAATCCGTGCAAGGAGTCCTTGCACCGTTATTAGTAAGTCTCGAAAGTCGCTGGATCCCAGCTAAAGGCACGCTGGGATGACATTGCAAACATTGTGCGTTGATTAGAACCGCGCCGGCTGAGGGTTTGCACCTAGCACAGTGCAATAACAGCGTTTAACGCAAGCCAAGCCTGTTTATCGCCAACATCTTCGTACTTACAGAAAGAGCTAGGCAATTTTTCATGATCGTCAAAATTAACAGTCAAACGCCACGCTTTAGTGTAGATTGCGCCCATTCTTTTCATTTCACGCAAAACGACCATGCAAACCGCACACTTTATTCCCGGCAAAGACGCCTCGCTAGAATCCACCATCAGCACCATGCAAACCAAGCTCGCGGCGCGCGGCTTTGTGCTGAACGAATCGTCCTGGCTGAACGAGATCGAAGGCATCTGGTCGGTGCACGTCAAAGATCACGAATGCCCTATGCTGTTCGCGAACGGCAAGGGCGGCACCGAGCTGGCCGCGCGCGCCAGTGCGCTGGGCGAATTCATGGAGCGCCTCGGCACCCATTATTTCTGGACCCACTTCTATCTGGGCGCAACCCGCGCCAACAAGACCTTTGTGCATTACCCGCAAGAGCGCTGGTTCACCCCGAATGAAGACGGCAGCTGGCCGCTGGAATTGCTGAACCCCGAGCTGCACGATTTCTACAACCCGGACGGCGAAATCGACGCCGAAGTGCTGGTCGACCTGAATTCCGGCAATGTGGAACGCGGCATCTGCGCCCTGCCCTATTTGCGTCTGCAAAATGGTGACAAACCGGGCGCAGAGACCTACATCCCGGTGAATATCATCGGCAACCTGTACGTCAGCAACGGCATGGCGGCCGGCAATACCATGATGGAAGCGCGCAGCCAGGCGCTGTCCGAGATTTTCGAGCGCCACATCAAATACCGCATCATCAGCGAAGGCCTGTGCCTGCCGGAAGTACCGGATGAAGTCATCGCGCGCTACCCGCGCATCGCGGCCGGCATCGCCGGCCTGCGCGCGGCCGGCTTCGGCATCGTAGTGCGCGACGCCTCGCTCGGCGGCAAATATCCGGTGATGAACGTGACCCTGCTGCATCCTAAAGATCAGGGCATCTTCGCCAGCTTCGGCGCCCACCCGCGCTTCGAGATCGCGCTGGAACGCGCACTGACCGAATTGCTGCAAGGCCGCGCATTGGATACGCTGGAAGGCTTCCCCGAGCCTGGTTTCGACATGGACGAGATCAATGCGGTGGCGAATCTGGAAATCCACTTCGTCGATTCCAGCGGCGTGATCGCCTGGGATTTCCTGGGCGACGAGCCCGATTTCGAATTCGCCGACTGGAACTTCAGCAGCACCACGGCCGAAGATTACGCCTGGCTGGTGGACGCGATTCACGCCGAAAAGCGCGACATCTACGTCGCCGATTTCGAGGAACAAGGCGCCTACAGCTGCCGCATCCTGGTGCCCGGCATGTCGGAAATCTATCCGGTGGAAGACCTGGAATGGGAAAACAACAGCATAGGCAACCAGATCCGCCCGGCCCTGGTGCGCCTGCATGATCTGAGCGAAGCCGAATGCGCCGCCCTGCTGGAAGAGCTGCAAACCATGAACCTGAACGATGAGCGCCCGCTGTGGGAAATCCTCGGCCTGGCGATTCCAGTCGGCACGCCATGGAAACAGCTGCGCATAGGCGAACTGAAAACCCTGCTGGCGCTGGCCGTGGGCGACACCGAAGCGATTCTGGAAGGCTGCGACTGGATCCACCACTTCAACGACCTCAGCAAAGAACGCCGCCTGGTGTACCGCTGCATAGAAAGCATCCTGAAGCTGGAAGACAGCGACAACTACCAGCGCCCGCTGATCCTGCTGTACGGCGCCGAAACCCTCAGACTGGCCGAAGCCCTGCTGGACCGCAGCGAACGCTTCTTCAGCCTGGTCGAACTGGGCGCCGACATGCAAGGCAGCGCCATGCACCAGACCCTGCTGGCGGCTTACGATAAGTTATTTGCGGAGTAAAGCGCAAACCGTGCCTCCGGACTGCCAGGCGGCAGCTCCGGGGCCTGGTTTTAAAATATAAAAATGCATCCGCTAGCTTCAAGGGCATTCCTGAAAATCATTAAAGAAAATGTAGGGATGTAGGAACGTAGGAACTGATCCCGGTTTCGCTTGCTGACCCCGTTTTCATGCGGGCTCTTGCTCACCAGCTTCCATAACATCTTGCGTATCTAAACCGTCCTCGACCTTTTTGGTATTTTCTTTCAATAAATTATCTGTTTTCTGCGCAAGCTTATTTGCAATCGCGGAGAAACCTGGAATTTTGGATAGAGCACTTACCGAATCAGCAAGTTTCACGCTATTTTCCAATGCATCCATCAGTGGATGGTCAGATTTGCTATAGTTCGTTATCAACTTACCTGGATTTTCCGCGCTGACCTGTAAAACATTAAATAATAATTTAGTACGCAACTCCTCTTTAACCACTCCTTGGTGTTGAAGAGTTTCAATTTGATTGGACAGCCCCGAAAACGTCTTTCCAAGCACCGATTTATGGGTGTATTCCTCAATCAGTCGCTTAGATAGATTAGCCTTCTTATTCGACGAATAAGCTAACCACAATACCGGGAAATACAAAGGCAAAATCGCCAGAATAATTGTTGGCGTATCCTTCAAAATTTTTACTAGGTCTACATCCTTCCCGACGAGCAAGTAAATATCGATACATAGCGGGATAGACGAAATGAGCACCATACCTGCTATCGCCCATCTAAATGCATTATCAAAGGATTTTAATGATTTTATTTCATCATTCTTTTTTTCCTCATAGGCAGCACTCAACCCAGCTGCCATCCCTCCTGGAAGCAGCCCCGTGAGTTGAGTATCTACTGCTTCAAACCTTCCCTTAGATGCGTCCAAAAGATTTTGGAACTCGTCTAACTTCACCTTTAACGACTCGTTAAACTGCGAGCCCACATCCAACAATAACTTTTTTGCAACACCATCAAGAAGAGATACATTCTTTGATAGTTCATTATAAGAATTTTCCAACTCATCTTTTAATCCTGAAACGTGCTCAACCACTCCGTCGGAATTACTTATATCCTCGCCATATATTTCTTTATGGAGGTCATCAATTTCAGCCTTTCTTTTGACAGCGTGGTTCAATAAGCCCTGAATGCTATCAGTCAACTTCTTGCACTCCCCCAAAACGCCCCTAGTCGCCTCGAGGCTGTTAGGCAAATCTTTACTCTGCTCTAAATAAGAGTCAAATTCTTCAACTTTTCCGGAGATAATAGCGGATGACTCATCTATTACTTTTTTCTTATCCACCAGTTCAGCAAAATTCTGGCGTGCTTGGTTAAGAATATTTTCGAGTTCAGTTCTATTAGATTCCGCGTCAGTTTTTACTCCAGAAACAACAGCAATTTCGTTCGCAGCCTCTGACCGAAGTCCATTTATTTCTGCTAAAGCGTCACCAAAAGAAATTTCAATGTTTTTAATATTATTTGAACTTGTGATTGCGTTAGCAGCAGCCTGACGAGCTGTTTCGTCCGACACGGTTGCGGTTACGTTCGCGCGAATTTCATTCTGTAAGTTACCAAATTGGCTTTGAGTAATATTCCTATATTGCTCAAGCTCCGCGTACAACTTCCCAAACTCAACCTGAACCAGATTTCTATACTGATCAAAATCGTCTTGGCCTACTTTGTCAAAAATCCCCACTATCAGCCCCTAAAATTAATATTGCAAATTATCAATAGTGCCAATGTTAGCCATTGCGCATAAATTGTTTTACGTTGCCATGATTATATGTTGCGATGCCAATGGAGGTAAACTTCTAGCACGTAGGTTGGGCTAACGCTTTATCAGCCCAACATTTCACGAGGAGCCTTGATGCGATATCGACGCGTCAACATTCCCGAAGCCACGTATTTTTTCACCGTGAATCTCGCCAGCCGAAAAAGCGGCCTGCTCTTGGAGCAAATTAATTTGCTCCGCAATGCCGTGCGCAAGATACTGCTGTCTTGAGAACGTTGGGCTGATAAAGCGTTAGCCCAACCTACCGCGCTGCAGTAGCCGCGGTCGACAGCCAACATCAAATTATCGTCGCCGCCAAAGCCCATGGTTCGGGCAGTGAGCAAAGCACCTTGCTGCCGATGATCCGTGCCACCGATGCCTTGCGTACCGATCAAACCTTGATTACTGCGGACGCCGGCTACCACAGTGAAGACAACCTGCATCAGCTGCACGATGCCAGCATACCCGCCTT
>JACPWS010000035.1 GCA_016196925.1 Burkholderiales bacterium | reverse complement strand
CGCAACGCAGGCGGTAAATGCGTTCTTCCAGCGGCGCCAGTTTCAGCAAGCCATCCAGGTCCAGCACCATCGGTTTCTTGACTTCGCCTTCTATGCTGACGGTCCAGGGGCGCGGTTTCAGCGAGCCGGCGTAACGGGCGGGATCGGCCTTGTCGGTGCCGAATTCGTAAAAATTATTGTAGCTGGTGGCGTCCTTGTACGCCGTTTTTTTCTCTAACAGCGCGTAAGCGGGATTGACGGCGGCCGTCAGCTTTTGCGCGCCGGGCGCTTGCGCAAACGCTTCGCGCGCAGCCATTTCCAGCAAGGCGCCGCCGGCGATAGAACCTAGCGCCAGCTGGCGGATAAACGCGCGGCGCGACTCGAACACGGCGCGCGGCGTAATTTCTGAGGAGAAAGGCAGCTCTATGCCATTCGGACTGCGCTTGATCAACATGATGGACTCCGTGAGAGTAGCAAACCGGCATCTGTCAGACGCCAGATTGTGCTGTTAGTTTCTCATGAGTCGGCTTTAGCTGCAGTTCCTTACAAAGGATTGAAAATTTTGGTCTGGATCAGAGCGTACCGTAGGAATGCAGACCGGACAGGAACATGTTCACGCCCAGGAAAGCGAAGGTGGTCACCAGCAAGCCGACCAGCGCCCACCAGGCCGCGACCAGGCCGCGCAAGCCCTTCATCAGGCGCATGTGCAACCAGGCGGCGTAATTCAGCCAGACGATCAGGGCCCAGGTTTCTTTCGGGTCCCAGGACCAGTAACCGCCCCAGGCTTCCGCCGCCCACAAGGCGCCCAGGATGGTGGCGATGGTGAAGAAAGCGAAACCAACCGCGATCGCCTTGTACATCACATCGTCCAGCACTTCCAGCGCCGGCAAACGGTCTGACAGCCAGCCGTGCGATTTCAGCAGGTAGGCCAGCGCCACCATCGCCGCCAGCGAAAAGGTGCCGTAGCCGATGAAATTGGCCGGCACATGGATTTTCATCCACCAGCTTTGCAGGGCCGGCACCAGCGGCTGGATTTCGGCCGCATCGCGGCTGACCGTGTACCACAGCAAGAAACCGACCGCGGCGGAAATCACCAGCAACACAAACGGCCCCAGCTGGCGGGTCGCATATTGTTGTTCGTAATACAGATAAAACAGCGCGGTGATCAGGGAAAACAAGATGAACACTTCATACAGGTTCGAGACCGGGATATGGCCGACATCGCTGCCGACCAGATACGATTCATACCAGCGCACCAGCATGCCGGTGAAGCCCATGATGACGGCCGCCCAGCACAAGACAGAACCGAGCGAGGAACCGAAGTCGGAACGCGCCAGCAAGCCGCCCCAGTAAAACAGGGTGGACAGGAAAAACAGGGTGCTCATCCACAGGATGGCCGACTGGCTGGACAGCAGGTATTTCAGGAAAAATTTCTGATTCGCCAGCTCCAGCGCGCCGCCGTACAACTGTATCGTCAACAGGCTCAGCAGCGCCAGCACCAGCAACAGCGCGCGCACCGGTTTCCAGTGCCAGCCCAGCCAGGCGAAAGTCGGGGCCGCCAATAACAGGATGGCTTTCTCATACATATCCATGTAAGCGCCGAAACGGCTCAGCGCAAACAAGGAAGCCATGCCGAGCGCCGTCGCATACAGCCAGTCGAGCACCGTCAGGCGCTTGAAAAAGCCTTGATACGGGCCGTAATTTTGTGTCATTTCCATCTTATGTCCCTAAACAAACAGCAGCACAAGCCACGTGCGCCCTACAGTGTAGTTGATTAACGCGTTCGCTGTTCCGGCGCAACTTAAAGAGCGGCGGAAGCGGGCACCGCAGCGTGCACCAGCTCGGCTTTCAATTGCTGAAATTCTTTCTCGAAATCCAGCGTTTTCCTCTGAGAACTGAGCGCCAGCAAGGCGTGTGCGCCGGCCGCATCGTCCCTGATCCAGATCCACAAACGGCGTTCGCGGATATAGAACATGGAAAACACGCCCAGCACCAGCAACAGGCAACCGAAATAAACTACATTCTTGCCCGGCGAGCGCGTCACTTGCAGCACCGAGGCTTTTACTTCGTCAAAGCCCTTCAGTTGCAGATAGACCGGCGCACCGTAAAAGGCGGCATCGGAAATCGCGCCGGTCGCCAATTGCAGGAAGTGTGCATGTTTATCGTTCAGTTCCAGCTCTGGCAAGCCATCTTTTTCGCGTACGGCCATCCATAAATCCCATAAGCTGCCGTTCAATATTTTCATGAATACATCTGCCGCCTTGCCTTGATCTGCCGCAGGGATTTGTTCCAAAAATTTAGAAATCGCGACAAAGCCGGCCTGCCGCCCGTCGCCGGCAAAAATCGCCAGGCTTTTCTTGGCCGATTCCGCCAATTGCTCCTGCAATTGCCCTGCATTCGCCTTCGCGTCCGGCAAGGCCCGGCGCGCATAGCGTTGTGCGGCGGTCAGACGCAAAGCGGGATTGTTGAGGGCGGCGCGCAGGCGCATCCATTCCGTGACGCTGTCGTTATCGTCGGCAGGTATGCGCAGATAACGGAAAGCTTCATCCGGCGTATCGCGTGTGCCGGCCAGGAACATGTAGGCGCCGTCCAGCAGCATAGGCTGCATATAGTTGTGGAATTCGCGCGCCTGGCCGGTCTTGTCGCGCAACTTGTATTGCACGCTGGGGCCGACGTTTTTCAAGTCCTTGTTGTTCGCGTTTTTGGCGGCCGAACCGAGATGCTTGTCGAGATCGGCACTGAATTGCGCGTTAAAACTTTTGCCGGCATCGACCGCCCGTACATCGGCACCGTTGCGCGCCATATTTTCGACGTTAGAAGAACGGAAACCGGACCACTCTATCGTGTAATCATTGCCACCCGCGCCTTGCAAGGCGGTGTTGCCGCCGATTTCGCCGGCCAGCGCGAAGCTATCCGCCCTGTCTCCTACCATAGGATGCGCCGCCAATTGCAGACGGCTGCCGCCATCTTCGAAACTCGATTGATAAACCGCCACGCCTTTGTAAATCAAGGGCTGATTGACCTTGATGGTGGCCGGAAACGTCTTGCCGGTTTCGTGATCCCTGACCACGACTTCGCTGGCAAACAACTTGGGCATGCCGGTGCTGTAGTAATCGATGATGAATTTATTCAGTTGTATCGTGAACGGCAAATCCTGGATCAGCACTCCCGTCTGTTGCTGAATGATGGCAGTATTGCTGCTGGCGCCTTCCGGTATCGAGGTATTGCCGCGGAACGTAGGATTCGCCAGCGGCAGCCGGTGCTGCGGCGGAATCTTGGCGATGATGCCGTTGCCCTCGAACGGCACCTTGCCCATGAACCATTGCTGGAAACGGATAGGCAGCTCGGAATCGAGCAAGCCGCCGAGGCAGATAATCACGATCGCACTGTGCGCAAAGATATAGCCCCATTTGTTGGCGGCGCCGCGCTTGGCGGCGATCAGGGTGGCATTTTCCTTTTCCACCAGCTTGTAACGGTAACCGATGCGCGCGATATGCTGCGTCACTTGCGCCACTGCTTGTTGCCGCCCGGCGCCGCTCAGCCACTCGGCCTTGTGATGGAAATTGCGCAGGGATTGCTCGCGCACGTTGTCGCGCCAGCTGCGCATGTCCTTCAGCATCTTCGGCGTATTGCGCACGATGCACAGACTGGTGGACAGCACCAGAAAGGCCATGATCAGAAGGAACCACCAGGCCGAATACACGGAATACAGGCTGAGCTTATTGAAAATCTCGAACCAGAACGGCCCGAACTGATTCACGTAATTCGGCATAGGCTCGTTTTGCTTGAGCACGGTGCCGATCACCGAAGCAATCGCGATCAAGGTCAGCAAGCTGATCGCAAAGCGCATCGACGACAATAATTCCACCACATCGGCCAGCCAGCGCCGCCGCGTTTCGATTTGCATGCCGCCGGTGTCTGTCGCCATCTCGGCGTCTGTCTTGATATCCATACTGCTCCGAATTCGTTCCCAAAAAAAAGGGGATGGCTCAACGCCACCCCCTCCATTTATTATTTTTATTTTTTTACCGCGGCAGATTACTTCAGACCTGCCACGTAATCGGCCACCGCCTTCATCTCGTCATCCGACATGCGCTTGGAAATCGTCACCATCTGCGCGCTGTTCTTGCGGATGCCGGTACGGAAATTGCTCAGCTGGGCAATCGTGTAATCCTGATGCTGGCCGGCGATGCGCGGAAATTGCGCAGGAATGCCGGCGCCGTTCGGGCTATGGCAGCCGGCGCAGGCCGGTACGTTTTTCTCGGCGATGCCGCCGCGGTAAATTTGCTTGCCGAGTTCGACGATGTCCTTGTTCTTGGCCGCGCCCGGCTTGGATTTCTGTGCCGCCAGGTAAGCCGAAATGTTTTTCACATCGTCTTCATTCATGGCCTTGGCGAAGGTGGTCATCACGGCGTTATTGCGGTCGGCGCCCTTGAAATTATCGAGTTGCTTGGCAACGTAAGCTTCATGCTGGCCCGCCAGCTTAGGATTGACGGTGATGGTGGAATTACCGGCCGCGCCGTGGCAGGAAGCGCAGGCGACGATGCCGCGTGCCGCATCGCCGTTGTTGTAGATTGCTTCGCCCTTGGCGGTATCTGCCTTGGCAGGCTTGGCGCCTTCATTGGCGTACGCCACGGAAGCAAAAGAAGACACCGCCAGGATTGCGATGCTGATGGACTTCAAAAACGGTAAGAAAGCACGGTTCATTCAAACACCCTGAGACTAAATAATGGAAATCTGCCCTGATGGCGGCGCATAAAGCGGGTCGATGCGCATCATAGCGATGGCAAAACCCGTATCGGACTACGTCGATGTAGCTGCCCAATACCTAACCCCTTATTGTACAATAGCTTTCAAGCGTTTTTACTGCCATCTGTTGCATTTTTCCATTATTCCTTTCCTCTATGTCTATCCTCTGGCAAGCCCGCTTCTTTACCACGGTCAATCACTTGCGCGATCTGCCGCGCACTCATGTGCCGGAAATCGCTTTCGCCGGCCGCTCCAACGCCGGCAAATCGACCGCCATCAATACCCTGTGCAATCAAAAAAAACTCTGCTTTGCCTCCAAAACACCGGGCCGCACCCAGCACATCAATTACTTCTCGATAGGCGGCGCCCATGTAGGCCAGCACCGCAAGGATGAGACCCGGGTCGATGAAATCCGCGCGCTGCTGGTGGACTTGCCCGGTTATGGCTACGCCGAAGTGCCGGGCGCCGCCAAAGACCACTGGAACCAGTTGCTCGGCGCCTATGTGCAGCGCCGCACCCAGTTGGCGGCACTGGTGCTGATCATGGATGCGCGCCGCCCGTTTACCGAGCTCGACATCCAGATGCTGGAATGGTTCGCGCCTACCGGCCGCCCTATCCACTGCATCCTGACCAAGTCCGACAAGCTGAACAACAACGAATGCGCCAACGCGCTACGCCAAGCCAGGACCCTGCTGGCCAGCTATGTCGATCAGAATGGCGAAGCTTACCCGTTCACGGTGCAGCTATTTTCCGCATTGAAACGCGTAGGCATCGATGAAGCCGATGCGACCATCCAGCATTTGCTCGGACTGGATAGAGAGCCGGAACCGCAGCCTGCAGACGAACCGGGACCACAGACATAAAAAAGCCCCGACATACATCAGCATGCCGGGGCAATAACACCGCATCAAACAGGAATGAGCGGTGCCCGCTCAGGGAGGAGTAGCGGTAAGCATGGAAACACGCTCCAAGCTGTGCATTAAGATGTTGCAATTCTAGAAAAGTTTCATTAACCGGCAAAAATCTTTCTATTCCATCATGTCCCATTACAAACCAACCCTGTTCCCTGCCATCCGCATGCGCCGCATGCGCAAGGATGTATTCTCGCGCGCCCTGATGCGTGAAAATATCGTGACGCCGGCCGACCTGATCTATCCGGTGTTTGTGATCGAAGGCCTTAACCAGCGCGAAAAAGTCGCCTCCATGCCAGGCGTCGAGCGCGTCTCGGTCGATGTCTTGCTGGGCGTGGCGGAAGACTGCGTGGCGCTCGGCATCCCGGTCATGGCGCTGTTCCCGGCCATCAGCCCGCATCTGAAAACTGCGGATGGCATAGAGGCGACCAATTCCAAGGGCTTGATCCCGCGCGCCATCCGCGAATTGAAAAGCCGCTTCCCCGAACTCGGCATCCTGGCCGACGTCGCGCTCGACCCTTACACCAGCCACGGCCAGGATGGTCTGATCAATGCCGACGGTTATGTCCTGAACGATGAAACCACCGAGATGCTGGTGCGCCAGGCGCTGACGCAAGCCGAAGCAGGCGCCGACATCGTGGCGCCCAGCGATATGATGGATGGCCGCATCGGCGCGGTCCGCAGCGCGCTGGAGACCAACGATTTCATTCACACCCGCATCATGGCTTACTCGGCCAAGTATGCCTCGGCGTTTTACGGCCCGTTCCGCGATGCGGTCGGTTCGGCCGTCAATCTCGGCAAGAGCGACAAGGCCAGCTATCAGATGGATCCGGCCAACAGCGACGAAGCGCTGCGCGAAGTCGCGCTCGATCTGGCCGAAGGCGCCGACATGGTGATGGTCAAACCGGGCATGCCTTATCTGGATATCGTGCGCCGCGTCAAGGATGAATTCAAGGTGCCGACCTTCGCGTATCAAGTCAGCGGCGAATACGCGATGATCAAGGCCGCCGCGCAAAACGGCTGGCTCGATCACAACAAGACCATGATGGAATCCATGCTGGCCTTCAAGCGTGCCGGCGCCGACGGCATCCTGACTTATTTCGCACGCGACGTCGCCCGCCTGTTGAAACACTCGCTGTAAAAACTGCGGGCGGAGCAGATGGATATTTTTCATATCGGCGATGCGCAAGCGCGACTCAACCCTGCAATAGTGAACGCCGAAGGCGGCTTCCTCTGGCTCGATGCCAGCCACGATGAAGTCGCCGCCGACCCGGAACTCTGGCGCGACCAGGTAACGCGCATCAGCGGCACGCAAATCTACGACTTGCATTTAAAAGACCTCATCAACCTTAACCACCCTTCGTATTTCGACGCGACGCAAGATTACGAAATGGTGGTGTTCCGCAAACTCGCGCTCAGCGATAAAACCGCCGCATCCAACGCGCCGGATAACGGCGTCAAGCGCAAAATGCCGGCCGCACTGAATCAACTGACGACCTTGCCGGTGTCGTTTCTATTGATGGGAAAAGTACTGGTGACCGTGCGCGCCGCCGGCAGCCGCACGATAGAACAGGCCAGGCATCGTTTGCTGGAATTCAGGCTTAAAAGCGACGGCGGCACGCATGGCAACCGCCTGCCGGCATCGCCGGAAGAGTTGATGCTGCGGCTGTTGAACGCCATGGTCGACCAATACCTGGAATTGCGCCAGCCGCTGACGCAACAACTCGATCGCTGGCAACACGCCTTGCTCGATCCGCGCCGCCCCTTCAATAACTGGATGGCGCTGCTCGATTCCCGGCTCGAATTGCGCAAGCTCGACCATCTGTGCGAAGAACAACGCGACGCCATGCAGGAATTGCGCGACCATATCGTCGATAACCACGACGGCAACAGCCGCGCCAAGGACTTACTGCTGGTGCGTACCAACGATGTGATGGAACATATCAGCCGGGTGCTGAATCACGCGCGCCGCCTGGAAGCCACGCTGGAATCGGCGGTGCAGATACACTTCGCCGCGATGGCGCACCGCACCAGCGAAATCATGCGCACCCTGACCGTGATCACCGCGCTGTTCATGCCGCTGACCTTAATTACCGGTATCTTCGGCATGAATTTTATCGACATGCCGCTACTCAAGCACGCATCGGGTTTCTGGATCGCCATGGGCGGCATGGGCATCCTGGTCGTCTTGTTGCTCTTATTTTTCCGCAGCAAGCGCTATCTGGAAGCACGCACCGACTGAAACAACGATACTGGGTGGGAGTATATTAAAATATACGGCTAACCACACTGATGCAGCAACGACGGCAAATACATACTCCCAATTAATTTAAAAATTTCGCATGCAAGATTACAGCTTCCTCTGGCACGACTATGAAACCTTCGGCGCATTGGCCAGGCGCGATCGCCCGGCGCAATTTGCCGCCGTGCGCACCGATGCCGAACTGAATGAAATCGGCGAACCCATCATGCTGTATTGCCGGCCGGCGCCGGACTTTTTACCCGATCCACAATCCTGCCTGATCACCGGCATCACGCCGCAAACCTGCCTGGAACGCGGCGTACCGGAATATCAATTTGCGGCGCAGATCGAAGCGGCGCTGGGACAGAACGGCACCATAGGCGTCGGCTACAACAGCATACGTTTCGATGACGAAATCACGCGCTTCATGTTGTGGCGCAATCTGCTCGACCCGTATGCGCGCGAATGGCAAAACAATTGCGGACGCTGGGACTTGCTGGATGTGGTGCGCACCGCTTACGCCCTGCGTCCGGAAGGCATACAGTGGCCGCTGAATGAAGAGGGCAAGCCCAGCTTTCGCCTGGAACACTTGACCGCAGCCAACGGCTTAAGCCATGCCGCCGCCCATGACGCCTTGTCCGACGTGCGCGCTACCATCGCGCTGGCGCGCCTGCTACGCGAACGACAACCGCGCTTGTTCGAGTTTTGCCTGGCCTTGCGCAAGAAAGAGCGCGTATTGGAAGAAATCAGCTTGCCGCAGAAAAAGCCGTTCCTGCATATTTCCGGCATGATACCGTCCGAGCGCGGTTGCATCACTGCAGTGTGGCCGCTGGCCATGCATCCCAAGAATAAGAACGAAGTCATCGTCTGGGACTTGCGTTACGATCCGACCGAATTGTTTGCGCTCGACGTGGCTGACATACGGCGCAGAATGTTCAGCAAGGCCAGCGAACTGCCAGAAGGCGTCAGCCGTTTACCAGTCAAGACTATTCACATCAACAAATCGCCGATAGTGATAGGCAATCTGAAGACCCTGAGCGCAGCACGCGCCGGCTTGTGGCGGCTGGATATGCAGCAAGTCCAGCAGTATGCGCGAATGGCGGCAGACGCGCCCGACATGTCTTCCGTCTGGGCCCAGGTATTCGAGCGGCCGGCACAGGCGGCAGCGGATGTCGATGAAGATTTGTACGGCGGCTTTATCGGCAACAACGACCGCCGTCAACTGAACGATTTACGCCAGCTGAGTCAGGAGCAACTGGCGCAAGCCCGGCCGGCGTTTCAAGACGCGCGTCTGGAAGAACTTTTATTCCGCTACCGCGCACGCAATTTCCCGGCCAGCCTGAGCGCCGGAGAGCGGCAAATATGGGATGAACATCGCGCGGCGCGTTTGCACGACGGCGCCGCCAATGCGTTGACGGTGGAACAGTTTTTCGAACAAATCGACCATCTGTCGGAATCCGCCGGTGAGCGCGAAGAAGAGATACTCGGCGCCTTGTACGACTACGCGGAACAGATTATTCCGGTCAGATAAGTGGCGGCTGCGCAGATATAAAAAACGCCCGTGGTCAGTTCAATTCCCGGGCGTTTTTTGCGGATCACTTATTGGGCTGCGGCGTGATGCGCAAATAAGGCCGCGGCGCAGTGTAACCTTTGGGATATTTCTGCCTGATCACGACCTCATCCTGAATCGACAGCGGAATAATCACGTCGCCGCCATCGCGCCAATTGCCGGGAGTCGCCACCGTATAGCCATCGGTCAATTGCAAGGCGTCGATCACGCGCAAGACTTCGTCGAAATTACGCCCTGTCGTCAAAGGATAAGTGATGATCAAGCGCACCTTCTTTTTGGGATCGATCACGAATAGCGAACGCACCGTGACAGTTTCCGACTGATTCGGATGGATCATGTCATATAACTGTGCCACCGAGCGATCGGCATCCGCCACGATGGGAAAGCCGACCACGGCTTTTTGCGTCTCTTCGATATCCTTGATCCATTTCAGATGGGACTCGGCCGGGTCCACCGACAAGGCGATCGCCTTCACATTGCGTTTGTCGAATTCCGGCTTCAGCTTGGCGGTCAAGCCCAACTCGGTCGTACACACCGGCGTGAAATCGGCCGGGTGGGAAAACAGGACAACCCAGGAATCCCCCGCCCATTCATGAAAACGTATTGTACCTATCGAAGAATCTTGCTCGAAATCGGGGGCGATATCACCTAAACGCAAAGTCATTTTTTTCTCCAATAAAAGCTCAGGGTTTAAATATAGAGCCGGCAACACCCAGACTCAAGGACAGAGTAGTTCATAGCTTATAACTGTCAATAGATAAAATGGCCTCCTATAAGCCATCCAACAGACTCAGGGATTTCAAAAATTTCTCGGCATTTTGATAGCCTATCACCCGAGATCCCGGAATTTCAGCGCCTTGCTTGTCGAAGAAAATAATACCGGGAGGCCCAAACAAATTGAAGCGCTTCAGCAAGGCTTTGTCCTCGGCATTGTTGGCCGTCACATCAACTTGCAGCAAGAGCATATTGTCCAATTTGGCCTTCACCGCAGGATCGGTAAACGTCAGCTTTTCCATCTCTTTGCAAGAGACGCACCAATCGGCGTAAAAATCCAGCATGGCAGGTTTCGCTTTCGATTGCGCCAGCGCGGCATCCAACTCCGCCACCGTACGCACCCGCTTAAACGTCACCCCGTGCGCCTGGGCGCCGAACAAATGCGCCAAAGGCGAGAACACATCGCGTCCACCGGTGCTGACGCCCAGCAACTGAACCAGGCCAAGCAAAGCCAGTAATACGGCGCCCCCCTTCGACAGTACCCCGCCCCTATGGATAAACAGCTGATAGCCGCCATAAGCCAGCAACAGCGCCGCCCAACCCAGCATCTGCGTCCAGACCGGAAGAACCGGCGAGACCATCCACAAGGCCATCGCTAACATCAAGACACCGAAGAAACGTTTGATGCTCTCCATCCAGGCACCGGCCCGCGGCAACAAACTTCCGGCGGAAATACCGACCAACAACAGAGGCACGCTCATGCCTATCGCCATCGCGAACAAGGCGGCGCCCCCGACCACCACATCCCGGGTCTGGCTGATATACACCAGGGCGCCCGCGAGAGGCGCTGCAACGCAGGGGCCTACAATCAGTGCTGAGATAGCGCCCATCAAAAATACCCCGATCAGCTTGCCGTTGCGTTGCCCTTCCGAGGCGACTGTCAGCCTGGTTTGCAATGCCGCCGGCACCTGCAATTGATAGACGCCGAACATGGACAAAGACAAGATCACCAACAGGATCGCGAAAGCGCCGAGCACCCAGGGATTTTGCAGCGTCGCGGATAAACCTTCACCGATCAGGCCGGCGGCGATACCGAGCGCGGTATATACCAAGGCCATGCCGAGCGCATAACTGAACGACAGGAAAAACCCTCTGCTGCGTTTGATACCCGCGCCCTCACCGACGATGATGAAAGACAAAATCGGCACCATGGGCAAGACGCAAGGCGTAAAAGACAAACCGAGACCCAGTAGAAAAAACAAAGGTAAGATCGCGATCAGCTTGCCGCTTTTCAAGGCGGTGCTGATGCTATAACCTTCGCCATCGCCGGCCGCTACGCTGGTTTTTAGCGTCGCAATTTCGGTAGGCCCGTTGGCCGGCGTTGCCGCCGTGGTCGACGGTGTAGCAGCGGAAAGCGGCGACAAGCGGATCGGTGTTTCCAGCGGCGGATAGCACAGACCCTGGTCGGCACAACCCTGGCGGCCGATATTGAGCGTGAAGTCGGATGCCGCCTGCACCGGCAACCTTACCACCAGCGCCTTGCGATAAGTCTCTACCTCTTTTTGAAACGTCTCATCGAATTTAATCTTGCCTTTGGGTAGCTCAGGCTTCCCTAAGGTGGCGCCCTCGACGGTGAACTTGAGCCGCTCGCGGTATAAATAATAGCCGTCGGCGATAGTAAAATTCACTTCTGCTACGCCCGGAGCCACCATCCTGGCGCTGACCTTAAAAGCGACTTCGGGATCCAGGAAATCATCGGCCCTGCTGAGGCTCGCCATGGCGAACATCAGCAAACCGAATATCACTTGTAAGAATTTACCCGTGTGAGCCTGACTGCTAAAAAATCGTTTAATTAATTGAGTACTCATTGACGTCCTGTTTCTGTTCTCACCCATTGCAAATAGGCGGGTAGCCCGTCGGCAACTGGAATGGCGATAATTTCTGGTAAGTCGTAAGGGTGCAACTCTGCAATCAGCGTTTGCAATGCTGCGTAACACGTTTCCGTAGTCTTGATCAGCAAGCCGATTTCGCTAGCGACTTCCTGCTGTTCATTCCACACATACAGAGACCGCATTTGCGGCAGGATGTTCACACAGGCGGCCAGCTTTTTCTGCAATAGCTGTTCTGCGATTAACTGCGCCGTGCGGGCGTCGGGAACATTCGTCATCACTAGCAAAACCGGGGTCATATCTCTTTTCCTGTACCGCGCTATTTTAACAAGATGAACAGGGCCGGGTAAAAAAACAAAAGCCGCTCAGTTTGAACTGAGCGGCTTTGCTTTTTTCACAGAACAAAGTTCTATCGGAAATTACTCTGCTACTGGGGCATCTGCAGCGTCGGTGACTTCTGGGCGATCCAGCAATTCAACGTAAGCCATAGGTGCATTGTCGCCAACGCGGAAACCCATTTTCAAGATACGCAGATAGCCGCCATTGCGGTTAGCATAACGTGGACCCAATTCGGCAAACAGTTTGACTACCATTTCGCGATCGCGCAGGCGATTGAAAGCCAGACGCTTGTTAGCCAGGGTGTCGGTCTTACCCAAAGTCAGAATCGGCTCGATAACACGGCGCAATTCTTTGGCTTTTGGCAAAGTTGTTTTGATAGCTTCGTGACGCAACAGCGATACTGTCATGTTGCGCAGCATAGCCAGGCGGTGGGAGGAGGTACGATTCAGCTTACGTAAGCCGTGACGGTGACGCATGGTATTTCCTTTCAGATTTAAATGCCAGCTCTTCTATCGTCAATACTTGCAATGACGCGGGCCGGTAAATGATTTATACAACACTAAAAAATCGGGCGGCCTAAAAACAGGCCACCCTAGGCTACAAATTACTTTTCCAGGCCGGCAGGCGGCCAATTTTCCAGCTTCATGCCCAGAGACAAGCCACGGGACGCCAGTACTTCTTTGATTTCGTTCAAAGACTTGCGGCCCAGATTTGGCGTCTTCAACAGTTCGTTTTCGCTACGCTGGATCAGATCGCCGATGTAGTAAATGTTTTCTGCTTTCAGGCAGTTCGCGGAACGGACTGTCAATTCCAGATCGTCGACCGGACGCAACAGCACCGGATCGACAGCTGGAGCGCGGGACGGCGCTTCGGCAGCGGCTTCAGTGCCTTCCAGAGCGGCGAATACGTTCAATTGATCGACCAGCACGCGCGCCGATTGACGGATCGCCTCTTCCGGAGAAATCACACCGTTAGTTTCGATGTTGATGACCAGCTTGTCCAGATCGGTACGCTGCTCCACGCGAGCGGATTCGACTGCATAGGACACGCGGCGCACTGGGGAGAACGATGCATCTAAAATCATGCGGCCGATAGTCTTGTTCGCGTCTTCAGACAGGCGACGAACGTTGCCAGGTACATAGCCACGGCCTTTTTCGACCTTGATCTGCATATCCAGCTTGCCGCCGGCTGTCAGATTAGCGATCACGTGCTCGGGGTTGATCAGCTCGACATCGTGCGGCAGATCGATATCGGAGGCCAAAACCGCGCCTTCGCCATCTTTCTTCAAAGTCAGGGTGACTTCTTCGCGGTTGTGCAACTTGAAGACCACGCCTTTCAAGTTCAACAGGATATCGACCACGTCTTCCTGCACGCCATCGAGAGAGGAATACTCGTGCACGACACCGGCGATAGTCACTTCGGTTGGCGCATAACCGGCCATCGTCGACAGCAATACGCGACGCAGCGCGTTACCCAGAGTATGGCCGTAACCGCGTTCAAACGGCTCCATCACGACTTTAGCGTGACCGGCACCCAGCATTTCCACATCGATGATACGTGGCTTCAACAAATTGTTTTGCATGAAATGTCCTTTTCAATACCCTCGGCTCGTTACACCGATAAGGCTGATGGCATTAAAGAAAAAGCCTGCCTGTCGCAAAACAGGCAGGCGGTGAAACTTAATGATTAACGCGAATACAATTCAACGATCAGGGATTCGTTGACATCGTGAGCGATGTCGCTGCGATCTGGCATGGACTTGAAAGTGCCTTCCATTTTTTTGGCATCGACGGCAACCCAAGACGGCATACCGGATTGCTCTGCCAGCGACAGCGCTTCAACGATACGAACTTGTTTTTTAGCTTTTTCACGCACGGCAACGACGTCGCCGGCTTTGACTTGGTAAGAAGCGATGTTAACTACCTGGCCATTCACCGTGAATGCTTTGTGGCTCACCAACTGGCGTGCTTCAGCGCGTGTGGAGCCGAAGCCCATACGGTAAGCAACGTTGTCCAGACGGGATTCCAACAATTTCAACAGTGTTTCGCCGGTGTTGCCTTTTTGACGATCGGCTTCAGCGAAGTAACGGCGGAATTGACGCTCCAGTACGCCGTACATACGTTTAACTTTTTGCTTTTCGCGCAATTGGTTACCGAAGTCAGAGGTACGGGCACCGGAAGTGCGACCATGTTGACCTGGTTTTGCGTCCAGCTTGCATTTAGAGTCGAGCGAGCGGCGCGCGCTCTTCAAGAACAGATCCGTGCCTTCGCGACGGGAGAGTTTTGCTTTTGGTCCGATATAACGTGCCACGATATTTTCCTTTTATAAATGACGCAACTATCGAGCTGCGCTAGTCTGATCTGCTTGCTATCAGACAGTGGTCTTACAGGAATCGGCAAACGCCGACAACCCGATTAAACTAATTCACAACACAAAACCCGCCAACAATATGGCGGGCCTGCATTCTAACGGAAATTCCGCCAGAATACCAGCAGCTTGCGCTGCTGCTTAGATACGACGACGCTTTGGAGGGCGGCAACCGTTATGTGGAACCGGAGTTACGTCTTGGATCAGGGAAATTTTGATACCCAGATTGTTCAAGGCGCGAACCGAAGATTCACGGCCTGGGCCTGGGCCCTTGATGCGAACTTCCAGATTCTTGATGCCGCATTCCACAGCGACTTTGCCTGCAGCTTCCGCTGCAACCTGAGCTGCAAACGGAGTCGATTTACGCGAGCCTTTAAAGCCAGCACCACCGGCAGTTGCCCAGGACAGAGCATTGCCTTGACGATCAGTGATCGTGATGATGGTGTTGTTGAAAGAAGCGTGAACGTGTGCGATACCTTCAGCAACGTTCTTTTTAACCTTCTTACGAGCACGTGCTGCTGCTGCGTTATTTTGTGCTTTTGCCATAATGTTTTCCTTGGATCCCGGCTAACCTGGATTATTTCTTCAAAGATTGCGCTGCTTTACGTGGACCCTTGCGAGTACGCGCATTAGTGCGGGTACGCTGGCCACGGCAAGGCAAACCTTTACGGTGACGCAAGCCGCGATAGCAGCCCAAGTCCATCAAACGCTTGATGTTCATGGACAATTCACGACGCAAATCGCCCTCTACGATGAACTTACCGATTTCATCGCGCAGCTTTTCGAGTTCGTTGTCATCCAGATCCTTGACCTTTTTATTGGTCAAAACACCAGTCGCTTCACAGATTTTCTGTGCGCGTGGACGGCCGATACCATAGATGGCTGTCAGGCCGATTACGGTATGTTGATGATTTGGGATATTAACCCCTGCGATACGTGCCATTCGTTATTCCTCGTTCAATAACGTTAATTAACCTTGGCGCTGCTTATGGCGTGGTTCTGTGCAAATAACACGAACAACACCCTTGCGCTTGATGATTTTGCAGTTGCGGCAGATCCGCTTAACTGATGCGAGAACTTTCATTTTTGCCCTCTTCCCTTCTAGTTCAATTTAATTTACTTGGTACGGAACACTATTCGCGCCCGGCTCAAATCATAAGGCGTCAATTCCACTGTCACCTTATCACCAGGAAGAATGCGGATATAGTTCATACGCATTTTCCCTGAAATATGGCCAAGCACAACATGCCCATTTTCCAACTTAACTCGAAATGTTGCATTCGGAAGATTCTCTAGAATCTCTCCCTGCATCTGTATAACGTCGTCTTTTGCCATTCGATCTGCTGTTCCTCTGGGCGCTTACCGAGAAGGAATCCCGCCCTTGAAATTTGCTTTACGAAGAAGCGATTCGTATTGCTGAGACATTACATAATTCTGCACTTGCGCCATGAAATCCATAGTAACGACTACGATAATCAGCAAAGATGTACCGCCAAAATAAAACGGCACTTTCCACTTAGCGATCAGGAATTCAGGCAACAAACACACCAGCGTAATATAAACCGCACCCGCCAACGTCAAACGCATTAATATCTTGTCGATATAGCGGGCCGTTTGGTCACCCGGACGAATGCCGGGAACAAACGCGCCGCTTTTCTTCAAATTGTCTGCGGTCTCTTTGCTATTGAATACCAATGCGGTATAGAAAAAACAGAAGAAAATGATCGCAGCAGCGTATAACAAGGCATGAATTGGTTCACCCGGAGCCATAGAAGCGGCAAGATCTTTCAAAAAGCTGACAAAGCCGCTGGTTGAAGATTCTGCCCCCTTGGTAAACCAACTGGTAATAGTCGCCGGGAACAAAATAATGGAGGAAGCGAAGATAGGCGGAATAACACCAGCCATATTCAGCTTCAACGGCAAATGACTGCTTTGCCCACCATAAATCTTATTACCGACTTGACGCTTCGCATAATTCACCAGAATTTTGCGTTGACCGCGCTCGATGAACACGACCAGGAACGTCACGGCTGCAACAATTACACAGATCAACAATACCGATGCTGGGTGCATAGACCCGGTACGCACCAATTCAAACAAACCACCCAGCGCATTTGGCAAACCGGCTGCAATACCGGCAAAAATGATAATGGAAATACCATTACCCAAACCGCGTTCAGTAATTTGCTCGCCCAACCACATCAGGAACATGGTGCCCGTTACGAGCGTCACGACCGTAGTGAAGCGGAAAGCCATACCAGGATCAATCACCAGTCCGGGCTGAGCTTCCAGTCCAAATGCGATGAAATAAGCCTGCAAAGTCGCCAACAGCAAAGTTCCATAGCGCGTATATTGCGTAATTTTCCTTCTGCCGGATTCGCCTTCTTTTTTAAGCGCTTCCAGTTGAGGGGAAACTATCGACATCAACTGCATGATGATCGACGCCGAAATATACGGCATGATGCCGAGTGCAAAGACGGTGAAGCGCGACAGCGCCCCACCCGAGAACATATTAAACATGCCCAGAATACCACCCTGGTTTTGCTTAAACAGTTCGGCCAATGCAGTCGGATCTATACCTGGAACCGGGACATGCGCACCTATCCTATAGACAACCAATGCCGCCAGCAAGAACCAGAGTCGCCCCCAGGGAAACCCGCTCGCAGCACTTTTAGCTTGTTGTGGAGATGTTGCCAATTATTACTCCGGTGTCAGCTCTGCATTAGGCGATGGTGCCGCCAACAGCTTCGATTGCAGCTTTAGCGCCTTTAGTGACGATCAAGCCGTTCAAAGTGACTTTCTTGGTAATCGCGCCAGACAAGATCACACGTACAGTACGTGCGAGCTCGGAGACGACACCTGCTTGTTTCAATGCAAGGATATCGATCTCTGTGACTGGCAGGTTTTCCAGATCGGTCAAACGTACCTCAGCCTTAAACGGCGTTGCCAGCGACTTGAAACCACGCTTTGGCAAACGACGTTGCAGAGGCATCTGACCGCCTTCAAAACCGACTTTATGAAAGCCGCCGGAACGGGACTTTTGACCTTTATGGCCACGACCCGCAGTTTTACCTAAGCCAGAACCAATGCCACGACCAACACGACGTTTGTAGTGTTTTGCGCCATCTGCTGGCTGGATGTTATTCAATTCCATAATTTGCTCCGATCGCAAACCAAACGGCTTACGATACAACCTTCACAAGATACGAGACTTTATTGATCATGCCGCGTACCGCTGGCGTGTCCTGCAACTCGGAAACCGAGTTAACACGACGCAGACCCAAACCGCGTACGGTAGCACGATGGTCCTGGCGTGTGCCGATCAGACCTTTGACCAATTGCACTTTTACTGTCTTAGTCATCGCGTGCTCCTTAACCGAGAATTTCTTCAACGGTCTTGCCACGCTTCGCAGCGATTTCAGATGGTGTACTCATCTTGGCCAAACCGTTCAAAGTTGCACGAACCATGTTGTACGGATTAGTGGAACCGTTGGACTTAGCCACCACGTTCACAATACCCATTACCTCAAAGATCGCGCGCATTGGACCACCAGCGATTACGCCAGTACCTTCTTTTGCAGGAGAAATCATGACCGAAGATGCACCGTGCTTACCTGTAACGGTGTGCTGCAGAGTACCGTTTTTCAAAGTCACTTTAATCATCTTGCGGCGCGCCTCTTCCATCGCCTTCTGTACCGCAACAGGAACTTCCTTGGATTTTCCTTTGCCCATACCGATACGGCCATCGCCGTCGCCGACAACTGTCAATGCTGCGAAACCCATGATACGACCACCCTTAACCACTTTGGTTACACGGTTGATCGCGATCATTTTCTCGCGCATGCCATCATCCGGCTTGTCGGCTGCTGTTTTTGCTTGCATTTTTGCCATGACAAATTTTCCTTAGAACTTCAGGCCGGCTTCACGCGCAGCTTCCGCCAGCGCCTTGATGCGACCATGGTAACGGAAACCGGAGCGGTCAAACGCAACTTCGGTAACCCCTGCTTTCAGTGCCTTCTCTGCAACGCGCTTGCCGACCAGAGTCGCTGCAGCGGCATTGCCACCCGCACCAGACTTGCCAGCCAATTCTGCACGCACTTCTGCTTCTACGGTAGAAGCAGATGCCAACACTTTGGCATCTGGGCCAATAATGTTTGCGTAGATGTGCAGGTTGGTGCGATGCACGGCCAGGCGGTTCACTTTGAGTTCTGCGATCTTGGCACGGGTTTGACGTGCGCGGCGCAGACGTGATTGTTTCTTGTCCATCGTCAACCCCTATTACTTCTTCTTGGTTTCTTTAATCACAACCACTTCGTCCACGTAGCGGACGCCTTTGCCCTTATAAGGCTCTGGACTGCGGTATGCACGGACTTCGGCAGCAACCTGACCTACTTTTTGCTTATCTATCCCTTTGATCAGGATTTCAGTAGGAGTCGGCGTTGCACACGTTACGCCGGCTGGCATATCGTGAACTACCGGATGAGAAAAACCCAGAGACAAATTCAATTTGTCGCCTTGCGCTTGCGCTTTGTAACCAACGCCGACCAAGCTCAGTTTTTTCTCGAAACCTTTAGTGACGCCGTTAACCATGTTATTAACCAGGGCACGCAAAGTACCGGTCATTGCATTGGCTTCACGACCGTCATTGGCCGGGGAAAAATTCAGAGTACCGTTGTCGTTTGCAATCACCACCAGACCGTTCAGGCCTTGTGTCAATGCGCCCATGGGGCCTTTTACTGTAATCTGCTCTGTCGAAATGGTGACTTCAGCACCGGCCGGCAAAGCGATTGGCATCTTACCTACTCGAGACATCTTTCACTCCTTAGGCGACGTAGCAAATCACTTCGCCACCGACACCGGTTGCGCGCGCTTTGCGGTCTGTCATGACGCCTTTTGGTGTGGACACGATGGCCACGCCCAAACCGTTCATCACACTTGGGATCTCGTCTTTACCTTTGTAAATACGGAGACCGGGGCGCGAAACACGCTCCAAGCGCTCAATAACAGGACGTCCTGCGTAATATTTCAAGCCGATTTTCAATTCGGACTTACCTGCAGTTTCCAAAACTGCGAAATCTTCAATGTAACCTTCGTCCTTCAGTACGTTTGCAATTGCAATCTTTACTTTAGAGGACGGCATCGCAACAACAGTTTTCTGAACAACTTGTGCATTGCGGATGCGGGTCAGCATATCGGCGATAGGATCGCTCATACTCATTGCTTATTCTCCTATTACCAGCTGGCTTTAGTCATACCCGGGACTTCACCACGCATGGCGACTTCACGGAGTTTAATACGGCCCAGACCGAACTTACGGAATGTGCCACGCGGACGACCTGTCAAAGCACAACGATTGCGCTGACGGGTTGGATTGGAATTACGTGGCAATGCCTGCAATTTGAGGCGAGCTTCATAGCGCTCTTCCTCAGATTTTGATTGGTCATCAATGATGGCCTTCAATTCGGCGCGTTTGCCAGCGAATTTCTTCACCAGATCTGCACGCTTTTGCTCACGATTAATCAGTGCCAGTTTTGCCATGGCGACCTCAGTTTCTGAACGGGAATTTAAATGCGGCGAGGAGTGCTTTCGCTTCTTCGTCGGTCTTGGCTGTTGTCGTGATACTGATATTCATACCACGCAATGCATCGATCTTGTCGTACTCGATTTCAGGGAAAATGATCTGTTCCTTGACACCGATATTGTAGTTACCACGACCATCAAACGCACGACCTGACACACCACGAAAGTCGCGTACACGAGGCAGAGCCACGGTAATGAAACGATCCAGGAATTCATACATCTGCGCGCCGCGCAAAGTCACCATACAACCAATCGGGTAACCTTCACGAATTTTAAAACCAGCAATCGCTTTGCGAGCCTTAGTAACAACAGGCTTTTGACCGGCGATCTTAGTCAGGTCACCAACAGCGTGCTCAATAATCTTCTTATCGGCAACAGCTTCAGACAAACCCATATTCAAGGTGATTTTGGTAATGCGAGGCACTTCCATGATCGACTTATAAGAAAACTTACCAGTCAATTCACCAACGATTTTTTCTTTATATAATGCTTGTAGACGGGCCATGATGTTATGCCTTCACAACTTCGCCAGTCGACTTGTAGATACGGACTTTCTTACCATCCACTACCTTAAAGCCTACACGGTCTGCTTTGCCGGAAGCCGCATTAAACAATGCAACATTCGACACATGAATCGGCATCACTTTATCTACGATGCCACCAACTGCGCCAGTCATTGGGTTAGGTTTAACGGCCTTCTTGGCAACGTTAACACCAGCTACAACAACGTAATCACTGTCGATGCAAGACTGCACCTGACCGCGCTTACCCTTGTCCTTACCCGTCAAGACGATGACTTCGTCGTTTTTACGAATTTTACTCATCACGACCCCTTACAGCACTTCTGGAGCCAGAGACACGATTTTCATGAAGCGCTCAGTACGCAGTTCGCGTGTCACTGGGCCGAAAATACGAGTGCCGATAGGCTCAAGCTTTGCGTTCAATAATACTGCAGCATTGCCATCAAATTTGACCAACGAGCCATCCTGACGACGAACACCCTTAGCTGTTCTCACAACAACGGCGTTGTAAATTTCACCTTTTTTTACACGACCACGCGGAGCAGCAGACTTCACAGTGACTTTAATTACGTCACCGATACCCGCATAACGACGCTTGGAGCCGCCCAACACCTTGATGCACAAAACTTCGCGCGCACCAGTGTTGTCAGCCACTTCCAGCCGGCTTTCTGTTTGAATCATAATGTTCTCTTTCCCAACTTAATCCACACAACTTGCACTATGCAAGTCTGTAGTCAGTCTTGGTCCTGCCAGCCAACCCCTACACAACCTACAATGCGCGAGTCAACTGATTAGGTGGACGATTTTTTAACCACTTTCGCAACAAGAGGGCGCTACGAAAGACATTTAGGCTGTCATTTACAGCAATTGCAAATGACAGCCAGCAATTATTACATCAAAAAATGATTTGTGCAATAAATTTATACTACTTGCGCAACTTGAACCACACGTGTCACTGTCCAAGCTTTAGTCTTGGAGATAGGACGACCTTCCTGAATTTCAACGGTGTCGCCTGCCTTTGCCTGATTAGCTTCATCGTGCGCATGGTACTTTGCGGTGCGAACGATGATCTTACCGTACAAAGGATGCTTGACGTGACGTTCAACAACCACTGTTACGGTCTTGTTCATCTTGTCGGAAACAACCTTGCCAATCAATGTGCGCTTCAATGCGACTTTTACTTGATCGTTCATTATTTGGCATCCTTCTGGTTCATGACGGTTTTTACACGTGCGATATCACGACGAACCTTCTTCAACTGCGAAGTGTTAGTCAGCTGTTGCGTTGCGATTTGCATACGCAGGCTGAATTGCGCCTTCAACAGTTCGTTCAGTTCTTTGGTCAAAGCCGCCTGATCCTTACCTTGGAGTTCAGATACTTTCATTTTCAACTCCTATTATTGGCCGACTTGACGCACGACGAACGTTGTCAACAACGGCAATTTTGCGGCAGCCAAGCGGAACGCTTCGCGTGCCAGCGCCTCATCGACACCATCCATTTCGTACAACATCTTGCCTGGTTGAATCTCGGCAACATAGTACTCAGGATTACCTTTACCATTACCCATACGGACTTCCGCTGGCTTCTGGGAAATTGGCTTATCCGGGAAAATGCGAATCCAGATACGGCCACCGCGCTTGATATGACGAGTCATAGCACGACGCGCTGCTTCGATCTGGCGCGCTGTGATACGACCACGGCCAACCGCCTTCAGGCCAAATTCACCGAAAGAAACAGCAGTACCGCGGGTATGCGAGATACCCTTGTTGCGGCCTTTTTGTTCCTTACGATATTTTCTGCGTGCTGGTTGCAGCATGATTATTCTCCTGCTTTCTCAGCGGGGGCTGCAGCGTCAGCCTTGGCGCGAACGCGCTTGGCTGCCGGGGCTGCTGCACCGGCTGTAGTTTGCCCTTCAGGACGCTTGGCGCGTGGACGGCTACCTGGCTTGCCATCGTCACGACGTGGACCACGACGTTTTTTGTCGTCTTCCGGAGTCGATTCGATTACCGGCGCGTCACCGTTGGCCAAACGATCACCTTTGTAGACCCAAACCTTGACACCGATGATGCCGTAGGTTGTGGATGCTTCGCCGAAACCGTAGTCGATGTCGGCACGCAGGGTATGCAGAGGCACACGACCTTCGCGATACCATTCTTTACGTGCGATTTCGATACCGTTCAGACGGCCGCCGGACATGATCTTGATGCCCTTGGCGCCCAGACGCATTGCATTCTGCATCGCACGCTTCATGGCGCGACGGAACATAATACGTTTTTCGAGCTGCTGAGCGATCGAGTCGGCGATCAATTGCGCGTCGATTTCTGGCTTGCGAATTTCTTCGATATTGACGTGAACAGGTACGCCCATGATCTTGGCGAGTTCTGTCTTCAATACTTCAATATCTTCGCCTTTTTTACCGATTACAACACCTGGACGGGAGCTGTAAATGGTAATACGGGCATTTTTTGCTGGACGCTCAATAGTAATACGACCTACGGAAGCGTTTTTCAGTTTCTTCTTCAGGTATTCACGTACCTTCAGATCTTCATTCAGCATGGAGGCAAAGTTACCATTGCCTGCATACCAACGGGAAGACCAGTTACGCGTTACCGCCAGACGGAAACCGGTTGGATGTATCTTCTGTCCCATCGTGACTCCTTAGTTACCAACAGTCACGTAGATGTGACAGGATTGTTTAGAGATACGATCACCACGACCCTTAGCGCGTGCTGTGAAGCGCTTCAGGATTGCACCCTTTTCGACATAGATAGTCTTTACTTTCAGCTCGTCGATATCGGCGCCATCATTGTGCTCGGCGTTTGCAATCGCAGACTCCAACACTTTCTTGATGATCGTTGCACCTTTTTTCGGGCTGAAGGCCAGGATGTTCAATGCCTGATCTACTTTTTTACCGCGGATCAGGTCAGCCACCAGGCGACCTTTTTGCTCAGACAGACGCACACCGCGCAGAATTGCTTTAGTTTCCATCATCGGTCCTTATCTCTTAGCCTTTTTGTCGGCAGCGTGACCCTTGAACGTACGGGTCAGCGCGAATTCGCCGAGCTTGTGACCAACCATGTTTTCGGACACATAAACCGGCACGTGCTGCTTGCCGTTATGTACCGCAATGGTCAAACCGATAAAGTCCGGCATAATTGTCGAACGACGGGACCAGGTCTTGATTGGCTTCTTGTCTTTGGTCGCTTGCGCGGCTTCGACCTTTTTCACCAGATGGGCGTCGCAAAACGGCCCTTTTTTCAATGAACGTGTCATTTGTTATCCCTTATTTCTTGCCACGGCGTGAGACGATCATCGAAGTAGTACGCTTGTTGCGACGTGTCTTCTTGCCCTTGGTCTGTTGACCCCATGGAGATACTGGATGACGACCGGCTGCTGTTCTACCCTCACCACCACCGTGCGGGTGATCGACCGGATTCATGACCACACCGCGAACGGTAGGACGAACACCGCGCCAACGCATCGCACCAGCTTTACCGATCTTACGCAGGTTATGCTCACCATTACCCACTTCGCCGATAGTCGCACGGCATTCGATATGAATGCGGCGAACCTCGCCGGAGCGCAGGCGAACCTGAGCATATGTACCTTCGCGCGCCATCAAGACGACGCCGGCACCTGCGGTACGGGCGATTTGCGCACCCTTGCCCGGCAACATTTCTACGCAATGCATAGTTGTACCAACCGGGATGTTACGGATAGGCAAGCAGTTACCGGCTTTGATCGGCGCATGCGCACCGTTCATCAACTGGTCACCGACGGACAGACCCTTAGGTGCAATGATGTATGCACGTTCGCCGTCCGCATAGCACAGCAAAGCGATATGCGCAGTACGGTTAGGATCGTATTCGATACGCTCGACTTTTGCAGGGATACCGTCCTTATTGCGTTTGAAGTCAACAATACGATAATGCTGCTTATGACCACCACCGATGTGACGGGTAGTGATGTGGCCGTTATTATTACGGCCGGCGGTTTTGGATTTCTTTTCCAACAAGGCGGCAAATGGACGACCTTTGTACAGATCGGCATTAACCACTTTCACCATACCACGACGACCTGGTGAGGTTGGCTTCATCTTAACGAGTGCCATGCTTATGCCCCCTCAGTGAAGTTGATTTCCTGGCCCGGCTTCAAGCATACAAACGCACGTTTAGTATGATTGCGGCGGCCAGTAAATCTACCGGTACGTTTTTGTTTGCCCTGGCGGTTTGCTACTTGTACAGATTCAACCTGCACCTTAAACAGCAACTCCACGGCAGCCTTGATTTCTGGCTTGGTTGCATCTGGCATAACCAGGAAAACCACTTGCTCATTCTTTTCAGCGACCATGGTCGCCTTTTCAGAAATCACAGGAGCCAGCAACACCTTCATCAGGCGCTCTTCGCTATGTTTGACTAATGCGTTCATGCCAGCATCTCCTCAATCTTTGCCAGTGCTGGCTTGGTGATCAGTACTTTTTTGTAGAACACCAAAGAAACTGGATCAGCATAACGCGGCTCAACAACCAAAACGTTAGCCAGGTTACGCGCTGCCAACATCAGATTCTCATTGAATTCATCAGTGATGATCAATACGGAATCCAGGCAACCCATTGCCTTCAGCTTTTCGGACAAGAGTTTTGTCTTCGGAGCATCAACGGCAACATCATCAACCACATTCAGGCGACCTTCACGAGCCAACTGAGACAGAATCGAGCAGATACCCGCGCGATACATCTTTTTGTTAACTTTGTGAGAGAAGTTTTCATCTGGCGTGTTCGGGAATATACGACCACCGCCGCGCCACAATGGAGACGAAGACATACCGGCACGCGCACGGCCAGTACCTTTTTGACGCCAAGGCTTCTTGGTTGTGTGGTGGACTTCTTCGCGATCTTTTTGCTTGCGGTTACCGCTACGTGCATTCGCCTGGAATGCAACAACTACCTGATGAATCAGCGCTTCGTTGTAATCACGACCGAAGATAGTATCAGGAGCAGCAACGTTGGACGCTGCCTGACCTTGTTCATTTAGGAGCTTCAGTTCCATGGATTAGGCTCCCTTCTTGGCTTTAACTTTAACAGCAGGCGATACAATCACCTGACCATTTTTTGCACCTGGCACAGCACCCTTCACCAGCAACAACTGACGCTCAGCATCGATGCGAGCAATTTCCAGATTTTGCACAGTGCGGTTAACGTCACCCAGATGACCCGTCATGCGCTTACCAGGAAAAACACGACCTGGATCCTGCGCCATACCGATAGAACCTGGAACGTTATGCGAACGGGAGTTACCGTGGGACGCACGACCAGAAGAGAAGTGATAACGCTTGATGGTACCGGCATAACCCTTACCAATCGTCACGCCTTGCACGTCCACTTTTTGACCAGCTTCGAACAATCCGACAGGCACAACATCGCCCGCCTTCATTTCAGCAGCTTTAGCGGCATCAACACGGAATTCTTTTAAGACAGTACCAGCTTCAACACCTGCTTTTGCGAGGTGACCGGCAGCCGCTTTTGTTACGCGGGATGCACGGCGCTGACCGAAAGTTACCTGAACAGCAGAATAACCGTCTGTTTCAGGAGTTTTGACTTGCGTCACGCGGTTGTTGGACACATCCAGCACAGTAACAGGAATCGAATCCCCATCATCTGTAAAGATGCGCATCATACCAACCTTGCGACCAACTAGGCCCAAGCTCATTGTTTTCTCCATTCTCACCTACGATTGGGTGAGGCTGATGTTTAAAAAACTTAAACGAATAGGCCAGCCGAAGCTGACCCACATTTAAGCCTTCGATTATAGCCCGCAAATTTTTTATTTACAAGGCCAATTATTTGAAAATGCGCAAAGTTGTGGTATGTCGCATTTTCAAAAAAAATCCAGAGTATTTTTTACATTCAAAATATTCCGGTTTTTTTGGATTATTGCAGCTTGATTTCTACGTCGACGCCAGCTGGCAGGTCGAGCTTCATCAATGCATCGACAGTTTTGTCGGTAGGGTCGACGATGTCCATCAGGCGCTGGTGAGTACGGATTTCGAACTGGTCGCGGGAAGTCTTGTTGACGTGCGGGGAACGCAGAACGTCAAAACGCTGGATACGTGTTGGTAAAGGAACCGGGCCTTTAACAACTGCGCCGGTACGCTTGGCTGTTTCAACGATTTCCAGGGCCGACTGATCGATCAGCTTGTAATCGAAAGCTTTCAGGCGGATGCGGATTTTTTGATTTTGTGTGGACATGATTATTCCTATAAAGAGCGAGCCAATACAGTATTGGCATTTTTAACAAAGAACGAAAACGCAAAAACGGTCGCCGCCCGAATTTAAGGCGGCAACCGCTTAGTATACACCAAATTACTCGATGATCTTGGCAACCACACCGGCGCCGACAGTACGGCCGCCTTCACGGATAGCGAAGCGCAGACCTTCTTCCATCGCGATCGGGTTGATCAGCTTGACGGTGATCGAGACGTTGTCGCCTGGCATCACCATT
>JACPWS010000040.1 GCA_016196925.1 Burkholderiales bacterium | reverse complement strand
TGCACAAACTAAACCATCGACCGCGAAAATGTCTCGGTTACAAAACACCACATGAGGTATTCTTCGGCTTGGACATACTCCCCCTAAAAACCAAAAAAAATTGCGCTTCGTAGTTGAATCCGCCGTCAGCGTATTTAAAGGGCTTCAAAATATACTGGATGGGAGTATTTTAAACGTCGTAGAGGCTTGCAAGAGGGATGCGCTTAATTGCGCGCAGCCCCGCGGCTTTTTTCCTGCCAGGCCAGGACCCAGAGCTGGAAGGCGGGCGCGGGCATCGGTTTGCAGAAAAAATAGCCCTGGCCTACGTCGCAACCGAGCTCGCCCAATTGCTGACTTTCGCGTTCGCTTTCTATGCCTTCGGCCACGACTTTCAGATTCAGGTTGTGCGCCAGCTGTATGGTCGATTGCACGATGGCGCGGCTGCCGGCGTCGCTGGCCAGCGTGCGGACGAAACTCTGGTCTATCTTCAGTTCGTCGACCTGCAGATTTTTCAGGTAAGACAACGAAGAGTAACCGGTGCCGAAATCGTCTATCGCTTGCTTGAAGCCGAGTTCATGCAGGCGCTGTATGGTTTCCATCGCCACCTCGGGCGAATTGGCGAACGAGCTTTCGGTCAGCTCCAAAGTGACCGATTGCGGCGGCACCTCGAATTCCCTGAGCAGGCGGCGCAAATCCGGCACCAGATCGGGATCGATCACGCTGCGCGCCGACAGGTTGACCGACACGCAGATATCGATGCCGGCGGCGCGCCAGCGGGCCAGCTGGCTGAAAGCTTCGCGCAAGACCCACAGCGTAAACGGCTTGATCAGACCCGACTTTTCCGCCACCGGGATGAATTCCGCCGGCGATACCGCGCCCATCACAGTATCCTGCCATCTGGCCAGCGCTTCGGCGCCGATCACGGCGCCGGTCGCCATGTCGATCTGCCCCTGGTAATGCAGGCTGAGGCCGCCCTTTTGCAGCGCATCGTGCAATTGCCCGAACAGCAGGTGGCGCCGCACGAATTGCTGTTCCAGGCGCTCGTCGTAAAACGCCAGCTCCAGATTGGCGAATTGCGCCTGCAGCATCGCTTGCTCGGCTTTTTTCAACAGCGCTTCGGCGTCGCCGGCGTGCCTGGGGTAGCAGGCGATGCCGACGGTATGCTCGATATGCACCGGGTAATCGTTGATCTTGTATTCGAGCCGGAACGCCAGCACTTCCTTGATGATCTTGCTCGCGTTCCAGTCTTCGGAGCGGCTGCGGTACACGCAGATGAATTCGTCGCGCCGGACGCGCGCGAAGATGCCGCGTTCGCCGACTGCCGCCACCATGGTGGCGGCGATCGCGCGTATCAGGCGGTCGCTGCCCGCTACGCCGAGGATGTTGGAGATCTCGAACATGCGCTTGAGCCGTATGTTGACGATCAGCAGCGAGCGGTGTTGCCGGCGCGCCTGCTCGATTTCGCCGGCCAGGATTTCCGCCAGCCGCACCCGGTTCGGCAGCCCGGTCACGGCGTCCTGGTAAGCCACGCTATGCAGGCGCGCCAGATATTCTTCCGCCTTGGCGGTATTGCTCTGGACCCGCTCATGCAAACGCTCTTCGAAGCGGGTGCGGCTGTAATTGAAGGCCAGCGCGATGCAGGTGTAAAACACCATGGCCGAGACCAATTGCTCGACATACTGAGCGTCATAGGCATAGCCCTGCGGGTAGCGCGCGGCATTGCGCAAGACGAAGCTCATCAGCAAAATCCAGACCGCGTTCCATTGCAAGCCTTTTTTCTGCCCTTTCAGCCAAAACACTAAAAACGGAAAAGTAAAAATCCACAGCACGCCGCTGCCGTGCAAACCGCCGAAAAAACTGAGCGCAGCCGTGATCGCCAGGCCGTAGACCGCGATCATGGTTTCGGTGGCGGCAATCAGCTGATCGGAAGCCGATAAAGGAAACGCCGGCGCCAGCAAGCCGAGCGCCAGCACCGCCTCGATCACGCCCAGCACCGGATAACCGAATTGCAGGT
This sequence comes from Burkholderiales bacterium, assembly GCA_016196925.1. Lineage (GTDB taxonomy): Bacteria > Pseudomonadota > Gammaproteobacteria > Burkholderiales > Burkholderiaceae_D > Undibacterium. Next base: position 3,584 of record JACPWS010000040.1, on the reverse strand, counting down.
AATTGACCAGAGAAAAAACGAGCGTGACGGGCAGCGCCAGGCACACCACGATACGGACATAGCGACGCCTGTCCGCCACGGTGAAAATGTCTTTCTCCGAGAAACCCAGCAGGTTTTTCAGCGTTTCAGCTGCCATTCGATAGCGTGTCATCGCATGCTCTTCCAGACGTCCTGATACGGCGGCTCAAAGCTCGAGCAAAACTTCTTTCATACAGCATAGTGCTTATAAAACTAAAGTGCGCCCTGCGTGTCAGACGCCAATCGGGCGGCCGGCACCAGATTCTTCGGCGCCGGCGGCGAAATCGAGTACGTTTTGAAACGCGGCCCGGAAATACAGCTCATAACTGTCTTGCTCTACATAGCCGAGATGCGGCGTCGCCAGCACGTTTTCGCGACCCAGCAGCGGATGCGGCAAGGACAGCGGTTCGCTCTCAAACACATCGAGCGCGGCAAACCCCGGCCGGCCGGCATCCAGCGCCGCGACCAGCGCGCCTTCTTGCAGCAATTCGGCGCGGCTGGTGTTGACCAGCAGGGCGTCAGTTTTCATCAGCGCCAGATCGGCCGCGCTGACGATGCCGCGGGTCGCCTCATTCAAGCGCAGATGCAGCGTCAGGATATCGGCTTCGGCGAAAAACGCCGCCTTCGACGGCGCCGCCCGATAGCCGTCCGCCACCGCCTGGGCGCGGCTGGCGTCGCGCCCCCACACCAGCACTTGCATGCCGAACGCGCGCGCATAGCCGGCCACCAGCCGGCCGATCTTGCCGTAACCCCAGATCCCCAGCGTGCGCCGCTTCAGCACGCGTCCCAGACCGTTATATTCCGGACTGGTGGAGCTGGTCTGCCATACGCCCTGCTGCAACAGTTGCGCATAATTATTCAGCCGGCGCGAAGCCGCCATGATCAGCGCCCAGCTCAGTTCGGCCGGCGCAGTCGGGTCGCCCACGCCCTCGGCGATGGCGATGCCGCATTCGGCGGCGGCGGCGACGTCGACGTGGCCGGCCAGCTTGCCGGTTTGCGCAATCAGTTTCAGATTCGGCAGCCGCTGCAGCAGGGCGCGCGGAAAGCGCGTGCGCTCGCGTATCAGCACCAGCACCTCATACGGCGCCAGTCGCAACGCCAGCTGGCCGAGCCCGGATGCGCTGTGATGAAACACTTTCACCTCATGGCCGTGCAACAGGGAAAAGCAGGGCAGCCAGCGCACCGCATCCTGGTAATCATCGAGTATGGCTATCTTCATGAATTTTTTCCCAACATAGGTGAATAGCTTTCACTTTCACAAAGCGTATAACTATGGTAACGATTTTGATGCAAAATTCGCCGGAGACGGCTGGCGCGTGTACAATGACCGGCTACGTAGCATTTTGACTCTTACGCCCGGATCGCTTGCCGGGTGCAAGCCGGAAGCCCGATTAACGTCTGGTTTTCCTATTATCCGACAGAACCGCCGCTATCGTGCGCGCACTGCTGGAGCAGGGGGTAGCCCCCTCAAGCTCGCCGTGCCAGCCTGCCCTAACGACGATCCTGCCGTGCCGCTACACGGTTTTTTATTGAAATGGCATTGGAGGTAGTATCGTGAATCAACCCCGCATGGGAGGTGTGACCGCTGTGAACGCACCCGCTTACGTTAAACATCAAAAACTGATCAACTGGGTCGCCGAAATGGCGGCCCTGACCAAGCCGGACCGCGTCTACTGGTGCGACGGCTCGACCGAAGAATACGACCGCCTGTGCGCCCAGATGGTGGCGGCCGGCACCATGAAAAAGCTGAACGAAGCCAAGCGCCCGAACAGCTACCTGACTTGCTCCGACCCGTCCGACGTGGCGCGCGTGGAAGACCGCACCTTTATCTGCTCGCAAAAACAGGAAGACGCCGGCCCGACCAATAACTGGATGGCGCCCGATGAAATGCGCGCCACCCTCAATCCGCTGTTCGACGGCTGCATGCAGGGCCGCACCATGTATGTGGTGCCGTTCTCCATGGGGCCGCTCGGTTCGCCTATCGCCCACATCGGCGTCGAGCTGTCCGATTCGGCCTATGTCGCGGTCAACATGCGCATCATGACGCGCATGGGCCAGGCCGTGTACGAGGTGCTCGGCAGCGACGGCGCCTTCGTGCCTTGCATGCATAGCGTGGGCGCGCCGCTGGCCGCCGGCCAGCCAGACGTGGCCTGGCCTTGCAACGCCACCAAATACATCGTGCATTACACAGAAACGCGTGAAATCTGGTCTTACGGTTCCGGTTACGGCGGCAATGCTTTGCTCGGCAAGAAATGCTTCGCCTTGCGCATCGCTTCCACCATGGGCCGCGACCAGGGCTGGCTGGCCGAACACATGCTGATCCTCGGCGTAGAATCGCCCGAAGGCAAGAAGCACTACATCGCCGCCGCCTTCCCTTCGGCTTGCGGCAAGACCAATTTCTCTATGCTGATTCCGCCGGCCAGCTTCGCCGGCTGGAAAGTCACCACCATCGGCGACGACATCGCCTGGATCAAGCCGGGCGCCGACGGCCGCCTGTACGCGATCAACCCGGAAGCCGGTTACTTCGGCGTGGCGCCGGGCACCAACAAAAACACCAATTACAACTGCATGGCTTCGGTGCGCGGCGACACCATCTTCACCAACGTCGCCCTGACCGATGACGGCGACGTCTGGTGGGAAGGCATGAGCAAGGAAGCGCCGGCCCATCTGATCGACTGGCAAGGCAAGGACTGGACCCCGGAAATCGCCAAAGAAACGGGGCGCAAAGCGGCCCATCCGAATTCGCGCTTCACCGTGGCCGCGACCCAGAATCCGGTGCTCGACGCCGCCTGGGACGATCCGGCCGGCGTGCCGATTTCCGCCTTCATCTTCGGCGGACGCCGCTCGACCACGGTGCCGCTGGTGACCGAAGCGCGCAACTGGGTGGAAGGCGTGTACATGGCCGCCACCATGGGTTCGGAAACCACCGCCGCCGCGGTCGGCCAGATGGGTGTAGTGCGGCGCGATCCGTTCGCGATGCTGCCTTTCACCGGCTACAACGTCAGCGATTATTTCCAGCACTGGCTGGACATGGGCAAGAAAATCGAGGCCTCCGGCGCCAGGCAGCCGAGCATCTACTGCGTCAACTGGTTCCGCACCGACGCCAACGGCAAGTTCGTCTGGCCCGGCTTCGGCGACAATATGCGCGTGCTGAAGTGGATGCTGGAACGGATAGAAGGCCAGGGCAAGGGCGTGGAAAACATCTTCGGCATCACGCCGGAATTTGCCGACCTGAGCTGGGACGGCCTCGAATTCAGCCAGCAGCAATTCGATACGATCACCTCCATCGACCAGGCAGCCTGGGCAGCGGAATTGAAGCTGCATACCGAGCTGTTTGAAAAGCTGCACCACCACTTGCCGGCCGAGCTGGAAGCGACGCGGGTGGCGCTGGAAAAACGCCTGGAAGCCTGAGGAAGCGCAGATTAAATCAAAACGCGTCATTCCCGCGCAAGGTGCAGCAGGGAATTCGGGTAGCCTGCTACCCGCCTGCGTAACGGCTTGAGCATGCATGCTCAAGTGCGCCCTGCAAGGGGGAATCCATGTACACCAAACACTTAGGTGTATCC
>JACPWS010000033.1 GCA_016196925.1 Burkholderiales bacterium | reverse complement strand
CTCTCCATTAATTTCACCAAACCTGATTTTTCCATCGACTATCCCTCTCATAAAGAAGAACAGTAAACCTAAACTTTCAGGCGTTTACAACAACATTTTTAAGTCCTTGATCGTAAACGACTTTTGATGCGATAGCCCTGGAGTAAACCGCTTACTGAATGTTGTTCTTCAGCAGTTTTTCAAATTTTTCCGCCGGCAAGGGTTGGCTGAAATAGTAACCCTGCATTTCCTGGCAGCCGGAGTCGGCCAGGAAAAACATTTGCTCCGGCCTTTCCACGCCTTCTGCGGTGACGCTCATGCCGAGCGCATTTGCCATCGCGATGATGGCATGGGTCAGCACCACGGAATCCTGGTTTTCCGGGATTTCGCGGATGAAGGAGCGGTCGATCTTGAGATTGTCGATAGGGAAGCGTTGCAGATAAGAGAGAGAAGAAAAGCCGGTGCCGAAATCGTCGAGCGAAATGCTGACGCCGAGCCGCTTGATGGCGGCAAACACCGGCAATAACACATCCATCTCGCCCATCAGCAAGCCTTCGGTAATTTCCAGTTGCAGGGCGGATGGCGGCAGCTGGCTTTCCTGTAAGGCCAGTTCCAGGAATCTGGACAGGCCGGGATCTTGAAACTGTTTGGGGGAAATGTTAACGCTGACCACCAGATTCGGCTGATAGCATTCGCGCCAGCTTTTGGTTTGCCGGCACACTTGTTCCAGCACCCAGCGTCCCAGCGGAAGGATCAAGCCTATCTCTTCCGAAATCGGGATGAATTCGTTCGGCGGCACCAGGCCGACATCGGGCATTTGCCAGCGTATCAGCGCTTCGGCCCCGACGATGCGCGAGGTGCGCAGGCAAATTTTTGGCTGGTAATACACGAGGAATTCCTGTTCGACCAGCGCCCGCCGCAGGTTTCTTTCCAGCGCATAGCGATGCTGGGCGCGCACATTCAATTCCGTGGTGAAAAATTGATAGTTGTTGCGGCCCGATTCCTTGGCGTGATACATGGCGGAATCGGCGCAGCGCATCAGGGTGGCACCGTCTTCGCCGTCATGCGGGAAGACGCTGATTCCTATCGAGGTGCCGAGATGGTACTCATTGCCGTCGATGACGAAGGGTTCGCGCATTTTGGCCAGCACCCGTTCCGCCAGATCCTTCAGATGCAAGGCATCGTCGAAGGCTTCCGCAACGATGACGAATTCGTCGCCGCCCAGCCGCGCCAGCATGTCCGAGCTGCGTATGCAAGAGTCCAGCCTTTGCGCCACATCGCGCAGCAGCGTGTCGCCGGCCGCGTGACCGGCGGTATCGTTGACGTTCTTGAAGCGATCGAGGTCGAGAAACAGCAGGGCGACTTTGTGGTGGTCGCGCCTGGCGCCGGTCAGGGCGTGTTTCAGGCGCTGGTTCAGCTGGTGGCGGTTGGGCAGCCCGGTCAGGGCGTCGTAAGACGCCATAAAATGCAACTGGCGCTGGGTCTCGCGCACTTCGGTGGTGTCGGTGAACGAGATCAGTGCCGCGGAAATGGAGGCGCTGCTTTTTTTGCTGATAGGCAGCACATTCACCAGCAGCCAGACGATGGAGCCGTCGCGCAATTCCATTCCGATGGAGAGGTTGAGAATGGGGCTGCGGGTGCGGAACACCACGGAAGCGGGGTCGTCGCCCATTTTGACCGCCGCTCCGTCTTCGCTGAAGATGCGCTTGAAATAGCGATGGCGGCGGCCGACTGCATTGATATCCTCGATTTTCAGGATGCGTTGCGCGCTCGGGTTGCTGGTCAGGATCTGGCCGCCGGGAGCTATCACCATGATGCCTTCGCTCAGATTGGTGACCACGGAGCGATAGCGTTCCTCGCTTTCCTCCAGGCTTTGTTCCATATTCTTTTTATCGATCGCCAGGCCGATCAGGTCGGCGGCGTCCATGATCAGAGCCTGTTCGTCTTCGCCCGGGCTATGGATTTCCTGGTGATAGATGTCGACCGTGCCCAGCACGTGGTTGAAGGCGGTGGTGATCGGCAGCGACCAGCAAGAGCGCAATCCGCATTGCAGCGCCTGCGCACCGAATTTTTTCCACAGCGGGCTGAGCGCGATATCCGGCACTATCGTCGTGCGGTTGAAATGGATGGCGGCGGCGGCCGAACCGGAGCCGGTGCCGACGGCGATACTGTCCAGCAAGGCGCAGAATTCCGGCGGCAGCGAAGGCGCGGCGCCCAGCGCAAGTTGTTGCGTGCTCTGGTCGAACAGGGTGATGGCGCATAGTCCGCCGTTATCGAGCAGACGCTCCATGCGGTCGCACACGTCTTCCAGGATATGGGCTAGCGGCTTGTCCAGCGCGATCATTTCCAGGATTTCTTTTTCGTGATGCAGCGCTTCGTGCACCCGGCTGGCCTTGCGGCGCACCAGCTCGGTCAGCGGCAAGCCGGACATGCCTGCGTCCGGGCGTGGCTGTGCGGCGCGCTCGCGCGCAATCAACAGCGTCGCGGCTTGTTCTTTGTAATTGAACTGAACGCCGTGCACTTCTATGTCGAGCAATTGCCCGTCCAGCCGTATGCATTGGCAGGCATGCAAAGCCGGCGCGCCATCCTGGCCGAGCGTGGCGAGGATGGCGCTGACGCCATGATGATGGCGCATGTGCAGGAAATCTTCCGGCTTCAGGCCGGTCAATTGATGCATGCCGCTCGCCTTCAGCAAATCCAGCCCGGCCGGATTGGCGTAAGCCAGATGGTCGTCGACCAGGACATACATGGCGTCCGGATTGTGCTCCAGTAAAGCCGCGTGCCAGTCGGGACCGACTGCATGTTCACGTGTACTATTGCTCAAAAACGGGATAGGCGATATCACGACGACAATCTAAGAGGCTGAAAGGTGGAGCTACTTTACCTCAAGCGCGGCACGCCGACAATTCTGCTCATCGTGCAGTGCGGTAAAGCCTGCCGAAAACGACGGCCTGCCGCGTTTAATCGAGATCGAAGCGCACAAACATCAGCAATACATCGCCATTACCCTTGTTTTTCGACACGCGCGGCACGTAGGCCGCCATCAGTTTGCTATGGCGGGTGCCGATCGAGGCGACCGGCAGCACCGCCGGAAATGGGAAACCGTCAAAATAATCGGTGCGGCTGATCAATAGCGCCGTCACGCCGGCGCCGGCTTCGAGCTTGTTGCCCAGCGGTTGCATCCACTGGTAAGCGTAACCGGCCATCGGTTGCGGCCGGAAATGCGAATCCGAAATGACCATGCCGTACAGCGATTCTTCATTGTCTTTGGTATTGCGGATTGCCTTGCTGAAGCCTAGGCCCCAGGCTTTTTCATTCAGTTCGGCGATGCGTTCCTGGGTATAGGTATTGCGGCCGTGACGGGCGTAGCCGAACAGCATCAGCGACAACTGACCATCGTCGACGATGGTGCTGACCTTGGTCTTGGTGCTGTCCCACCATCCCGTTTCGGTTTTTTCCGGTACCTGGGCCTGCGCCGGCAGCGTGGATAAGAGGGCGGCCAGGCAGCATAGTCTGCGCCACGAGAGCGAATTTAATTTCAACATAGAGTGTCGTTTTTTAGAGAGAGGGTGTCACTGGCGCGCATGGCGACGGTTGTCTGGCTTGCCGGCGCTGCTGAAATTGCTGCGCCAGGGGTTGATGTCGAGTCCGCCGCGCCGCGTATAGCGCGCATACACGGCGAGTTTTTGCGGTTTGCAATGCCGCATGATATCGACGAAGATGCGCTCCACGCATTGCTCATGGAACTCATTGTGGTCGCGGAAGCCGATCAGATAGCGCAGCAAGCCTTCCTGGTCGATAGGCGCACCGACGTAGCTGATCTGCACGCTGCCCCAGTCCGGCTGGCCGGTCACCAGACAATTCGATTTCAGCAGGTGCGAGACCAGGGTTTCTTCCACCGGGGCCTGGCCGTGGGCTGCGCTCAGCAAGGCCGGGTCCGGCGTATACGCATCGACTGCTATATCGAGCCGGTCGAGCAAGACGCCGTCCATTTCTTGTAACTGTAACTGGCCGAATTGCCCGGGCGTGCAGAGGCTGACTTGCACAGTTGCGCCGAAACCGGCCGACAGATCGGCTTGCAACAGGCTGAGCAGCGCTTCGGCGCTAGCCAGACGGGTCTGGTTGAACGAGTTCAGATACAGCTTGAAGGATTTCGATTCGACGATATTCGGCGAATCGGCCGGCGCCATGACGGTCGCGATCGCGACTTGCGGCTTGCCGCGCAGGTTCAGCCAGGAGACTTCGTAGGCGTTCCAGATATCGAGGCCGAAAAACGGTAAGGCGCCGGTGATGCCGATTTCCGCGCGCTTATCGGCGCGCGCAATCGGGAATAGCAGCGAGGCGTCGTATTGCGCCTTGTAAGTGGCGGGTTTGCCGAGCAGCGAGTGCTCGGGGGACAGCGGTGTTTTCATTTTGTTTCTATACTTACTTGCGTAAAATTTTCCCAGAACCTAAACCTACCGTGTCATTCCCGCGCAGGCGGGAATCCAGCGTCGTTGACCGATCAACAAAAGTCGTCGGGTTCCCGCCTACGCGGGAACGACGGTCAAGCTTGGGCCTGACCCAAAAATAATTGATATACGGGATTCTTGCTCTCATCCCAGTAACGGTAGCCTAGCGTCGCCAGGAATTCGCGGAAGGCTTTCATTTCCTTCTTTGGAACCTGGAGACCGACTAAAGTTCGCCCGTAGTCGGCGCCGTGGTTACGATAGTGGAACAGGCTGATGTTCCAGTTCGGCGCCATGCTGTTCAGGAAGCGCATCAGGGCGCCCGGGCGCTCGGGGAATTCGAAGCGGTACAGCAATTCATCCTTGGCCAGCGCGCTCTTGCCGCCGACCAGGTGGCGGATGTGCAGCTTGGCCAGTTCGTCGTGCGTCAGGTCCAGCGTGGGGAAGCCGTGTTTCTCGAAATTCCTGGCGATCTTGTCCGATTCGTCGCGTTTGCTGATCTGGATGCCGACGAAGATGTGCGCGGAATTCTGATCGCTGATGCGGTAGTTGAACTCGGTCACATTGCGCGGCCCGACCAGTTCGCAGAAGCGGCGGAAGCTGCCGCGCTCTTCCGGGATAGTCACCGCAAAGACCGCTTCGCGCGCCTCGCCGACTTCGGCGCTTTCCGCGACGAAGCGCAGGCGGTCGAAGTTCATGTTGGCGCCGCTGGCGACGGTCACCATGGTTTCGTTTTTCAGCGGTTTTTTCTCGGCCCTGGCGCGTTCGATATACGCCTTGCAACCGGCTATCGCCAGCGCGCCGGCCGGCTCCAGGATGCTGCGCGTATCCTGGAACACGTCCTTGATGGCGGCGCACACGGCGTCGGTGTCGACCAGTATCACTTCATCCACATACATTTTCGCCAGGCGGAAGGTTTCTTCGCCGGCCAGCTTGACCGCGGTGCCGTCCGAAAACAGGCCGACATCGGGCAGGCTGACGCGCTTGCCGGCCTTCAGGCTGCGCGCCATGGCGTCGGAATCGACGGTTTGCACGCCGATTACCTTGATGTCGGGGCGCACCGCTTTCACATAGGCGGACACGCCGGCGATCAGGCCGCCGCCGCCGATCGCGACGAAGATCGCGTGTATCGGGCCGGCGTGCTGGCGCAGGATTTCCATGCCCACCGTGCCGGCGCCGGCGATCACATCGGGATCGTCGAAGGGATGGACGAAGGTCAGCTTGCGCTTCTTTTCCAATTCCAACGCGTGGCCGTAAGCGTCGGTAAACGAATCGCCATGCAGCACGATCTCCACCCACTCGCCGCCGTGGGTGCGCACCGCCTCCACCTTGACGCTGGGGGTGGTGGTCGGCATCACGATCACGGCCTTGCAACCGACCCGCTTAGCGCTGAGCGCCACGCCTTGCGCATGGTTGCCGGCCGAGGCGCAGATCACGCCGCGCTTCAGTTGCGCCGCATTCAGGTGCGCGATCTTGTTATAGGCGCCGCGCAGCTTGAAGCTGAACACGCTTTGCATGTCTTCGCGCTTGAAATGAATTCGATTATCCATGCGAGCCGACAGGCTGGGAGCGAGTTCCAGCGGGGTTTCAATGGCGACGTCGTAGACGCGCGCTGTCAGGATCTTTTTCAGATAATCGGTGCTCATGGGCTCGGGGATGGTAGGTTGGTCGTGGCGAAAATGCCGCCTCATTATAATGGATGCCTTTTTTAAGCACATTGAACACCCATGACAGAAGCGGCGGTACATTGGTTATTGGGCATGCTGGCGCTGCCTAAAGTGGGGCTGACTTCGGTTTTCCTGATCAGTTTCATTGCAGCGACCTTGCTGCCCCTGGGTTCGGAGCCGGCCGTGTTTGCCGTGATCAAGGCCAATCCCGGCATGTATTGGACCGTGATCGTGGTGGCGACCGCCGGCAACACCCTGGGCGGCGCCGTCGATTACTGGATGGGCTACGTCGCCAAGCAGACCTTCGCCAAGGAGCGCGACAGTTATTGGTACCAGTGGCTGCGCCACTTCGGTCCCAAGACCATGTTGCTGGCCTGGCTGCCGGCCATAGGCGACCCGATCTGCACCCTGGCCGGCTGGCTGAGGTTGCCGTTCTGGCCCAGCGTGGCGTATATGGCGCTCGGCAAAATGCTGCGTTATCTGCTGGTCAGCTGGCTGTTGTTGGCTGTGCCGACGGGATTCTGGCGCCGTTTGGCGGAAATCCTCGCTTGAAAGCGTTTTTTTGTCGCAGCTTGCTAAATTTAATACCAATCTAAGCCGGCTGCCTCGGAGCTTTAAATATACTGGGGTGGAGTATTTTTTAAGTTCGTTTAAATAAGCTGACGATAGCTTGAATTCGTCACATACTCCCCTAAATAATCGAAATTTACAGTGGTTTGGCAACCGAATTTTATTAGCTTAAACGGCCGCCTTCCCTTACGAAACTAGGAAAATGGGCGTGAAGCGTGTAAGGCGATTGCCGCGTGGTGCAACGCAATACGCTAGAATGGTCTTTTAAAAATCCGTCCAACCAGCTTCGATGAACGCCCCAGACCAAATCCAGGCCATGCCCGTAGCAGCCGCACCTAGCCGTGTGCGCGAGATCCCGTATAACTACACCTCGTTTTCCGACCGCGAAATCGTGATCCGCTTGCTGGGAGAAGACGCCTGGCACACGTTGAACCAGTTGCGCGGCAAGCGCCAGACCGGCCGCTCGGCGCGCATGCTGTACGAAGTGCTGGGCGATATCTGGGTGGTGCGGCGCAATCCCTATCTGCAAGACGACATGCTGGACAACCCCAAGCGCAGGCAGGATCTGATCGACGCGCTGAACCACAGGCTGGCCGAAGTCGACAAACGCAGGATAAACAGCGCGCAGGACGAGGATGCCGAACGCAGCCAGAGCGTGGAAACCCTGGTGGCGGCGGCGCGCCGGGCGGTGGCCGATTTCTCTAAAGAATTCCGCGACACTTACGATCTGCGCAAGAAAGCCAGCAAGCTGCTGGCAAAGCACACGGCCAGGGACAATATCAAGTTCGACGGCTTGTCGCGCGTGTCGCACGTGACCGACGCCACCGACTGGCGCGTCGAATACCCGTTCGTGGTGCTGACGCCGGACACCGAAGATGAAATGGCCGGCCTGGTCAAGAGCTGCATCACGCTCGGCCTGACCATCATCCCGCGCGGCGGCGGCACCGGCTATACCGGCGGCGCGATCCCGCTGACGCCCTTGTCGGCCGTGATCAACACCGAAAAACTGGAGCAACTGGGTGCGGTGGAAATCACGCGCCTGCCCGGCGTGGACCGCGATTACGCCACGATTTACTCCGGCGCCGGCGTGGTCACCAAGCGCGTCTCGGATGCAGCCGACAAGGCCGGTTTCGTGTTCGCGGTCGATCCGACTTCGGCCGAAGCCTCTTGCGTGGGCGGCAACGTCGCCATGAACGCCGGCGGCAAGAAAGCCGTGCTGTGGGGCACTGCGCTGGACAACCTGGCATCGTGGAAGATGGTCGACCCGAATGGCGACTGGCTGGAAGTCACACGCCTCGAACACAACCTCGGCAAGATCCACGACGTGGAAGTCGCCAGGTTCCGGCTGGAATGGACCCATCCCGGCGAGAAGAAAGCTTACAAGAGCGAGCAACTCGACATCCCCGGCCGCGTATTCCGCAAGGAAGGCCTGGGCAAGGACGTCACCGATAAATTCCTGGCCGGCCTGCCCGGCGTGCAAAAAGAGGGCTGCGACGGCTTGATCACCTCGGCGCGCTGGATACTGCACAAGATGCCGAAACATACGCGCACGGTTTGCCTGGAATTCTTCGGCCAGGCGCGCGAAGCGATTCCGTCTATCGTCGAAATCAAGGATTACCTCGACGCCTCAACCGTCGGCGTCAAGCTGGCGGGCCTGGAGCATCTGGACGAGCGTTACCTGAAGGCGGTCGGCTACACCACCAAGTCCAAACGCGGCGTCTTACCTAAGATGGCCTTGTTCGGCGACATCGTCGGCGACGACGAGAACGCGGTGGCGCAAGCGGCCTCGGAAGTGATACGCATCGCCAATACCCGCGTCGGCGAAGGCTTCGTCGCTGTCAGCCCGGAAGCGCGCAAGAAATTCTGGCTGGACCGCGCCAAGACCGCCGCGATTTCCAAGCACACCAATGCCTTCAAGATCAATGAAGACGTGGTGATACCGCTGGGTCGCATGGGCGAATACACCGATGGCATAGAGCGCATCAATATCGAGCTATCGATACAAAACAAGCTGGCCGTGCTGGCCGGATTGCAGGCGTTTTTCGCCAAGGGCAACCTGCCGCTCGGCAAGAGCGAAGACGCCGAGGCCGACGCCATCCCGGCCCAGGAATTGCTGGGCGACCGCGTGAACCAGGCCGAGGCCTTGCTGCAGGCGACGGCGGCGCGCTGGAACTATCTGCTGGATCATCTGGACCAGCCGCTGGCGGAGGCCAAGGCCAGCTTGCTGGAACTCGGCCTGGACAAGCTGGAATTCGTGTTCGACGAAAGGCTGCAACGCCAGCCCGACGCCAGCGTGTTCTCGATAGTGCAAGACCGCACCGTGCGCATCTCGTGGAAGACCGAGTTGCGCGCCGTGCTGCGCCAGATTTTCAACGGCGCCGCCTTCAAGCTGATCCTGGACGAATGCACGGCCGTGCACCAGCAAGTGCTGCGCAGCCGCGTATTCGTGGCGCTGCACATGCATGCCGGCGACGGCAATGTGCACACCAATATTCCGGTGAACTCGGATAACTATGAAATGCTGCAAGTCGCGCACCATGCGGTGGCGCGCATCATGCTGCTGGCGCGCTCGCTGAACGGCGTGATCTCGGGCGAGCACGGCATAGGCATCACCAAGCTGGAATTTCTGACCGAAGACGAGATCAGGGATTTCCGCGACTATAAATTGCGCATCGATCCGGAAGGCCGCTTCAATAAGGGCAAGCTCTTGAACCTGCCCGATTTTGCGGCCGACCTGCGCAACGCCTACACGCCTTCCTTCGGCCTGATGGGGCATGAATCGCTGATCATGCAACAAAGCGATATCGGCGCGATCGCCAACAGCGTCAAGGATTGCCTGCGCTGCGGCAAGTGCAAACCGGTCTGCTCCACCCATGTGCCGCGCGCGAATTTGCTGTACTCGCCGCGCAACAAGATCCTGGCGACTTCCCTGCTGGTGGAAGCCTTCCTGTACGAAGAGCAGACCCGGCGCGGCATCTCGATCAAGCACTGGGAAGAGTTTGAAGACGTGGCCGACCACTGCACGGTCTGCCATAAGTGCGCCCACCCTTGCCCGGTCGATATCGACTTCGGCAATGTCTCTATGAACATGCGCAACCTGTTGCGTAAGCTGGACAAGAAATCCTTCAATCCCGGCACCGCGGCCTCGATGTTTTTCCTGAACGCGACCGATCCGGCCACCATCAACGCCACGCGTAAGGTGATGATAGATTGGGGTTACCAGGCGCAGCGTTTCGGCCACGACGTGTTGAAGAAATTCGCCAGGAAACAGACCAAGGCGCCGCCAGCCACGGTAGGCAAGGCGCCGGTCAGGCAACAGGTGATCCACTTCATCAACAAGAAGATGCCGGGCAATCTGCCGAAGAAAACCGCGCGCGCCTTGCTCGATATCGAAGACGACAAGATCGTACCTATCATCCGCGATCCTCACAGCACCACGGCCGATACTGAAGCAGTGTTTTACTTCCCCGGCTGCGGTTCGGAGCGCCTGTTCTCGCAAGTCGGGCTGGCCACGCAGGCCATGCTGTGGAACGTCGGCGTGCAAACCGTGCTGCCGCCCGGTTATCTGTGCTGCGGCTATCCGCAACGCGGCGCCGGCCAGTACGACAAGGCCGAGAAAATGATGACCGATAACCGCGTGCTGTTCCATCGCGTGGCGAATACCCTGAACTACCTCGACATCAAGACCGTGGTGGTGTCTTGCGGCACTTGCTACGACCAGCTGGCGACCTATGAGTTCGACAAAATTTTCCCTGGCTGCCGCATCATCGACATCCACGAATACCTGATGGAAAAGAACGTCAAGCTGGAAGGCGTCAGCGGCACGCGCTACATGTACCACGAGCCTTGCCACAACCCCATGAAGCTGCAGGAATCCGGCAAGACCATCAATGCGCTGATCAGCACCGTCGATCACGTCAAGATAGAAAAGAACGAGCGCTGCTGCGGCGAATCCGGCACGCTGGCCGTCACGCGCCCCGATGTCGCTACCCAGGTGCGCTTCCGCAAGGAAGAAGAGATGCTCAAGGGCGCCGACAAATTGCGCGCCGACGGCTTCGGCGGCGACGTCAAGATCCTGACTTCCTGCCCATCCTGCCTGCAAGGCTTGTCGCGCTATAACGACGACAGTGGCACCGTGGCCGACTACATCGTGGTCGAGATGGCCAGGCACATCCTGGGCGAAAACTGGCTGCCGGAGTACGTCGCCAAGGCGAACAACGGCGGCATAGAAAGGGTGCTGGTATGAGTGTGTGCGAACTCTGTGCGTCCGACGGCGGTGAAGTCCTGGTGCAAAACGCCGACTGGCGCGTGATCCTGGTGGATGACGCCAATTACCCCGGCTTTTGCCGTGTGATCTGGAACGCCCATGCGGCGGAAATGACCGACCTGGCGCCGGAACAGCGCAGCAGCATCATGCAAGCGGTGTGCAAAGTCGAGCAAGCCTTGCGCGACGTGCTGCAGCCCGACAAGATCAACCTGGCCAGCCTCGGCAATATGGTGCCGCACCTGCACTGGCACGTGATCCCGCGCTATCGCGACGATGCGCATTTCCCGAACCCGGTCTGGGGCGCGCCGCGCGCCGCTGCGCCGGACGCCGCCGTGCTGGCGGCAAGGCGCGCCTTGCTGCCGGCTTTACGGCAAGCGATCCTTGCACAATTTTCTTAACCGATAACTGGTGTTGCGCACAGAAAAAAAACATGGTCCACGAAAAACACGAAAAGCACGAAAAGAAAATCAACATTTTTCGCTTCGTCATTCCCGCGCAGGGTGAAGCAGGGAATTTGGGCAGCTTGCTGCCCGCCTGCGTAACAGCTCGAGCCTGCAAGCTCGAGCGCGCCCTGCAAGCGGGAATCCAGTGTCGTGCCAGTTGAGCCAAAGCCCCTGGATCCCCCCTTGCAGGGCGCACTTGAGCAAGTATGCTCAAGTCGTTCCGCAGGCGAGTAGCATGCTACTCGAATTCCCTGCTTCACCCTGCGCGGGGATGACAACGTCAGTGGTTTTATTTCGTGCTTTTCGTGCCTTTCGTGGACAGAATCAGTTTTGAAAGTTCTTAAGCCGGCTTCTTAATTCGAAAATTATGACTATCAATCAGCCCCAACCCACGGCCCTGAACGCCCGTACCCAGTCGCGCGTGCTGGAAGTGTCTTTCGACGACGGCAAGGAATTTTCGCTGCCGTTTGAATTGCTGCGCGTGTATTCGCCTTCGGCCGAAGTGCGCGGCCACGGCCCGGGGCAGGAAACCCTGCAGACCGGCAAGCGCGATGTCGGCCTGAGCGGCATAGAACCGGTCGGCAATTACGCGATCAAACCGATTTTTTCCGACGGCCACAGCAGCGGCATCTATAGCTGGGAATACCTGTACTGGCTGGGCGAAAACCAGGTGCAGCTGTGGCAAGACTACCTGGCGAAACTGCAAGCGGCCGGGCATGCCGGCGAGAGTGGACGCGATGCGCCTATGCAGGCAAAAGCCGGCGGCGCTTGCGGACATTCGCATTAGTCCGCGCAGCGACTTGGTCTATAATCGCGCCCGTACCCTCTAGAGATCAAATCATGAGCAATACCACCCATTTCGGTTACAGCACCGTAGAAGAAGAACAAAAAGTCCATAAGGTGGCCGAAGTATTTCACTCGGTCGCCGCCAAGTACGACATCATGAACGACGTGATGTCGGCCGGCTTGCATAGAATCTGGAAGATATTCACGGTGGCCCAGGCCGGCGTGCGCCCCGGTTTCAAGGTGCTCGATATCGCCGCCGGCACCGGCGACCTGACCAAGGAATTCGTCAAACAGGCCGGCCAGAGCGGCGAAGTCTGGCATACCGATATCAATGAATCGATGTTGCGCGTAGGGCGCGACCGGCTCTTGAATAAGGGCTTGCTCACCCCCACCTTGCTATGCGACGCAGAGAAATTACCGTTTCCCGACGATTATTTCGACCGCGTGACGGTGGCTTTCGGTTTGCGCAACATGACGCACAAGGATAGAGCGCTGGCGGAAATGCGCCGGGTCTTGAAGCCGGGCGGCAAGTTGCTGGTGCTGGAATTTTCCAAGGTGCCG
>JACPWS010000030.1 GCA_016196925.1 Burkholderiales bacterium | reverse complement strand
ATCGTTCTTCTTGGGTCAGGTGTGTGTATTTCGTCATCGGCAACTTTCGACTGGCAGGTCAAAAAGCCCATGCTATCGCATCTGGCCCTTCTTCCTACTGCTAGATTGCACTTCGTATCTGAATCTAGGGACGACAGCTTGTTTTTTTAATATACCCCCCGTAAACCTTAATAATCCGGCGCAGCGGAAGCACCGGTAAGCGGCCAGCAAACCGCTGCCGCTGAGCGGCCGCTTCCGCGCGGCCGGCAATGGCTGGCAAATCGGCGCCCGGCCTCCGCATTACCTGAACGTGAATATCGGTTACGGCGGCATCCCCGTCGTATTGCGCTCACCGCGCCCGTTTACGGAACCGGTGTATGTCGACCGCGTGTACGGCAATCCCTGGCGCGCCGAGCACGGCTGGCGCCACGGGCAACATGACTGGCACGAGTGGAGGGAAGAACGTCATGAGCGCCATCATCATGAGCATGGGGATCGTTAATTCCCTACCAGGCCCGCCGCGATATTGATGGAAAAACCGAGCACGGCGATATTGAATAAAAAACTCAGGACCGATTGCGCCAGCACCGTCTTGCGCATCTGGCGCGATGCGACCGAGATATCCGAGGTCTGTGCGGCGACTGCGATGGTGAAAGAGAAATACAGGAAATCCCAGTAATCCGGCGCCTGCTCATCCTCGGGAAAGCGCAAGGCGCGCCGCTCTTCCGGGGAGTTATAAAACAGCAAGGCATAGTGAAAACAGAAGATCACCGCCAGCAAACCCCACGACCCCAATACCGTCGCGCCGGTAAACAAATACTTCAGTATCCGCATATCGGTGCTCACTCCCTTCATGCCGGATAACTCAAGCACGATCGCCGCCAGGCTGATGGTCGCCGACAAAGACAATAACGCCAGCACGGTAACCGCATTTTCATCTTCTTCCAGCGCCATTTTGCGCACCCGGTGGTGACTGGCGCGCGCCATCAGCCATCCCATTAAGAGCAGATATAGCCAGACCCCGACATCCCAGCCGAACAAGGCGCGCGTGACCAGATGGTATTTGGCGGGCAATAAGACTGCAGCCAAAACGCCGATCCCAAAGGTGAGCGCCAGATGCTGGCGGTGGCGGATAAACTTCCTGATTAGATACATAGTCTGTCGTGGTCACTTGGTCTGGTTGGCAGCCGAAACCGGCAAATTCTTACGCTAACTCTGGGCAGTTCAAATTAAATGGCAACATACTCCGGATATCTGCCGCCTGCATCTGGAAAATCCTATGATACTGGGTGTAGTATATCCCGCGGGTCCGAAATTACCCGCGCCGGGGAATATTCTCGGTGCGCTTGCCAGCCTAGCTGGGAAAATGCATTTCATACGCGGGGAAATTGATTACACTGTATGCAGGTTTCCCCTCTTTGCGGGTCAGGCTTCAGGTCACACAAGGAGACTAGTGTCATGAGCAAACGTTACCATTACTTGCCGCTATCAAAAGTTGCTGTCGGCATGGTGCTGGCGGACGATCTGCTGGATAAATTGGGACACGTACTGCTCCCCGCCGGAACCACCCTGAGCGAGCACATGCTGCGCTCTATCGCTCAGCACGATATTCGCCAGTTGTCGGTGGAAGCGGACGGCCCCTCCCAGGCGGAACAAGACGAAGAAAAACAACGCCAACTGGTACGTCTGGAGCAGCTGTTCCGGCAGCCGCCCTACGACGAGCCGACCGCTACCCTGCTCGCTTACCTCCGTACTTATCGCCTCGGTGCATACAAATGAATCAAGCTTCAGAACAAGCCTCAGAACACCTGGTGCGGCTGGACGATGTCGTCAAACATATCCGCGATCTGCCGACCTTGCCGGCAATCGCGCAGGAAATGCTGAACAATCTCGACGATGAAGATAGCAGCATGGATAGCATCACGGAAAAAATCGCCATGGATATCTCCCTGACGGCGAAAATTCTGCGCCTGGCAAATTCGACTTATTACGGCGCCAACTCGCGCGTCGTGACGCTGCAACAGGCGACCGCCATGCTGGGCATGAAAAATGTCAAAAATCTGATACGCATGACGATACTGACCAACAATTTTCCGGCTTCCGGTTGCCCTGCATTCGATTTTCCCGGATTCTGGCGTCACAGCATCGCGACCGCCGTGTGCGCCGAACTGATTTCGCGCGCGCTGCACATGAAACACGACTTCGCCTTCACCGCCGGACTGCTGCACGATATCGGCAGACTGGTATTGGTGACCTGCTTCCCGCAAGAATATAGCGAAGTGCTGGCGTACCGAAAACTGAACGACTGCCATTTACTGGATGCCGAGCGAGCTGTGATGCAAGTCGACCACGTCGCTGCCGGACTCGCGCTGGCGACCCAGTGGCATTTCTCTGACGCCGTCTGCGACACCATCCGCGGCCACCACCAGCCTGAGACGGAAGGTTTAAATTCTCTGGCATCGGTCGTTCACGTTGCGAATAGCATCGTCCACGCGCTGGATTTGTCTGGAGAAGAAGACGATCTGGCGCCCTTGCTGTCGCAGCTGGCCTGGGATACGCTGGGCTTGAGCGAATCCGAGTACCTGGCCATCTTCCGCGAAACCGAAATGCGCTTTGCCGCATTAAATGACATAGTGCACTGATTTTTTATATTCCCCCTCATGTACCTGGATAAAACGATTTTGGAACAGTTGATGCGCTTCAGAGATGCAAATTACCGGATTGAGAATATTCATCTGTTCCGCGACATCACCGCCGACAACCGTAAGCTGATCGCCGACATCGTCAAAGATTGCCCCGTAGTCAAGGCCAGAGCCGGCCAGATCGTACTCGACACGTACAGCGCCGGCGCCAGGCTATACGTCGTACTCCAGGGCGCGCTTGGCGTCACCCGCCAAGCCGACGACAGCAATCATCTGGAAAACACGATTACGCAGTATCTTCCCGGCGAATGCGTAGGCGAAATCTCGGTACTCGATGAAGAAATTCATTCCGTCACCATCGCTGCGCTGATGGATAGCGAATTGCTGGTGATTGAGGCGGAAACCCTGTGGCGACTGATAGATGAATCCAACGGCGTGGCGCGCAATTTGCTGCAGCTATTGTCTTTCCGCATCCGCGCCGCCAATGCGCAGATACGTAACCGCCAGAAGGTCGGCGAATTTTACCGTCAGTTATCGATGGTGGACGGCCTGACCGGCCTGCATAACCGCGCCTGGCTGAATGCGCAATTGCCGGGCATGGTAGAACATGCCCACGCCGGCGGCAATGCGCTCAGCATCATCATGGTCGATCTCGATCACTTCAAACGCTTTAACGACCAGCATGGGCATTTGCTGGGCGACGATGCACTGCAAAGCGCCGCCAAGGTCTTAAATGCCGGCTTGCGGCCGAGCGACTTTGCCGCCCGTTATGGCGGCGAGGAAATGATAGTCATCTTGCCTGGAACCAACCAAAAAGCCGCATTGAGTGTGGCGCAGAGACTCTGTGCCCGGCTGGCAAAAACCCGGGTATTCGCCGCCGATACCGATAAGCCCTTGCCGCATATCACCGGTTCGTTCGGCGTCGCCACCCTGGCAGAGGACCAGGATAGCGCTGACCTGATCTCGGCGGCCGATGCCGCCTTGTATCGCGCGAAAGCAGGCGGACGCAATCAGGTCGTCTTATAAAACGGACCGGGCGCACCATAAAAAAACAGGGTTCCGAGCGGAACCCTGTTTCATTTAGCAGCGACAATCAGAAGTTGTAGCCTACGCCCAGTGCAAACACTACCGGACGGAAGTCAATTGTCGTCTTGCGCTGGATGCTGCCGGTAGTCGCCGTCATGTCGGTCTTGACCTTCGCCGTCGCCAGCGAGGCCCCGATAAACCAGCGATCCGCCAGCTTATAGTTAAGACCGACTTGCCCGGCCAGACCATACGATTCTTTCAAATCGATCTTAGTCGGACCGCCGCTCCCCAGATCATTCATAGGCGTCGATTGCGCGTCGAAAAACTGCGTGTAATTCAGACCCAGGCCGACGTAAGGACGGAATTTATCCGAGGCTTCGCCGAAATTGTAATTGGCGAAAATCGTCGGCGCTCTTTGCTTGACCTGGGCGAGCACGCCGTAAGCAGCGAGCTTGCCGCGGCCATACACATTATGTTTCGGCGGCAAACCGAGCGCCAACTCGATATCGACGTGATTGGTTATCTTGCGGGCGTAACTGAACAAGAGCGTGTTGGCGTCGCCGACCTCCAGTCCAGCCGGCGGCGTCAGAAATGCCGGGCCGTTGCTGGTGAAGTCCGGCGATTTGGAATGGATAGAGAGATTGACCAGGCCGGCGCGTATGGTGTTTTCCTGAGCGAACACCGATGCCGAAGCCAGAACTAGCAAAGCACAAGCTGCAAAACGAATTTTTTTCATGATGGCGTCCCCGATTATTTAGCCAAAACTTGCTGGAAGAAGCCACGCGATGCGGCGCTGCAGAACGGCATCACCGCGCCATGATAAACACTGGCCACCGCCACTGCCGGGTTCTTGCCAGCTGCAACCGCTGCATCCACGATTGATTTCTTGGTCAAGCCAAAGCCAACTTTAGCTGCAGCGAACGGATCGGCCGCACTGCTAGGATCGGAGTCGACGTCGAGTACCGTCAAGGCGGCTGCCGGCAAACCTTTTAACTGGAAGAAGCCAGCCGTAGAGGTCGTATTCGCCGCGAAAAACACGGTAGGGTCGTTCTTGCCACCGCACAGCATGACAGGCACATTCGGCACGTAATTACGCAAATCGTTCTTTAGCGCAGCCTTACGTAAAGGATGGGCCGGCGCGCAATTCAGCGGATCAGCCGGGTTAAGGTTAAGGTTGCAAGGATGTTGCTGAGCGTCGACCAGATAAGCACCACGATAGCTGCTCTTGATCAGGTTGCCGTCGCCAAAGAAGGCCTCGAAGCCCGGAACAACAGGGCCAGAATTGTTGGCAAACATGACCGTCGATGGCAACTTGCCAGTCGCAAACAATTCGGTCGAGGTCAGATTCCCTGGCAACAGGCTGTCTATGCCGGCCGCATATTTATCTTCATAAATCTCGTTGGTGTTGGCATACAAGCCGCCATAGGATTTTTGCATGCCAGTGGTAGCCAAAGGCGCAAATAGAGTGCCGCCTACGATAGGAGCGCCTGCAAAAATAGCATCAACGAACAGGGACGTCGCGTAAGAACCGGACATGCCAGCCAAGGCTGTCACCTTAAATTCCGATGCATATGTGGTCTGCATCGCACGCTGGGTCGCCATCGCTACGTGACCGCCCTGAGAATAACCGGCGAGCACCAGCTTGCCGTTATCCTTGGCGCCGATATTCGGGAAAGCCTTGCGCGCCGCGCGCAGCGAATCGACCATGTCATTGGCTTGTTGCTCAGCGTTCAGGTAAGGGTGGTAAGGCAGAGAAGAAACGTCATAGCCAGCATAGTTGGATGCTACTACGATAAAGCCCTGGGCCGCATACATTGCCGCCACCATGGTCGCTTCCTGGTTGTCACGCAGATTCGCCATATTGAACGACTTGTCGACAGTCGTGCTGTGTGCATACAACAACACAGGACGTGGGCCAGTACAGGCTGGATCGCTGCCGGACGGCACCATGATCGCGCCGGTCGCATCGGTAGGCTCATTCGCGCCGCCAACTGTCGTGTACTTCATGTAATAAGTGCTGATTTCGCATTTCGGAATGCCGGTCACCTGGGTAAATCCCGGCTTGGCT
>JACPWS010000009.1 GCA_016196925.1 Burkholderiales bacterium | reverse complement strand
GATGAAATCCGCGCGCTGTGCCACGCCGCCACCGTGCTGCGCGCCGGCCAAGTCAGCGGCCGCTGCGACCCGACGCAAGAGAGCGCCGCCAGTCTGGCGCGCCTGATGCTAGGTGCTGATTTGCCGCAAACCTTGCCGCAGCAAGTAGCGCAACCAGCGATGCCGCGCGGCGAAACGCGCCTGCGATTGCAAGGCCTGAGTCTGCCGAAAGCGCACGCGTTTGCCACCGCGCTGGACGACATCAATGTAGAGTTATCCGGCGGCGAGATCGTCGGCATCGCCGGCGTCTCCGGCAACGGCCAGCAAGAATTGCTGGCCGCGCTGTCGGGTGAAGACAGGCGCGCCGGGGCCGGACGCCAGGCGCAAGCTGGGGCAAAGCCTGGTGCCGGAAGAACGGCTCGGGCGCGGCGCCGTGCCGGAGCTGAGCCTGAGCGCCAACATGCTGCTGTCGCACCAGCGCGCACCATTTGTGCGACACGGCCTGATCGATTTTAGCCATGCGGCGCAGGCGGCGGCCGGCATCATCAGCCGCTTCCGCGTCAAGGCCAGCGGCCCGGCCGCGCCGGCGCGCAGTCTGTCGGGCGGCAATTTACAGAAATTTATCGTCGGCCGCGAAATCGCGCACCAGCCGGCCGTGTTTATCGTGGCGCAGCCGACCTGGGGCGTGGATGTGGGCGCGGCGGCGCAAATCCACGCCGAAATCCGCGAATTGAAAGCCGCCGGTTGCGCGGTCTTGCTTATTTCGGAAGAACTCGATGAATTGTTTGAACTATGCGACCGCCTGCATGTGATCGCCAAGGGCCGGCTGTCGCCATCGGTGGCGACCGCCAGCGCCAGCCGCGAGCAAATCGGGCTGTGGATGAGCGGCTTATGGCAAGCCGCGCCGCAAGCTGCGTCAGGCGCAGTCAGGGAGGGCGGCCATGCTGAAGCTTGAATTGCGCGCCGCCTCTTCGCGCCGCATGGCCTATCTGTCGCCCGTGCTGGCGCTGCTGCTGACCCTGCTCGGCGGCGCGCTGCTGTTCCTGGCGCTCGGCAAGAACCCGTTAAGCGCGCTGCAAGTGTTTTTACTGGAGCCGCTCAGCAGCCCGGCCGCCATCGCCGAACTGCTGCTGAAGAGCACGCCGCTGGTGCTGTGCGCGCTCGGGCTGGCGGTCTGCTACCGCGCCAATGTCTGGAATATAGGCGCGGAAGGCCAGCTGATCGTCGGCGGGCTGGCGGCCGGCGCCACCATCTTGCTGTTCGACAGCGGCGCGCCCAGTCTGCCGGGCGGCGCGGCCTTGCTGCTGGCGACGCTGGCCGGGGTGGCGGGCGGTGCGGCCTGGGCCGCCATCACGGCGCTGTTGCGCGACCGCTACCATGCGAATGAAATCCTGGTCTCGCTGATGCTGAGCTATATCGCGCAACTGTTGCTGATGTACGCCGTGAACGGCCCGCTGAAAGACCCGAACGGCATGAATTTCCCGCAATCGAAAGTGTTTTCCAGCGAGTTTCTGCTGCCGCATCTGTTCCAGGGCAGCCGCCTGCATATCGGCTTCCTGGTGATGCTGGCGGCCAGCGGCGCGATGGCGCTGTTCGTCTACCGCAGCTTCGCCGGTTACCGCCTGACGGTGGGCGGGCTGGCGCCGCTGGCGGCGCGCTATGCCGGTTTTTCCAGCCGGCGCGCGCTGTGGCTGTCGCTGCTGATTTCGGGCGGCTTCGCCGGTCTGGCCGGCGCGTTTGAAGTGGCCGGGCCGATCGGCCAGGTGTTGCCGACTATCTCGCCCGGTTACGGTTTCGCCGCCATCATCGTGGCGTTTATCGGCCGCCTGAACCCGCTCGGCACCGTATTCGGCGGCCTGGTGCTGTCGCTGTTTTACCTCGGCGGCGAGATGGCGCAATCGCGCCTCGGCCTGCCTTCTGCGATGACCGGCCTGTTCCAGGGCATGCTGCTGTTCATGCTGCTGGCTTGCGACACCCTGATTAATTACCGTTTGCGCTGGAGCAAGTGATGCTGGAAACTTTTGCCGCCCTGATCGCCGCCTCTCTCAATTCCGGCACACCCTTGCTGATCGCCGCGCTCGGCTTGCTGATCAACGAGCGCGCCGGCGTGCTGAATCTCGGCGCGGAAGGCATGATGCTGGTGGCCGCCATCGTCGGCTTCGCGGTGGCGCACCAGACCCAGTCGCCGCTGCTCGGTTTTGCCGCCGGCGCTGTGGCCGGCATGTTGATGGCCAGCCTGTTCGCCTGGCTGGCGCTGGTGCTGGCCACCAATCAGGTCGCGACCGGGCTGGCCTTATCCATCTTCGGCGGCGGCCTCTCGGCCTTTATCGGCCAGTCTTTCGTCGGCCAGGCGCTGGCCGGCGGCGCGCATGGCGTGCCGTATCTGGCGCAGATTCCCTTCTTCGGCACGGCCTTGTTCCGCCAGCATCCTGTGGTGTATTGCGGCCTGGCGCTGTGCGCGGCGATTACCTGGTTCTTGTATCGCAGCCGCGCCGGGCTGGTGCTGCGCGCGGTCGGCGAATCGCCGGCAGCGGCGCATGCGCTCGGCTATCCGGTACGTCAGATCCGTTATGGCGCGCTGCTGTTCAGCGGCGCCTGCTGCGGTATCGCCGGCGCTTATTTGTCGCTGGTGTACACGCCGATGTGGGTCGAGGGTCTGGTGGCCGGGCGCGGCTGGATTGCGCTGGCGCTGACCACCTTCGCCACCTGGCGCCCGGCGCGCGTCTTGCTCGGTGCGCTGTTGTTTGGTAGTGTGACCATTTTGCAATTCCATTTCCAGGCGATAGGCATAGCGATTCCCTCGCAAATCCTGGCGATGTTGCCGTATCTGGCCACGATCGCCGTGCTGGTGCTGATCTCGCGCAACCCCGACTGGATACGCCTGAACATGCCGGCCTCGCTAGGCAAACCGTTCCGCCCCGACGCAAGCTGATTCTTTATCTGTTAACACTGAGGTACCCGAGATGACATTTTCCCGCAGAACAACCCTGGCAGCCGCGCTGGCGCTGACCGCGCTCGGCCTGGCCGCTTGCGGTAAAAAAGACGCAGCGGCCCCGGCGGCGTCCGCCAGCACCGCCGCCGGACCGCTGAAAGTCGGCTTCATCTACGTCGGCCCGGTCGGCGATGCCGGCTGGACCTTTGCGCACGACGCCGGACGCAAGGCGGTGGAAGCGAAATTCGGCGCCAGGGTCAAAACCACCTTCGTCGAAAACGTGCCGGAAAGCGCGGCCGACGCCGAGCGCGTGATCCGCGACCTGGCGGCTCAGGGCAATAAAGTCATCTTCGGCACCACCTTCGGCTACATGGAAGCGATGCTGAAAGTCGCGAAGGATTTCCCCGACGTCAAATTTGAACATGCGACCGGCTACAAGACTGCCGCCAACCTGGCGCAGTACGATGTGCGCACTTATGAAGGCGCGTATCTGGCCGGGGTGGCCGCCGGCGAACTGAGTAAATCCGGCAAGCTCGGGGTGGTGGCCTCGATCGCGATTCCCGAAGTGCTGCGCAACATCAACGCCTTCACGCTCGGTGCGCGCGCGATGAACCCGCAAGCCAGCACCAAGGTGGTGTGGGTGAATAAATGGTTCGATCCGGGCAAGGAGCGCGAAGCCGCGATCACCCTGATCGGCCAGGGCGTGGATGTGCTGATGCAAAACACCGACTCGGCCGCCGTGGTGCAGACCGCCGAAGAAAAAGGCGTGTACGCGTTCGGCTGGGATAGCGACATGAGCAAGTTCGGCCAGAAAGCCCACCTGGCCGCTTCCAGCATAGACTGGGGCGTGTACTACACGCAGCGCGTCGGCGCAGTGCTGGCAGGCACATGGAAATCGGACACGACCTGGTGGGGCTTGAAGGAAGGCATGATAGACCTGAAGCACTACAACGCCAGCTTGCCGGAAGACGTGCAAAAACACATCGCCGCCAAACGCCAGGGCGTGATCGACGGCAGCGCCCCGATCTGGAAAGGCCCGATCCGCGACAATAACGGCAAGGAAGTACTGGGCCAGGACGCCGTCGCCGACGACAAGTTTTTACATGAAATCAAGTTTTATGTGGAAGGCGTGGAAGGCAAGGTACCGGGCTGATACGCCGGCGAGCGTCCAAGACGCCGCTCTACGCCGAAAATATACTCCCCCTAGTATTATGTGAAGCCCAATGAATACGCGGACGACAGGCCGATTTTGTAAAAAAAAGGGGGAGTATGCGTTTTTAGCCCGGCGGGCGCCCGAGGGTACAGCGTCCGCGCCGGCGGTCGGCGCCGCCAGCGCTAAAGCAACTGTCGGTCGAAACGATCAAGGCACAAATGGCCAGGTTTTCCCGCTTCACCTCCATGCTGCACAGCGGTTTTTGCGGCAGCAATATTCAGGACGCCCCGGCTGCCGGCATCACGGCGCTGGAACTGCTGCGTCCGGAAGGCCGGCGCCGCTATTTGATCGCCGCGCCGAGCCGGGCGCCGTCCGGCCTGCGCCCGCTGGTGATCGTCTTGCATGGCGGCGGCGCTTCTGCAGCGCAAGTGCTGGGGCAGGAATTTCCACCCTCGCCGCTGTCGGTATGGCTGGAAATCGCCGAGCGCGAGCAATTGGTGGTGATAGCGCCGCAGGGCCGCCGCAATGGCTGGAACGATAGTTTTCCGAAGCGGATCGCCAAGCCCAACAGCGACGACTGCGGCTTTATTAGCGCCATCATCGCCAAAAGCATCGCTGAACATGCGGTCGATCCGGCGCGCGTGTACGTGATAGGCGTGTCGCGCGGCGGCATGCTGGCGTATAGACTGGCCAGCGAGCTCGCACCGCAACTGGCGGCCTTCTGCACCGTGCTGGCCCCCATGCCGCGCGACAGCATCTGCGCCGCGCCGACGATACCCTTATCCGCCCTGATCGTCGCCGCCACGGCCGACCCATTGATCCCATATGCCGGCGGCAAATTTTTCTTTCCGCCGCTATTGAGCGCGATGCAAAGCATGGAAGAAAGCGTCGCGGTCTGGCGTAACTTGGCCGGGCTCACGATGGAAGCGAGCGTCATCAGGCTCCCCCATCGACATTCCAACGACCCGACGCGCCTGAGCCGCCTGGTCTGGGGCGCCGACCCGCAGCAACTGCAGGTCGCCCTGCTCAAGATCGAGCACGGCGGCCACGCCGAACCGAGCCTGCGCAAGCGCTATCCCTGGCTGCTCACCCGCCTGAGCGGCGCGCAAAACGCCGATGTCGAAATCGCCGAAGAGGCGTGGGCCTTCTTTAAGGATAAGCGAGCGGGTTTGCAGCCTAACTAAACACTTCCCCCGCCGCCTGCGTCACCACTTTGCGCAGCCATTGGACCTCGGCCGCCGCGTGCACTCTTTCATGCCACAGCATGAAGAAGCGCATCTTAGGCATGGGCAGCGGCATCGGCAAGACGGCGATCGGCCAGTCGCGCGCGCATTGTTCGGCGAAGCTGCGGCTGGTGGTAAACACCAGATCGGTCTTGGCCAGCACGTAGGGCACCATGCCGAAATACGGTATCGTCATCTGTATCCTGCGCTTTAAGCCTTGCTCGGCCAGCGCCGTGTCGATGATGCTGCGGTGACCCGTCATGTAGGGCGTGGGCGCCAGGTGCGCCAGCTCCAGATAATATTTCAGCGACAGGCCCTTGCCGACCACCGGATGATTGCGGTTGACCATGCAGACCAGCTCATCCTCGAACAATTGCGCCAGATGCAGCTGCGGCGGCAAGTCGGGCCAGTTGCCGATCACGCAATCGAGTTCGCCGCTTTCCAGCGCGGCGGCGTAATCGAAACCGGCGTTCAGCGCGTGCACCACCAGGCCGGCTTGCGGCGCTTGTTCGCGCACTTTTTCCATGATCAGCGGGATCAGCAGCACGCTCAGGTAATCGGGCGCGCCGAGGTGGAATACGCGCTCGCTCGTGGCCGGAACGAAGTCGGGCGCCGGGCTGGCGATGTTTTCCAGCACTTGCAGCGCCTGACGCGCCAGCAGCAAGAGTTCGTCGCCGCGCGCGGTCGGCGTCATGCCGTTCTTGCCGCGCACCAGGATCGCGTCGCCGGTGATTTCGCGCAGGCGTTTCAGCAGATTGCTGATGGCCGGCTGCGATTGCCCGAGTTTCAGCGCGCTGCGCGTCACGCTGCGCTCCATCAGCAGGGTGTGCAGCACGCGCAGCAAGTTGGTATCGAGTTGGTCGACCAGGCGATGTTTCATCATGATTCAATCCGGCAGCAAGTCGCCATCGGCAAATACTTTCAACTCGCCGGGCGCGAACTGGGTCCAGCTTTCGTTGGTGGTCAGCGGCTCGGTCACGATCACCGCCACCTTGTCTTGCGGCGTGGTCACTTCCGAAAAATCGACGGCGACTTCTTCGTCCGCCAGGGTGGCGGTGGCAAACGGATACTGGCGCACGATATAGTGCAGCTTGGTCGAGCAATGCGCGAACAAGGCCTCGCCGTTCGACAGCATCATGTTGAAGCTGCCGTATTGCGCGATCTCGGCCGTGATCTCGCGCATGAAGGCGCGCAGCTCGCGCATGGGCGGCTGGGTGTCGCCGAAACGGCGCCGCATCTGCTGCAACAGATAGCAAAACGCCAGTTCGCTATCGGTCGTGCCCACCGTGTGATAGGCCCCATCGAGCAGCGGCGCAAAATTTTTCAAGTCGCCGTTGTGCGCAAACACCCAGTAGCGGCCCCAGCATTCGCGCACGAAAGGGTGGCAATTCTCCAGCGTCACCTGGCCCTGGGTCGCCTTGCGGATATGCGCGATCACGTTCTTCGATTTGATCGGGAAACGCTTGATCAGATCGGCCACCGGCGAACTCATGGCCGGCTGGTGATCGACGAAATGGCGCACCCCCTTGCCCTCGAAAAACGCGATGCCCCAGCCATCCTTGTGCTCATCGGTGCGCCCGCCGCGCGTGGCGAAGCCCGTGAAACTGAACACGATGTCGGTCGGTATATTGCAATTCATTCCTAACAGCTGGCACATGATGCGGACAAGTAAATTGGTATAGATCTACCATAGCATAGCGAATAGTCTTATGCTGACACTTTGCATACAAGGACGCGACGCAATCATGCTCTTCATACTCCGTTTTACCGACCGCGTCGACGCCCAAGCTATCCGTCAACAACAGATGGCAGCCCATATCGCCTGGCTGGCCGAGCGCCAGGACCAGATCAGGGTGGCCGGTTCCCTGCGCCATGCCCTCGGGCAAAATCCGGTCGGGGCTTTATGGGTAGTCGAAGCGCAGGACAAGGCGGAAGCCGAAGCCAGCTACGCCAGCGACCCATTCTGGCTGCACGGCTTGCGTGAGAGCGTGGAAGTCTTGCATTGGTCCAAGGCGTTTCCGGGTCAGCCGGCGGAAATCTGAGCGGCCGGCAGACGCGGCCTCGCTTCAAAGTCCGAGGACAGCACGATAGAGGTCGTGGTCTTGCCTAGCTGCCCCAGCGATTTCAGCAGCGCCTGCAAATGTTCGGGCGCCGTCACCGCTATCCGCATAATCGCGCAATGGCTGCCGGTGGTCGCGTGCAAGGCCAGCACTTCAGGATGCGCCGCCGCCCAGGCATCGAGCGCATCGTGCGACTCCACCGTGATATTGATGAAAGCCTCGAAGCTGTAACCGAGCGCCCGCAAATTCACCCGCGCGCCATAGCCGGCGATCACGCCCGCCTCTTCCAACCGGCGCACGCGCTCGGCCACCGCCGGCGAACTCAGATGTATCCTGCGCCCGATTTCAGAAAAATTCAGGCGCGCATTTTCTTGCAAAAGCGCCAGTATTTTGCGGTCATATCCATCCAGTTCAAAACTCAAAGCAAACCTCTCGAAAAAGCTTAAATAGTGCGGCCGTCAGCGCCGCAACAACTTCGATCCTGCGTTGTAGCCGGTGCGCTGCGACCTTATCATAATTTCTTTTAGCCACAGGAAAGCGCATGGAACAAATCATAGAAATCCGCTCGTATCAGCTGCAGGCCGGCACGGCGGAACGCTTCAGCCAACTGATGCAGCAACAATCGCTGCCCTTGTTGCTGGCGGCAGGCACCGAGGTCGTGGCCACGCGCCCTTCTCTGCATGCGCCCGACTGCTACCTGTTGATACGCGCCTACCGCAGCCTGGAGCAGCGCGAGCTAAGTCAGGACGCGTTCTATACCAGCCCAGCCTGGCTGGACGGCCCGCGCGCAGAGATCATGGCCTGTATCGCGCATTACACCACGGTGGTGATTCCGGCCGACCCAGCCCTGCTGGCCAGCCTGCGCTGCGGCGCTGAACTGCCCGGCCATCAGATTTCATCCAAACAATAAAGGACCAACATGCAGACACCAGAGCAGAACCGCGACGGCCGCCACGATTTCGATTTCCTGCTGGGCCGCTGGCGCGTCGAAAACTGCCGCCTGCGCCATCGCTTGCAGGACAACCACGAGTGGGAGAACTTCGAAGCCACCCAACACAATCAAGCCCTCCCCGGTGGCATAGGCAATTACGACGATTTCATCGCCGCCAGCTGGCGCCCCGGCTTCACCGGCATGTCGCTGCGCCTGTTTAATCCGCACGCCCGGCTGTGGAGCATCTATTGGCTGGACAACCTGAGCGGCGGCCTGAACGCGAGCGGCCAACTGTTGCCGCCGGTGCTAGGGAAATTCGAAAACGGCATAGGCATCTTCGAAGCCGACGACGAACTGGATGGCAGGGCTATCCGGGTACGCTATACCTGGTCGGACATCAAGCCGGATAGCGCCTGCTGGGAACAAGCCATGTCGGCCGACGGCGGCCAGAGCTGGGAAATGAACTGGCGCATGCGGTTTCGGCGGACGGCTTGAGGCGGGGCGCGGCCAGAGTTTGACGGGCGCCAGTCTCGCATGTGAGAATCTGGAATAATTTACATTATTGCATTCACAACATGCCTAACTACTTCAGTCTCAACGCCCTGTTGCTGGCGATACCCGAGCTGCGCAAGGTCGCCCCGGAACATTACGCCAGCCTGATCGCCGCAGCCGAAAAAACCGCCTTCACCACCCATCTCAGCCACTGGCGCGCCGTGCTGGCGGGGCTGGCAATGTGCTGGCTGTACTTCGGCCCGACATCATTCAAGACCGGCCAGTTCTGGGCCGATATGCTGGCCGGCTTTGGCTTGTTCTGCCTGGTCTGTTTCGCCGCCGACTGCTGGTATCTGCGCATACTGAGAAAGTCCGTACTCACCCTGCTGCGGGAGCGCTCATCCCTGCCGATAAGCTCAATTTGAAAACGAGATCGCCATGAAATGGGAATACAAAATTATTCACCTGAATGTAAAACGTCAATTTTGGACATCGCAGTTTGACCTGAAGACCATAGAAAATGCATTAAATGATCTGGGTCAACAAGGTTGGGAGCTGGTGTCTTTGCACGGCATGGATAACCGCTACGCCGCTAAGCCTAGCGTGACGTTGAAGCGGGCCTTATGAGCGACCAGTGACGCCCGCTTCCAATAAATAATCAATGATGAAGCCGCTATTTTGTCTGTCAGCCTTGGCGAAATCGTGAAGTCACAGGTAAATTTCGCGTAACTATTCAGCCTATTGCGAAATCCCCCCCTCTCCCGCATGCGGGAGAGGGGCCGGGGGGCGTAGCAGGGAATTCGAGCAGCCTGCTGCGAGCCTGCGTAGCGATACTCGCTTGCAAGCGAGTATGCGCACTGCAAGTGAGGGAACGTAGCAAATATCGATATTCAAATTCCATTGAATCGAAAATATCCCCTTTTTCGATGAATTTCGGTACTCAACCAACCCTCACCCCATCCCTCTCCCGCGAGCGGGAGAGGGGGCTGAATAGCTACAATTTCGCCAGACTATTTACCGATGCAAAACCGCGAGAATATGACCCCCAGTAAATCGTCGGAAGTGAACTCGCCGGTGATGCCGTTCAGGCGGTCTTGCGTCAGGCGTAGTTCTTCCGCGAACAGGTCTAGCGACTGGTCGTTTTGCGCGGCATAATCGGCGGCGTTTTGCAGGTGTTCGTGCGCCTGTTTGAGTGCGATCAGGTGACGTTCGCGCGCCAGGTACAGCGATTCGCCGGTTTGCTGCCAGCCGGCGATGCGCAGCAATTCCTGGCGCAGCAAGTTAATGCCGACATGGTCTTGCGCCGACAGGTAGATGTGGGTGGCGTCTTCCATCACATCGACGCTGGGGTGGTGGCCGGACAGGTCGATCTTGTTCCAGATGCGGATGACCGGCACGCCGTCCGGGAAGCGCGCCACGATGGCTTCATCGGCGCGGGTCGGGCCGCGGCTGGCGTCCAGCAGGTGCAGGATGACGTCGGCTTTCTCGACTTCGGCCCAGGTGCGCTCTATGCCTATGCGTTCCACGGCGTCGATCGCGCTGACGATGCCGCCCTCTTCGGCTTCATCGTGTTCGTGGCGGATGCCGGCGGTGTCGATGATGTTCAGCGGTATGCCTTCGATATGGATGGTCTCGGTCACCTTGTCGCGCGTGGTGCCGGCGATAGGCGTGACGATGGCGACATCGTCGCCGGCCAGCGCATTCAACAGGGACGATTTACCGACATTCGGCTGCCCGGCCAGCACCACGTTCAGGCCTGCGCGCAACAAGGCGCCCTGCGCCGCCTGCTCGAACACTTTTTGCAAGGCGCTCTGGATGGTGCTCAGCTGGCCGCGCGCGTCGGATTTTTCCAGGAAATCGATTTCTTCTTCGGGGAAGTCCAGCGTGGCTTCTACCAGCATACGCAGCTGCACCACCTGCTCCACCAATTCATGGATGACTTTGGAAAACGCGCCGGACAGCGATTGCGACGCCGACTTGGCGGCCGCTTCGGTCGAGGCTTCGATCAGGTCGGACACCGCTTCGGCCTGGGCCAGATCGAGCTTGTCGTTTAAAAACGCGCGCTGGGTGAATTCACCCGGCTGCGCCAGCCGCAAGCCAGCATCCTTGCCGGCCTGCAGGCAGCGCGCCAGCAGCATTTGCATCACCACCGGGCCGCCGTGGCCTTGCAGCTCCAGCACGTCTTCGCCGGTATACGAATGCGGCGCCTTGAAGTACAGGACGATGCCCTGGTCGATCACCGTGCCGTCGGCTTCGGTAAACGGCAGATAGCTCGCATGGCGTGGCTTCAGCGAGATGTCGCCGAACAGGGCGGCGCGGATCGCGCTGATATCCTTGCCGGAGATGCGCACCACGCCTATGCCGCCGCGTCCGGGGGCAGTGGCGATGGCGACGATGGGGATGGGGTCGTAGATCATGGTGAAATTTTAACTTTTCTTAGGTGGCAGCTTGGGGAATTTTTCCCACGCTTGTGACGCAAATACGACAAAAAAGCCCATGCAAAACATGGGCTTTTTTCGTGGACGGAAGGCGCTTAAGCCTTGTGTTCCGGCGGTATCAATTTATTGTTGATGACCCATTGCTGGGCTATAGACAAGATGTTGTTGACTACCCAGTACAGCACCAGGCCGGACGGGAAGAAGAAGAACATCACCGAGAACGCCAGCGGCATGAACATCATCATCTTGGCTTGCACCGGATCGGCCGGCGCCGGGTTCAGCTTGGTGGTGATGTACATCGACACCGCATAGATCACCGGCAGGATATACCATGGATCGGGCGCGGTCAGATCGGTGATCCAGCCCATCCACGGCGCGCCGCGCATTTCCACGCTCGCTTGCAAGACCCAGTACAGCGCCAGGAAGATAGGCATCTGTATCAGAATAGGGAAGCAGCCGCCGAGCGGGTTGATCTTCTCGGTTTTGTACAACTCCATCATGGCCTGGTTCATCTTTTGCGGATCGTTTTTGAAACGCTCGCGCACGGCCTGCATCTTCGGCGTAACCACCTTCATCTTGGCCATGCTGCGATAACCGGCGGCGGACAAGGGGAACAGGGCCAGCTTGATGGTGATGGTGAATACCACGATAGTCCAGCCCCAGTTGCCGAGCAGCGCATGGATTTGTCCCATCAGCCAGAACAAAGGCTTGGCCAGAATGGTCAGCATGCCGTAATCCTTGACCAGCTCTAAGCCCGGTGCGATCTGTTCCAGCTTGGCAGATTCCTGCGGGCCGGAATACAGGCGCGCATCCATGCTGACGCTGGCGCCGGGAGCGATGCTGCCGAGCGGCAGTATGCTGCCGACCGCATACAGATTGGTGTCGACTTTCTTGGTGAAGATTTCGCGCTTGGCTTTGTCTTGCGGAATGAAGGCCGAGACAAAGAAGTGCTGCAATACCGCTACCCAGCCGTTATCGGACTTGCTGGCGTGACTGGCGTTGCTCGAACCTTCTTTTTCGCTTTCCAGCTTGCCGATTTTTTCGAAATCGAGTTTCTGGAATTTGTCGGCATCGGAGTAAACCGCCGGCGCATAAAACTCGCCGCTGCCGGAGAACATGCCGCCGCTGGCAGGCTTGGTGCCGTCATGCAGCAACTGCAGATACAGGGAAGGCGTGATCGCCGCGCCGCTGATATTGCTCACGTCGTGACGGACGTCGATCACATACTCGCCCTTCTTGAAAGTGTAAGTCTTGGTCAGCTTGACGCCGCCCTGCTCCGCTTCCAGCACCAGTTGCACCTGGTTGCCGTCGCCCAGCGTGCGCACGCCGGGCTTGGCGACGAAACCGGATTTATGAGTGGGGAAAGCGCCGCCGAGCAAGCCGGTCTGCGCCAGGTAGGTGCGCTTGGCGCTCTCGTCGAACAATACGACGTTTTGCTTGGAATCGGTGCCGTCCTTGTGCTTCAGCAATTCCAGGCGCTTCAGTTCGCCGCCCACGGTATCGATATCGGCCTTGATGACATCGGTGCTGACGGTGATGCGCTCGCTCTTGATGACCGGTGCCGCCGTGGCGACCGCCGCAGCCGCACCGGCAGTCGCGCCGGTCGCCGGCAATGGCGCGACGGTGGCCGCCGGGGCTGCCGGGGCCGCGACCTTGGTCGCGGTCGGGAAGAACATGGATTGCTTGCCGTTATGGCGCATCCAGTTATCCCACAAGATCAGCAGCGACATCGAGAAAATAACCCACAGGACGGTACGTTTGATATCCATTTGTGTATGTCAGGAAAGATGAGAAGAATGACCAGTGTGGCCAGTGTCGTGGCAGCACTTGGTGGAATTGGGGGCGGAACGCTGTTTTTCAGCGGCAGGCGGCACTAAATCGACGCCGCCCGGATGCCAGGGATGGCAACGGCACAGGCGCTTGCCCGCCATCAGGCTGCCTCTGGCCGCGCCGTGGACTGTGATCGCCTCGGCAGCATAATCGGAACAACTGGGATAAAAACGGCAGTTCTGCCCGAGCATGGGGCTGATCGCAAATTTGTAGCAGCGCAACAGGAGCAGCAGCACGGTTTTCATGTCAGCTCACAGGGCGCGTTTGCGTCGCGAACAGGCGCAGGATTTCCGCCCGCAGCTCGCGCTTAAGGCGGGCGGTAGTGGCAGGACCATCCTTGCTGTTGACCGGCCTGGACAGGCGCACGATGCAATCCATACTCAACAAGGCCGACTGCCGGAAAATTTCGCGGGTCATGCGTTTGATGGTATTGCGCGTTACGGCGCGCGGGGCGAAACGCTTGGCGACCACCACGCCCAGACGGCCATGCGGCAATTCGTTCGGCCTGGTATACAGGACGAAGTGGGCAGTTTTTTGCGCCGGGCGCAAACGAAAAACGGATGAAAACTCATCCGTTTTAACGATGCGCCGAACGCGGGCAAAATCTGCACCGCCTGCGCCAGCCTGAACTGCGTCAGCTATATTGTCGATCATGCGAGCTCAGCCGAAGCTGCCGCCGACCACAAGCCTGAAAAATCAGGCAGCCAGGCGTTTGCGGCCCTTGGCACGGCGTGCGTTCAAAACAGCGCGGCCACCGCGGGTTGCCATACGTGCGCGGAAACCGTGAGTGCGCTTGCGGCGAACGACGGAAGGTTGGTAAGTACGTTTCATGTTGGTCTCGCTATTTGAGCAATAAATAAATCGGAATTACGGGTAAAGGCGCGGCATGCGATCTTACCTTTACTGCCCCAAAACCGCTGCTCATGGTGTGAAGCAATGTTAGACAACCAAAGCCGCACCAATAAAAGAGGGGTAGGGAACCCTGAATTAGACACCACCTTGACCTCCCATGTCAATCATTTAGCGCAGATTTTAATCAAGCCCTGGTTCGCCCCGGTACGCTGTTTAGTGCAGTGCACAGAATAAATTTAACGCTCGGGCTGTGGATAACTCTGCCCGGCGAGGTTAAAATAGCGGATTAGCGCGGAACCGGCTTATATCTTTATAGCAATTTTTTTGCCTCAGGCCTTGCAGGCCCGGTGCAGAGGGGATGTTGATACGGCGCCGCGCATTTGCATTTAATAATTAGAAGTCATACATGGAAAATTTCTGGCAAGCCTGTTCGTCCCAACTTGAGCAAGAGCTTCCACCGCAACAATATAGCGCCTGGATCAAACCCTTAGTCCCGCTCGATTTCGAAGATGGCCGGCTGCGCATTGCCGCGCCGAATCGCTTCAAGCTCGACTGGGTCAAGGCCCAGTTCGCCAACCGCATTTCCGAACTGGCGAACCAGTTCTGGGACGATGAAGTCGAGGTGCAATTTGTACTCGACCCGCGCACCGGCAAGAAACCGGCGCCTGTTGCGGCCGCCCCTGCGCCGCGCAACACCGGCGCCGATGCCGACCTGCGCGGCGACCTGCCCGATATGCCGCCGGCCCCGGTTGCGCCGGAAGCCTCGCCGCGCCGCGAGCAAAGCCGCATCAATCCTGACCTGACCTTCGACAGCTTCGTGACCGGTAAGGCCAACCAACTGGCGCGCGCGGCCGCGATCCAGGTTGCGAATAATCCTGGCGTATCGTACAACCCGCTGTTCCTGTACGGCGGCGTCGGCCTCGGTAAGACGCACTTGATCCACGCCATCGGCAACCAGATTCTGGTCGATAACCCGTCTGCAAAAATCCGCTACATCCACGCCGAGCAATATGTGCGCGACGTGGTGACCGCTTATCAGCGCAAGGGTTTCGATGAATTCAAACGCTATTACCATTCGCTCGATCTGTTGCTGATCGACGATATTCAATTCTTCGGCGGCAAGAGCCGCACCCAGGAAGAATTCTTTTACGCGTTCGAAGCCCTGATCGCCGCCAAGAAACAGATCATCATCACCAGCGACACCTATCCGAAAGAAATCACCGGCATGGACGACCGCCTGATTTCGCGTTTCGATTCCGGCCTGACGGTCGCCATCGAACCGCCGGAACTGGAAATGCGGGTGGCGATCTTGCTGAAGAAAGCGCATTCCGAAGGCGTGCATTTTTCCGACGACGTGGCTTTCTTCGTCGCCAAGCACTTGCGCTCGAATGTACGCGAGCTGGAAGGCGCGCTGCGCAAGATCCTGGCTTACTCGCGTTTCCACGGCAAGGAAATCACCATCGACGTGGTGAAGGAAGCGCTGAAGGATTTGCTGTCGGTGCAGAACCGCCAGATTTCGGTAGAAAACATCCAGAAGACCGTGGCCGACTTTTTCAACATCAAAGTCGCCGACATGTATTCGAAAAAACGTCCGGCGAATATCGCCCGACCGCGCCAGATTGCGATGTATCTGGCGAAAGAACTGACGCAAAAGAGCTTGCCGGAAATCGGCGAACTGTTCGGCGGACGCGATCACACCACGGTCTTGCACGCAGTGCGCAAGATCGCGGCCGACCGCAGCAAGAACCCGGAATGCAATCATGAGCTGCACGTGTTAGAGCAGACTCTGAAGGGCTAAGAAGTAGGGTGCGCCATGCGCACCCTACGCAAATGCAAGAAAAAAAGCAGTACCAGAACCAAAGTTAAGCCGTAAATTCAAAGTCGTCATCCCTGCGCAGGGTGTAACAGGGAATTCGGGCAGTCTGCTGCCCGCCTGTGAAACGACTTGAGCATGCAAGCTCAAGTGCGCCCTGCAAGGGGGGATCCAGCGTCTTTTGGCCGAGACGCCACTAGATTCCGGCCTTCGCCGGCATGACGAAGCGAAGGATACGGTTTAACTGAACGTTATTAGTACCAGAAACATCCTTTATCAATGTAACTTAAGCGAGGATAATCAAATGCAATTGGTCAAAACCCACCGGGACACCCTGCTCCGGCCCCTGCAAATTGTGAGTGGTATTGTCGAGCGTCGGCACACTTTGCCGATTCTGGCCAATATCCTCATACGCAAAGACGGTGAGAAAGTTTCCTTCCTGTCGACCGACATCGAAGTCCAGATCACGACCAAGGCCGAGATCGGTTCCGGCGGCGAAAACGTCGCCACCACCGTGGCCGCCCGCAAGCTGCTGGACATCTTGCGCGCGCTGCCGGACGACAACGATGTAGTGCTGAAGCTCGACAATAAAAAAATGACGGTACAGTCCGGCAAGTCGCGTTTCTCGCTGCAAACCCTGGCGGCGGAAGAGTTCCCTACCGTGGCGCAAGCCGAGCATTTCAACGCCAGCGTCAGCCTGCCGCAAAAGACCCTGAAGCACCTGTTCAACATGGTGCACTTCTCGATGGCGCAGCAAGATATCCGCTATTACCTGAACGGTCTGTTGCTGGTAGTCGACGGCAAGAACGTGATCGCGGTGGCGACCGACGGCCACAGGCTGGCGTTTTGCCAGGTCGAAGTGGAGCAGGAATTCCCGCGCCACGAAGTCATCATCCCGCGCAAGACCATCATAGAATTGCAGCGTCTGCTGGAAGACAAGGAAGACCCGGTACAGATCGACATCGCGAACAACCAGGTCAAACTGACTTTCGCCGATATCGAACTGATTTCCAAGCTGGTGGAAGGCAAGTTCCCCGACTTCAACCGCGTGATCCCTAAAGGCTATAAAAACAGCTTCACGCTGGGCCGCGAACAACTGCTGCGCTCGCTGCAACGCGCCGCCATCATGACTTCCGACAAGTTCAAGGGCGTGCGCTGTGTGATCTCGCCGGGCAGCATGCAGATCTTGTCCACCAATGCCGATCAGGAAGAAGCGGTAGAAGAAATCGAAATCGATTACGGCGGCGACAGCGTCGACATCGGCTTCAACGTGACTTATCTGCTGGATGTCTTGAATAACCTGAAGTGCGACCAGATCAATGTCGCGCTCGGCGACTCCAATTCCTCGGCACTGATCACGATCCCGGAAAACACCGACTTTAAATACGTCGTGATGCCGATGCGGATTTGATGCAAGCCTGATGTGCAGCGCGCACACCATGTTGCGTGCTGCGATCGAAAATCTGTCATTCCGGCGCAGGGTGTCGCAGGGGTTTCATGGGGCATGCCCCATGCCTGCAAAACGATCTTCGCTTGCAAGCGAAGATTCCCAAAGCAAGGCCGGAATCCAGTGTCTTTTCCCGCAAATGACGTAGAAAGAAGACCCTGGGTTCCAGCCTACGCTGGAACGACTAAGCGGTATTTAGAATTTGTATCGAATTGAACAGCCACAAGCTGTTCGTTTATTTCAGAAGGTAGCCATGTCCGATAACACCCAAGACAACACACCAGCCCAGTCCAGCCAATACGGCGCGTCCTCGATCCAGATTCTGGAAGGTCTGGAAGCCGTGCGCAAGCGCCCCGGCATGTATATTGGCGACACA
This sequence comes from Burkholderiales bacterium, assembly GCA_016196925.1. GTDB lineage: Bacteria > Pseudomonadota > Gammaproteobacteria > Burkholderiales > Burkholderiaceae_D > Undibacterium. Next base: position 40,935 of record JACPWS010000009.1, on the reverse strand, counting down.
TCGGACGGCACCGGCTTGCACCATCTGGTGTTCGAAGTGCTGGATAACTCCATCGACGAATCGCTGTCTGATAACGGTCGAGGTATCCCGACTGAAATAATCCCGGAAGAAGGCCGCTCCGCGGCAGAAGTGGTAATGACGGTTCTGCATTCAGGTGGCAAGTTCGACCAGAACTCGTACAAAGTCTCGGGCGGCTTGCACGGCGTGGGCGTGTCCTGCGTCAACGGCTTGTCCAAACTGCTGAAGCTGACCATCCGCCGCGACGGCAAAGTGCACGCCATGGAATTCGCCAAGGGCGTGGTGCAAAACCGCGAACTGGAAACGGTCGATGGCGTCCTCACTTCCCCGATCAAGGTGATCGGCGACACCGACAAGCGCGGCACCGAAGTGCATTTCTGGGCCGATGAAGAAATCTTCACGCACGTGGAATTCCACTATGAAATTTTGGCCAAGCGCATCCGCGAATTGTCTTTCCTGAACAATGGCGTGCGCATCAAGCTGAACGACCACCGCACCGGCAAGGAAGAATTGTTTGCGTTCGAAGGCGGCACGCGCGGCTTCGTCGAATACATCAACAAATCCAAGAGCGTCTTGCACCCGACCATTTTCCAGGCCACCGGCGAGCGCCAGTCCGACCAGGGCACCAACATCACGGTCGACGTTTCCATGCAATGGAACGACGCCTACAACGAACAAGTCTTGTGCTTCACCAATAACATCCCGCAACGCGACGGCGGCACCCACCTGACCGGCCTGCGCGCCGCCATGACGCGCGTGATCAACAAGTACATCGAAGAACACGAATACGCGAAAAAAGCCAAGGTCGAAGTTACCGGCGACGACATGCGCGAAGGCCTGACCTGCGTCTTGTCGGTCAAGGTGCCGGAACCGAAGTTCAGCTCGCAGACCAAGGACAAGCTGGTATCGAGCGAAGTGCGCGGCCCGGTCGAGGAAATCGTCGCCAAGACCCTGACCGACTTCCTGATGGAAAAGCCGAACGACGCCAAGATCATCTGCGGCAAGATCGTGGAAGCCTCGCGCGCGCGCGAAGCGGCCCGCAAGGCGCGCGAACTGACGCGCCGCAAAGGCGTGATGGACGGCCTCGGCCTGTCCGCCAAACTGGCCGATTGCCAGGAAAAAGACCCGGCCCTGTGCGAACTGTACATCGTCGAGGGTGACTCCGCGGGCGGCTCGGCCAAGCAAGGACGCGACCGCAAATTCCAGGCGATCCTGCCCTTGCGCGGTAAAGTGCTGAACGTAGAAAAAGCCCGCTTCGAAAAAATGCTGTCGAGCGAACAGATCACCACACTGATCGCCACGCTAGGCACTTCCATAGGCCCGGACGAATTCAACGCCGACAAGCTGCGCTACCACCGCATCATCATCATGACCGATGCCGACGTCGACGGCGCCCACATCCGCACCCTGCTGCTGACCCTGTTCTACCGCCAGATGCCGCAGCTGGTCGAGCGCGGCCACATCTACATCGCCCAGCCGCCGCTGTACAAAGTCAAGGCCGGCCGCGACGAGCGCTACCTGAAAGACGACAGCGAAGAAGCCAGCTACATGATGACCGTGGCCCTGACCGGCGCCTCCCTCACCCCTAGCACCGGCGCCGAGCCTATCAGCGGCGAGGCCCTGGCCGAACTGGTGCGCCAGTACAACCTGGCCAACGCCATCATGATGCGCCTGACCCGCGTCATCGACCGCGCTGCGCTTACCGCGATCATGACCGGCGTCACCCTGAAACTGGACACGCTGGAACACGCCGAACACTCCGCCATCGCCCTGACCGCCGCCATAGCCGACAACGCCGTCAAAGCCACGGTGCGCACCGACGAACTGTCCGGCACCTTCAGCCTGCGCATAGAACGCCTGTACCACGGCAACATCAAGGTCAGCAGCATAGACGCCGACTTCGTCGACGGCGCCGACTACCTGGTGCTGGAACACGCCGCGCAAACCTTCAAAGGCTTGCTGGGCGAAGGCGCCTTCATCCGCCGCGGCGAAGGCGAACGGGCCAAAGAAATCGCCGTGCAAGACTTCCACCACGCCATGCTGTGGCTGCGCGACGAAGCCGAACGCGGCGTCAGCAAGCAACGCTACAAAGGTCTGGGCGAAATGAACCCGGAACAACTGTGGGAAACCACCATGGACCCCAAAGTCCGCCGCCTGCTGAAAGTCCAGATCGAAGACGCCATCGCCGCCGACCAGATCTTCACCACCCTGATGGGCGACGACGTAGAACCACGCCGCGCGTTTATCGAAGGCAATGCGCTGCGGGCGGGGAATATTGACGTTTGATGTTGATGTGATACAAAATGAAAAAGGCCTTCCAGTTTTGGTTGGCCTTTTTTGTTGGATGTACAATTTTAAAAACCGGTAAGCCCGCCCCGCAATATCCATGCGGTTCTCCGGCCCATCTGGCCTGCGAGGCGCATGGGGATTGCGGATCAGGCCAGCACTGTTTGAAATTTATTTTGCTGTTTCTTGCACATAGTGAGCCGCGATGATTTACCTCGGTAATCGTCAAAAAACAGTTCAGGTACGCCGACCGCGTATGCGTCGAAAAACATCCCGTCCAGCAACGCCTGCTTTACCTTAGCGGACAATTCTTCCAAAGGTAAATTATTTGGATTGGCGAATACGACTTCACCGAAATTTTTGAAATTTCCAGCGTCGCAATACAGGTAAGAGAATCGGATATTCATTATGAAAAAAATGGTTCTTCGCGGCTCAATCGCGTAGAAAAATATGTTCGTTATGCCACGCGATAAATTCGGCAGACGGGCTAAATTTTTCAGGCAAGGTCATCTGTTTTCCTTCCAGCGCAATTAACCATTCCGAAGCAAAACGGTTGTCTGCAAATTGACGCGCGGATGTCGAAACTTTAATGGTGTAATCGGGCGTGATCGTGATCAAGCCTTGATCGAAAGCTTTGTCATGCAGAGTAGAAAGGCAAAGACCGTTGCGCGGGTTCAGGCGGTTATCTTTGTCGGCGCGCCACGGGACGATGTGACTGGCGACCAGCAAACTCGGATGCGCCAAACCGGTAATGCAACAGCGTCCCGCATAGGCACTCAAGACGGCGCGACGGAAAAAATGTTGACCGACGCGAATCTTCGTTTGCGCGGTTTTGCTCTCGGCGGCGTAGCTTACGTCCGCATCGTCTTCGATGATTTCCGTGGTCAGCGGCGTCGCTAGCGTTGCCTTGTTTTCGGCTAGCAGCGCATCGACCATGGTTTGGCTTTCCAGCGCAAACTGATTCCAGTCATGCTGCATTTCCGCCCACATCGTCCTATCTAATTTCGATGCGCCGACCAAACCTGTACGTCCAGAATTAGTTATCACAGGATCGAGGCTAGCGATGTTCACCAGTTTCATGGCCAACGCAGAAGGAGTGCGGCCTATCATTTCCGCCAATCGCACGATGTCTGGATTGCGGCTATGAAATTTCCCGAATGGCAGTTGGCAATACAAATTGAACGCCACCAATAATTGCTCACGCGTCCAGTGGCTGGATTTTGCTGTCATCGTCGTTTTTTCCATTTCTTGGTGCGAAGCCAAAACTCGCAGGAGTTCGCCGTAAAGATCGACATCATATCCTGGTCAAATTGATATTTAACTTTATTCGCGGAAAATTTTATTGGCGCCTGCCCCGCTTATTCCATCAGCCTTGCAGCTGTGCATGCCCGCAAACCATATTGAGGATGTCCTCACTTTGGTCGAAATCGCTTCAGGCGCGAAGCAGCAGCCTGAAGATTTGCGGCTGTCCCGCTAAGCCTGTTATCTTGTCGTGCAGAATGGCAATTCTTAAGGACATCGTAAAAATTCATCATCAGGAGTCCATCATGGAAATGAAACGCATCAACGCCGGCAAGCTGCGCGCTATCGGCTATGAACCACGCGAGCGGGTGTTGCGGGTGGAATTCGAGGATGGCAGTGCGATTGATTATGCGGGCGTGGGGCAGGAAGTCTGGCGGCGCTTGTCCACCTCTGGTGCGGCGTGGAGCTATTATCGCGACAATATCGAGGAAGAATTTACCGGTCGCCGCGGTGTCGCCCGCGCCCAGACCAGGCCGGCCGGGCTGGACGATTTATTCAAGTCGGGCAAGGATGATACGGGAGCGTAAGCCAGACTTACGCCCTGCCGCCGCAGGCTGCCTCAGCTGACTGCAAGCGCCCTCCCATCCGAAAATGCTATGGATGCTATGATGATTATGGCAAGAACATTGGCTGATTCTTTTTGCCCAAATCCATCGCGTTCTCTCTCAAGGAAACAACATGCCTCAACTTAAACTCACCTATTTCGACGTTCACGGTGGCCGTGGCGAGCCTGTGCGTCTGGCTTTGCATATCGGCGGCGTGGCGTTTGAAGATCGTCGTTTTGCTTTCCCGGAATTTGCAGAAATTCGCAAGACCACGCCGTTTGCTCAGGTGCCGACTTTGGAAGTCGATGGCGTGCAAATCACGCAGTGCGATGCGATTTTGCGCTACGCGGGCAAGCTGGCCGGTTTGTATCCCGCCGATCCGTTTCAAGCCTTGTTGTGCGACGAGGTGATGTTCGTGGTGGAAGAAGCGGCCATGAAGTTAGGGCCGACTTTCCGCATGACAGGTGAAGAGCAGAGAGCCGCGCGCCTGGCGCTGGTGGATGGCGCGATACCGGTGTATCTGCGCTGGCTGCAAAAGCAATTGGCGGCGCATGGCGGCGAATTCTTTGCCGACGGCCGTCTGACGGTGGCCGACCTGAAAGTGTTGGTCGATATCCGCGCGCTGAATTCGGGCAGGTTCGATCATATCCCGACCGATCTGGTGGCCAGCGTGGCGCCGGCCCTGAATGCGCACATGCAGCGGATTGCCAAGCTGCCGGCGGTGCAGGCGTATTACGCGAAGTTTGCGGCGAAGTAGCCTGCCAGTGCGCGCAAAGGCGCAGGCAACAAAAAAGCAGCTGGGCGGGAATGCCTTGCTGCTTTTTTTTATGCCATGGCAAAAGTCTGGCGCGGTGACATCGTCGAACGACACTGGATCCCTGCCTGCGCAGGGATGACGATTTTAAGTATACGGCTTAACTGAACGGCATCAACCGCGCGGCCAGCTTATTTGCCGGACTTGCAGGTAAAGCTGTTGGTGGTGACTTTGTCGACGTTGCCCTGACCGCAGGTCGCGATCGCTTGCTGCGACATGGCGGCGATTTGTTTGCTGCCTTCCAGGTTACTTTCGCTCACAGAAATGCAGGCGCTCAGGCTGCTGGCAAGGGCGATCAGACTCAGGATTTGAATAAGTTTTTTCATGATCTTTAGGGTGTCTTGGTTAAAAAATTATACGAACAACAAGGAACGGGAATTCTACGCGCAGTTTTGTAATTTTGAACAACAATTTCCATCCCTGTGCGTTCTCAATTAACGCCGTGACAAGGGTTTTAGTCTACGGCGCACGCAATTTTTTCTTGCGAGGCGCGGCCTGCACTACAATGCAGCGCTATTCCATGTTTAAACGATCGGTCCCATGCACCCTCCCCACGCCGTTTCCCGCCTGCGTTCCACCCGTCTGGAGCGCAGCACCAGGCCGTTTCTGGCGCGGGGCGGGCCTAAGGGCGAGCGCTGCGGCGGCTGCCGGCTGATTTTGAGCCATTGCCTGTGCGCCTTGCGGCCGGTGGTGGCGACGCGGGCCGGGGTGTGTCTGATCATGGCGGAGCATGAGGCGCTGAAACCCAGCAACACCGGCTGGCTGATTGCGGATGTGGTGCCGGATACGCTGGCGTTCGGCTGGGCGCGCACCGAAGTCGATCCAGCCTTGCTGGCCGTGCTGGCGGACCCGCAGTGGCAGCCGTATCTGGTGTTTCCGGGCGAGTTTGTCGCGCCCGAGCGGGTGATTACGCACTTGCCGGACCAACATCGCGCTGCAGAGGGCAAACGGCCGCTGTTTATCTTGCTGGATGCGACCTGGCCCGAGGCGCGCAAGATATTCAAGAAAAGCCCTTACCTGAATCATTTGCCGGTGCTGAGCCTGGCGCCCGAGCAATTGTCGCGCTATCGCCTGCGCCGCTCGCGGCGCGACGATCATTTATGCACCTCGGAAGTGGCGGCCTTGTGCCTGAGCCTGGCCGGCGAGACTTTAGCCGCGCAAACGCTGGAGGCGTATCTGGAGGTGTTTACCGGGCACTACCTGCGCGCCAAGCAGCAACTGAAACCCGACTGGGAGGGCGAGCCGCACCAGCGCTTGCGCGCTCTGCGTTTGCCCTGATCCGGCCAGCCGGACTAGTAACGACGCCTGCGCGCGGCTTGTCGTTTCAGGCATTGAACCCGACGGCTAACTGATGGATAATCCTGCCCCATGAACGCCACTACCCAAACCCCACCATTACCGGATCGCCTGTCTATCGATCCGCGCAGCCCCTATTACAACGCTGACGTATTTCAGCACGAGATCGGGATTAAGATCAACGGCAAGGAACGTACCGACGTCGAAGAGTATTGCATCAGCGAAGGCTGGATCAGCGTCGCGGCCGGCAAGGCGCGCGATCGCAAGGGCAATCCTTTGATGATCAAGGTTAAAGGCCAGGTCGAGGCGTTTTATCGGTGATTAATGAAACGGGCGCAGTATCGACGCCCGTTTTTCTGGCAAGGGCCAGGCTCAGGTCTGGTCATCGTTTTAACAAGCAGACATGCAGTAGCCGCGCGCTTTGCCGCCCTGTGTTGCGCCACGCAGCACATCCACTATCAAAAAGTCAGCTTCGATTCAGAAAATTCGAAGCTGTCCTTCCTCTCCTGATGCAAACGCCGTCCGCAAAGTCAGGCATGCCACTCACCTCACCCAACCGCGCCAGCCGTCGTCAGCGCAAAGCCTTCATCCAGCCAGCCGGTCACACCGCCTATCATGATTTTTACCGGGCGGCCCAGTTTCGCCAGCGCCAGCGCGGCCTTGCCGGCGCCGTTGCAATGGGGGCCGGCGCAATAGGTCACGAATAAGGTGTGCGCCGGATACTCCGCTAATCTGGAGGCAACGATTTTGCCGCGCACCAGATTGATGGCGCCCGGTACGTGCGCAGCCTGGTACATGGCAGGGCTGCGCACGTCCAGCAAGACGAAGCCGGGCTGCCCGGATGTGAGGGCATCATGCACATCCCAGCAATCGGTTTCGAACCTGAAGCTTGAAGAGAAATGCGCGATTGCGGCCTGGCTATCGGCGGCGCTGACGGCCAGTACGGCGTTGCTGCTGTTTGTCATGTTTATGCTCCTGATCTGCTTGTAGAAGACCGTATATTCCGGCTTGCGGCGGGATTTACCCAGTGGCGAGAACGTCAATCTACGGTAACATATCGCCATGACCCAACATTTTGTCGTAGCCCTCGCGTATGACCAGTTGTGCACCTTTGAATTCGGTTGCACGGTGGAGCTGTTCGCACTGGAGCGGCCCGAACTCGGTGTGGATTGGTATCGCTTTGCGGTATGTGCGGCCGAACCCGGCAAGCTGCGCGCGGCCGGCGGCATTTCCGTGGAGGCGCCGTATACCCTGCGCGTGTTAGATAAGGCCGATACCATCATCATTCCCGGCTGGCGCGATCCGGATGAAATTCCGCCCGAGGCTTTACTGAAAAAAATCCGTACCGCCTACGCACGCGGCGCGCGCTTTTGCACGATATGCTCAGGCGTATTTGTGCTGGCGGCGGCCGGGATTTTGGATGGGAAATCGGTCACTACGCACTGGCGTTATGCCGAGCAACTGGCGCGCCGCTATCCGCAGATTACCGTGGTGCCGGATGCGCTGTATGTGGATGAAGAACAGATCATCACCTCGGCCGGTTCCGCCGCGGGCCTGGATATGCTGCTACATCTGGTGCGCAAGGATTACGGCGTGAAGGTAGCGAACCGGGTCGCGCAGCGTCTGGTGATTCCTCCGCACCGCTCCGGCGGGCAGGCGCAATTCGTGCCGCGGCCGGTGGCAACGGACGAGAGCGGCCGCCTATCCAAACTACTGGATTGGATACGCAAAAATCCGGCGCTGGATCACAGCCTGCGCTCGCTGGCCGGGCGCGCCGCCATGAGCGAGCGCACGCTGCAACGCCAGTTCAGCCAGCTGACCGGCTATTCGCCCTACGACTGGATCATACGCGAGCGCGTGGCGAGCGCGAAAGAAATGCTGGAAGGATCGACGCATGGCTTAAGCCATATCATGGAGCTGACCGGCTTCGGTTCGGAAGAATCGTTCCGGCGCCACTTCCGGCGTATCGTCGGCACCAACCCAATAACGTATCGCCGGCAATTTTCTAAACCATGAGTTACATACACCATGAGTAAGAACAACACGTCAGCAGTCAAATTTTTCCGGGTTTTTTCCGACAGCTGGTCTCGTCTCGTGTTGGCATTGCTGATCGCAGCATGTTGGCCTGCGCGCGCAACGACAATACTCCAGACTTTTCCTGTCAAGCTAAGCCGCGATGAACAGCTATTGCTGGAGCATATCGTGTGCGGACAAGAATACGGTGTCGCTGTCGCAGAAATCGACGCGCGCGCCTTTAGCGCGAATGCCAGCCAGGCGAATTACGCCGACGTCAGATGCCGGCCGCATGCGCAACTGAAAGGCAAGCCGCTGTACTACGTGGCGCAATGCGCGCGCGAGCAGAAACTGTGGAGTTGCAGCCCGGCCAGGCTGGAAACTCTGGTCACGCTGAAGGACAGGGAGCTGGTCGTGCGGCCGGGCACGGTGCCGCCGGCGGTCGCGGTCGAGACCATACAAAAAATCAGTACCTATGGCTATTTCCAGGCGCACTCGCTCGATGCAGCGCTGCAATCGACCTGCGTCATGGGCATGGGCGATGCGCCCGATCTGATAGAAATTTCTTGCCGCCGCTGGTCGGTTACGGTGTCGTTCTGGTGTCCGCAGAAAAAGACCGGAGCGGCCTGCCCGCGGGTGATTTATATGACGGAGCACTCCTGAGTTTCTCGGTTACGCCACAATCATTTGACCGACCACGATCTGAGCGCATCCGGCGGCGTGTTCTTGGGTAACAGAGGGTTGTCGAGCCGGATGATGCGGCGTTCTTTCAAGTTCAGTTTTTCTATCGACGATTGGTGATATTTATTAAAGATGGCGTCGAAACTGCCATCCTTTTGCATCATGCGCAAGCCGGCTTCCACTCTTTCCCTTATCGCCTTGTCTTCACGGTTGAAGAAGAAGTAATAGGGGAAAGGGTAGTAAATCAGCAAATTCTTTTCTATGACGACGTCGGGGTTGTCCTTGGCATTGCTTTCGTATTCCGCCAGAATTTCTCCCACGCCGCGCGGGAACATATCGAAACGCTTGGCCGACAACATCTTAATCAGCTGACTATATTGCGCCTGGACTACGTTGATGTCATGCGCTTGATAAATGACATTGTCGATCCAGCCCGCCCCCTGGCCAAAACTGAGTTTCTTCAAGTCTTGCCGGGTTTTGACGCTATCGATTTTCGCCTGATTCTGTCTGAGTATCAGCGCCACCCGGTAACCGAGCAAGTCTTTGCGCAGGGAGATGCGGATCGGCGCAAACCGTCGCTCCATCTCTTCCGAAGTCGGGTTCCAGATCACGTTGATTTCGTGATTGCTTTGTTCCAGCTCTTGCAGAAAACGTTTTTTCGGCATGACGCCGGAACTCGGCAGGCATTCGTAATCGCCGTACCTGGCTCTGGTTTTTTCCAGCGCCAGACATAAGATCTCGATCACGTCATTGAAGCGCGTGTCGTTTGGAATTTCGCCCATGGGATAGACGACTTTGCTGACCGCAGTACCGGCGTAGGACGGCATGCTTAGCGCGCCAAGCGACAGGCCGATCGCGAAAAATTGAGAGAATGCAGTCATGTGGTTCAGATTAGGAAGCAGCTAGTATTATCGCTCCTGATTCGTCGAATTTGACAGCGCTGCAATTGCCGGGCCGACAGCCCACTTCCCAGGCCGCACGATACAGGGCGGCAACATCAATCGAGGAACACAGCATCAAAAATTTCCCAACGCGAACACCCCCGCGCCTATGCACAGCGCGCCGAGCACGCGTTGCAGGCGTTCGCCCTCGCCCAGCAAATGGCCGCCTATCAGGGCCGCGAACAGCATCGAGACTTCGCGCGCCGGCGCCACGTGGCTGAGCGGCGCGCTCTGCAGCGCATACAGCACCAGCACGTAAGAGATCGGGCTGATCGCGCCGACGACCAGCGCGTATTTCCATTCCGCGCGCCAAGAGGCCAGCGTGGCCGGGCGGTCGCGCAGCAAGGCCGGCAGCAACAGCGCGACCCGGATGAAGTTGCTGAAATAATCGATCAGGATGGGCGAGATCAGGATGACCTTGACGGCGTAGCCATCGAGCACGGTATAGGCGGCGATAAACAAGCCGGTGGCCAGACCATAGAAAATGCCTTGGCGCACGCGCAGCTGGCGCGCCTGGTCGTTGACCGCTGCAAATAATCTGGGGCCGCCGGCGATCAGGAACACGCCGCCGACCACCGCCAGGATGCCGAGTACGCCTGCCAGCGACACTTTCTCGCCTAAAAACAGGATCGCCGCGCTGGAAGAAATCAAGGGACCGGAGCCGCGCGCCAGCGGGTAGACCACGGTCAGGTCGGCCTTGCGATAACCGCGCAACAGGGTGATGAAATACAGCACGTGCAGCACGCCGCTGGCGACGACGAAACTCCACTCGAGCCGGCCCCAGCCAGGCACGATTGCCCAGCCCAGATAAATGCCGAGCGGCGCCCAGATCAGCATCATCAGCAAGCTGCTAAAGCCGGCGAAGCGCACATCGCCGCCGGCTTTTTTGGCGGCGATATTCCACAGTGCATGGATCAGACCGGCGAGGATGACGAGCAGGAAGGCGGAATGCGACATGAATGAGCGTAAGCGTGGCGGCAGAGCGCGCCAGTGTAGCAAATAACACAGCATCAGCGCAGAGCACGTCCCGCAGGTGGATCGGGAAAATGAAAATCCGGTGCAGACCATTGCGATCTGCACCGGATTTTTCAGCGTCCGCAAAGGACGGGATTTCTGTCAAATTATTTTGCCGATGCTGCTTTGCCGGCCTCTGCTTTTACCTCTGCTTTTACCTCTGTTTTCACTTCCGCTTTTGCCTCAGTCTTTGCACTGGCATCGTGTTTCGCTGGCTTAGCGGCGTGCGCTTTTTTCTCGGTACCGGATGCCGCAGCTTTAGCGGAAGCGGCCGGCGTGGCTGGCGTAGCAGCGTGGGCCGATGCCGCCGGTGCGGAAGCCATGCTGGCGGATGCTGTAGCTGCCGATGCGGATTTTACTGCGCTGGCGGCCGGCGCTGCCTTGCTGGCGGCTGCACTGGCGGAAGAGCTCGCTGCGGCGCTGGCGGAAGCGGCTGCTTTGGCAGGTGCAGGAGTGCTGGCGGCGGTTTGTGCGAAGGCTGTACCCATAGTGAAAGTAGCAGCAATAACGGTGGCGATGAGCTTGTTCATAATGAGTCCTGTTCTTGAGTTTGCTTGGGTTGCGTAGTCAGTCTACGTAAGCCAAGAACGCGAGCCGCAGACTTTGTGTTGACACGATTTTTGCGATTGATCGGTATTTGGTGGATGCACTCTATTTTTATATTTGCCGTGCTGTTCACAGAAATTTTTCTTCCTCAAGAAAATACTTAAGATCGCGCAGACCGCGTGTTCATGCGGCTTTGCTGGCAGCGCATGACAGACAAGGTGAGCGGCATGTTCGATTTTTTCCGGAGTTTTTTTTAAGCAGCGTCACGACTTTTTTTCAAATAATTCGTCGCAAATTTTTGCGCGATCATTTGCGCAGAGTAGTGCTTTTGTTGGACGATCTGCGCGCTACGCCGGCAAAAAAAAACCGGCGCAGATCATCTCGATCTGCGCCGGGTTTTTGCCGGCTGCCTCACGATAGAGGCAGCGGCATCACCACATTACTTTGCCGGAGTCGCTTTGACTTCTTCGGCCTTCACTGTTTTTTTTGCCTTCGCATGTTTCGCACGCTTGGCTTTTTTCTCGCCGGTCGCGGTTTTAGTATCAGCGGCCGGTGTGGCAGTTTTGGCTTCTGCGGCTGGCGTGGCCGCGACTGCAGGAGTGGCGGCGGAAGCTTTTGCAGCACTGGCGGCCGCTGCTGCGGTCGCGGCGACCGGGGTCGCTGGCGCTGCCGGCTGGGCTGGAGTTGTTTGTGCGAACGCTGTACCCATGGCGAAGGTAGCAGCAACGAGGGTGGCGATCAGCTTGTTCATGTTTAATCCTGTTCTGTGGTTGATTTACTTTGCGTAGATGATCTACGTATGCCAAGAACGCGGCCCGCCGGATTTTTGTTGACAGGCAAGGTGTTGCGAATTGTTACGTGGAATTAAATCGATATTTTTACGCGGCCGGCGCCGGCACACTAAATGTGTCAATCGCTCCGATTTGACTTAGTATGACGGCGGCAAAGAAAAAACCATTTCACAAACTTATTTATCCAGATCACGGAGAGCAGGATGACGGTAGCAAACTGGTGTGTATTGGCGGCGTGCGTGTTGCCGGCCATGACGATAGGTCTGGCGAAAATCCATTCGTCTAAATTAGCGCGCAACGCCGGCAGGTACGACAACCAGCATCCGCGCGCGTGGGCGCTGCGTCTGAGCGGCTGGCAGCAGCGCGCGAATGCCGCGCAACAAAATGGTTTCGAAGCCTTGCCCTTGTTTATCGCGGCGGTACTGCTGGCGCAGCAGGCGCATGCGGATCAGGGACGCATCGATACCCTGGCGCTGGTCTTCATTGCGCTGCGCGTGCTGTATGCGGCCGTTTACCTGATGAACCTGGGTACGCTGCGCACCTTGATCTGGACAGCAGCGCTGGCGGCCAACCTTGCCATCTTCGTGATGGCCTGAGCTGAAATTTCAATCTCGCCTAGCGGGGGCTGACACATGGACGAACAACAATTGCAATCGGTTTTGCGTGCGCTGATGCCGACGCCGGCATACATCTTCGGCGCGATCTTATTCGGCATCGTCGGCTTTGCGGCCTATCGCTATGGCAAGAAGACAGCGCGCGCCCGGACCAAATGGCTGGGCGTGGCCCTGATGTTTTACCCCTATCTGATAGGCAGCGATACGCGGCTCTTGTATCTGGCCGGCGCGGCCTTATGCGTCCTGATGGTTTTTTACCGCGATTAGCGCCCTTGCAAACGCTTACAAGTATCCTGTCAACCCGGCAACGGGTAGCGGCGTTGCGAGCTTAAGGCGCGCTCCCGCGCTGCGCTTATCCATGGAGGAGAACAAGATGAAACATTTAGCATTGGCAACTGCCGGCCTCGCACTGGCCGCCGGCATGAGCGCCTGCACCGTGGTGGCGCCGCGCCCGGCCTACTACCAGCCGTATCGCTATAACGAAGTCGTGGTGCAAGTGGCGCCGCCGCCTCCCTATGTCGAAGTGATAGGCGTAGCGCCGTACGCCGGCAATGTCTGGCTAGGCGGCGCCTGGTTCTGGGAAGGCGGGCGCCATACCTGGCGCCCCGGCCACTGGGAAGCGCCACGCCCCGGACACGTGTGGGTACCGCATCGCTGGGAACAAGTCGGTCCCTCCTGGCACTTCCGTGAAGGGCACTGGCGCCGCTGAGGAATTGTCAGACAAAAATGGGAGCCAGGCGCTCCCATTTTTTTGGCTGACGCAAAGCCTTTCACTACGGCGCGATTCGAAACTTTGCGGCAGGCAATTCTTGCCGCTTCACATCTTGCTTCATGACACAGCCCCGCGCCCCTGCCGCGGGCGTCGCCAGCCAATTGCCGCCCAAATCTGCGCCGGCGGCGGAACCATTTGCATTTCACGCTGCCAAAACCGCAGTTCATCCCTACAAATCCGCAGCTCGAAACTCCGGCGCTTGAAAAGCCCGCTGCCGGCCAGGATACTGCAGCATCTGTAAAACCCCCTTACCCACTCCCCAGGGATCCATCATGCTAACTAAAACGCTACTCGTACTCGCCGTCGCCTCCGCTCTGGCCGGCTGCAGCCAGGGTCATACTGAAACCACCAGCGCCAGCGCCTCCGCCAGCGCAGCCAAGGACAAGGCCGGTGCCGGCGACAAGAAGGCAGAGCCGGCGCCCGCCAAACTGGTCATCGCGCCGGAAGACATCCTGACCGTGCAAAGCAATGCGCTGGCGTCCGGCCCGGTAGTGACCGGCTCGATACAGCCGGAACGCAAGGCCGACCTGCGCGCCGAAGTCTCGGCGCTGGTGCTGCAAGTCTTGAAAGAAAACGGCGATGCGGTCAAGCGCGGCGATGTGCTGGTGAAACTCGATGAAACTTCTATCCGCGACAACCTGAATTCGGCCGAAGACAATGCGCGCAGCGCGGCGCTGGCGCTGGATCAGGCCGAACGCGCCTGGCAGCGTTTGAAAACGCTGCGCGCCTCCGGCATGGCTTCGCTGCAGGCGCTGGACGACGCCGAGGTGCGCCGCAACAGCGCCCAGAGCGAGCTGTCGGCCTCCAGGGCGCGCGCGGTGGTGGCGCGCCAGCAATTGCAGCGCACCGTGGTGCGCGCGCCGTTTGACGGCGTGGTCAGCGAGCGCAAGGTCTCGGCCGGCGACACCGCCGCCGCCGGCAAGGAATTGGTGAAAGTCATAGACCCCGGCAGCATGCGTTTTGCCGGCCGCGTCTCGGCCGACAAGATCGCCATGGTGAAGGTCGGCCAGACGGTGAACTTCCGCGTCAATGGTTACGCCGGCCAGGAATTCCACGGCAAGGTGACGCGCGTCGATCCGGCCGCGAATGACGTCACGCGCCAGGTGGAAGTGCTGGTCGGCATCGGCGACAGCGCCCAGCCGCGCGTGGCCGGCCTGTACGCCGAAGGCAATATCGAAGCATCGACCGTGGACGCGCTGATGTTGCCGGAAGCCGCCGTGGTGAAAGCCGGCGACAAATCCTATGCCTGGCGCGTGCAAGGCAAGACCCTGAAGCAGGTCGACCTGCAGATAGGCAAGCGCGACCAGCGCACCGGCAATGTCGAAGTGCGCAGCGGCCTGGCCGCCGGCGACACCGTGCTGCGCAGCCCTAGCTCCGGCTTTAAAGACGGGCAAAGCATAGAGCTGGCCGCCGCCAAACTGACCATCGCCGCCGCCACCCAGGCGCAAGGAAAATAATATGTTCTTATCCGACTTCAGTATCAAGCGGCCCACCGCCACCATCGTCCTGATCGTCGCCCTGATGGCGCTGGGCTTGCTGGCGCTGAGCAAACTGCGCGTCAATCAAAACCCCGATGTGGAAGTGCCCGGCCTGTCGGTAGTGATCGCTTACCCGGGCGCTTCGCCCGATACGGTGGAGCGCGAGATCATCAACCGTCTGGAAAAATCGCTGCAAAGCGTGTCCGGCGTGAGCGAGTTGTACTCGACCTCGGCCGAAGGCAACGGCCGTTTCGACATCATGTTTAACTTCAAGAAAAACATGGTGGAGGCGACCGACGAGGTCAGGAACGTGATTTCCAGCGTGCGCTACAAATTGCCGAGCGAGATGCGCGAGCCCGTCATCCAGCGCTGGGATCCGGCCAGCCAGCCCATCCTGAACATGGCCTTGTCGTCCAGCAAGCAAAGCCACGCCAAAATCTCGCGGCTGGCGGAAGACACGCTGGCCGACAAGCTGCGCGGCGTGCCCGGCGTCGCCAACGTCATCGTAAACGGTTCGCTCAAGCGTGAACTGTCGGTGCTGCTGCGCGCCGAAAAACTGCGCGAATACAATGTCTCGGTCGGCGAAGTGGTGAACGCCTTGCGCAACCAGAACACCAATGCGCCGGTCGGCAAGATACGCGGCAAGCTCGATGAAGAAAGCATACGCCTGGTCGGCCGCATAGAGACGCCGGAAGAATTCCAGAACATCGTGGTCAAGCGCAGCGGCGAGCAGATCGTGCGGCTGGCGCAAGTCGCCAGCATCGAAGACGGCTTCGCCGATGTGAACGGCCTCAGCATACGCAGCGGCAAGCCTAACGTCGGGATACAGGTGACCCGTTCGCGCGACGCCAGCACAGTCAGCGTGGCCAAGGCGGTGCGCAAGGTGGTGGAAGAAATCAATAAAGACCTGGAAAAAACCCAGCCCGGCACCAAGCTGGAAGTCACGCGCGACGGCGGCAAAGATGCGCAGCGCAGCCTGAACAATGTGATCGAGTCGCTGATGTTCGGCGCGGTGCTGACGATCTTCGTGGTGTACGCGTTTTTGAATTCCTGGCGCTCGACTTTGATTACCGCGCTGAGCCTGCCGACCTCGGTGATCGCGGCTTTCATCGCGGTCTGGCTGTGCGGCTTCACGCTGAACTTCATGACCCTGCTCGGCCTGTCGCTGGCGATCGGTGTGCTGATCGACGACGCCATCGTGGTGCGCGAAAACATCGTGCGCCACATGCAGCGCGGCGCGGACCGGCGCCGGGCGGCGCTGGAAGGCACGGCCGAGATCGGCCTGGCGGTGGCCGCCACCACTTTCTCGATTATCGCGGTGTTCATCCCGGTCGCCTTCATGCCGGGCATGCCGGGTGAATGGTTCCGACCGTTCGCGCTGACCGTGACTTGCTCGGTGCTGGTCAGCCTGGGCATCTCGTTCACGCTCGATCCTATGTTGTCGGCCTACTGGGGCGACCCGGCCGACCATCACAGCGCGCCTAAGCAGGGCATCAGCAAAGTGCTGGCGCGCTTCAACGACTGGTTCGATCATCAGGCCGACCGCTACGGCAAGGTGATCGCCTGGGCCTTGCATCACCGGCGCTGGATGGGCGCGATCGCGCTGTTCAGCCTGATCGCGGCGCTGGGCTTGCAAGTCAAATGGGGTGGCACCAGCTTCTTGCCGACCGCCGATTCCGGCAACCTGATGATAGAAGTGCGCACCCCGGCTTCTTCTTCGCTGGAATATGCGCGCCTGAAGATGGAAAGAGCGGCGGCGATTGCGCGCGGCATTCCGGAAACCAAGGACACCAATAGCAATATCACGCCGGCCGGCGGCCGCATCTATGTCGATATCGGCAAGCGCACCGAACGCAAACGCAGCGCCAAGGAAATTGCGGTCGAGTTGCGCGAAAAAGTGCGCGCCCTGGTCGGCGCCGAATACACCGTGCTGGACGACCTGAACAACGGCGCGCGCAAACCGGTGCAGATAGAATTCACCGGCCCCGATTCGCGCAAGCTGCTGGAAATCACCGCAGCCTACATGGATAAATTGCGCATGGTGCCCGGTGCGGTCGATATCGGCCTGTCCGAGCAAGACCCTAAGAAAGAGCTGAAGATAGAACTGAACCGCGGCCTGGCGAATTCCATGGGGATTTCTTCCGGCGATGCGGCGCAGGCGCTGCGGGTGGCGTTTGCCGGCATCGAAGTCGGCGACTGGGTCGATCCTACCGGCGAAACACGCGACGTCGCGGTGCGCCTGCACCCGGACGACAGGGTCAGCAAGGAAAACATCGAGCGCCTGCCGATTGCGATTTCCGGCACCAATCAGATGGTGCCGCTGGAGCAGATCGCCACTATCAGCATGGGCAAGGGCCCGTCCGGCATCGAGCATGCGAATGGCAAACGCACCATCACGGTGTCGGCCAATGCCCAGGGCCGCTCGAACGGCGAAGTGATAGCCGACGCGATGAAGCTGGCCAAGTCCTTCAACTATCCGCCCGGTTACGGCTTGTCGCTGGGCGGCAACGGCCAGGATCAGGAAGAAGTGTTCGGCGCCATGCTGATCGCCCTGATTTCCGGCATCGGCCTGATGTATCTGATCCTGGTGATACAGTTCGGCTCCTTCACCGCACCGCTGGGCGTGATGCTGTCGCTGCCCTTGTCGCTGATAGGCGTGGTGCTGGCCTTGCTGGCCACCGGCAGCACGCTGAACCTGATGAGCTTCATCGGCATCATCATGCTGATGGGCTTGGTGGCGAAGAATGCGATCCTGTTGCTGGATGCGGCGCGCAAGCGCGAAGCCGAAGGCTACGAGCGCGAAGAGGCGCTGATGCACGCCGGCCGCGTGCGCCTGCGCCCTATCCTGATGACGACTTTCGCGCTGATCGCCGGCATGATGCCGGTGGCGCTCGGGCTCGGCGAAGGCGGCGAATTTTACCGGCCGCTGGCGATTGCCATCATAGGCGGCACCATCACCTCGACCATCCTGACCCTGCTGGTGGTGCCGACCTTCTACGACAGCATAGAGATCGCGCGCGACCGCATGCTGGCCAAGATGCGCGAGCGCATGCAAAGACGCAACGCGCTGCTGGGATTCTGCATGACCATGCTGGAAGCGCTGTGCACGCTGACTTTCCTGCGCCTGATTTACCGCGGCTTGAAAAAACTGCTGGCGAGTGTCGCCGGCCGCAGCCGCAAACCGGGCGCAGATATCGGCCTCAGCTCGTAACACTCACCTCAGGGCCGGCGCAGCCTGCGAGCGGGCGCGCCGGCCGATTTGACAAGCCTGCCCTGTGCAGGCTTTTTTTCAGTCCGCCGCCGGCTTTGCGAGCTTAAATATACTAGGGGGCAGTATATATAAAGCCCCTTTTAAGTACGCTGACGACAAGCCATTTTTGCAATATACTCCCCATAAAAACGCGAAAACCGGAGAGCGCGGGAAACCGGCGGGCGGCCTCCCGCCAGCCCTGCCCCGCACCCCGGCGACCGGCCGTATGCGCGCGCGCAAGCCCGTAGCACGGGCCGGCTGCTAAAATAGGCTTACTACCATCGCCGCCCTGGAAAATGTCTACCCGCCCCCTCACCGTCACCATCTCTGTCGATCAATTATGCGTAGGCCTGTATGTGCATCTGGACGTCGGCTGGCTGGAACATTCGTTTGCACGCAACAGCTTCCGGCTGAAAAGCAATGAACAGATCGCCGCGATCAAACAGCTCGGCATCAAGAAAATCCGGGTAGAGCCGGCCAAATGCAGCTGCCGGCCGCTGCCGCCGAATCCCGAGCCGGCCGTCGCGGCCGAAGTGCAAGAGGTCGCGCCGAGCGCCGAAGAAATCGCGATGATCGATGCGAAAAAGGCGCGCATAGAAAAGATCGTCGCCGAGCGCGCCGCCATCGCGCTATGCGAAAAGGAATTCCTGAAGGCGGCCGGCGCGCTGAAAAATATTTCGCGCAACCTGTTTGCCCGGCCGCAGGAAGCCTATAAGGATGCCGACCAGCTGGTGCAGCAAATGCTCGATTCGCTGCTGGCCGACAAGAGTATCGCGATCCACCTGATGAACGACAAGATCGCCGGCGAAGATGCGTATTACCATTCGCTCAACGTCTCGGTGCTGGCGATGATGCTGGCCAAGGAAATGGCGCTGCCGCCGGAAGACATCAAGGCACTCGGCATAGGCTGCCTGTTCCACGACATCGGCAAGGTCGAGATTCCGGACCGCATCGTCAACAAGACTTTCGCGCTGACGCGCGCCGAACAGAATTTGCTGCAATTGCATTGCCAGTACGGCCAGGCGATAGGCGCAAAAATCGGCTTGCCGAAGGCCGCCATCGACATCGTCCTGCAACACCATGAATACGCCGACGGCAGCGGCTACCCGAATCAGCTGAGCGCGGACAAGATCACGCTGCTCTCGCGCATCGTCTGCATCATCAATACCTACGACAACCATTGCAACCGCCCGAATCCGGCCGATTCGCTCAGTCCGTACGAGGCGCTGTCGTATATGTTCAAGCAGCAGCGCAAACTGTTCGATCCGGCGCCGCTGAATATCTTCATACGCTGCATGGGCGTGTATCCGCCCGGCACGCTGGTCAAGCTGTCCGACGACACGCTGGGCATGGTGATCTCCATCAATTCCGGCAAGCCGCTGCGCCCCACCATCCTGATCTACGACCCCAGCGTGCCGAAAAACGAAGCGATCATCCTCGACCTCAGCGTCGAACCGGAACTGGAAGTCAGCGCCAGCCTGAAAGTCAGCCAGCTGCCGCCGGAAGTGTATGAATACCTGAGCCCGCGCAAACGCATGAGCTATTTCTTCGATGCGGCGAAGACCAACCAGGCCAAGCCCTAGCGCGCTCCGTTTCAAAAAAAACGCCGTAAAAAAATCCCCTGCCGCAGCTGCGCCAGGGGATTTTTACTTGCCGGACCGGCTAAGCCAGATGCCGCAGTTCGCGCAGCGCCACCGAAACCGGCGCCAGATCGGCGCCCTGGGTGCTGATGGTAGCGAGCAAACGGTTCAGGCGCTCGATCGCGCTGGCATGCTGCTCGCGCCAGTCGCTGAGCTGTTCCTGACGCGACAGCAAGCCGCGCGTGATCTGGCTGGCGATCGAATACACATCGTCGCGCGCGCTGCCGCGGGCCTGGGTTTGCCACAAGGTCTCGGTAGGCAGACGGTTGATCTGGCTGCGCCAGCCGCTCAGGCCGAGTTCGGCATCGACCGCGAAATAAGCGCGCGCCGCCTGCTCCAGATCGGCCCCGGTGCTTTGCGCCAGATCGACCAGATCGAGCGCCGGGAAGATGAATTCCAGCGCCGTCAGGTTTTGCGCCAGAGTCGATTCGACCCCCGCTTGCACCAGTGCTTCGGCCGACTGTTGCCAGCTGGCGTGTGCGCTGGCCGGCAGCCAGTCATCCAGTTGCCAGCGCAGCTCGCGCGCGGCCGGCTGGTAGCGCTGGATCAGGGTCGGCAAGTCGGTGTTCTGGGCGCGGATGCGCAACATCCAGCGCGAGGCGCGCTGGGCGATGGCGGTCAGCTGCGCCAGCAAATCGAGCTGCAGCTTGGCATCGACGCGGTAATCGAGCGCATCGATCTGATCCCACAAAGGCTCCAGATCAAATATTTCCCTGGCCAGCGTAAACGCGCGTATCACGTCGGCCGCGCTGGCCGCGGCCTCGGCCGAGATGAAGTTGACGAAGGTGGCGCCGGTGCGGTTCACCACGGTATTGGTGATGAAGGTGGCGATGATTTCGCGCTTGAGCGGATGGGCCGCAATCGCCGCTTCAAACTTCTCGGACAAGACTTGCGGGAAATAGGCTTTCAGCGCGCGGCTGAAGAAAGGGTCGTCCGGCAAGTTGCTGGCGACCAGATCATCGAATACCGACATCTTGGCGTAAGCCAGCACCACCGCGCCTTCCGGTGCGGTCAGCCCTTGTTTGTGCGCCTTGCGGCGCGCGATTTCTTCGTCGCTCGGCAGGTATTCGATCGCGCGGTTCAGGCGGCCGTGGCGCTCCAGGCTTTGCATCAGGCGTTGCTGGCCGTCCAGCACATACAGCGGGCGGTGGCAGGCGATATCGAGCGCCTGGCTCTGGTAGTAATTGTCGGTCAGCACCAGATGCCCGACTTCATCGGTCATCGAGGCCAGCAAGTCGTTGCGTTGCTTGAGCGTGAGATCGCCGGCTTCGACGATGCCGCCCAACAAAATCTTGATATTGACTTCGTGATCCGAGCAATCCACGCCGGCCGAATTGTCGATCGCATCGGTGTAGATACGGCCGCCATTTTGCGCGAATTCTATGCGGCCGTTTTGCGTGCAGCCGAGGTTGCCGCCCTCCGCCAGCACCTTGCAGCGCAGCTCATTGCCGTTGACACGGAAGGCGTCGCCGGCCTTGTCGCCGACCTGGGCGTGGGTCTCGAAGGTGGCCTTGACGTAGGTGCCGATGCCGCCGTTGTACAGCAAGTCGACCGGCGCCTGCAAGATCGCGCGCAGCAATTCGACCGGGGCCAGCTCGGCGGTTTCCAGTCCCAGCACGGCGCAAGCTTCGGGACTCAGCGTAATCGATTTCGCCGTGCGCGGATAGACGCCGCCGCCGGCCGAAATCAGGCGCTTGTCATAATCGTCCCAGCTCGAGCGCGGCAAGTTGAACAGGCGCTGGCGCTCGGCGAACGAGCTGGCTGGGCCAGGGGTCGGGTCGATGAAAATATGGCGGTGGTCAAAGGCCGCCACCAGCTTGATCTGCGGCGACAACAACATGCCGTTGCCGAACACGTCGCCCGACATGTCGCCGATGCCGGCCACCGTGAACGGCGTGTCCTGGGTGTTCACGCCCATAGCGCGGAAATGGCGCTTGACCGATTCCCAGGCGCCGCGTGCGGTGATGCCCATTTTTTTGTGGTCGTAACCGACCGAGCCGCCGGAAGCGAAGGCGTCGCCGAGCCAAAAACCGTAATCAGCCGAGACGCCATTCGCGATATCGGAGAAGGTCGCGGTGCCCTTGTCGGCCGCCACCACCAGGTAAGGGTCGTCCGCGTCGTGCCGCACCACCCTGGCCGGCGGCACTACCGCGCCTTTGACGATGTTGTCGGTGATATCGAGCAAGCCGGACAGGAAGATCTTGTAGCAAGCCACGCCTTCGGCCTGATACGCTTCGCGCTCGCTGGCCGGCGGTGCATTCTTCAGCACGAAACCGCCCTTGGAGCCGACCGGTACGATCACGGTATTCTTGACTTGCTGGGCTTTCACCAGGCCCAGGATTTCGGTGCGGAAGTCTTCGCGCCGGTCGGACCAGCGCAAGCCGCCGCGCGCGACCTTGCCACCGCGCAGATGCACGCCTTCCACCCGTGGCGAATACACCCAGATTTCGAATAACGGTTTCGGTTCCGGCACGCCTGGCACTTCGCGCGGATTCAGCTTGAAGCTGACATAGGATTTGTAAGCACCGTCTGCCGTGGTCTGCCACAGGTTGGTGCGCAAGGTCGCCAGCACGGTGGCGAAGAACTGGCGCAGGATGCGGTCTTCATCGAGGCTGGCAACATTGCTCAATTGCGCCTCCAGCTGTTCGCGAATGTGCTGCTGCGCCTCCACGCGGTCGCCGGCGAAATCGGGCTTGAAGCGGGCGCCGAACAATTCCGCGATCAATTGGGTGATGGCGGCGTTCTTGTTCAGGGCGGCCTCGATATAGTTTTGGCTGTAGGCGAAACCGAGTTGCTTGAAGTAGCGCGAGCAGGCGCGCAGCACCGCGATAGAGCGGGCGTCGAGCATGGTGTTGAGCACCAGGCGATTGAGGTCGTCGCTTTCGACCTCGCCGCGCCAGGCTTGCGAGAACAAGGCTTCGAAGCGATCCTTCACGAGCGCCAGATCGGTGCTGGCCGGCAGTTGCAAGCCGAGGTCGTGGATCCACAAAGCCTGAGCGCCGCCGCCGACGCGATAAGGTTGTTCATCCAGCACGCGCGCGCCCATGTGCTCCAGCACCGGCAGCGAGTCAGACAAAGCGACCTTGGTGGTGTTGTAGATCTTGAAGCGCAACATGCCGGCCGCCGCGTCGAGCGGCCGGTACAGCTTGACCATCATCGGCGCAGCGCCCGACAAGGCGGCCAGCATTTCGGCGTCTTCGGCGCCGACCTGGGCCGTGAAATCTTCGCGGTACACGGTGGGGAAGGCGCTCGCAAAGCGGTGCGCCAGTACCAGCCCCGGCCCTTCGCCGTGCGTGCGCAGCAAGTCGTTGCTGCAATCGTCTTCCCAGCGCTGCGCCAGCCTGGCGATGCGCGTTTCCAGCGCCGTCAGGTTGACGTTATTCGGCGCCAGTTCTTTGGCGCGCACCAGATAGTGGATGCGCGCCATCGGGCTGTCGGTCAGCATCGGCGTGAATTCTATCGACTGGCCGTTCAGCGTGCTCATCAATTCATTGCTGATCTTGACGCGCAGTTCGGTGTTGTAGCGGTCGCGCGGTACGAATACCTGGGCCGACGTGAAGCGGCCGAAAGGGTCGCGCCGCAGGAATACGCGGGTGCGCTGCCGCTCTTGCAGGCGCAGGATGCCGACCGCGTGTTCGGTCAGGGTGGTGGTGTCAATCTGGAATAATTCGTCGCGCGGATAATCGTCGAGGATAGCCTGCAGCGACTTGGCGGCATGGCTTTCCGGCACCACGCCGGCATTCGCCATGACGGCGGCCACGCGTTGCCGCACTTGCGGGATATCGCCGACCAGCTCGGAATACGCGGCCGAGGTATACAGGCCGAGGAAGCGCGATTCGCCGATCACCTTACCGTTATCGTCGAAGCGCTTGACCGCGATGTAATCGAGCCAGGCCGGGCGGTGCACGGTGGCGCGCGTCATGGCCTTGGTCACCATCACCACTTCATCCGAATCCATCAGCGCCACCACTTCCGGCGGTAAGCGGGTCTCGGCGGTTTGCACCTTGCCGCGCAAGATGCCGAGGCCGGTTTCCGGCAAGGCTACCAGGCTGACCACATCGCCCTCGCGCTTCAGGTCGTAATCGCGCGTGCCCAAAAATGTGAAATGGCGGTCTTCCAGCCATTGCAGGAAGGCGATCGCTTCGTCGCGTTTTTCGGGCGCCTGGGTAAATTTTTCGCAGGCGTGGCGCACCGCCCGCACCCTTTCCAGCATAGGCTGCCAGTCGACCACCGCGCCGCGCACATCGGCCAGCACCTGGTGTAAATCGTCGACCAGCGCCTGCCTTTCTGCGGCGCCGACGATGCGATCGCATTCGACCAGGATCAGCGATTCCACACTGCCTGCGCGTCCGGCGGCCTGCGCTGCGGCCACCGTCTGGACCGAAGCGATGCCGCCCCGGGCGTCGCGCGCCACGCTCATCAGCGGATGCACGATCCAGTGCGCGGTGCGGCCGCAACGGTTGATCGCCATGGTGACGGAATCGACCAGAAACGGCATGTTGTCGTTGACGATCTGCACCACCGTATGTTCGCTGACAAAACCGTCTTCCGCCAGGGTGGGGTTGAACACGCGCACGGTGGCGGTGTTGGCGACGCGCGGCGCATCGAGCAGGCGCCAGTGCGCATTCGCCAGCGCAAACAGCGTGGCCGGACCGCGTGCGCTGATCTCGTCGGGGTCGGTGCTATCGAAATAAGCGGCAATGAAAGCGCCCTGGCGTCCGGCGGCCGGGCCGGCATGTTGCTCGACGTAAGCCAGAAGTTCGGCGGAATGGGATGTCGTCATACAGTCTCCTTCAACTTTGGATCACAAGAAATTCTAAGAATCAGAATGCGGAATATTTGCTGCTGCAAGTATCCTCTATTTTCTATTCATACCCGCACACCTGACTCAAAAATATGCTGAAAATTCAAGGCGCGTTTGCAGCGCCGCGGCAAGCTCGCGCGGGTCGCCGGCGCGGGCCGCTGAAGAATATTTTCAGGCGGCCCAGAACAGCTGCCGCTTATTTTGAAAACCGGGGTTTTCGTCAAAGATAATTGCTCTTAATTTCGGCTGTCGATAGCATTTTCTAATTACCTCTAGCGTACCGCTTTGACTATATTGAATATGTGGGATCGACAGATGATCTCATTGAAAAAACGGTGTTTTTAACTTCTGTTATTGGGTAGAGTTGGGAAGTTTGGATTGCACTCAGGATTGTCACTCTACCCGGCAAGCGAGTAAAGATTTCCAGTCCTGATCAGCAAATCGAAGGGGAAATCATGAAAAAGCTCATTTTATTTTCGCTGCTGAGCGCGCTCTCGCTGATGACCACAGCGCAGACTGCATCGGATGTGGAGACAGTCACTATCGCCAGACCGCACTATACAATCACAATGCCTGAGAAAACGTATCGTATGCCTATGTATCAGTTCGAGGGAGAATTCAAGGGCGCCTACGATTTATCGAACGGCATGACACTGTCCTTGTTCAACATCGGCTACACCATGTACGCGAAAATCGGCGGCCAGGAAAGACATGAAATTGTCGCTACCGCTGCCGATACTTTCGTCGCCAGGGATAGGAAGTTGCAGATGCGGATAGAGAATCACCCGAATGGCGATGTCAGCGGAGAAGTGCTGATGGCAGTCTCGTCCGACAGTCTAGCCAAGGCAGACAGCCAGGTCATAGCGATAGCCTTACACTAGCCTCTAGTCTCGTTTCGAACCGCGAGCCTGTTCTTGGCTCGCTGGTTCCGCGGCGTAGTGTGGACGTTTTTTCATGCTACGCCCGTTTTCATTGCGTTGCGGCAGGCGGAGGTCGTTTTCCGCTTAGAAAAATCGTAGCTATTCAGCCGGAGATGAAAATCCTTAGCCGCCGAGGTGCAGAGGAGTCAAAAAACTTTTCTCTGCGTCCTCTGCGGCTCTGCGGTTAACGTTTTTGTTCGATAGCCGGCGATGCATACAGTTTGGGTGAACAGTTACGAAAATTCTTTCCATCTCCCGCCGCAGACCTATACTGAAAACGCGACGAGTCGCGGTTCTTGCATAGTAGCAAGAACCGTTTCGGCAAGAAGGAGGCGCGACATGGTCTGGGGTGTAAGCTGGCTAGGTTTGCTATTCATTACGGTCGTCGTGTTGATCGCGGCCGTCTACATTTTCCGTGAGTATGAACGCGGCGTCGTGTTCACGCTGGGGCGGTTTTCCGGCGTCGCCGGTCCGGGCTTGGTCTTGATCGTGCCCGGCATACAGCAACTGGTGCGCGTCGATCTGCGCACCGTGGTGCTGGAAGTGCCGACCCAGGACGTGATCTCGCGCGACAATGTCTCGGTCAAGGTCAGCGCCGTCGTATATTTCCGCGTGACCGATCCGAAGAAAGCGATCATAGAAGTCGCGAATTACCTGAACGCCACCAGCCAGCTGGCGCAGACCATGCTGCGTTCTGTGCTGGGCAAACATCAACTGGACGACATGCTGGCCGAGCGCGAAAGACTGAATCTCGATATCCGCCAGGCGCTCGATGCGCAAACCGATTCCTGGGGCATCAAGGTCGAGAATGTCGAGATCAAGCAAGTCGATCTGACCGAATCGATGATACGCGCGATTGCCCGCCAGGCCGAAGCCGAACGCGAACGGCGCGCCAAGGTGATCCATTCCGAAGGCGAATTGCAGGCGTCGGAAAAACTGTATGAAGCGGCCAGGATACTGGCGCAGGAACCGCAGGCGATATTGCTGCGCTACCTGGAAACCCTGACCGTGATCGGCGCCGACAAGAACACCACGGTGGTGTTCCCGCTGCCCATGGATTTGCTGGCTTCGTTCGTGAACAAGAAGTCAGCGTAGGGTGCGCGCAGTGCGCCCTAAGTCGATTTCACGTAACTGTTCAGCAGTTTTTGGCGCGTCACGTTTAATCGAACCAAGACTTAACCGCGCAGAGAGCGCAGAGAAAACCTTGGTATTTCCTCTGCGCTCTCTGCGCCTCCGCGGCGAAAGTTTTTTTATTTCCGACTGAATAATTACGATTTCACTCAGATATGCAGGGCATGTCCGAGCGCGCGCAAGGCCGCTTCCTGCACCGCTTCGCCCAGGGTAGGGTGAGCGTGGATGGTGCCGGCGATGTCTTCCAGCGTGGCGCCGAGTTCCAGCGACTGGCCGAAAGCCGCGCTGAGTTCCGACACCGCCTTGCCTACCGCCTGCCAGCCGACGATCAGGTGATTGTCGCGCCGCGCCACCACCCGCACGAAGCCCTCGTTTGCTTCCAGTGTCATGGCGCGCCCGTTGGCCGCGAACGGGAACATAGCCGTGATGCAATCGAGGCCGGCGGCCTGCGCTTCGGCCGGACTCAGGCCCGCCACCACCAGTTCCGGATCGGTGAAACAGACCGCAGCGATCGCGGCCGGCACGAAATGGCGGCGCTTGCCGGAAATGATCTCGGCCACCATCTCGCCCTGCGCCATGGCGCGGTGCGCCAGCATAGGTTCGCCGGCCACGTCGCCGATGGCCCATACATTGCGCATCGAGGTACGGCACTGGTCGTCGATCTTGACTGCGCGGCCGTTCATGTCCAGCTTCAGGCTGTCCAACCCGAAACCCTCGGTGCGCGGGCGGCGTCCGACTGCCACCAGCACCTGGTCGGCCGCCAGTTGGGATTCCACGCCGGCCGCATTGCGGATGCGCACCGCGTCGCCGGCCGGATTCATGCAGAGCACGGCACAATTCAGGTGCAGCTGTATGCCGAGCTTATGTAAGGAGGCGCTCACTACCTTGGTCAGCTCCTGGTCGTAGGCCGGTAAGATGCGGTCCTGGGCTTCCACCACGCTGACTTCGGCGCCGAGTTTGCGGTACACGATGCCGAGTTCCAGCCCGATATAGCCGCCGCCGACCACCACCAGCCGCTGCGGCACGGTCGTCGGCGCCAGCGCCTCGGTCGAGCTGATCACGCGCCCGCCGAAAGGCAGGCCCGGCAATTCCAGCGCTTGCGAACCGGTCGCCAGCAATAGGTGCTCGCAATTCACGCGCATGGTTTCGGTGCCGTCCTGAGTCACCGCGACGCTCTTGCCGTCCAGGATTCGCGCCCAGCCGTGGATGACTTTCACGCCGTTTTTCTTGAGCAAGGCGCCGACGCCGCCGGTCAGGCGGCTGACGATGCCATCCTTCCATTTAACGGTTTGCGCCAGATCGATCGCCGGGGCCGACACGCTGATGCCGAGCGCCGAACCGCTGGCGTAATGGCCAGCCTTTTCGAATTCCTCGGCGGCGTGGATCAGCGCCTTGGACGGGATGCAGCCTATGTTCAGGCAAGTCCCGCCGAGTGCTGCGCCCTCGATCAGGGTGGTGTCGATGCCGAGTTGAGCGGCGCGGATGGCGGCGATGTAGCCGCCGGGGCCGCCGCCTATCACCAACAACGTGGTGTTTTGGGTCGTTGCAAATGCGTTCAAAATTTACTCCACGAACAGGGTGGCCGGGCATTCCAGATAGCCGCGCACCGTTTGTATGAATTCGGCGGCATCCATGCCGTCCACCACGCGATGGTCGAAAGACGAAGACAAATTCATCATCTTGCGCGCCACCACTTGCCCGTTGCGTATCATGGGCCGCTCGACCATCTTGTTGACGCCGACGATCGCGACTTCAGGATGATTGATGACCGGGGTCGACACGATGCCGCCCAGCGCACCGAGGCTGGAAATGGTGATGGTGGAGCCGGACAATTCTTCGCGCCCGGCCTTGCCGCTACGCGCCGCTTCCGCCAGACGCGCCATTTCATTAGCACAAGACCACAGGTCGCGCGCTTCCGCATGCCGCACCACCGGCACCATCAGGCCCGATTCAGTCTGGGCCGCAATCCCGAGATGCACCGCCGCATGACGCGTGACCACGCCAGCCTCGTCATCGAAACGCGCATTGATTTGCGGGAACTGGCGCAGCGCCAGCACCACTGCGCGCATCAGGAAAGGCAGCAGGCTGAGTTTGCCGCGTTCTTTGCCCCATTGCTGGTTCAGCTTAGTGCGCAAGGCTTCCAACTCGGTCACGTCGCATTCTTCCACATAAGAGAAATGCGGAATGCGGCGCTTGGCGTCCTGCATCTTTTGCGCGATCTTGCGGCGCAAGCCGATTACGGGTATAGCCTGTTCTTCGTGCAATTCGCGGTACAGGGAGCCGCCGCTGCTGACCGGGCCGCGCGCCAAGGGTCGTGCCACATAAGCATCCAGATCGTCTTGCGTGATGCGGCCGCCGGCGCCGCTGCCGGGCACGTATTGCAGTTCGACGCCGAGATCCCAGGCGCGCCTTCTGAGCGCCGGGGAAGCGATAGGCTTGTCGCCGGTCGGACGCGCCGCGCCGCTGGCAGAAGCGGAGACCGCCGGCTTGGCGGGCGCCGCCTTCGCTACCGCAGCGGGGGCCGCGATTGCGGCAGCGGGCGCCGGTGCCGGTGCAGCAACAGGCGCTGCTTTCGCCGGCGCTGCCGCCGGAGCCGCTGCCGCCGCGCTGGCGCTCAGGTTGCCCTCGCCTTCCACTTCTATGCGTATCAATTCGGCGCCGACCGCCATCACCTGGCCGGCCGCGCCGCCCAGCGCCAGCACCTTGCCGTGCACCGGACTCGGGATTTCTATGGTGGCCTTGTCGGTCATGACATCGGCCAGGATCTGGTCTTCCTTGATGTTGTCGCCGACGGCGACGTTCCAGGCCACCAGTTCTACTTCCGCTATGCCTTCGCCGATATCCGGCATCTTAATGATATGTATGCCCATCTTTTATGCCTCCATCGCACGTTTGAATGCCGCTGCTACGCGGGCCGGTCCGGGGAAATAATCCCATTCCTGCGCGTGCGGGTAAGGCGTGTCCCAACCGGTCACGCGCTCGATAGGCGCTTCCAGGTGGTAGAAACAATGCTCTTGCACCAGGGCGGTCAGCTCGGCGCCGAAACCGCTGGTGCGGGTCGCTTCATGCACGATCACGCAACGGCCGGTCTTTTTCACCGAAGCGACGATGGTGTCCAGATCGAGCGGCCAGATGCTGCGCAGGTCGATGATTTCGGCATCGACGCCGCTCTCAAGCGCGGCCGCTTCCGAAACCCAGACCATGGTGCCGTAAGCCAGCACGGTCAGGTCTTTGCCGGGGCGGAACACCGAGGCCGATTCCAGCGGCACGGTGTAATAGCCTTCCGGCACTTCGCCCATGGGATGCTGCGACCACGGCACCACCGGCTGGTCGTGGTGGCCGTTGAACGGGCCGTTGTACAGGCGCTTCGGTTCCAGGAAGATCACCGGGTCGTTGTTCTCGATGGAAGAAATCAGCAAACCCTTGGCGTCGTAAGGGTTGGACGGCATCACGGTGCGCAGGCCGCACACATGGGTGAATACCGCTTCCGGGCTCTGGCTGTGGGTCTGGCCGCCGTAGATGCCGCCGCCGCAAGGGGTGCGTATCGTCAGCGGCGCGGTGAAATCGCCGACCGAACGGTAACGCAGGCGCGCCGCTTCCGACACGATCTGGTCGTAAGCCGGATAAATATAATCGGCGAACTGGATCTCGATCACCGGGCGCAAACCGTAGGCGCCCATGCCTATGGCGGCGCCGACGATGCCCGATTCGGAAATCGGCGCATCGAACACGCGCGTCTTGCCGTACTTTTTTTGCAAGCCTTCGGTGCAACGGAATACGCCGCCGAAATAACCTACGTCTTGTCCGAAGACCACCATGTTGTCGTCGCGTTCCAGCATCACGTCCATCGCGGAGCGTAAAGCCTGGATCATGGTCATGGGTGTTTTTTTATCGCTCATTTTTTCCCCGATCAAATTCCGAGTTGCTGACGTTGCTGGCGCAAATGTTCAGGCATCTTTTCATAGATGTCTTCGAACATTTCGGCCGGGCTGAATACGTGGCCGCTGGCCAGGCTGCCGGATTGTTCGGCTTCCTTCAGCGCGGCGATCACTTCTTCTTCCAGCTCTTTTTGCACGTCTTCATGCTCTTGCTCGGACCAGGCATCGAGCGTGATCAGGTGTTGCTTCAGGCGCGCGATCGGGTCGCCCAGCGGGAAATTCGCCGCATCGTCGGCTGGGCGGTATTTGGACGGATCGTCCGAAGTCGAATGCGGGCCGGCGCGGTAAGTCACCCATTCGATCAGGGTAGGGCCGAGGTTGTTGCGCGCGCGTTCGGCGGCCCATTGCGAAGCCGCATACACCGCCAGGAAATCGTTGCCGTCGACGCGCAGCGAAGCGATGCCGCAACCGACGCCGCGCGCGGCAAAGGTGGTGTTCTCGCCGCCGGCGATGGCCTGGAAGGTCGAGATCGCCCACTGGTTATTCACCACGTTCAGGATCACCGGCGCGCGGTACACGTGGGCGAAAGTCAGCGCGGTATCGAAATCGGCTTCGGCGGTGGCGCCGTCGCCTATCCAGGCTGAAGCGATCTTGCTATCGCCCTTGATGGCCGAAGCCATGGCCCAGCCTACCGCTTGTATGTATTGCGTGGCCAGATTGCCGGAAATCGAGAAAAAGCCGGCTTCACGTATCGAATACATGACCGGCAGCTGGCGACCCTTGAGCGGGTCGCGTTCGTTCGACAGCAACTGGCAAATCATGCCGACCATGGGCACGTCGCGCGCCATCAAAATGCTTTGCTGACGATAGGTAGGGAAACACATGTCGTCGCGGTTCAGCACCATCGCTTGCGCCGTGCCTATCGCTTCTTCGCCGAGGCTTTGCATGTAGAAGGACATTTTTTTCTGGCGCTGCGCGATCAGCATGCGCGCATCGAACACGCGGGTCTTGATCATGGTGCGCAGGCCGGCGCGCAGGGTGGCGATGTCTATCTGCGGCGCCCAGGGGCCGACCGCATTGCCGGCCTCGTCGAGTACCCGCACCAGCGAGTAGGCGATGTCGCGCGTATCTACCGGCAGGGAATCCACCTCTGGCCGGCGCACCTCGCCGGCGGGCGATACCCGCAAATAGGAAAAATCGGTGGCGCATCCGGGACGTCCGGTAGGTTCCGGCACGTGCAGATGCAGTGCTTCTTTCTGGCTCATTGCTCTCCCTCTCGCCCGATTATGTCGGGCGTGCTGTGACGTTGCTTTACGTTAATTTACGTTGGATTTGATTGCAGCCGGCGGATAGCCGCTGCCTTCATTGCTTGCTTGACAATCGCATGATGACGATGGCCGCAAATGTTTGCCTGTTACCATTTTTTAGAATAAACGAAAAAGGCCGGCTTTGATAGTCTCGCCTATTGCGCTGTGCACCACTGGGCGGGGCGCCGGCCCCGGCCCGGCATGCGGAAAACCGGCGCGTCACAGTCTTGCCGGTCCGGTTGCGCGACCGCGCTGGCCGTCGCAAAATTATTTGGATAATTTGATTTTGCTCAATATCCGGATCGCAAGATTTGGCGGCGGAAGATATCGAAACAGCAACAAATTAGTCTTGCAATGCGCAAGACTGCACAGTCGCGCCGAAAAAACTGGCTTCCAGCCGGAACGCCTGTAACACTTGCCGGCGTCCAGCCTCGTCCTCCGGCAGGCGCAAGCGCAATTGCAGGTATTTTGCCGGAACTTGCGCGCAGTTGGAGGCAACAACAGCGCCGATCTGTGTTGCCGGCGGCGCGGCGCTGGCGCTGCCTGCGTCCGGCATGGCTTGTATTTCCCGCAGGATTTCCGTCACGCTGACGATCACCGCGTCATGCGGCCCGGCCCATTTCTTGACGCCGCCCGTCACGCTCGCCACCCCGCCGGTGACTTCAAATTCCGAGTCGCTAATTTTCTCGTAATGAAAGGCTTCCCAGCCCGGCTGCGCGCGTCGACGCCGGGCGATGGCCGCCATCGCCGTCGCGACGGCGCCCCCCTGCGTCAGCATCCCTACCGGCAACAGTCCATCCAGCGCATCCGATCCGGATACCTCATGTAGTTCGGTCATATCGATTTCTTACCCTGAAAAGCGGACCGCAAGCTTATCAGTTCGGGCGGGGACTGTGTTGGCGGCCGTGCGCCGCCAGGGAATGGCGGTGGCTGCACTCAACTCGCGCGCAAGGGTATTTGCCGGCTTTCGGTATCGACAAAAAAGCCGCTCGGCGCCCTGACGACTTTAACTTTCCCTTCGTTTTTTACATCGACGAAAACGGCGCCGGACATGCTCATTTCACTTGCCAAATGAAGATGGCCATACAATAAACGATAGCTTTCACCGTCTCGAACAATCCAGATATCTGCATCCATGATTTCATCGCTCTCGAGTATGCTATGTGATTCGTCATTCGGGGGGTAGAGAGAGATTCGCACTAACGATAAACCAGCACCGGTATCGTGCTGTGCGTCAGCACTTTCTGCGTCTCGCTGCCCAGTAATATGCCCTGTACCCCTTTTCTGCCGTGCGACGCCATCGCAATCAAATCGCAGCCCTGCTCCCCGGCCAGTTTGATGATCGCCTGATACGGATGGTCGGATATCAGGGTATGGGTGCTGCATTCCACGCCGTTTTGCTGAGCGGCCGCGGCCACTTCGGCCAGATATTCTTTTGCTTTTTGCGAGCTGGCAAGTTCATATTGCTGCCTGGTGTCTTCCAGCATCTCGGCCTGATAAGTGAAGATATGGAATTCCGGTATGACATGCAACGCACTGACTCTTGCGCCGCTTTCTTTCGCAAAACGCATGCAAGCTTGCAACATGCCGCTGCTTGTTGCAGAACCGTCGGTCGGTAACAGAATATGTTTGAACATCGCTTTTCTCGCAACAGTGGTCCGGGGCCGGCGCCGCCCCGATACGTCAGGCTAAGCACAAAAAAGACTTATTTCACGACCAGTTTTTTAGCGCCGCCGCCATTGCTTTTCTTCGGCAAATTCAGCTCCAGCACGCCGTCCTGATAGCGTGCTTCGGCCTTGGCGTCGTCGATCTCTTGTCCCAGAGTGAAGCTGCGGTATTTCTGGCCGTAATAGCATTCGCTGCGCACCACGCAGGCGCCCTCTTTCTCTTCGGTCTGGCGCCTGGTCTCGGCGCTGATGGAAACCTGGTTGCCATTGATATCGACCTTGATATCTTCTTTCCTGACGCCGGGGATTTCGGCTTTCACCTGGTAAGCCTTATCGCTCTCCATGACATCCATCTTGATGCGCGGTTCCAGTTCGAAGTCGCGCAGCGCGGGGGCCAGGCTGAAATCGTTGAAAAAATCTTCGAATTTGCTGAACGGCTTGAAACGTGCAATGTCGTTAAACGGATTGAAACGCGTCAAATTACTGGACATCATCTTCTCCTCTTTTTTCAGCGGTGCGCTGATTTAAAAAAACCGTAGCCATCTCTGCATGATAGCCAGCGATGTATCGTACGGCGGTGAAAACGAACTAAACAGGATGCCGTCCATGCTCCTCGATGAAGCGGATGTGGCGGCTGCGGAATACGCTGCTGGAATTGGACATTCAGATCACGGACTGCACAAATCTGAAGGACTGCCTGCAAAACTATGCGCTTGAGCGGAAAAGCGGAATACCAGAATATAAGCTTCCATCGAAAATTCAAGACAAAATTTTTAAAATTTAGGACCTGTTTTTTCAGCGGAAATTTGCTGCAAGTGCGCAACGCAACTGCAGCATACGGCGGCGGCAGAGCGAATCATATGTCAACACATCGCGCCCAAGCACGGGTAAAATTCGCTGTCTTTTTTTAAACTTGTATGTGCGCATTTTGCATCCACATACTCCCTCTCTCTTTCAAAAATAAAGGAAACCCGATGTTGATTAAATCCCGCGTTGTTCTGGGCAGCGCTATCGCGCTGCTGGCGCTGAGTGCCTGTACCTCCAAAGACGCGTCCAAAACCGCGGCGGCCAGCCAGGGCGCGGTGGCGGCGACCGTGAACGGCAGCGCCATTTATCAAAAACAAGTCGACATGATCATCAAGCAGCAAGCAGCGCAAGGCATGCCGGACAATGCCGAGTCGCGCAAGATGGTGATCGATAATCTGGCGATGCAAACCATCGTGGCGCAGGAAGCGGCAAAGAAGGGCCTGGATAAATCGCCGGAAATCGCCGATCAGCTGGAAATGACCAGGCTGTCGATACTGGCCAACGCCTTCGTCCAGGACTACCTGAAGACCAACAGCGTCAGCGACGCCATGCTGACGGCCGAGTACGATAAGTTCAAGACGCAGGCCGCCGGCACCGAATACCAGGCGCGCCACATCCTGCTGGCCAAGGAAGACGAAGCGAAAGACATCATCGCCAAGCTGAAAAAAGACGTGAAAGCCTTTGATGCACTGGCCAAGGCTAAATCGCAAGACCCCGGCTCCAAGGGCAAGGGCGGCGACCTGGGCTGGTTCGATCCGCGCGGCATGGTGCCGGAATTCGGCGCGGCAGTCGCCAAGCTGGAAAAAGGGCATTTCTCGGAAGAGCCGGTCAAGACCCAATACGGTTACCACGTGATCATGCTGGAAGACAGCCGCGCCAAGGAAGCGCCGACGCTGGAACAAGTCAAGCCCGGCCTGACCCAGCAATTGCAACAGCAAAATCTGAAGAAAATGCTCGACGAGATGAAGGCCAAGGCCAAGATAGAGATGGTGGCTGCGGCATCGGCCAGCGCTTCAGCTTCCGCTGCGGCTTCATTGCCGGCTGCGGCTTCCGCTGCTGCGTCGGCAGACGCTTCCGCCAAGTAATCGTCAGTGTTGGCCAGTGGTGCGCAAGGCGCACCCTACAAAAAAGCCCCGTCAATACGACGGGGCTTTTTTTGCACCAGTAAAGACTTCGTTCGCTAGCGTTGCAGTATATGAATGCGTCCCTACGGCGCTACGGGCGTTATTTTGCGCCCGTTCTCAAACCCCATCCAATGATGCCTTTGTACTCGGCGCTTTGTTCCTCCACCAGTGCGATCATTTTGTCGACAATGTCCGCATCTGGCGTGCCTTTAATTTTTTCTGATTGGTAAATCTCGAATTTTTTTGTCAAAAGCTCATTCGCCTTTTGGGTAAACCGGTCAAGGTCCGCCTTATTCACATATTGCCCCGTCTCGGAGAATTTAATATGGTCTTCTCCTTTTGCCCAGTTTGAAATATCAAGAAGTGGCTTGTCGCTTTCGTGTGCGAAAGCATAGGCTAATTTTTCAGCCGTTTCAGGATTTCCATGTGCCATTTCTGAAATGACATTTTTATTTTGAACGGAGTGGTCATTTTCCGATTTAAGACGGCTTGTTGCGTCACTGGAAATACTTGTCTGGTAATCAGGGCTTTTTGTAGTTAAGCCTGATTGTTGGATAGATTCGTGTTTTTCTGCGTATCTGCGTTGGGTAGGGACTTGAAAACTAAAATTACCATCAAGCTTGTTGATCATCATCGCCTCCAAAAATTTTAGGCATGGATTCTTTGTCATTTGACGAAGAGATTGGCATTGCCCAATGCCACCCTTATGTTTGCGCACGTAATGCATCCAGGTTGTGAAGAAGATTTACCAAATCTCTCATAACATTAATTGAACTTACATCCCCTTCTTTTTCGGCAGAGGCAAGTCCAAGCTCCATATTTTTAAGGAAGTCTATCTTTTTAGAAAATACTTCTTTTTCGTCACTATTATCAATAACAGTTTTGCCATCAACCAGTTTGAGGAAACTCTCAATAGGTGGAGCATTTAGCATAGCCATCTGAAAGAATGTGATAACGCCGGCATCATGTAATTTGCCTGTCATTTCCACAACTTCCGAATGTGAAATGTTATTTAAGTCATAGTTTTTCATGATCTGCGTCGCCTGATCCGCCGTCTCCAGACTCACGGTTTCAGCGGTTTTTTGCGCTGTGACGATGTCTTTTGTCGGTGCGGCTTGCCTGCCGGCCTGACTTATTTGGATTGATGAGATAACAGAAGCGATTTGCATGTGACTCTCCCGGTTGAGACTAAGGTGACCCAGGCATTCACCAGCTCAGACTATGGACCAGACTCGAGACGTTTGTGCGCAATACCTGCCGCCCTTATGCCTGAGCGTTTAAGGCATCCAGGTTGTGGAAAAAATTGGCAAATTTTCTCGCATAATTAACTGAACTCTCTGACATCTGATCTCTTTCGGCAGCGGCAAGCATCAAATCCACCCTTGCAATATAGTCAATTTTTTCATTGGGGTTGCTTTTTACAACCTTGCCAGTAGTCGCAAACCAAAGTTCGTCGTTCTGCCAACTGGGTTCAGTAAAATCCAACAAATGATCCTCTGGGATAACGCCTGCCTTATATAACTCCATTATCATGCTTCCAATTTCAGGATGGGAAATATTGTGCAAATCATATTTTTTCATGATCTGCGTCGCCTGATCTGCCTTCTCCAGACTCACGGTTTCGGCGACCTTTTGAACTGTGGCGGCTGTTGCCGGTACGGCTTGCCTGTTGTTCTGGCTTACTTGAATTGATGAGATAACAGAATCGATTTTCATGTAATTCTCCCGGTTGAGACTATTAAGGTTAAGGCGGCCCAAGCGGGGCGCCGTTACTGTCTTACTTACTTAATAGACATCGAATCAAACATGGTATTGAAAGGCGAATTGGTAGATTGGTTTTGATAGGTGAAGATGCCTGATTGATAACCGCTAAAATCCCAATATTTGCGGAATCCAACAACTGTTTGCCCGGCCTGACATGGAATGTCATAGCCCGTGCGCGCCCAATTGACGCAGATAGTCTGGGTCGCAAAATTCGTCGCCAAGGAAATCTGACCGCCGTTCCACGTCGCGACCGGATTATCGCCATAACCAAGCTCGTCAGTCACTACCCACAATTGCGCACCACCATGATCGCCTGTCGTCATGGATTGAGAGTTGCTTAACCCTTCGTAACCCAGCGTGGTCGGGTATTGCATATAGTAGTTCGTTGAAACTACATAATCGACTTGGAGATAAGTCAAACCTGGCGCAGCTGCAGTTTGCACCTCACTACGAGACGGGGCCGGGAAAGCTTTTTGAAGCTTGGCATCCAGTTTGGCAGGAACAGTACCCATATCCATAATATTTTTAACCGGCTGCTTTCCTCCATTATCGGCATAGGAAGCGCTCGCCACTATACAAAAACCAGCCAAAGCCAACCAAGATTTTCCAAAAGAATTCATGTTTTATTCCTTTTTTACAAATTAAATTTATCAATTTAACATTTAAAAAAATACAGCTTTGCATCTCGCTACCAGATAGAACACTTCAATTTAATGACTTACCAAAAATAATAACTCTTGGAAAGTGTTAAACTATTAATATGTTAAATATAAAGCAAATGGTTGTCAAATGACTAAAGAACTGGTACGTATAACGCAATGGATTTTATTGCGCCAAGGCATTCAAGCTGCGCTGCTGTTACACAAAGCAATTGATTATTGAAATTTAAAAATCCCCCATGTCAACGCCCCCTATCCGCGCGCCTGCTGGAGGTATGCCGAAATGAAAAATCCCTGACATCGCTTGCTGCGCTGTCAGGGATTTTTTAAAGGGCGGTAATTGCGTTTACGGTTTCTTGCGTGGCGGCTTGCTACCGGCGTCGGCCTTGAACGGGCGCTTGGCGGCGTCTTTCTTGCCGTAACCGGCCGTCTTTTCCAGCACGCGGCGGTCGCCGCCGGCCTTGCGCGGGCCAAACGGTGTAGGCTTATCGGCGGCCGCAGCTGCGCCGCTGCTCTCGCCCAACGGGCTGATCTGCAATTGCTTGCCGCCCACCCACACCGACTTCAGATGCTTCAGCAATTCTTTCGGCATGCCGTCCGGCAGATCGAGCGTGCTGTAGCTGTCGAAGATCGCGATGCGGCCTATGTGCTTCGCTTCCAGCCCGGCTTCGTTGGCGATGGCGCCGACAATATTGCTCGGCGTGACCGCGTTATCCTTGCCGACTTCGATGCGATAGGTTTGCATGGGAATGCTGGCCTTGCCCTTGCTGTCGGCGCGCTCTTTCTTCGGTTTGGCAACGTACTCTTCGTCGCTGGCGCGGGCGGCGCGTTCGACTACCTGGTTCAGCTTGCTGCCGCTGTCAGGGCGCGGCTCGGCGCGTGGCGCAGCGCGCGGTGCGGACGCTGCCGGTACGCCGGCACGTTCGGCGCTGATGCGTAAGAATTGGCCGGCCACGCGTACGCCCTTCAGGTGTTCCAGCATGTCCGACGGCAAATCGTCGGGCAAATCGAGTATGGTGTAATCGTCGTAGATGTCGATGCGGCCTATGTATTTCGACTCTATGTTGGCCTCGTTCGCGATCGCGCCGACGATATTGCCGGGTTTGACGCCGTGCTCGTGGCCGACCGCGATGCGGTAAGTCTGCATGCCGGGCTCGACATTGCGCGGGCTGTGCTCGCGGCGTGGGCCGCGCTCTTCGCGTTCGAACCTTTCGTTGCGCGGGGCGCGTTCAAAACGCTCGCCGCGGCCGCTGCGCTCGGCGCGCTCTTCGCGCCAGCTGTCGTCCACCTTGGTGGCGCGCTGGTTTTTATCGAGCAGCAGCGGCGTATCGCCGCGCGCCATCTTGGCCAGTGCGGCGGCAATCTCGATAGCGGGGATATTGTGTTCTTGCTCGTAGTCTTCGATCAGGGACGCGAATTGCTCGAGTTCGCCCTGCGCCAGCGTCTCGCTGATCTGGTCCTTGAAGCGCGCGATGCGCACATCGTTGACCGCCTGGATGGTCGGCAATTCCAGCGGCGAGACCGGCTGGCGGGTGGCGCGTTCTATCGCCTTCAGCAAATTCTTTTCACGCGGCGTGATGAACAGGATCGCTTCGCCGCTGCGGCCGGCGCGGCCGGTGCGGCCGATGCGGTGGGTATAGCTTTCCGGATCGTAAGGCACGTCGTAATTGATCACGTGGCTGATGCGCTCCACGTCCAGGCCGCGCGCGGCGACGTCGGTCGCGACCAGGATATCTATCTTGCCGT
The DNA here is from genome assembly GCA_016196925.1 of Burkholderiales bacterium. GTDB lineage: Bacteria > Pseudomonadota > Gammaproteobacteria > Burkholderiales > Burkholderiaceae_D > Undibacterium. The sequence continues at coordinate 1,127 of JACPWS010000009.1, read as the reverse complement.
CCTTCAGTTGCTGTATGGTGCGCTCGCGCTGTTGCTGGTTGATGTCGCCATTGATGGCGGCCACCGAGAAGCCGCGTGCATCGAGCTTGGCCGCCAGCTCTTCGGTGCCGAGCTTGGTGCGGGCGAAGATAATCATGCCGTCGAAAGTCTCGGCTTCCAGGATGCGCGTCAGGGCGTCGAGCTTGTGCATGCCGGACACCAGCCAGTAGCGCTGGCGGATATTGTCGGCGGTGCCGGTCTTGGCGGCGATCGTGACTTCGGCCGGCTTATTCAGGTAAGTCTGGGCGATGCGCTTGATGACGGACGGCATGGTGGCCGAGAACAGCGCGGTCTGGCGGCTTTCCGGCGTCTCTTGCAAGATCCGTTCGACATCGTCGATGAAGCCCATGCGCAGCATTTCATCGGCTTCGTCCAGCACCAGGGTTTTCAGCGCGGACAAGTCGAGCGAGCCCTTGTCCAGGTGATCGATCACGCGGCCGGGGGTGCCGACCACCACGTGCACGCCGCGCCGCAAGGCCGACAGTTGCGGGCCGTAACTCTGGCCGCCGTAGATCGGCAACACGTGGAAGCCGGGGATATGCCGCGCATACGTCTGGAACGCTTCCGCCACCTGGATCGCCAGCTCGCGCGTCGGCGCCAGCACCAGCGCTTGCGGCGTAGTCTGGCGCATGTCGAGGCGCGACAGGATAGGCAGGGCGAAGGCGGCGGTCTTGCCGGTGCCGGTCTGGGCCTGGCCCAGCACGTCGCGGTTGCTCAGCAAGATAGGGATGGTGGCGGCCTGGATAGGCGAAGGCGACTCGTAACCGACATCGCCCAGCGCGCGCAACAGCGGCTCGCTCAGGTTCAGGTCGGAGAATAGTGCATTGGGGGGAGTGTGTGCTTCAGACATGAGGTGCTCGCATTGGGCTCAAATCGCAGGATGCGACAGATATGGAGCGTAGTTTACTCCCTTGTGCCGGCAACAGGGCGAGAAAGCCGTCTACCGCCAGGGCTAACGCATCAAATGACCAATGGGCATAAGCCAAGAACCTCTGCGAGGTATTTGTCGTGAAGCGCTGCGTAGAGTCGTTTCTTTGGAATGCTGCGCTTCATTGAGGTTTCTTGGCGCAAGAGATTCATGGTGATTT
>JACPWS010000008.1 GCA_016196925.1 Burkholderiales bacterium | reverse complement strand
TTTCGTGTCTTTCGTGGACAATTTTTTTAGAACTAACTGAAATCATCCACTTCGCGGATCTTGTTCAGCGCCTCTTCTATCCTGTCCACGGCGATGATGGTCAAGCCTTCGATTTTCTGTTTCGGCGCATTCGACTTGGGGATCATGGCGATCGAGAAGCCGAGTTTGGCGGCTTCGCGTAAGCGCTCCTGGCCGCGCGGCGCCGGGCGGATTTCGCCGGCCAGGCCGACTTCGCCGAACACCACCAGGCCGCGCGGCAGCGGCTTGTTGCGCATCGAGGAATTGATCGCCAGCAGCACCGCCAGATCGGCGGCTGGTTCGGCGATCTTGACACCACCGACCGCGTTGATGAACACATCCTGATCGAAGGCCGCCACCCCGGCGTGCCGGTGCAGCACCGCCAGCAACATCGCCAGCCGGTTTTGCTCCAGGCCGACCGAGAGCCGGCGTGCATTCGGCGCGTGCGAGCTGTCGACCAGGGCCTGGATCTCGACCAGCAAGGGGCGCGTGCCCTCTTGCGTCACCATCACGCAGGAACCGGCCACCTGGGTGTCGTGCTGCGACAGGAATAAGGCGGAAGGATTCGACACGCCTTTCAAGCCTTTTTCGGTCATGGCGAACACGCCCAGCTCGTTCACCGCACCGAAGCGGTTCTTGATGGCGCGCACCAGGCGGAAGCTGGAATGGGTGTCGCCCTCGAAATACAGCACGGTATCGACGATGTGCTCCAGCACGCGCGGGCCGGCCAGCGCGCCCTCCTTGGTGACGTGGCCGACCAGGATCATGGTGATGTCCATGGTCTTGGCGACGCGCGTCAGTTGCGCCGCGCATTCGCGCACCTGGGCCACCGAGCCGGGCGCGGAACTGAGCGCATCGGAATACATGGTCTGGATCGAGTCGATCACCACCACTTGCGGCTTGTGCTCGGCCAGGGTGTTGAGGATTTTCTCTAGCTGGATTTCAGCCTGCAAGGGCAAGTCTTTCGCTTCCAATACCAGACGCCGCGCGCGCAGCGCGATTTGCGCCCCCGATTCTTCGCCGCTGACATACAAGACTTTTTTCACCCTGGCCAGATTCGCCAGCGCCTGCAACAGCAAGGTCGATTTGCCTATGCCGGGGTCGCCGCCTATCAGCACCACCCCGCCCGGCACCAGGCCGCCGCCCAGCACGCGGTCGAATTCGTCGATATCGGTACCGAAACGCGGCACGTCGATCGCCTCGATCTCGGCCAGATTCAGCACCGGCGCAGTGTTGGCCAGGCTCTGGTGCTTGCCGGAATAACGGTTGCCGGCCGCTTCCACGACGGTTTCCACCAGGGTGTTCCACTGCCCGCAAGACGGGCATTGCCCGGCCCATTTATTGACGACGCCGCCGCATTCGGTACAGGTGTAATTGGTTTTTGCTTTTGCCATCTTTGCGCCGTGGAAAACTTTATAAACACTGATATTTTAACCAGTATTCGCCGGCAGGCTTGTCCTATTTCATAAATCCCCTGCGTTTTTCATGGTATAAAGCAAGCCGATTACTTTGCAACAGGTCCTTATACAGCATGAAACGCGGTTTCTATACGATCATGGCAGCGCAGTTTTTTTCTTCGCTGGCCGACAACGCCTTACTGATCGCCGCGATGGCGTTGCTGGCATCCATGCAGTCGCCGAAATGGATGACGCCGCTGCTGAAACTGTTCTTCGTGCTGTCCTACGTCGTGCTGGCCGCCTTTGTCGGCGCGTTTGCCGATTCCCTGCCGAAAGGCAAGGTGATGTTCATCACCAATATGATCAAGGTGCTCGGTTGCGCCATGATCTTTTTCCACATCCATCCGCTGATCGCCTACGCGATGGTCGGCTTCGGCGCCGCCGCTTACTCGCCAGCCAAGTACGGCATCCTGACCGAGCTGCTGCCGCCGGAAAAACTGGTGGCGGCCAATGGCTGGATAGAAGGTTTGACCGTGTCCTCCATCATCCTGGGGACGGTGCTGGGTGGCGCACTGGTCAATCCGCAGGTGTCGGCCTTGCTGCTGAGCCTAGACTTCCCGCTGATCGACTTCCCGATCAACAGCGCGACCGAAGCCGCGCTGACCGTCATCACGATCTGCTACGGACTGGCCGCCTTGTTCAACCTGAAGATTCCCGACACTTGCGCGCGCTATGCGCATCAGCAACATACGCCGGCCAAGCTGATTTCCGATTTCGGCAATTGCTTCCTCACGCTGTGGAAAGACAAGCTGGGGCAAATTTCGCTAGCGGTCACCACGCTGTTCTGGGGCGCCGGCGCGGCCCTGCAATTCATCGTGCTCGACTGGGCGAAAAACTCGCTGAACATGCCGCTCGATAAAGCCGCGATCCTGCAAGGCGTGGTGGCGATAGGCATCGCGCTCGGCGCCGTCGCCGCGGCGCGCTTTGTCCCGCTGAAAAAGTCCCTGGGCGTGATGCCGCTGGGCATCGCCATGGGCCTGGTGGTGACCACCATGACGATGGTGCACAACGTCTGGATCGCCTACCCCTTGCTGATACTGATAGGCGCGCTGGCCGGCTATTTTGTGGTGCCGATGAATGCCTTGCTGCAGCATCGCGGACACGTCCTGATGAGCGCCGGCCACTCTATCGCCGTGCAGAATTTCAATGAAAACCTGTCGGTGCTGACCATGCTGGCGCTGTATGCGCTGATGGTGTATTTAAACCTGAATATTCAGGTGGTCATCGTCATGTTCGGCTTGTTCGTCGCCGGCACCATGTATCTGGTGATGCGCAAACATGCCGCCAATCAGCGCGAGCATGACTCGCTGGCGCTGATTGGCGAGCATAAACATTAAGACCGCGTCGCCTGCTTCACCGTTGGCTGTGCTGCGAACGGTATTCCGCCGCCCTTGCCCACCAGTCGTCCGGCACCACCATGCCGCGTCGCGACTCTTGCATCAGCTCGCCGCTGGGGCTCATCAGCGCCAGCACCAGCGGCGAACTATCGATCTGAAAATAGCGCCGCATGCTGTCCAGCGCAAGTTGCCTGCTCCCGACTTGATCGGCCCGCGCCTGTGCCGGCGGCAGCCAGTGCAGGCGCTCGATCAGCATGGCATGCTCAAATTGCAATTGCTCTAACTCCGCCACGGTCCAGATGTAAGCGCGGCAGTGATCGGTGGCCAGACCCTCCGGCAGGTATTCCGCGCGGCTTTGCCGTATGTCGCGGTAAAACAGCCAGCCCTTGATCATCGCCTGCGCCCTGACTGGCCCCGGCGGCAAGATGGCGCGCGCCAGCGGCTGCAGCGACAACTGCAATTGCTGCTGCAGAATTTTTTTCAGCTTCGCGCCCAGCGTATCGGCCAGATTCGGTCCCAGAAAATCATACAAACCGGCACGCTGCAGTTCTGCTGCCGGGTCCTCATAGCGCAGATAGAATTTAGTGGCCAGTTCCCAGTGCAATAAGCCGGACCGGCCGCCGCTCTGGTCGTAAGTCAAAAAATCGAACTCGCCTATGGTGCGGCCGTGGCTATCGTGCACCTGCAAGCCGTGAGCGTACAAAGCGCCGTGCTGGCGCAGGTAAAACGCGAACAGGTTTTCTGCATACAAACCGAGGCGCTGATGCTTGTGCAGCTTGAGTGCGGCATGCAAATCGGCCGGCCGGCTATCCAGTTGGGCCAGCCACGCCGGCAAAGTCTGCTGAGCCGGCAATTCGGTCGCGGTCGTACCAGGCTGGCCAGGGGCCGGTTGCGCCAGCAAATCGGGCGAACTCAGCAACCAGGCCAGCGCTCGCACATGGGGGTCCGACAAATGCTGCCATTGCTGATGAAAGCGCGATTGGTAGGGGTCCATGGCGATGGTATTAAGCGTGGATTAGGCGGTAGTCAGTGACCTCATCACCAGGAACAGGTCAGCCCAGGCTTCAGCTTTAACGGCCGGTTTTCGCAACAAATAAGCGGGATGATAAGTCACGATCACAGGCCATTGCCGGTAGCGATGAACCGTGCCGCGCAACTGCCCGAGCGGTGTTCCGGCGTCCAGACCCAGCAATGAAACTGCCGCGGTTTTGCCGAGCGCGACGATCACTTGCGGTTGTATCAAAGCGATCTGTCTTTGCAGATATGGCAGACAGGCGGCCACTTCATCGGCGTCCGGGACCCGGTCCCTGCCCTGCTGATCGGTGGCGCGGCACTTGACGACATTGGCGATGTAGGCGTCGCGACCGACGCCCAGCGCGCGCAGCATATTGTCCAGCAATTGCCCGGCCGCGCCGACGAAAGGCTGGCCTTGCAAGTCTTCGTGATAGCCGGGTCCCTCTCCCACGAACAAGCATCTGGCGTGGCGGTCGCCGCTGCCGAATACCGTCTGCGTGCGGCCATGGCACAGGCCGCATTGTGTGCAGGCGGCAGTTGTCGCTTGCAGCAATTCCCAGGACATGCTGCCGACATCGGGCAAGACGACGTCCGGCGCTGCCGGAACGGCGGCTGCCGCTGACGGCGCCGCAAGCGCGGCAGCAAGCTCCACCTCCGGCAACGAAACCGCGCCCGGCGGCGTCGGAACGCGCAATTGCCACAGCGGGCCGATGTTCATTTCGTGCAGCAGGGATTTGCGCATGCTGGTCTGATTAAATCGCTGGGTCAACATATTCTCCGCATGACTATCGCATCTTCACGGGTATTTCCTTCGGCCGGGTAATAGGCTTTACGGCGACCTATCTCGACAAAGCCGTCGCGGCGATAGACGTCCACGGCACGCCGATTGCTGACTCTGACTTCCAGCAAAATCGAGACATAGCCGCGCTCTTGCGCATACGCGAACATATGCGCGAGCAAGCGCTGCGCATAACCTTGCCTTTGTTTTGCGGCACTCACCGCCAGATTCAGCAAATGCAATTCATCGAGTACCGGCATCACAATAAAATAGGCGAACAAGCGTTGTGCTTCATCGCGCAAGCCAAACGCCTGGTAGCCGCTCAGCATGGAATCGACAAAATTCCCGCGCGACCACGGATGAGAATACACCTGTTCTTCTATGCCCAGGATCTGATCGATATCGGCATACCCCAACTGGCAATACTGCGCATCCGCCTGCATTAAATTCGTCGCCACGGCCTGCCCTCAGCGCCCAGGTTTAAGTTGCATGCGTTCCGCCGTCGTCAGAGCGATCTTATTGCGCAAGTACAGCGGTTGCGCCTGCTCGGCGCTCAAGCGTACGCCGGCCTCATAGGCGGCTCTGCCGAGTCGGGCCACCTGCAGCGCATGCGGCATGCACACCAGCGTTGCGGTCGACGGCGGCAAGGCAGCCGCATCGAGGCCCTGCCCCAGCACGAAGAGCGGCAGGTCCGGCGCAAGCGCGGCCGGAATTTCATCCGGACGCGACAGCAGCGGTTCGACCACTGTCTGCCAGCCGCCTGCGGCATACCGGTACTGCGCCCAATACACCTCGCTCATGCGTGCATCGAGCACACAGACAAATTCGGACCCGCCCTGCTGTTCGCGCGCGGCCTGCGCCATCGCCAGCAAGCTGACCACCGGCAGCACCGGCAAACCGGCGCCATAAGCGAGCCCCTGTACGATACCGCAGGCGGTCCGGATGCCGGTAAACGCACCCGGCCCGCAGCCGAATGCAATTGCATCGCAATCCGCCAAGGCGACACCGGCCTCGGCCAGCAAAGACTGCACGGCAGGCAGAACGCCCTGGGAATGGGTTTGCACGCCGGGCAATTCGCGCACGTATCCTTGTTCTCCGTCCAGCAAGGCGACCGAAGCGAGTCCGGTCGTCGTTTCTATAGCTAAAATTCTCGTCATGCGCGTATTTTACCGTGTTCGCCCCCGCCGCTGGCCGGATTTCGCGCCCTGCAGATAGGTTAAAATCACGGCATGAACCCGATTGCCGACACCGAAAACCTCGACCACCTCCGCACCCGCTTAAGCCGCAGCCCGTGGCTGGTCGCCTGCCTGTGCGCAGCCTGGTGCGACATTTGCAAAAATTACCGTGCGTCCTTCGATGCGCTGGCCGCGCGCCATCCGGACAAATGCTTTGCCTGGATAGACATAGAAGACCAGGCGCAACTGGTCGATGAAATCGATATAGAAAATTTCCCCACCATCCTGATCCAGCATCAGGACAGCGTCGCCTTCCTCGGCACCATGCTGCCCGATACCGGCCAATTGCAGCGCCTGCTCGTTTCCATCGAAGAAAGCGCAGCAGCCGGCGCCATCCGGCGCAGCTCGCTGAATCAGGACGCCCCGCAAGGCTGGAGCCTGCGCCGCCTGATACTCGCCCGGCACGACTGAAGACATCAACACAAGCGGGCTGAGCGGCTAGTTACATAAAAAGCAGAAAAGAAAAAAGGGACTAGATTTGCATCTAGTCCCTTGAATCTGGTGCGGCTGGCAGGAATCGAACCCACGACCCCTTGGTTCGTAGCCAAGTACTCTATCCAGCTGAGCTACAGCCGCGAAAAACAAAATTATAGCATAGC
>JACPWS010000042.1 GCA_016196925.1 Burkholderiales bacterium | reverse complement strand
AACGCCCGTACCCAGTCGCGCGTGCTGGAAGTGTCTTTCGACGACGGCAAGGAATTTTCGCTGCCGTTTGAATTGCTGCGCGTGTATTCGCCTTCAGCCGAAGTGCGCGGCCACGGCCCCGGCCAGGAAACCCTGCAAACCGGCAAGCGCGAAGTCGGGCTGACTGGCATAGAGCCGGTCGGCAATTACGCGATCAAACCGATTTTTTCCGACGGCCATAGCAGCGGCATCTATAGCTGGGATTACCTGTACTGGCTGGGCGAAAACCAGGCGCAGTTGTGGCAAGACTATCTGGCCAAACTGCAGGCGGCCGGGCATGCCGGCGAGAGCGGACGCGATGCACCTATGGCAGAAAAAGGCGGCAGCGCCTGCGGACATAAGCATTAGGCCGGATACGGACTTGGTCTATAATCGCGCCCGTACCCTCTAGAGATTAAATCATGAGCAATACCACCCATTTCGGTTACAGCACCGTAGAAGAAGATCAAAAAGTCCACAAGGTGGCCGAGGTATTTCACTCGGTTGCCGCCAAGTACGACATCATGAACGACGTGATGTCGGCCGGCTTGCATAGAATCTGGAAGATATTCACGGTGGCACAGGCCGGTGTGCGCCCCGGCTTCAAGGTACTCGATATCGCCGCCGGTACCGGCGACCTGACCAAGGAATTCGTGCGCCAGGCCGGCCAGACCGGCGAAGTCTGGCATACCGTTTCCCGACGATTATTTCGACCGCGTGACGGTGGCTTTCGGTTTGCGCAACATGACGCACAAGGATAGAGCGCTGGCGGAAATGCGCCGGGTCTTGAAGCCGGGCGGCAAGTTGCTGGTGCTGGAATTTTCCAAGGTGCCGGACATCTTGCAAAAACCTTACGATTTATATTCGTTCAAAATTTTGCCGTGGATGGGGCAGAAAATCGCCAACGACGCCGAGAGTTACCGCTATCTGGCCGAATCGATACGCATGCATCCGGATCAGGAAACCCTGAAAACCATGATGCAGGACGCGGGCCTGGAACGCGTGCAATACTACAATTTGACGGCAGGTGTGGCCGCATTACACACCGGTATCAAACTTTAAAGAAACAGGAGTTAGGCGATGAAGAAATTTCTACTCGCAATGATGATGGTAGCCAGCACGCTGGCCTTGACCGTGACCGATGCCGACGCCCGTCGCCTGGGCGGCGGCGGCACTATCGGCCGCCAGTCCAGCAATGTGACGCAACGCGCCGCGACAACGCCTTCCGGCACCAGCAGCGTCAACCAGGCCAGGCCGGCTGCGCCGACCGCCGCGCCGACCGCAGCGATACCGCCAAAACCAGCCAGCCCCTGGAAAGGCATCGTCGGTGGCCTGATAGGCGGCGCCTTGCTCGGCGCGGCATTCTCGCATTTCGGCCTGGGCGGCGCTTTGGGTGGCGCGCTCGGTTCCATCGTGACGATCGCCTTGCTGGCGTTTGCCGTGATGTTCATTATCCGTCTGTTCCGTCGCAACAATACTGCGGCGGCGCCTTCCGCCTTCGCCCAACCGGCGTATGCCGGCATGTCGTCCGCCACGCCGGAAATCGGTTCGCGCCTGGAGCCGCAAGCATTCCAGGGTAGCTCTGCCGTTGCCAGCCCGGCTGCAGCTTGGGGCGTACCAGCCGACTTCGACGTGCCTGGCTTCCTGCGCAATGCCAAGACTTATTTCATCCGCCTGCAAGCGGCCTGGGACAAGGCAGACATCAACGATTTGCGCGAATTCACCACGGCTGAAATGTATGCCGAACTCAAGCTGCAAATCCAGGAGCGCGGCGCGTCCGCCAACGTGACCGACGTCGTGACTCTCGACGCCGAATTGCTGGGCCTGGAACAAGTCGGCAACGATCACCTGGCCAGCGTGCAGTTCAGCGGCATGATCAAGGAAGCGCAAAACGCGCCGGCCGAAGCGTTCAAGGAAGTCTGGAACTTGTCCAAGCCTATGAATGGCCAGGGCGGCTGGGTGTTGGCGGGTATCCAACAGATTTGAGCCGGATCAGGCGAATGCGCCGGATTTAGCTGTTACACTGCAGACCGCCCATGAAAACATGGGCGGTTTTTTTTATTTCAGGGCTTACGCAAAATTGCGTAAGTCCTACATTAAAGACATGATTCCTCTCTCCCCCTTCATCAATCATTTGCTGGCGCAGGAAAGCTGGGCCAGAGACAAGCTGGCGCCGCACGCCGGCAAGATCGCCTGCATCGCTGCCGAGGCTTTCCAAATCCGGCTGCAAGTCGGCGCCGACGGCATGCTGCAAGACGCCGATGCGCACCACGCGCCGGCCGTCACGATACGCGTCAGGCTGAGTGACTTGCCCTTGATGGCGCAAAACCGCGAACGCGCTTTTTCTTACGTCAAGATCGAAGGCGACGCCGAATTTGCCAACACCATTTCCTACCTGAGCCAGAATCTGCGCTGGGAAGCCGAAGCAGACCTCAGCAAATTATTCGGCGACGTGGCCGCCGTGCGCCTGGTCGCCTTGGGCAAGAGCATGGTGCAGACGGCGCAGGACACCCATCAGAAAATTCAGGAAAATCTGGCCGAATATTTTCTGGAAGAAAACCCCATGCTGGTCAGGCCGGCCGCCGTGGCCGCTTTCGGCGCGGAAGTGAATAAAGTCAGGGATGATGTCGAGCGTCTCATCAAGCGCATAGAGAAACTGGAGAGAACGCGGCTATGATTTTTAAATTTATGCGCGTCTGGAAAATCATCCGCATCACCATCCGTTACGGCATCGATGAAATCGCCACTTCCGGCCTGCAAGTGCCGCGCACCGCACGCCTGATCGAAGCCTTGCTGTTCTGGCGCGACTTGTCGGCACCGCGCGGCGAGCGCCTGCGTAAGGCGCTGGAAGAGCTGGGGCCGATCTTCGTCAAGTTAGGCCAGGTGCTGTCGACCCGGCGCGACCTGATGCCGCCCGATATCGCCGACGAGCTGGCCCGCCTGCAAGACCGCGTGCCGCCTTTCGATCCCGCGCTGGCGATCGCGCAAATCACCAAATCGCTGGGCGCGCATCCCGACCAATTGTTCGCCAGTTTCGAACGCGAGCCGGTGGCCTCGGCCTCGATCGCGCAAGTGCATTTCGCCACCCTGAAAGACGGGCGCGAAGTGGCGGTCAAGGTCTTGCGGCCAGGCATGAAGGAAGCGATCGATAAGGACGTGGCGTTGATGCAGATCGCCGCCGGCTGGCTGGAAACCCTGTGGGCCGACGGCAAGCGCCTGAAGCCGCGCGAAGTGGTGGCCGAGTTCGACAAATACCTGCACGACGAGCTCGACCTGATGCGCGAAGCCGCCAACGGCAGCCAGCTGCGCCGCAATTTCGCGGATTCCGATCTGCTGCTGGTGCCGGAAATGCATTGGGATTATTGCTCGCCCTCCGTGATCGTGATGGAGCGCATGCAGGGCATACCGATTTCGCAACTCGATAAATTGCGCGAAGCCGGGGTCGACCTGGAAAAACTCTCGCGCGACGGCGTCACGATTTTCTTTACCCAGGTATTCCGCGACGGCTTCTTCCACGCTGACATGCACCCGGGGAATATCCTGGTCTCGACCGCGCCGGCCACCTTTGGCCGCTATGTGGCGCTTGATTTCGGCATCGTCGGCACCCTGAACGATTTCGACAAGGATTATTTGTCGCAGAATTTCCTGGCCTTCTTCCAGCGCGATTACAAGCGCGTGGCCGAGGCGCACATAGAATCGGGCTGGGCGCCGAAAGAGACGCGCGTCGACGAACTGGAAGCGGCCGTGCGCGCTTGCTGCGAACCCATCTTCGACCGCCCGCTGAAGGATATTTCCTTCGGCCAGGTCTTGCTGCGCCTGTTCCAGACTTCGCGCCGCTTCAATGTGGAAGTGCAGCCGCAACTGGTGCTGCTGCAAAAGACTTTGCTGAATATCGAAGGCCTGGGGCGCCAGCTCGACCCCGAACTCGATCTGTGGAAAACCGCCAAGCCTTATCTGGAGCGCTGGATGAAGGATCAGGTCGGCTGGCGCGGCCTGATAGACAAGCTCAAGGATGAAGCGCCGCGCTACAGCCACATCTTCCCGCAATTGCCACGGCTGGCGCACCAGGCGCTGAGCCGTGCGGCGACTGCTACGCACAACGATGACATGCTGGCCGCCTTGCTGGCCGAGCAGCGCAGCACCAATCGCTTGCTGCGCACCGTCGTGTATTTCGGGGGCGGCCTGTTCGCCGGGGTGGTGGCGGCGCAATTGATCTTGCGCTTTTATTTCGGCGGCTAAGCCATGGCGGAATTTCAAAACAGAGACCCGGCCGCTCCCGGCTTTTGGAATGAGCGCTTTGAGCAAGGTTACACGCCGTGGGATCAGGGCGGCGTGCCGCCAACCTTGCACGAGTTTGTGCGGCACGCGACTCAGCCGCTGGCGACCCTGATCCCCGGTTGCGGCAACGCTCACGAAGCCGCCTTGCTGGCCCAGGCCGGCTGGGATGTCACCGCCATCGATTTTTCCGCCGCTGCCGTCGCCAGCGCGCGCGCCGCGCTCGGCGAGTGGGGATCGCAGGTGCAGCAAGCCGATTTTTTCAGCTATGTTCCTGCGCGTCCGCTGCAACTGATTTACGAGCGCGCTTTCTTCTGCGCCCTGCCGCCCTACAGACGGGCCGGGATCGCTGCGCGCTGGGCCGCACTGCTGCCGGCCGGCGCCTTGCTGGCCGGCTTTTTCTATATCGACGACAGCGCACAAGCTTCGCTGAAAGGCCCGCCTTTCAGCATCGGCAGCGCCGAGTTGCGAGCCTTGTTGACGCCGGATTTTGAATTGCTGGAACAGCACGCCGTCGACGGCTCCATTGCCGTGTTCGAGGGCAAGGAGATCTGGCAAGTCTGGCGCCGGCGCGCTTGATAAATCCATTATTCTGTAGGATGGGTAGAGCGTAGCGAAACCCATCATGTTTTAGGAGTAACTATTCAGCCGCTATGAAAAAGCTCAAAACCCCTCAACACAGAGAGAAAATCAGGAGAGTAGCGGTAAATTTGCTTTTCTCTGCCTTTGTTGTACCTCTGAGCCTCTGTGTCTCTGTGTTGAGAGGTTTGGTTTTTTATTCTTCTTCATAGCGGCTGAATAGTCACGATATGTTTAAAAATAACGGCATTCAAGTCGTACACCATTTAGAGGTGAGAGCGCTACAGGCTCGATTGCACACTTTTCCGGCTCCCTGGCTGCGTTGTTCCTCCTGGCAACATCAAGCTTGCGTCGTCGTCGCCCTTGCCAGAAAGCCGGAAAAGTGCACACTCGAACCTGTCCAACTGAGGAATCTAGGTTGAACAGCAAGTCATCAGATCGCCATGCGTTTATTTAAACCTCGTCCCACGCTGACGCAGTTGCCGGCGATTCCGCTCGTGCCCGAGGCGGTGCTCACCCTGCATAGCGCGGCGGAATTTCGCGCCGAACTGCTCAGGCGGATCGCCGCCGCCGGGCATCGCATCTACCTGTGCAGCCTGTACCTGCAAAACGATGAGGCGGGCGCCGAAGTCTTGCACGCCCTGCATGCCGCTAAAACCGCCCGCCCTGCGCTGGAGATCGCGGTACTGGTCGATTGGCACCGGGCGCAGCGCGGCTTGATAGGCGCCTCAGAACACAGCGGCAATGCCGGCTGGTACCGCGAGTTGGCAGCCGCGCGGGATAGCGTGGTGCCGATTTACGGGGTGCCGGTGCAGACCCGAGAATTATTCGGCGTGCTGCACCTGAAGGGCTTCGTGATCGACGATACCGTCATCTATAGCGGCGCCAGCCTGAACAATGTCTACCTGCACAAGCAAGAAAAATACCGGCACGACCGCTATCTGCTGTTGCGCAACAGCGTATTGGCGGATTGCATGGTCGAATTTACGCGCAGGCATATCCTGGCTGCGCCGGCGGTGCACAGACTGGATCAGGCCGGGCCGCCGGCCACGCGCAGCATACGCGGCGATATCCGCCGTTTCCGCGAGCAGTTGAAACGGGCGCGCTACAGCTTTAGCCTGCCGCACGACCACGCTGCGGCGGGCGGCCTCTGCGTCACGCCCCTGGTCGGGGTCGGCAAGAGCAATCCGCTCAACCGCGCGATTTGCTCTTTGCTGGCCGCCAGCCGGCAACAGATCACCATTTGCACGCCGTATTTCAATTTGCCGCCGGCCGTCACCCGCGAGCTGAACCGTGCGCTGCAACGCGGTGTGCAGATAGACATCATCGTCGGCGACAAGACCGCCAACGATTTCTTTATTCCGCCGGAACAGGATTTCAAAATCATAGGCGCGCTGCCTTATCTGTACGAAGTCAATCTGCGCCGCTTCGCCAGAAAACACCAGGCCGCCATCGCCAGCGGACAACTCAATCTGCATTTGTGGAAAGAGGGCGAGAATAGCTATCACCTGAAAGGCTTGTGGATAGACAGTCACTACAGCCTGATGACAGGCAACAACCTGAATCCGCGCGCCTTCCGTCTCGATCTGGAAAACGCCTTGCTGATCCACGATCCGCAGCAGCAACTGGCATCGCAAAGACGGACCGAACTCGCCGGCATCCTGCGCGACACCACGGTGCTGACCGGTTACCAGTCGCTGCAACAGCTGGCCGACTATCCGCCGCCGGTGCGCAAATTGCTGAGCCGGCTTAGCCGGACCCGACTGGACCTGCTGGCCTACCGGGTGTTGTGACTCTTGTGGGGCTGCCGTCGACAGACTGAGGCGAACCTGCGGCGTGGAGCTTAGCCTGTTCGGGCCGGATCACACTCTGCTTGATATCGATTCGATCTGCCAGGCAGGCAGGCAGGCAGGCAGGCAGGCAGGCAGGGATGGCTGGCTTGAACTTGGGCCGGTCAGCATATAAGCTGGACTGGCAGAGACCGGGGCGAGGACCGACGTGAGGCAAGCCCAGCCTCGCGTTTCTCGTCGTCCATCTCCGGCGAACGCAAGAAGTGTCGATCCTGGCGTCAGATTCAGTTGGTTTGCGCCGGAGAAAAAAATAAATGTCAGCGCCACCCAGGCAGGATAGCGGATAAAATAAGTTCGGAAAATGGCTCGCCCCTGGCACCACGATGAGCTTATGCGGCTCGAAAATCTTTTCGAGCTTTGCCTTATCGAACGCTACAGACTGCATCAGATAAAAAATCCTCAGGACACCATGTTCGGCTGATTTCTATGCGACGGATACGCTCCTGTGAATGCGAGGTAAAAACGCGAGGTAAGATGAAGAGCAACGCCCGCAACCGCTTCATAGTGCGCGCCATCGCCTGCTACACGGTCGTGGCGCTGGCCTGGATTTTTTTATCAGACCGATTGCTGCTGTCTGTCGTCGACATCGATTCCATACTCTGGCTTTCTAACGCGAAAGGCGCGTTTTTCGTCGTTGCCAGTTCCGCCGTTTTTTATCTAATCTTTCGCGCCTTACCCTTAGAGGGCGCTGCCAGTAAGAGGCCGCTCCTGGACGCACTGGCGGCCAGCCTCATGCCGGGTTCCTTGCCGCGCTGGCTGGTATATGTGTTTGCAGCGACGATCACGCTATCCGTGTTGTTGGTGCAGCAGCGCCTGGGTTTGCGTGAACAGCCCTTGCTGATTTTTCTGATGTTCCCTATTATTTTCAGCGCTATGCTCGGCGGCTTCGGTCCCGGCATGGTCTCGACCGTGCTGGCGGTGCTGGGCGCGATGCTTCTTGCCATCCAACCCGCGTACAGTCTTCGCATTGTCGCCGGACTCGATTGGGTGCGCTGGGCCTTCCTGGTCGTCGACGGCGTGGTTGTCAGCCTGCTCAGCGAAGTACTGCAACGGGCGCTGAGCCGGGCCGAGCTCAATCGTCGTCTGCTCGACAGCGTCATCTCCGGCACCCCGGATGTGGTCTACGTCAAGGACGTAGACGGGCGTTATCTGCTGGTGAACCAGGCGGCGATCAACGCCAGCGGCAAGACTGCGGACGAAATTCTCGGCCACAACGACATTGCGCTGTTTCCGGCCGAGACGGCGCAACGGCTGATGGCGAAAGACCGGGAAGTGCTTGCCGCCGGCACCGCGCAGACTTATGAACAGGAGCTGACCACCGTCGATGGCCGCTGCCTGGTATTGCAGGTTTCCAAGGGACCTATCTTCGATAAGGCGGGGCAGGTAGCCGGCCTGTTCGGCATCGCGCGAGAAATCAGCGAGCGCAAGCTGGCTGAGCAAAAGCTGCGTCAGGCTGCCACCGTGTTTGAGAGTACCAGGGACGGCGTCATGATCACCGATCTGGAGACCCGTGTGCTGGCGGTGAACAAGGCGTTTACCGAGATCACCGGCTATACCGAAGCGGAAGCGCTGGGAAACACGGCCGCCCTGCAGCGCTCGGGCCGGCATGGTCCGGAATTCTTTCAGGCGTTGTGGACCAGCCTGCGCGGCACCGGCCAATGGCAGGGCGAAATATGGAACCGGCGCAAGAACGGCGAAGTCTATCCGGTATGGATGTCCATCGCTGCTGTCAACGACGAAAACGCCCGGCCCATGCATTACGTCAGCGTCTTCAGCGATATCAGCCAGCTCAAGCGCAGCGAAGAGGAGTTGAGGCATCTGGCACATTACGATCCTCTGACAGGTTTGCCGAATCGGCTGCTGATACAGTCGCGGCTGGAGCACGCCCTCAGCCGTGCCGAACGCGACCGCCGGCTGGTCGCCGTGCTGTTCATCGACCTCGACCACTTCAAGACGGTTAACGACAGCCTCGGGCATGTCGTCGGCGACCAGTTGCTGGTGGATGTCGCCCGGCGTCTGTGCGGCCGGGTGCGCGATGAAGATTCTCTCGGGCGTTTTGGCGGCGACGAGTTCTTGCTGTTGCTGGAACCGATAGACACGCCGGAAGAAGCCG
Organism: Burkholderiales bacterium; assembly: GCA_016196925.1. Lineage (GTDB taxonomy): Bacteria > Pseudomonadota > Gammaproteobacteria > Burkholderiales > Burkholderiaceae_D > Undibacterium. The sequence goes on along the minus strand of JACPWS010000042.1, from coordinate 22,994 downwards.
CATTGGTGGCGCGCGATATCCTGAAAACCCTGACCCCGGCATTTTGCCTGAGCGGCTGCAACGAGATTTTTATCGGCGCCAGCATAGGTATCAGCATCTATCCCGACGATGGTCGCAACGCCGCCGATTTGCTGCGTGACGCCGACGCCGCGATGTACGAGGCCAAAGAGCTGGGGCGTAACCGCTTCTGCTTCTACACCACAGACATGAACATGAACGCGATGCTGCAGCTGGAGCTGGAGGCGGCATTGCGGCGCGCCCTGGAGCGCAACGAATTCATCCTGCATTACCAGCCCAAAGTCGATTTGTGCAGCGGCGCGGTCAGCGGCGCCGAAGCGCTGATACGCTGGCAAAGAAACGGCAAGGGTCTGGAGTCGCCGGGGCGCTTCATCCCGCTGGCGGAAAAAATCGGCTTGATCGTGCCTATCGGCGCCTGGGTCATCGACGCCGGCTGTCGCCAGCTGCGCGCCTGGCAGGATGCCGGCTGGCCGGATTTGTGCTTGTCCGTCAACGTCTCCGGCCGCCAGTTCTATTCCGGCGACCTGGCGCTGACCGTGGAGCAAGCGCTGGCGCGGCATGGCGTTCAGCCCGCCAGTCTGGAGCTGGAAGTGACCGAGAGCATGTTGATGGAATCGCCCGAGAACACCATCGCTATACTGCGAGTGCTGAAAGAAATCGGCGTCAAGGTAGCGCTGGATGACTTCGGTACCGGCTATTCCAGCTTTTCCTACCTGAGCCGCTTCCCCATCGATACGCTCAAGATCGACCAGTCTTTCGTGCGCAACATCGTCAGTGAACCGGACGCCGCCATGATCGCTGTTTCCATCATCGATCTGGCCCACCGCATGCACTTGAAAGTGGTGGCGGAAGGCGTAGAGACCGAAGCGCAGCTTGCCTATCTGAGAACGCGCCATTGCGACGAAATGCAGGGCTATTACTTTGCCAGGCCCATGCCGGCGGCGGACTTTCATGCCATGCTGAAAGAAGAAAAATGTCTGCCGCAAGCGCCGGAAAGAGAGATGCAACTGGAGCGCACCCTCTTGCTGGTGGATGACGAGCTTCACGTGTTGTCGGCGCTGGAAAGGCTGTTGTCCAGGGACGGTTATCGTCTGTTGACCGCAGATAGCGGCGCACGCGCCCTGGAAATACTGGCCGCCGAGCCGGTACAGGTGATTCTTTCGGATCAGCGCATGCCGGAGATGTCGGGCACGGATTTTCTCAGCCGGGCCAAGGAAATGTATCCCGATACGGTGCGCATCCTGCTCACAGGCTATGCCGACATAGAGTCGGTCACGCGCGCCGTCAACGATGGCGCCGTCTACAAATTCCTGTACAAGCCATGGAATAACGAACTCTTGCGCGAACATATGCGCAACGCCTTCCTGTATCACGCAGCCGTGATCAAGGCGCGGGTCGCGACAGACGCCTGAAACGCGCATTTTCCGGCAACGAGGGCGCTTCAACCTATAGCCGTTCAGCCGCGCCGCGACTTAGTCGCCGGCCTTGGCGCCGGCGTGCTTGCTTTGCGAAGCGGGCGGATAGCCGAGCTTGACCGGCTTTGTTACACTCGCGCATACACCTGCATACGACGAGGAGACGCATGGACATAGACCCGCTCGAAACCGTAGAACAACTGACGGAAGAAAACGAAGAAAGCCGGCAAGACAAGGCCAGCCAGCAATTGAATATTCTGGTGGCGATCACCGTCGCTTTGCTGGCGACCTTCATGGGCATCTGCAAGGTCAAGGACGACAATATCGTGCAAGCAATGCAGCAATCGCAGGCGAACAAGATCGACCATTGGGCGTTTTACCAGGCCAGAAACGTACGCGAAGAAATCGCCAAAGCGACCGAGCTGCAATTGCGCCTGAGCGCGAAGAGCGCCCCGGCGGCGCAACAAGCTGAATACCAGGCGGCAGCGGAGTCGTACAGCAAACTCGCCAAAGAACAGCGTGAGAAAAAGGAAGAGCTCAAAAAGCAAGCCGAGCAAGACCAGATCGATTACGACAGCGCCAATTACAAGGACGACCAGTTCGACCTGTCCGACGCCTTGCTGGCGATTGCGATCTCGCTGCTGGCCGTGACTGCGCTGACCAGGCAGCGCTGGCTGTACTTCCTGGCGCTGGTGCCGACAGGCTTCGGCGTGCTGATGGGCCTGGCCGGTTTGTCCGGCTGGCAAATCCATCCGGCCGCCCTGGTGGCGCTGTTGTCGTGAACGCAGAGCGGGACCGGCGGGCAGCATCTGGCGGCGCCGGTGGAATAACGAGGTGAGGCGGCGATCAATCGTCGGCGCGGCCATAGACGGCAAGCGGCAAGCGACGCAAGCCTGGACCTTATTGGTGCGTATCAAAAAATAAAGTACTTGCGCTTTTAGCCATGTTAATATGCAAATCCTTCGATCGCTTCGCTATCGAAGACCGGCAGTCTGGTTTCTTCATTCAATGGTACCCATCATTCGTAGGAGACAGAGATGCAACAAGCGCAAGCCCTCATGGGCGCCCCGGCTTTAAACGCCGCGATCGAGCCCATCACCAACCGTCCTCTCAGCTGTCTGGCCAGCGATATCTCGGCGGTAAGAGCGATCGCCCAGGCGGCGATCAATGTCGAGTTGTTCACGATACCGCTGTACATGACCACCATGTACTCGATTTACGGCATGCACCAGATCAATGCCAAGGACCAGACTTATTACCTGGGCCGCGAATGGCCGGGCCTGGCGACCAGGGCCAAGCCTGTCAATGACAATGAAAAAGCCTTCAATATCATTTTCAGCGTGTTCATCCAGGAAATGCTGCATCTGCAGATGGCCGCCAATATCGGCACCGCGATCGGCATCGCCCCGACTTTTGTCGGCCCCGCCTTGCAGACCAGAGAGCACGGCTGGCATTGCTACGGCCCGGATGAGAGCATCATTCCGCACATCGTCGATTTGAAAGACACCAGGGATTATTCTCGTGTGCGCGTTAACCTCGAAGCGCTGAACCAGAACCAGACCAGCCTGTTCCTGGCGATAGAACAACCTGCCGATAAAGCGAATTCTCAGTTCGACCACCTGAAGCGGGACGACGTCAAACGCAAATATTTCCCCGAAGTGCCGTTCAAAGGCTGGGAGCCGGGCGACACCGAGCTCGATCTGCCGATGTTCGGCACCATAGGGTATATGTACGAATGCTATGCGCAATACCTGAGCATAGAGTACGCAGACGGCCAGAACCTGTGGCAAAAGGTGTTCACGCCCGGCTCAGTGCAGCAGGATTTGTTCAATACCGACGTGAAGGGCAGCGGCCACCCGGCCAAGGAATTTCCGCGCTTTGCCACCCTGCTCAGCAGCGAAGATCAGCAAGACGCGCTGCTTTGCTTCGACAAAGTGATAGACATGATGAGCGCCATTTCCGATCAGGGCGAAGGCAATAAGATCGCGATGCAGCGCTACCGCAAGCGCCATCTGCTGACGGCGGTCGACGGCAAATACCAGGAAGACAGAAGCGCGCTGGACCAGGACTATTTGTCCTACGACCAGCAGGGCGGCGCTGTTCCTTCGCGCGATGCGGCGGCGCGCGCCGACAGCAAGGCGCTCGACCACTACGAGCGTTTTCAGGAAATCCAGACCCTGCTCAAGAACGTGATCACCTGGGACAAGGTGCATGCTAACTGGGACAAGGACAAGGTAGGCTGGAGCAAAGAAAACCTGATCAATTCCGCCTACCATCCCGCCACCGCGCCCAAGAATATCCCCAAACCGGAAGAGGTGGCAGCGGCGCTGAACCGCCTGAAGCAACAGGGCGAGCCGATGTGGCGCACCATGAGCCAGGTGTCGGTCGGCGCGATCGCCGGCATCACCACCGTGCTCAACACTTATTGGCAAGAGCAGGACAGCGCCTTCCCTTATCCGTCCATGGGCGGCTCGGGCGACCGCGTGTCGATCTGCTGGGCGATTTTCGGCAAGGCGCCCGACTTGCGGCTGGGCCTGGCGGCACCCGATGCGGCCACGCTGTATCACGCTTGCCAGGGCTTGTCGCTGGCCGATCCCGATATCGCGGCCAGTTGCGCCGCGCTCGAGATTTACCATACCTGCAAAGGCTCTAACGGTTGTCACGCCCAGGGCGGCTGCGGCTTTGCCCAGCTCGATAAAGGTGGCAGCAACTGCGGCCATAGCGCACCTGCCGCTTCCGCGCAAGACGCGAGCGACCCGTATAGCTCGCCTAGCGACAACAAGTGCAAGACTTTCGGTGGTTGCGCCGTGCCGATTTCAGCCTCGCAACTGTTCCCGGTCACCGCACCGCCGCCTGTCATGAAGCTGTACGACTTTGTCGGCGAACAGCACAAGTCGGTCGCCCTGGATAAAACCATGCGCTTCACGGTCGGCGATTCCGTGTACGGCAAAGCCTGGGAAGCTTATTGCGCGGTGATGGCAAGCCGCGGCCAGCCGGTCAGCGGCAAGATGCCGGCGCCGACCGATCTGCGCCTGGCCTTGCCGCCATCGACCTGAGGCGAGCTTGACTGTGTCGAGCATGACTACCTCGCGCCTTGGCCTGCCGCATCTGGGCCTCGGTGTGGGCTTGCGCCACAGCCATTTCCAGCACATCCTGCAACACGGGGCGGGGGTGGATTGGTTTGAAATCATCAGCGAAAACTTCATCGATCATCACGGCTATGCGCGCCACGTGCTGGAACAGGTCGCCGCGCAAGTGCCGCTCGTCATGCACGGCGTTTCGCTCTCGATAGGCAGCAGCGACGCGCTGAACCTGGACTATCTCGCCAAACTGAGGCGACTGGCAGACGAGATCCGGCCGGCCTGGATTTCCGATCACTTGTGCTGGACCGGCGTCGCCTCGGTCAATTCTCACGATCTGCTGCCGTTGCCGTTGACCGAAGCCAGCCTGGCGCATGTCGCGCAACGGGTCAGGCAAGTGCAAGAGTTCCTGGAACGGCCGCTGATACTGGAAAATCCCAGCAGCTATATGCAGTTTGCGCAATCGAGCATGCCGGAATGGGAATTTCTCGGACGGCTGGCGCGAGACACCGGCTGTGGCATTTTGCTCGATGTGAACAACGTATATGTCTCGGCCTACAATCACAAATTCGACGCCGAACACTATATCCGCCAGCTACCGCATGAGCGCATCGTCCAGCTCCATCTGGCCGGGCCCACCGATTGCGGCGACATGCTGATCGACAGCCACGACCATCCGGTGCCATCCAGAGTCTGGGAACTGTACGCGTTGGCGCAGCAGCTGACTGGCGGCGTCTCCACCTTGCTGGAATGGGATGGCAATATTCCCGATTATCCTGTCTTGCTGGCGGAACTGGACAAGGCCAGGCTCGCCATGCTGGGTGGCTTGCCCGAGGTGGCCGTCGCCGCCGCACAAGCCAGCGCGCTCTCCACCCCGATCAATTTTCATCTGGCGCAAGCGCATGCCGACCACATCGCTCTCTGAATTGCAGACCTGGTTCCTGACCGTCATGAGCGCCGCCGGCGGCGTGCGGCATGGCCTGGATCTGGCCAGGCAGCGCTTCGGCTGGGATGCGCAGCAGGTCGTGGCCCAGACCAGCGATGTCAGCGCCGTGCGCCGCATGAACATCTATGCCGAAGGCTATGTGCTGCGCCTGCTGGAATGCCTGCAAACCGATTACCCGGTCTTGCATAAAGTCATGGGCGAGCCCTTGTTCAATTTCTTCGCCAAAGCTTATATCTGGCAGCAGCCTTCGGTCTCGCCCACGTTGTACGATCTCGGCGCCGGTTTCGCCGCTTTTCTGCGCGCCAGCCAGCGCAGCGCTGCGCCGGAAATGGCGGACATGCTGTTGCTGCCGATAGAGCTGGCGCGGTTGGAACGCGCCCGTAGCGAAGCGACCCGCGCGCGCGGATTGGAGCAGGCGCGGCATCCATCCGGCGTCGGCGCGTTCGACCTGATGCTGGGATTGCCGCTGGCGATCCGTCGGCCGCCCTGCCTGCGCCTGCTGCAACTGGAATTGCCGCTGCTGGCGTTTTGGGAAGGCGTCGCCAGGGGCGGCGACATTCCGCCCGCGCCCGCGCCCGCCGCCAGCCATGTCGCCGTCAGCCGCATGCATTACCGCGTGAATTTGCTGAATCTGGAAGCCTGGCAATATCATTTTTTAGCAGCGCTGGACCTATCCGATACGCCCGCCTGCACCTCCCATGCGCTTCCCCAGCCTGCATGGCTTGCGAGGCGCACCGGTATTGGGCGGCGGGCGACGGCCGTTTCAGGTTTTCCGTTTGATTAAAAAACCATGTGCTACCGATTTTTTTAACTGAGGGAGGACGGCGATGACCAGGCTATTCGTGGCGCTCGATCTGCCGCCGGCCGTCGCGGCCGGACTGGCGCTGCTGCAACCGTCGTCGTGCGCCGGGCTCAGGCTCACCCGCACAGCGGACTTGCACCTGACCCTGCACTTCATCGGCGAGGCCGGGGTCGCGCCTATGGCGCAGGCATTGCAGGCGGTGCGCGCACCGCCATTCTCGCTCCGTCTGGCCGGGCTGGGGAGTTTTCGCGCCAGGGATGGCAGTCACATGTTGTGGGCCGGCGTCGAACCGAATGCGGCCTTGCTGGCGCTGCATGAGGCCGTCGGCCTGGCTCTGGCCGGTACCGGGTTTCAGCCTGACGCGCGCCGCTATCACCCCCACATCACGCTGGCCCGCTGCAAGCCGGATCTGCCGGCAACGGTCGTCTCCGCGTTCCTGGCGCAAAGCGCGGGCCTGGACTGGCCCGAACTGGCCGTGACCGGGTTTGCGCTGTATTCGAGCATCACTGACAGCGCGGGGGCGCAGTATAGGCGCGAACAGTGGTTTCCCCTGGCCGGCGCGGCCGGGAAAATTTGATGCCGGCTGTATTTGTTCAGGCCGCTGTCGGACATGAATAAAAATCGTGACTATTCAGCCCCCTTTCCAGCCGGCGGGAGAGGGGGGCTTTCGCAGCAGCTTGAATAGTCACGCCCCAAAAATGCAGCGCTCTGCCACGTGCCGGGCGGCGGCAAATCCCTTCGAATTAAATTCGGCCTTATCTTCAAAAAAACGCATTTTCAATCAAATAGCCCACCTTATATTCGTAAAAGTTAAATTGACGCGTTTTCCCGGGGGAAGCCCGGTGCCGGTTTTTCTTTGTTGTTTGCAGTAAGGATCTGGTTTGCGGCATGCCGGAATAGCTAATAATTCGCCCGGCATGACGCAATTCAGGTTTTAGGTGGGTCCTATTAAAACGATAATTTTTGGAGAAAATTTGATGAAAAAATCCCTGTTAGCTTTAGCGGTCCTGGGTGCCGCGGCAGGTGCAGCGCAAGCGCAATCGAACGTGACTATCTACGGCGTGGTCGACATGGCCTTGCAACACCAGAATACCGGCGAAGCCGCCGGTTCCACCGTGGCGCTGGACAGCGGCATACAATCCGGTTCCCGCCTCGGCTTCAAAGGCAGCGAAGATCTGGGCAGTGGCCTGAAAGCCAATTTCCAACTGGAGATGGGCGTCAATGCCGATACCGGCAAATCCGCGCAAGGCGGCCTGGCATTTGGCCGTCAAGCCTGGGTAGGTTTGTCCGGCGATTTCGGCGCCCTCAATTTCGGCCGTCAATACACGCCGGCGTTTATCGCCATCGACAGTTTTGATCCTTTCGGCACAGGCTTGACTACCGGCACCGCCGGGTCAGGCACGTCTTCCTTCGGCGCGGCGCACTTTTTCGGCGGCCCCAGCCGCGTCAATAATGCCGTCAGCTATTCCAGCAACAATCTGGGCGGTTTCACAGCCAATGCGTTTTACGGTCTAGGCGAAGTCGCCGGCAATGCGACGGCCGGCCGTTACCTCGGCTTGTCCGGCGCATATAACAACGGCCCGCTGTTCGCCACCCTGGTCTACACTAACGCGCAAAACGCTGCCGGCGACAATGCCAAGAAGAGCATTTTGCTGGCCGGCACCTATAACTTCGGTATGGCGACTGCGCATGCGGCCTTCTCCACCATCAAGGACGACGGCGTCGCCGCGGCGGCAGTCGATGCCCGCGTTTGGCTGCTAGGCGTGTCGGTTCCGGTCGGTGCCGGCACGGTCAGTGCCGACTATATCCGTTATGCCAACCGCAATGCCCTGGTCGCCGACGCCAACGCCAATCACCTGGCTCTCGGTTACAGCTATGCGCTGTCCAAGCGCACCAACCTGTACACCTCGATCTCGCGCACTGCCAACGATGCGAACGCCACCATGGGCAGCGACGATTCCAGCGCGGCTCTCCACCCGGTTGCGGCCGGTGCCAACGTCAGAATGTTTAACGTCGGCATCCGTCACAAGTTCTGATCGGGGCAGGGCTTAGCCCGGGCCGATCTGCATAATAAAAAAAGCACCTGCGGGTGCTTTTTTATTATCGGATAGTGAAGCATCCTTGGCGGCACTGCTATGCATCCAGCGCCGCCTTGCGCCCATTGTATGTGCCAAACATGCTGGCGCCGGCCGGCCCTACTCGCCGGTATAGCTGCGCACGATGGCGGCATAGTCGCCGTTCTGGCGTATCGCTTTCAGGCCCAGATTGAAGCGGTCGCGCTGTTCGCTGTTGCGGAATCCGAGCAGGCGCTGCACCGGTTTGAAGACTGCGTGTAGCGTATAGCGCTGCCGGCTATCCTGCTCGCCATGCAGCAACTGGGAAAAATATAAAAACGCCCGCCGGTCCAGCACGATCAGGTCGCCGCGGCTCGCATCGAGCATAGGCAATTGCGAACCTTGCTTGCCGACTTCGACGTAATACGTGCTGCGGCTGACGGCTGCGGCAAACTCAGCACCCAGCACGCGCTTTGTATTGGGGAACGCGATTACCCGTTGCCCGGCAAAGTCCGCGACGCGGCTGAGCCTTAGTTTCTGGCTGCTTAAAGTCACCGCCACGTTTTCAAACTCGATCACCGGATCGAAAAAAAAGAGTTCCGCATCGTCGGTCGGGATGCCGGCAAAACCGGCGTCGGCGCTGCCGTTCTTCACTTCCATTTCCATGCGCTTATTGTTGGAAAGGACGAACTTCGTTTTGACGCCCTGGCTGGCCAGCGCGCTGGCGATGATGTCGCTGGCGATGCCGCGCCGGCCGCCTTCCAGCACGTAAGGCGGCAAGGGAGCGACGTGGACGATAAGCTCCAGCGCGCCGGCGCGGCACACCGTCAGCCAGCAGCACATCAATCCGAATAGCCGCAGATACTTCATATCAGTCCTCGTTCAGATGTGCGGGATCGCATTTCGCATGCCAAGAGAGGGGAATCGCTCAGCCCGCATGGTGGCCGATACTGCGCCTAAATGCAACTCGCGCCGTCCAGCCGCCGAGCGCCGCGTCAAGGTCTTGTTATACTGAAGCGCTAGTGGCCGGCAGCGCCCTCGCCATTACCCCCCATCTGAAAGCGCTTATGACACTCAATGAAATTGCGGAAGCCTATGTCAAACTGGTGCTCGCCATCGGCCAGCACGATGCCGACTATGTCGACGCTTATTACGGCCCGGCCGCATGGCAAGCCGAAACCATAAAACAGCCGCTGGCCGCGCTGTTGCAGCAGGCCGACGCCTTATTGCGGCAGGCGCAAGCGCTGCCGGCTCCCGCGCCGGCCCAGCAATGCCGGCAAGATTTCTTCCTGAGGCTGCTGGCCGCAGCGCGCGCCTATATCGCGCAACTGGCCGGAACGCGCCTGCCTTTCGATGCAGAATCCGCCGCGCTGTACGACGCCGTTTCACCCGCCTTAAACCCGGCCGATTTCGACGCCATCCTGGCCGAACTCGATCAGCTGCTGCCGGGCCAGGGCGAGCTGAATGCGCGCCTGAGCGCCTATCAGCGCGCTTTCGAAATCCCGCGCGACAAGCTCGATGCCGTGTTCAGCGCCGCGATTGCCGAAGCGCGTGCGCGCACCCGCCGCTACATAGACTTGCCGCCCAATGAAGACTTCCACGTTGAATATGTGCAAGACAAAGTCTGGAGCGCCTACAACTGGTACAAGGGCGATAGCTATAGCCTGATCCAGGTTAACACCGACTTGCCGATGTTCATCAGCCGCGCAATCGACCTGGCCAGCCACGAAGGTTACCCCGGTCACCATGTCTTCAATCTGCTGGTGGAGCAACAGCTGGTCAGGCAAAACGGCTGGATGGAATACTGCGTCTGCCCGCTGTATTCGCCGATGTCGTTTTTAGCCGAAGGCAGCGCCAACTACGGCATAGAGATCGCGTTCCCGCATGCGGAGCGTTTGCAGTTTGAAAAGGAAACCCTGTTCCCGCTGGCCGGCATTAACCCGGACCTGGCCGAACGCTATTACCAAATTCAGGCCGTGCTGCAAAAACTCTCGTACGCCGGCAACATGGTGGCGCAACGCTATTTGGACGGCGAGATAGCCGAGCCAGCCGCGCTGGCCATGCTGATGAAATATGCGCTATCCGACCAGCAGCGCTCGACCCAGCGCCTGCGCTTCATTGAGCGCCTGCGCTCCTACGTCATCAACTACAACCTCGGACAAGACACGGTGCAAGCCTACGTCGAACGCCGCGCCGGAAGCGAGAACGCGCAACAGCGCTGGCAAGTATTTGCCGAACTCTTGCTGCAACCGAAAAGCGCGGCCATGATGGCGGAGTAAGGCTAGGCTGACAAAAACAGGCAGGGTGCTGCGCACCGCCGCCGCAAACACTATCCAAATGCGCTGACCTCGGTGCGCAGCACCCTACCGCACACAGTCGTTCAGGCTGGCATCCTTTACATACCCGGTTTCGTCTGCACGCTATCCAGCAGGGCAATCAGTTTTTCCGCGCTCAGGTAGCCGTGCGCTCGCGCCAGTACCGTGCCGTTGCCATCCATGATCATGGTGGCAGGGATGCCCTTGCCGTTATATCTGGCGGCATTGCCTTCATATTTTCTGGCATTCGATTGATCTTGCTCGATATCGATCTTGACCGGGACATATTGCTTCAGCCGCGCTCTCACGCGCGGGTCGGCGTAGGTTTCCTTCTCCATCTTTTTACATGGGCCGCACCATTCTGCGTAGAAATCGACCAACACCAGCTGCCGCTGTTGCTTGGAGACTTGGACGGCGGTGGCCAGGTCTTTTTCCCAGTGCACCCCCGCCTCGATATTTGCCGCAACGGCAAAGCGCAAGCACAGCGACAGCAGCAGGCACAAGCTTAGGGATTTTTTCATTGGCATTCCTTAGGGGTGAGTCGGACGTCGCAAGTATAGGCGAACGCGCACTTGCGCTTTTGCATAAACCGACAGGCTGCGCAAATCGCGGCCTCACCGGAGCAAATGCAGAGGTAGTGTGATGTGGCGAGGCGATTTCAGAACAGCCGCGGCATGGCGCCCTGATTCCTAACGGCAGAAAAATCTCAACTGCTCGCGCATCAAAATGGGTGCGCTGGGTTAGCCTTTAACTTCGGAAACCTCCAAGCTACTACCTTCTGCCCCGGCATTTTCGCGCTCTGTCGCAAACGCCGGATGTGAAAAATCCGATTCGATAAGAATGGTGCATTCCAGCAGCAATTCTGATGGCGTTATCCAGGCATCTCCCGAGCCAGCAGAATTTTTTTTGGAAAAAACTCCTCAATTTTTCTACTCATGCTTTATCAGATTAAGGGTTCATCGCCATGTCGTCCATCGAGAATAAAAATCCTGCAGCGCAGCCAAACGCAAAAAATACACGCGGCCTTGGTAAATTCAGCTTAAGCATTTTGGCTGCATCCTTATTCGCCTTGCCAGTGGCCACCTGGGCGCAAAGCTCCGGCGTTACGCAGATCAGCAGCGCGGCAAGCAATGCCGCAGAACAGAGTTTTGACGATGCCTTAAGCGGCTATTTCAACGCAGAGCTGCCGGGCGCAACCGTGATCGTCACACGCGACGGTAAAACGGTATTTCGCAAAGCCTACGGTCTCGCCGATGTCGAGCATAAAACCGCACTGCAACCTGAAATGATGATGCGTATCGGTTCTATCACTAAACAATTTACTGCGGTGGCGATACTGCAATTGGTGGAAACCGGCAAGCTCAGCCTGAATGACGACCTGAATACCGTGCTGCCGGATTTTCCTGCCAAAGGGCAAAAAATCACGATAGAACATCTGCTCACCCATAGCTCAGGCATTAAGAATTTCCTGGCGATGCCAGGCTTTGCCGGCATTGCAGGCAAGCAGTTGGCGGTCGGGGAAGTGCTGGATTTCTTCAAAAACGAGCCTTTGGAATTTACGCCAGGCGAGCATTTCGCTTACAGTAATTCCGGCTATTTTTTACTTGGTTTAATCATCGAGAAAATTTCCGGTCTGTCCTATGCCGACTATATGGCCCAGCATGTGTTTAGCCCTTTAGACATGCGCCATACCGCGTTCGAGGGACAGGAAAGAGATGCGCAAAGGCGCGTCGAGGGATATACCAGGGGCGCCGATGGGATACAGAAAGTGAACGCCATCAGTGCCAATATCGGCTATGCCGCCGGCGCATTGGTTTCCACTGTCGACGATCTGGCGCGCTGGGATCAAGCGATCGCCGCAAACAAATTGCTGAAGCCCGCTTCCTGGCAACAGGCCTTGCGTCCACATGTGCTGAACGGCGGGCAAAGCAGCGATTACGGTTATGGCTGGATGTCCATCAAGATCCAGGGCGTGGCGGCCAGCGCGCACGACGGCATCATTCCGGGGTTTAATTCCTTTGCCGTGCGCATCCCCGAACAGAAGGTATTTGTCGCTGTCTTAAGCAATAACGGCCGGCTCAATCCGGGTGCGGCCTATCTGGCGGAAAAAATTGCGGCCATCGCGATCGGCAAACCTTTTCCCGAATATAAGGCGATTCAGCTAGCGCCCAGCGTGCTGGATCAGGTGGTCGGCGCATACAAGATCAACGCCAAAGAGGAGCGCATCATCAGCCGTGTAGGCAGTCAGATTTTTATGCAAAGATCGGGCAAGAATAAGATGGAAATTTTCCCCTGCTCCGCTACCGAATTTTTCGTCAAGGACAGCCCGGCACGGATACATATGCGTTTTGAGAAAAACGCGAACGGCGAGGTAACGCAGATGGTGCTGGTTCAGAATCAGGAAGAAAGCATTTCTCCACGTACCGGCAATCAAGTGCCGGTGAGTGCCGACGCGGCGCGTGCCGGCGGCTGATCCTGGGCTGGCGTCAGCGAGTTGGTCGCATTGCGGAGTCGGCGATTGCGGTCGCCGACTCTTTTCACTTGCCGTGCGCGCCTCCGCCGGCAAGCGCAGGCGCTCAGTCCGGCGCTTGCGGCAAACTATGCGCACTCAGCATCGCATGCGCGATCAGGTCAAGCGCAGGCCGCGCCTTGCCCTGCTTGTCGGTCCAGACCTTGGGCGTCAGCGCGCCCGACAAGGCCACGCTGTCGCCGTCGCCCAGCGCCAGCAAGGCGCTGCGCACCGCATCGTTGAAGGCGATCACGTTGCACAGGATGGTGTCGCCATCGTCGGTCGCAACCTTTACCTTGCAAGTCACATAAACGGAGCCGGCTTGCCCGCTGCGTTCATCGGCGCTGCCGTACATGCGTCCGGCGATCAGTGCGTCTATCATAGTTACTCTCGTTTAAAGTCTGCCGGCTCTCGTTGCCGGACATTGGTTTTAGAAATGCGGACGCATGTTTGCGCTAACCCGGCGCATTAGACGCCGGATCGCCGCAGAATGCAAATAGTCTGGCGGAGTAGGGGGCGCCATGCGCACCACCGCTTCATACAATAGATGCGCCGCAAAAAGAGCGGCTACGGGGAATTGCCAGCGCTTTTCATCTGCTCCACCGCAAAATTCTGTGCGCGCTTCAGGGCCTTGTCCACGCTTTGTTCGCCGCGCAGCATTTTTGCCAGCTCTAATCCGGTGTTGTCGCCTATCGTCTGGAATTCCGGAATGCTCACGTACTGGATGCCTATATACGGCCTGGGCGCGGCGCTGCTATCCATGCTGTCGGCGCTTTCTATCGCGTTTAAAACGAAACCGGCAAACGGCGCGGCCTTCAGGTAGCGCGGGTCGGCGTAGGTGGATTTGCGCGTGCCGGGCGGCACCGCGATCCAGCCGTGCGTGCTTGCCACGCTCAGCAGATACGGCTTAGAGGTGGCCCAGGTGATGAATTGCCTGGCTTCTTTCTGGTGTTTCGATGAATTGGGGATCGCCAGCGCCCAGCTCCACAGCCAGGCGCTGCCGCTGGCCGCCGCGGCATAGGGGGCAGGCGCGTAGCCTAGCTGGGCAGATACGCTGGAGCGTCTGGGGTCGAACAGCATGCCGGCCGCCACCGTGGCGTCTATCCAGATGCCGCAATGCCCGGCTGAAAACAAGGCCAGATTCTCGTTGAAGCCGTTCTTGTCGGCGTTGGGCGGACCATATTTTCCGAGCAGTTCTGCGTAAAAGCTGATCGTCGTCTGCCAGACCGGCGAGGCCAGTTCCGGGCGCCACTGCTGATCGAACCAGCGCCCGCCGTGCGCGTGCACCAGGGTGCCGATGAAGGCCATGTTTTCGCCCCAGCCGGGCTTGCCGCGCAGACAGACGCCGTACACGCCGGCGGCCGGCCGGTGCAGCTTCGCGGCAAACGCCAGGATGTCCTGGTAGCTGGGCCGCGCCGGCATGCTCAGTCCGGCCTTGGCGAACAAATCCTTGCGGTAATACGTCATCATGCTTTCCGCATAAAACGGCAGGGCGTACAACTGCCCCCGGTAGGACAGATGGTTGCGCACCGTCGGCAACAGATCGTCAACGCCGTAGCTTTCCGGCAAGGGCTGCAGCGGCGCCAGCCAGCCGCGCCCGGCCCAGATCGGCAGCTCGTAGGTGCCTATCGTCATCACGTCGAACTGCCCGTCGGAAATGGCGAGGTCGCTCAGCAAGCGCAGGCGCAGGGTGTTTTCATCGAGCACGCGCCAGTTCAGCGCGATATACGGATATTGTTTTTCGAAGTCTTTGGCCAGGCCCTGCATGACGAACATGTCGCTGTTGTTCACCGTGCCTACCGTCAGCTGGACCTTGTCCTTGCGGTTTTGTTTAGCCAAAAACAAGCCATGCTTGTTCATGATTTTTTCCAGCGTGCCGTCCTGCCTCAGCTGCGCCAGGCCGGCATTGAAAGCCTGCAGCAATTGCAGGTGATTCTTGCCGCGCCTGGCAAAGGCGAGATAAAAATCCGATTGCGCCAGCGGCGGCGTCATGAACTCCAATTGACCGATCAGGCGCGGGCGCTGGCTGACCATGATATCGGCCGCAGTATATTTATCCACCAGCGACAACTGGACTTTGTCATGCTCCAGCATATCGAGATTTCTGAGCTCGTCCGCAGCCAGTTCCTTGTTGAGACCGGCCGCTTGCTCAAACGCCGGCAGCGATACGCCGTCGCGCACCGCGCCTAGCTTGTAGCCCGCCAGGGACTTGAACAAAAGCGCCGGGTTGTTTACCTCATCCGGCCGATAGGCCAGCGCCAGCGATTTTTTCTTCAGCAGGCCAGTAGTGCCGCCAGGGAAATGCGTGGAATACACAAAAGCCGCGTCCGCCGGCCCGGGTTCAGAGGCAAGCATGCCGTCGGCGTCGCCCTGCGTCGCCTGCAGCTTGGCCCGCGCCCAGGTGTAAAACTCCAGCCTGACCCGGAAACCCTTGCGCTTAAACGCTTCCGTCACCAGCTCCGCCGCATAGCCGCCCTCCGGCAAAGCAGCCCCCAGATAAGGCGGCCGCTCCCCGCTGACCAGCAGCACCGTCTCTGCGCCCTGCAGCGACGCCGCGCCCAGTAGCGCAGACAAGATGACGGCGACAGCACTCAGCCGACGGCGCTGCGTTTGCATATGCGGACTCCTGCGAGCTGGCTTGCCTCAGAGACAGCAGGGTGTGTGATTCAGTGTAGTGAGTTTTGGCGGGTTTGCAAAGAAAACGGCGGATGGGGGCTGTTATCTGGAAGGAAATGGGATAGTGTTGGCCTTGCTGAAAAGCCGCTCAGGCCGGTTGCTGCGGTACGCTATGCGGGGAGTGAAAAAGTGTTCAGGATTAAGTCGGGTAACTCTTACGTACCCGACAGCCGTATGAATTGCTTGGTTTATTCGTCCGACTTCACGTTGCCGCAATTGCCCGCCTTCCAGCGCGATTGCACTTCTTGCGTCGCATGAAAATTGCCAGCTTGCGCGATCACCGCGCCATCAGGGCCTTGTGCGCGGCCATCGGCCACCATTTTAAAGCTCCACTCTTTTTCATTCTTGATTTTGTATTCGCCTGTGCCCTTGTAGTTGGCGCCGTCAGGACCCATGCAAACGGCATTAAACCTTGCCCCTGACTGGTCCGCAGAAACAATATTCAAGGTACAGCCTTTAGCCGAATTCTGAAGTTTTTCCTTGATGCTTTCGGTATCTATGCCCTTGGCGACCTCGGCTGCGGATAAACAGCTTTCCACCTTGCCGCCTGCACTCATATTACCCATGGATTTCGGCATTTGCGCGCGCTGCTCAGGCGTCATGCGTGCCATATTTTTCTCCATTTGTTTGCGCATTATCTCTTCCAGATTCTGGCCATTGATTAAGGTCGTCCTGGACTCTTCCCATAAACCCGGCGCCAGTTTAAGTTTAATTATTTCAGCATGGCTCGTCATGCTGGCTACGGAAAGCGCGCCGAATGCGAGCGTCAAGGCGATGGATTTGCTGATGCACTTCATTTGCTACTCCTGTTAGTCAAAGGGGCAACGCATAATTTTCTATGCGCGCAGGGGAAAGTTCAATGAGGCAGAAATAGTATCAAAAAAACATTGGCTTGGTGCTCGGCAAGTTGGTTATTTACATTTTGCCGACGCTGCTTACATCAGCGCTCCCAAAAAATCTGCCGGCTCAACCCAAACGCGCCAGCACAAAATCGACGAAGCTGCGCACCTTGGCGCTGGGTCGGGCTTCGGCGCGGCGCAGTATGTGAATGGCGCGGGAAGGCAGTTCCCACTCGGTCAGCAAGGCCACCAGTACGCCGGAGCGGATATGCGGTTCCAGCAGCGCATCGTTTTGCACCACCACGCCCAGGCTGGCCAACGCGGCGGATAGCAAAGCATCGCCGTGATTGCTGACGAAAGAACCCTGCACCGGTACCGGCACCGTGATGTCGGCTTGCTGGAAGCGCCACGCATGGTTGGCGCCCCAGGCGGCGAATGCCAGGCAATTGTGGTGCGCCAGTTCCGACGGGTGATGCGGTGTGCCGTGTTTCGCCAGATAGGCGGGGCTGGCCGCCGCCAGCATGCGGCTGCGTTGCAGGGGGCGTGCGATCAGGTCAGGCGCGTTCATCGTGCCGGAGCGTATCGCCACATCGACAGTCTCTTTCGCCATGTCGATCACGCGGTCGTTCAACAGCAGATCGATCTTGATCTGCGGATAGAGCGCCGCGTAGTCGTTAATCACAGGCATCAGGCGCCGCGTGCCGTACGCGACCGGCGCCGTGACGCGCAGGCAGCCCTGTGGCATGGCGCGCAGGGATTCCGCCACATGGTCGGCCGCTTCCACGCTGGCCAGCACATCGCGGCAGCGCTCCAGATAGCTGGCGCCGATTTCGGTCAGGGTTTGTTTGCGGGTGGTGCGCTCCAGCAGGCTGGCGCCCAGCTGCTGCTCCAGCGCGCGCACATGTTTGCCCACCATGACGGCGGAAATGTCCAGTAGTTGCGCCGCCGCGGCAAAACTTTCGGTGGTGGCAGCAACCACAAAGACTTGCATGCTGCGTAATTTATCGCTCATATTCCGAATTATAAGTTAGGGGGCTGCGAAGCGTCGGCTCATTCACGGGCTGCGCGGCTTTCGCAATAATGCATCGCATGACAAGCGCATGGCCAATCCGGCCAAAGCGCGGATCGTCATGCTACTTATCCGGAGTATCAACATGGCAGCCTACGCAATCGGCGCTTTAAGCGTGCACAACACCGACTGGCAAAAAGAATACGGCGAAAAAATGCCGGCGCTAATACAGAAGCACGGCGGCAAGGTGCTCAGCAAAGCGCCGGCCCTGGCGCTGGAAGGCGCGCCGCTGTTGCCGGGCCTGGTCGTGATGATAGAGTTCCCCAGCGCAGCACACGCCCAGGCATGGCACGACGATCCTGTACATGTCCCGCTCAGGCAATTGCGCAGCTCCGGCGCAGATTTTCATTTGCTGCTGGTGAACGGCTTGTAATGGCAATACCCGCTGTCGCGGCCTAAACGAGCTGCTTGACGTATGAGCGATCGCAGGTCGCGTAGCGGAAACCGAGTGGGCGCGGCTGCATCGTGCCCAGGCGCCGCGCTACACATGGCGGGCTGTGCGGCCCAGGCTAGCTCGCTGAGGAAGGCGCCGCTGGCTTGCTTATCGCGGCAACTGTAGGGGTAAAGTCATTGATACAGCCTCGCTCTGTACCCTGGCTACTGTGTCTTGCCCATGTTAAGCCGCGCTTCTAGACTGGCGTTACTTCTTCCTCAGCGATTGCAAGCGATGACCGAATTACTCCCCCTGATGAGCTACTGCCTGGTGATGTCGGGCACGCCCGGACCGAACAATGTGATGCTGGCCACCTCCGGCGCTAATTTCGGCTATCGCGGCGCACTGCCCGCTATTCTGGGCATCCAGGTCGGGGTGTTTGTGCAAACCTTCGTCACCTGCGTCGGGCTGGGCAGCGTGTTCATCGCCTATCCGCAGGTGCAGCAGCTGCTGCGGCTGGCCGGCTCTTTGTATCTGCTGGTCCTGGCGTGGAAACTGAGCGGCGCAGCGGTGGGCGAGGGGCACACGCCCAAACCGGTGTCATTCGCCGAGGCCGCCTTGTTCCAGGCGCTCAACCCCAAGAGCTGGGTGAAGGCGGTGACGCTGGCGTCGGTCTTCATGCCCAGCGGGCTTTCCGCCACCAACGGGGCGCTGCTGGTGTGCGTGACCGGCACCCTGGTCGGCACGCCCTGCAGCCTCACCTGGGCCTTGTTCGGCGTCTCCATCCGCCGCTTGCTGAGAGACCCGCGCAAGCAGCGCGTCTTCAATCTCACTATGGGCGCGACCTTGCTGGTACTGGCACTGCTGTTCCTGCGTTAATATCTGTCTATGTTCTCCATCGACCGCTCATCCCCCATCGCCCTCGCCAACCAGATTGAGACGCAGCTGCGCGCCCTGGTCGCAAGCCGGGCGCTGCCGGGTGGCGCCCGGCTGATGTCGATACGCCAGCTCGCCAGCCAGCTGGCGGTCAGTCCGAATACCGTGGTGCTGGCCTACGACAGACTGGTGGCCGCCGGGATCATCGAGACGCATGGCACGGCCGGATTTTTCATCCGTTCCGGCAGCGAAGCCGGCCGCACACTGCCCGATGAGATGGCGCTGGAAGCCGGCGCAGAGCAAGAACCGGTCTGGCTGGCGCAGCAAGCCAACGACCAGCGCGCCGGGGTCTTGCTGGCCAGCAGCGGCGCGCTGCCGCCGAGCTGGCTGCAGGATGCGGTACCGGCCGCCGCCGTGCAAAGGGCCCTGGCCCACAGCGCGGCCGGGATGGCTTCGCGCTGTCCGCCGCAAGGCTTGCCGGAACTGCGCGAGCATATCGCCATGCTGCTGCGCGGCACAGGCATCAGCGCCGACGCCGGCAGCATACTCACCACGTTTGGCGGCACCCATGCGATAGACCTGATCTGCCGCAGTTTTTTGCAAGCGGGCGACACCGTGCTGGTGGAAGACCCCGGTTATTTCCTGATGTTCGGCCGGCTGCAGCAAGAAGGCATACGCATGGTAACGATCAGACGTCGTCCCGACGGTCTCGATCTGGACCAACTGGAGGCGGCCTGCCGTGAGCACCGCCCGCGCCTGCTGTTTGTGCAAACCGCCCTGCATAACCCGACCGGCTGGAGCAGCAGCGCGGCCAATTTACACCAGCTGCTGACGCTGGCCAGACAGTATGGATTTTTGATCGCGGAAGACGACGTGCACGGCCATTTTCTGGCCGGCCATGCGACGCGCCTGGCTTCGCTGTCCGGGCTGGACGGCGTGATTTACTATTCCAGTTTTTGCAAGGCCCTGAGTCCGGCCCTGCGCATGGGCTATATCGCGGCCGCCCCCGGCTTGCTGAAAGCGCTGCTGCGCGCCAAAATTTATTCCGTGATGACCACGCCGGCCCTGAATGAATATGTGTTGCTCGAAGTGCTGAAGGCCGGCAACTGGCGCAAACACCTGGACCGGCTGCAGCGCAAGATCATGGCGGCGCGCAACGCCAGTGCACGTCAGCTCAGCGAAGCGGGCGTGCTGTTTGAACACGTCGGCGAAGCCGGTATTTTCTTGTGGGGCACGATGCCCGAGGGGCTGGACGTCGACCTGTTGGTGCAAGACGCCTACCGCAACAAAATCCTGCTGATGCGCGGCGCGGCCTTCTCCGCCAACGCTACGCCCGACCGCCATATCCGTTTCAACGTCGCCTTCAGCCAGCATACTCGCCTCAGCAGCTACCTGCGCGAACGCCTGCAAGCGGTAGCCGGCGCCCGCTCCAGCCTGGGGCGGGTCATGCTGCAGAAGTAGGGTGGGCACGGCTGCATCGTACCCGCGCGTGGCGGCGATATCGGATACACAGCCGTTCCAAAAATGATGCGACGCGCCAGGGTGCATTTCCGCGCGGGCACGATAGAACAGGTGCCACCCTACCTGGCTCACAATGAATGAAATCTGGACACATGAGCCGCAAAATCCTAAAATACGGCTCATAATTTGATTCGTAAATGCCATGCAATCAGCTCAAACCCCGCTTTATATCTGGCAGAACGCCGCCTGGCCGCGCTGCCGTTACGATCTGCAACTGCTTGCCACTCCCCTCGCGGAAGCACGTCAGCAGCTTGGGGTGCTGGCAGGTCAGGCGCAGGCGATAGGCCTGGCGCGCAGCGATTTGCAAACACTGCGGCAAGATATCCTGGTGCAAGAAGCGCTGGCGACGGCGGCGATCGAGGGACAACAATTAGATGCGGCGCAAGTGCGTTCATCCGTCATGCGCAAACTGGGGTTCAGCGACAGCGGCAGCAGCGCAAGACATGTGGATGGCTTGATCGAAGTCATGTTCGACGCCACTCAGAATGTTAACGTAACGCTGGATGCGGACAGACTATGTCGTTGGCAATCGGCCTTGTTCCCAGGCGGCACCTCCGGCATACAGCGCATACAGGTCGGGCAATTCCGTAGCTTTAACGAGCCCATGCAAATCGTCAGCGGCACACCGGGCAAAGAAGTGGTGCACTATCGCGCCCCTGATTCTGCCGTCGTCGCCGCCGAAATGGACGTATTCCTGGCATGGTTTAACGCCCCCGCCGAGCAAACCTATCACGTCGACGGCTTGGTTCGCGCCGCCATTGCCCACCTTTGGTTCGAGACCATACACCCGTTTGAAGACGGCAATGGCCGTATCGGCCGCGCCATCATCGACATGGCGCTGGCGCAAGACCAGCAAGCCCACCAGCTCGGCGTCGCCGGCTTGATCAGCATGTCGCGCAGCCTGCAGCAACATCGCAAGGAGTATTACGACGCGCTGCACCAGGCGCAAACCGGCGACCTGGATATCACGCCCTGGGTCAGCTGGTTTCTCAAATTGTTTGCGAGCGCCTGCCAGCTTACGCAGAGTCACATCAGCCAAGCCATACTAAAAGCGCAGTTCTGGGCCGCGCATGTGCACAGCAATTTCAACCAGCGTCAACGCAAGACCCTGCAAAAACTGCTGGACGCCGGCGACGGCGGCTTCCTGGGCGGCATGACGGCCGATAAACACAGCAAGATCACCGGCGCCTCCAAAGCCACCGCCACCCGCGACCTGGCCGACTTGCTGCAAAAAGGCGCGCTGCTTTCACGCGGCGTCGGCAAGGCGATCAAGTATTACGTGAATGTGGAAGGCTGGAATCGCTGCGTATGAGCTATTGCGGGTCATGCTGCAGAAGTAGGGTGGGCACGGCTGCATCGTGCCCACGCGTGGCGGTGATATTGGATGTACATCCTTCCAAAAATGATGCCAGGCGCCAGGGCGCATTTCCGCGTGGGCACGATAGAACAGGTGCCCACCCTACCTGGCTTCGTGGTTATATTGAATTGAGGACATAAAATGAAAAAAAATTTTAGCCTTCTTGCTGTATGTATTGCATTGGACTTTTTCGCGCAGACAGCTAACGGACAGGTGAGCCAGCCTCAGACTGCGGATGTGGTCGAGCTTGTGAACATGGAGAAGATGCCGCTACCACTGCCACCAGGTGAAGTGACGAAGATGCAAGGAAATACTACTATGGCAGCCGATGGATTTAGTTCGAAAGAAAATGCGCCAGAAATGGTGAAAGGATTTTTTGACCGTTTGAACATCGTTAACGCATATATCGCCCGCCAAAGCTTAGCGAATGGCCTACAGAACAAGGGGGAAATTGCCGGGCCGGAAGTGCACAAGGACCTATCGACATTAAAGCTTAGTTTTAAAGCGAGATCCTTCAACCGTGGGAAACTAATAGCAGCAGTCGCAAGTGGAACGCTAATCAGTAATACTTGGACTGGTGTGGAACGGTTTCTCAGAATCGATGGAGTAGGCAATGTTCACTTGTCTGAGTTGGACCTTGGCGCAAGCGGGGGAAAGTTTTATATGATGAAAGAGGCCGTGAATACGCAAGTACGTGGTAAGCCTGCCATTTCAAAGGTTTTTACTGATGATGACGGGCGGACGGTTGAGAAAATTGTTTGGGGAGAGGGGCGCATATTGTACATGCTTACTTTTGGTGCTGACCGCGCGCCAGATATTAAGACAAAAGCAATTATCCAAACTAGCGCATATTTGCTTGCACACGACCTGTATTGATTGAAGAACTGCCTAATATGATCAAGAATAGAGCGCGTCGAGTTTTAGCAGAAGTAGGGTGGGCACGGCTGCATCGTGCCCACGCGTGGCGGCGATATCGGATGCACATCCTTCCAAAAATGATGCCAGGCCCCCCGTGTCAGACTACTTGTCGTGTAATTCAATCGGGTTGATTGGATCGTGATCAGGGAGTGAACATGGGTTGGGTAGCGGTTTTTGACGTTCCGGAATTCAACATGTTTCCCGTCCAGGGGGAAGGTGTTGCGGG
>JACPWS010000043.1 GCA_016196925.1 Burkholderiales bacterium | reverse complement strand
TAACAGAATGGACCACCAAGTGAATCTGGATCGCGTAACTTCCGGCAAGGATCTGCCCAACGATTTCAACGTCATCATCGAAATCCCGATGAATGCCGATCCGATCAAGTATGAAGTTGATAAAGACAGCGGCGCGATTTTTGTCGACCGTTTCATGGGAACCGCCATGCACTACCCATGCAACTACGGTTATGTGCCGCAAACTATCGCCGGCGACGGCGATCCGGTCGACGTCCTGGTGATTACGCCTTTCCCGCTGATACCCGGCGTGGTCGTGCGTTGCCGTCCTATCGGCGTGCTGAAAATGACGGACGAAGCCGGTAGCGATGCCAAAGTCCTGGCCGTACCGGTAGATAAGATTCTGCCTATCTATACCCATTGGCAAAAACCGGAAGACATGAACGAATTGCGCCTGAAGCAAATCCAGCATTTCTTCGAGCATTACAAAGACCTGGAAAAAGGCAAATGGGTCAAGATCGAAGGTTGGGGCGGACCTGACGATGCTAAAGCGGAAATTCTGAGCGGCGTAGAGAGTTTCAATAAACAAGCCAAGTAAGCCGGCTTCACAAAAAAAAGGGCGCGAACATAGGGTTTGCGCCTTTTTTTTGACGGGATCAGCGGAATAGTGAAATGAGCACCAACAGCGCGGCGATAGCGATGGCGCTCCAGCTTATCCATGAAAAGGAAGGTTTTCCATTCGGATTTTGCTGTGCACTCGCCGAATGATTTTCGGGTCGGGACCGGTTGCGTTTCAATTTTTTATCCCTGGCTAAAAATTTTTGTAAGGCCAGCGACATTTCGGCGGCGTTTTGATAGCGTTCAGCCGGATTTTTTTGCATCGCCTTCATGACGATTCTGGAAAGCGAAGCCGGGACGTTGGGGGCAATGTCGGATGGCGCTTTCGGTATTTTATGGATGATCTGGTGCAGCAGTTTATTGATCTCTTCGGTCTGGAACGGCTTTTGGCGGGTCAGCATTTCATACATGACGGCGCCCAGCGAATAGATATCGGTCTGCGCGCTGACCGGTTTTCCGCCCGCCTGTTCCGGCGACATGTAATTGGGGGTCCCCAGGATGTTGGTGTTGAACAGGGTTGGTTCTGGCTGGCCCGATTCGTCCAGGATGCGGTTAGGGCTGCGGGCGATGCCGAAATCGACTACTTTGGGTTGCTTGTTAGGCAAAATAAAAATATTGGCAGGTTTGATATCGCGATGAATCACGCCATGCGTATGCGCATAGGCCAGCGCGTCGGCTATCCTGCGGATGATGTTGGCGGTTTCTATGATGTCGAACTGGGAGCCGGCGGCAAGCAAGTGCCGCAAATCCTGGCCTTGCAGAAACTCCATGGCGATGAACGTGGTGCCGCCTTCGCTGGACGCATCGTAGATAGTCACGATATTCGGATGCGATAAGCGTCCTGCGGCGCGCGCTTCATTGATGAATTGCTGTTCGCGCTGTCTCTTATCGGATGCTCCGCCGCTTGCGATCAGTATCTTGATGGCGACATCCCGGTCGATGACAGGATCGTGCCCGAGAAAGACGCTGCCGTTCGATCCCTTGCCTATTTTTTCTGTCAGATAAAAGCGCCCAACGCGGCTGATTGGTAGCGCGGAACCGGGTGTGGTCGATGGCGGAATAGTGTTCGTTGACATGGCGTTAGCATGCCTTGATCTGAGCAAAAATTCAAGCATCTTGTTTTCTGGAAAATGCCGGCGCCGCTCGCGTAGCGCGGCGGGAGAAACGCATGGATTTCAGGCGGAAATAAAGCATTGCCCATGCGATAATGCGTCTTTGTAAGACTTAATTTATTTTTGATTCGAAACTGATTGCACCACCATGACAGTTAAAGTTGCTATCGCTCAAATGAATAGCGTCGTCGGCGATCTGGCCGGCAACGCGGCGCAGATTGCTGATTATGCCAGCCGCGCGGCGGCACAGGGCGCCGATATCGTCGTCACTCCCGAGCTTTCCCTGGTCGGCTATCCACCGGAAGATTTGTTATTGCGCCAGGCGTTTTACACCAAGACCAGTCTGGCCTTGTCTGCGCTGGCGGCGCAACTGGCGCCCTTGAATGGCGTGCATGTCCTGGTCGGCCATCCGGCTGAGCAGGACGGGCGGCGCTACAACGCGGTGTCGGTCTTGCTGAATGGCGTCATCCTCGGCCGCTATTGCAAACACAGTCTGCCGAACGACATGGTGTTTGATGAAAAACGCTATTTTTCCTCTTCCGACCAGGCTTTCGTGTTTGCCGTCAAGGGCGTGCAATTCGGCATCAATATTTGCGAAGATACCTGGAATGCCGAGGCTCCGGCCAGGGCCAGGGCGGCCGGTGCGCAAGTCTTGCTGGTGCCGAACGGTTCGCCTTACCACATGCGCAAGCAGCATCAGCGTTACGAGGTCATGCGCACGAACGTGATTGCGCAGGGCATGTCGCTGGTCTATGCCAACCTGGTGGGTGGACAGGATGAGTTGATTTTCGATGGAAATTCGTTTGCCATGAACCAGCAAGGCGAAGTCTGCGCACAGTCGAAACACTGCGAAGCCGATTTGCAGCTGGTGGAATTCGCAGAAGCGAGGCCGCAAGCGACAACCGTCGCCGCCATCCTGCCGCTCGAGGCGCAAGTCTATCAAGCGCTGGTGCTGGGCGTGCGCGATTACGTGAGTAAAAACGGCTTCCCCAGCGTGGTGCTGGGGCTGTCCGGCGGTGTCGATTCGGCGCTGACGCTGGCGATCGCGGTCGATGCCCTGGGCGCCGACAAGGTGCGCGCCGTGATGATGCCTTCGCCATATACCGCCGATATTTCCTGGCTCGATTCGCGCGAAATGGTGCAGCGTATCGGCGTGCGTTACGACGAGATTCCTATCGGCGCCTGCTTCGACGCGTTCCGGCTAACCTTGAGTCAGGAATTTGCCGGCTTGAAGGAAGATACCACCGAAGAAAATATTCAGGCCAGGATACGCGGCACGATCTTGATGGCGCTGTCGAATAAGTACGGCTCCATCGTCCTGACTACCGGCAACAAGAGCGAAATGGCGGTCGGTTATTGCACCCTGTACGGCGATATGGCCGGCGGTTTTGCCGTTATTAAGGATATCGCCAAGACCATGGTGTACCGCTTGTGCGCCTATCGCAACAGTTTGTCGGCCGTGATCCCCGAACGCATACTGACGCGCGCGCCGTCGGCCGAATTGCGCCCGGACCAGACCGACCAGGATTCCTTGCCGCCGTATGAAATACTGGACGGCATCATGGCGATGTACATGGAAGATAATAAAGCCAGGGCGGAAATCGTGGCGGCCGGCTATCGTGCAGAAGATGTGGAAAGAATCACCCATCTGATTAAAATTAATGAATACAAACGGCGCCAGGCCCCGATAGGCATACGGGTGACGCACCGGGCGTTTGGCCGCGACTGGCGCTATCCTATTACGTCCAAATTCAGAGATTGATTCGCGAAAAATACAGGAGAGATGATGAAACAGATTACCGCAATTATTAAGCCGTTTAAGCTCGACGAAGTGCGCGAAGCCTTGGCCGAGGTCGGTGTGACCGGTTTGACCGTGGTCGAAGTGAAGGGTTTCGGTCGTCAGAAAGGCCACACGGAATTGTACCGCGGCGCCGAATACGTGGTCGACTTTCTGCCCAAGATCAAGGTGGAAGTGGTGGTCGACGACAAGATCAGCGACCATGTGGTGGACGCCATCATCAAGGCCGCCCATACTGGCAAGATTGGCGATGGCAAGATTTTCGTGCAAAACGTCGAGCAGGTGATACGCATCCGTACCGGCGAAACCGGCCCGGATGCCGTTTGAGATTAGGCTGTCTGGCGGCTTGTTAAGCCTTCAGCAAGACGATCAGGGCGCCGGAGCCGCCATCGGCGGCGGTGGCCTGGCTGAAGGCCAGCACTTCGTCTTTTTGTATCAGCCAGTTTCTGACCTTGTGTTTCAGCACGGGCTCTTTATTCACCGACCCCAGGCCCTTGCCATGGATGATGCGCACGCAACGTGTGCCATTGCGCACGCAGCGGCGTAAGAATTCGCCGAGGCTGTCCCTGGCCTGATCGCGCCGCAAGCCGTGCAAGTCGAGTTGCGCCTGTATCACCCAGTGGCCCTTGCGCAGTTTTTTGACCACATCGCTGCCTATGCCGGGCCGGGTGTAGCTGAGGTTTCCATCGGTTTCCAGCAGGGATTCGGCGTCGAACTCGTCCGACAGCGACTCTTGCAGGGCCGCCTGTTCATCGGCCAGGTGCTGGAACGGCAGCGGCTGTGGCTTGTCTGGCGCAGCCTGATGCTTGGCTGCCGTTTTCAGCGGTTCGACCGCGCCCACGCTGGAACGGAAAATATTGGCCTCGGCCCTGGCCTTTTTTTCACGCTGCAGTTTTTCCGCTTCGGCGCGTTGCCGCGCCTCTTGCTGCTGTTTCAATTGCTGAGCCAGCGATTTCAGATCGGAAAAATTCTTCAAAGACGACATACGGCTACCGTTTTACTCTTCCAGGAAACGCTGGGCGTCGAGCGCGGCCATGCAACCGGTGCCGGCGCTGGTCACGGCCTGGCGGTAGATGTGGTCCTGCACATCACCGGCGGCAAACACGCCGGGAATATTGGTGGCGGTCGCCATGCCTTCGGTGCCGTTGCGGGTCTTGATGTAGCCGTTGTGCATCTCGAGCTGGCCTTCGAAGATGCTGGTGTTCGGCTTGTGACCGATCGCGATGAAGATGCCGTGCACGGGGATGGCGCTGACGACGCCGTCGGTCGATTTGATGTTGATGCCGGTGACGCCGGATTCGTCGCCGGTCACTTCATCGAGCGTGTGGCTCCATTTGATTGCTATCTTGCCTTCTTCGACCTTGGCCATCAGGCGGTCGATCAGGATAGGTTCGGCGCGGAACTTGTCACGGCGGTGGATCAGCGTGACCTTGCTGGCGATATTCGACAAATACAGCGCTTCTTCGACTGCGGTATTACCGCCGCCGACCACGGCCACTTCCTTGCCGCGATAAAAGAAACCGTCGCACGTGGCGCAGGCCGACACGCCCTTGCCCATGAAGGCTTGCTCGGAAGGCAAGCCCAGGTATTGCGCCGAGGCGCCGGTGGCCACGATCAGGGCATCGCAGGTATATTCGGCCTGGTCGCCGATCAGGCGTATCGGCTTTTCATTCAGCTTGGCGGTATGGATGTAATCGAAAATGATTTCGGTATTGAAGCGTTCTGCATGTTGCAGGAAGCGCTGCATCAGTTCCGGGCCTTGCACGCCGAGCGGATCGGCCGGCCAGTTTTCCACATCGGTGGTGGTCATCAATTGCCCACCTTGCTCCACGCCTGTGATCAATACCGGTTTGAGATTGGCGCGGGCGGCGTAAACCGCTGCAGAATAACCTGCCGGACCGGAACCGAGGATCAATACGTTGGCGTGTTTTGGTGTAGACATGAGCAGACCTGAAGAAGTAGGGTTGAACGATGTGGTGCGGACGAGCTTGTCTGGAGTCGCTTGCAGATGGGGCTGTGAACGCAAAATTCAAGCAATCCGGCGCATAAGCACGTCATTGGCACCTCATTGTGCGAAGCGGGACAAATTATAGACTATCCTCCGCAGATTAGGTCCCGTTTGGCGCGCGGCATCTAACATGCTATCTTGTCAGCGGTTTGCCGCGTGGGCGGCCGCTACCATCGCGATTTTGATTGATTTATGACTACTAGCAACGAAGCCTATACCCGCAAAAGCAAAGTAAATCCGCCGCCGCCCTTGCCGGGGCGGCTGGTGATCTTGCTGATGGAGGCGCGTTGGATCTTGTTTGCGGCGCTGAGCGCCTACCTGATCCTGATTTTACTGACTTACGCCAAGGCCGACCCGGGCTGGTCGCATGCCAGTCTGGTGGCGACGGTACACAATACCGGCGGCCGGGTAGGCGCCTGGATTGCTGACTTGCTCTTGTTTATTTTCGGCTTGTCGGCCTGGTGGTGGTGCGTCGCCTCGCTGCGGCAAGTCTGGAAAGCTTATCGCAAGCTGTCGCTGCGTTTCCTGGTCGGGGCGGAGCCCGAGCCGGAGCCGCAGCAGTTCGAAAAAATGATACAGATGGCCGGTTTTGCCCTGTTGATGGCGGGCAGCCTGGGCCTCGAATATCTGCGCCTGCATACCCTGAAAACCGCCTTGCCGCGCGCGCCCGGCGGCGTGCTTGGCGAATTGATAGGCGGCGCCGCGTTCAGCGCGTTTGGGTTCACCGGCTCTACCTTATTTTTGCTGCTGTTGATCGCGCTCGGGATCAGCCTGTATTTTCATGTGTCCTGGCTGAGCATCGCCGAGCGCATAGGCGGCGCGCTTGAATGCTTGTTTGTATTCGTGCAAAACAAGAATGCGGACCGGCAAGATCGCCGGCTCGGTCAGACTGCCGCCGTCAAGCGCGAAGAAGTCGTGGTGCAGGAGCGCGCCAAGATCGTCGAGGCCGCGCCGATACGGATAGAGCCGCAAGTGGTGGCGGTGCAGCGCTCCGAGCGCGTCGAGAAAGAGAAGCAAGTCTCGCTGTTCAACGATATGCCCGACACCAATCTGCCACCCTTATCCCTGCTCGATGAGCCGCCGCCGGTGCAGGAAACCGTCAGCGTGCAGACGCTGGAATTCACCAGCCGCCTGATAGAAAAGAAACTGTCCGATTTCGGGGTGGAGGCCAAGGTGGTGGCGGCTTATCCGGGACCGGTGGTGACCCGCTATGAAATCGAACCGGCCACCGGCGTCAAGGGCAGCCAGATCGTGAACCTGGCGCGTGACCTGGCGCGCTCGCTGTCGCTGACCTCGATACGCGTGGTGGAAACCATCCCCGGCAAAAACTTCATGGGCCTGGAATTGCCGAATCCCAAGCGCCAGATCGTGCGCCTGACGGAAATCCTCGGCTCCAAGGTCTACAACGACAGCTCCTCCAGCCTGACGGTGGCGCTCGGCAAGGATATCGCCGGGCATCCTGTGGTGGCCGACCTGTCCAAGATGCCGCACTTGCTGGTGGCCGGTACCACCGGCTCCGGTAAGTCGGTCGGCATCAACGCCACCATCTTGTCGCTGCTGTACAAGTCCGATCCGCACGATGTGCGCATGATACTGATCGACCCCAAGATGCTGGAAATGTCGGTGTATGAAGGTATCCCGCATTTGCTGGCGCCGGTGGTGACCGATATGCGCCAGGCTGGCCACGCGCTGAACTGGGCGGTGGCCGAGATGGAGCGTCGTTACAAGCTGATGTCCAAGCTCGGCGTGCGCAATCTGGCCGGTTACAACGCCAAGATCGCCGAGGCGATCCGCAAGGAGGAGCTGATCCCGAATCCTTTCAGCCTGACGCCGGATGCGCCGGAACCGCTGGACAAGCTGCCCACCATCGTGATCATCATCGACGAGCTGGCCGACTTGATGATGGTGGTCGGCAAGAAGGTGGAAGAGCTGATTGCCCGTATCGCCCAGAAGGCGCGCGCGGCCGGCATCCACCTGATCCTGGCTACGCAGCGGCCGTCGGTGGACGTGATCACCGGCCTGATCAAGGCGAATATTCCTACCCGCATCGCGTTTCAGGTCAGCAGCAAGATCGATTCGCGCACCATTCTCGACCAGATGGGCGCCGAAGCCTTGCTCGGCATGGGCGACATGCTGTACATGCCGCCCGGCACCGGCCTGCCGGTGCGTGTGCATGGCGCTTTCGTCTCCGACGAGGAAGTGCACCGCGTGGTGCAGCATCTGAAGGCGCAGGGCGAACCGAATTACATCGAAGGCATACTCGAAGGCGGCGTGCTGGAAGAGGGCGCGGACGGTGCTGTCGGCGGCGAGGCGGCGGGCGGGGGTGAAGCCGACGCCTTATACGACCAGGCGGTAGCGGTGGTGCTGAAGAACCGGCGCGCCTCGATCTCGCTGGTGCAGCGCCATTTGCGTATCGGTTACAATCGCGCCGCCCGTCTGCTGGAACAAATGGAGCAAAGCGGCGTCGTATCTACCATGCAGTCGAACGGCAACCGCGAAATCCTGGTGCCGGCCGGGAATACAGAATAGGAAACAACAGTGAAAATAGTGAGCCAGAACAATCGATTTTTCGCCACCGCAGTCGCCTGCGTGCTGGCCTGGCCGCTGTGGGTGCAAGCCTCGGCGGTAGAGCAATTCAAGGCTTTCGTGGCGAATACCAAGAGCGCCAGGGGCGATTTTATCCAGCAGCAAGTCAAGCTGGTGGATGGCAGCCCGAAAGTCAGCAAGACTTTCAGCGGCACGTTTCTGTTTGCGCGCCCCGGCAAGTTTATCTGGACTTATGCCAAGCCGTATGAGCAAGTGTTGCAGGCCGACGGCGACAAGCTGTTCATCTACGACAAGGACTTGAACCAGGTCAGCATCAGGAAGCTGGCCAATGCGCTCGGCTCCAGCCCGGCCGCTATCCTGTTCGGCAGCGGCGATCTGGAACAGAATTTCGTGCTGAAAGATGTAGGCAGCAAACAGGGCGTGGAATGGCTGGAAGCCAGCGCCAAGAGCAAGGACACGCAGTTCGATCACATCGGCATAGGCTTGAAAGACGGGTTGCCGGTCGCGCTGGAGTTGCGCGACAGTTTCGGTCAGACATCGGTGCTGACCCTGAAAAACATGGAGAAAAATCCCGCCCTGAAACCCGATCAATTTAAATTCGTCGTCCCTTCCGGGGCCGACGTGTTTCAGCAATAAGTGACGATCATGCGCAATAAACTGGCACCGTTGGCCGAGCGCATGCGCCCGGCCACGCTGGACGACGTGATCGGTCAGCAGCACATCCTGGGCGAGGGCAAGCCGCTGCGCGTGGCGTTTGCCTCGGGCGAACCGCATTCTATGATCTTGTGGGGGCCGCCCGGCGTCGGCAAGACCACGTTGGCGCGCCTGATGGCGGACGCCTTTCATTGCGAATTCATCGCACTGTCGGCCGTGCTGTCCGGTATCAAGGATATCCGCGAGGCGGTCGAGCGCGCCCAGATCCTGCAGGCGACGTCGCAGCGCCGCACCATCCTGTTTGTGGACGAGGTGCACCGTTTCAACAAGAGCCAGCAAGACGCGTTTTTGCCGCACGTAGAAAGCGGCTTGTTTACCTTTATCGGCGCCACCACCGAGAATCCCTCGTTTGAAGTAAACAGTGCCTTGCTGTCGCGCGCGGCCGTGTATGTGCTGAAATCGCTGGCCGACGACGATCTGCAAGCGATGCTGCAACGCGCCTGCGCGCGCGAGCTGGACGGCTTGCAATTCACGCCGGAAGCCGGCGCCAGCCTGGTCGCCAGCGCCGACGGCGACGGCCGCAAACTCTTGAATAACCTCGATATCGTGGCCCGCGCCGCCAACGCCAAGGGCTTGACGCAAGTCGATCCGGCTTTGCTGGCGCAATGCCTGGGCGACGCCTTGCGCCGCTTCGATAACGGTGGCGATGCGTTTTACGACCAGATTTCCGCCCTGCATAAATCGGTGCGCGGCTCCAGCCCCGACGCCGCCCTGTACTGGCTGGTGCGCATGCTGGACGGCGGCGCCGACCCGCGCTATCTGGCGCGCCGCATCGTGCGCATGGCGGCCGAGGACATCGGTCTGGCCGACCCGCGCGCCTTGCGCATCACGCTCGATGCGGCCGAAACCTATGAGCGCCTCGGTTCGCCGGAAGGCGAGCTGGCGCTGGCCGAGGCGGTGATCTACCTCGCCTGCGCTGCCAAATCGAACGCCGTGTACAAGGCTTACAATGCGGTGCGCGCCCTGGTTGCCAAGGATAAGTCGCGCCTGGTGCCCGAGCATCTGCGCAATGCGCCGACCCGGCTGATGAAGGAACTCGGCTACGGCAAGCTGTACCGCTACGCGCACGACGAGCCCGACGCCTATGCCGCCGGCGAAACCTATCTGCCCGAGGGTCTGGAAAACGCATCGTGGTAC
Organism: Burkholderiales bacterium; assembly: GCA_016196925.1. Lineage (GTDB taxonomy): Bacteria > Pseudomonadota > Gammaproteobacteria > Burkholderiales > Burkholderiaceae_D > Undibacterium. The sequence goes on along the minus strand of JACPWS010000043.1, from coordinate 5,544 downwards.
CGCCCGGTGCCGCGCGGGCTGGAAATCAAGATCGCCGACAAGCTCGCGTATCTGCGCCGGCTCGATAAAGAAGCTGGCTAACTTCCCGGCAGCCTTGGCGATAGGCACTGGGTCTTAAATCATGCTCTTACATTAATAAATTTTTTTGTATTACCCGGAAAAACAGACAACAATTCTGTCAAGAGTGGAGCGCTACAGTCGGGAAAAACTTATGAAACTAACGCCTGTTTTGGTCTTCGTCGCGCTCTTGCCGGCGGCGCACGATAGCGCTGCCGAACCTATCGTTTTGTATTACAACGAGCGCATCCCTTACCTGGAGACGCAGGCGAACGGCGAAGTCGGAGGCTTGACGGCGACGCCCGCCAGGCTGCTATTCCAGCGCGCCGGCATCGCTTATGTGTGGAAAAAAGCCCCGGCCGGCACCCAGGTCTACCTGATACGCGAAAATCGAGAGCCGGCTTGCCTGGTCGGCTGGTACAAAAATCCCGAACGGGAAAAGCTGGGGAAATATACGCATCCTATCTATCAGGGGTTGAAGACGGTGGCCCTGACCCTGGCCGGCAACGGCAAGCTGGGGAATGAGATGACGGTCGCCGACTTGCTGCAAAAGGAAGGTGCCGTCTTGCTGATCAAGGAAATGTATTCCTATGGGCAAACACTGGATGCGCTGATCAGGCGCTATCAACCGCATACCGCCGTCGCGACCGGCGAGAATATCAATATGTTGCATATGCTGATCTACAAGCGCACCGATTATTTCTTTATCGGCGAAGAAGAGGCGCTGGAATTGATGCGGCGCTCCGGCTATCCTTTAAAAGATTTCAAGTTGATACGATTTTCCGAGCCGCTGTACGAAGACCCGCGCCATCTCTGGTGCAGCAAACAAGTGCCGGATAGCGTCATAGAAAAGCTGGATGCGGCCATCGATCAGGCCGGACATTAGCGGCGCCTGGCTGAAGCGCCGTTAATTTTGCAATTTAAGGGGAGTATGTTTAAAAAATGCTCTGTCGTCAGTGAATTTAAACGGCTTTAAAATATACTACCCCCTAGTATGTTTTATGCTCGGAACCCCGTCGCGAGGTGGACGGGGCAGCGCAGCCGGCGCGCTACCGGCGCTTTGCTATTATCCGTAGGGAAATCGGCGTGCCCTTGTTACAATACGCGATTCGCTTACCTCCCTTTTTAGCCGCTGTTCACCATGATCGATATTCAACTGCTCCGTAAAGACATCGCCATCGTGGCCGCCCGTCTGGCGACCCGTAAATTCCCGCTCGATGTCGAGACTTTCAATGTGCTGGAAGCCGAGCGCAAGCACATCCAGACCCGCACCGAAGAATTGCAAGGCAAGCGCAACAGCCTGTCCAAGCAAATCGGCATGCTCAAAGGCAAGGGCGAAGACGCCTCCGCCGCGATGGCTGAAGTCGGCGCTATCGCCGACGAACTGAAAGCCTCGGAACTGCGTCTGGGCGAAGTGCAGATGCAGATGACAGCCTTCTTGCAAACGATCCCGAATCTGCCGCACGAATCGGTGCCGGTCGGCCAGGACGAAAGCGCCAACGTCGAACTGCGTCGCGTCGGCACCCCGCGCAGCTTCGATTTCGACGTGAAAGACCACGTCGACGTCGGCGCGGCCCTCGGCCTCGATTTTGATACCGCCGTCAAGCTGACCGGCTCGCGTTTTTCCGTCATGAAAGGCGGCATCGCCCGCCTGCACCGCGCGCTGGCGCAATTCATGCTGGACACCCAGACCCAGGAGCACGGCTATACCGAATGCTATACGCCTTACATGGTGAACGCCGATTCCATGCGCGGCACCGGCCAGTTGCCCAAGTTCGAAGAAGACTTGTTCGCCGTCAAGAAGGGCGGGCAAGAAGGCGAGGGCGAGACCCTGTACCTGATCCCGACTTCCGAAGTCACGCTGACCAACACCGTGCGCGACGAGATCGTCGCCGCCGATGCCTTGCCGATCAAGCTGACCGCGCATACCCCTTGCTTCCGCTCGGAAGCCGGCAGCTACGGCCGCGACACGCGCGGCATGATACGCCAGCACCAGTTCGACAAGGTGGAAATGGTGCAGATCGTCCATCCGGATACCTCGATGCAGGCGCTCGACGAAATGGTCGGCCACGCCGAAGCGGTGCTGCAAAAGCTCGGCCTGCCGTATCGCGTGGTCAGCCTGTGTACCGGCGACATGGGCTTCGGCGCCGCCAAGACTTTCGATCTGGAAGTCTGGCTGCCGGCGCAAAACACTTACCGCGAGATTTCTTCGGTATCGAACATGGAAGCCTTCCAGGCGCGCCGCATGCAAGCGCGCTTCCGCAACGCCCAGGGCAAGCCGGAACTGGTGCACACCCTGAATGGCTCCGGCCTGGCGGTCGGCCGCACCCTGGTCGCCGTACTGGAGAATTATCAGCAAGCCGATGGCAGCGTCGTGATTCCTGAGGCTTTGCTGCCTTACATGGGCGGCATCAGCAAGTTGCAAGCGGCCGCCGCTTAAGCCGCCGCGCATAGTGCACGAAAAAAAGCCGGATAAGCATCGCCTTATCCGGCGGTGTTAATCCATTCAGCCGCGCTTTCAAAGTCGTCATCCCTGCGAAGGCAGGGATCCAGTGTCTTTCGCCGCTATACTGCAGGAACTGCCTGCACCGTCCCGCCTTAGAATTAACCAGCCAGCCGCAAATCCAATTCCGAGCGCCGCTCCACAAACAAGCTGTTGCCATGAATTTTCTTGGCCTGCTTTTTGGCGTCCGACGCCGCAATCGAGATCTGGTGGTGCGAGTAATACTGGTTCAGGCGCGACTTGACCACGCCCAGCGACAGGCTGACCAGCGGATAAAACACTTTCTTCCCTTGCCGGTCTTCGCTCAGGTAGCCGCCGCGTTCGCGGTCTTCATTGCTGTAAAAATCCTGGATCGCCAGCGCAAAGCTGTGCAAGATGGCCTGGCAGCGCGCTTCCCAGTCGGCGCTGCGAAACAGGATGATGAAATCGTCGCCGCCTATGTGACCGATAAAATCCTGTTGCGGGTCGCAATGCTGCTTCAGCACCTCGCTGGTCATCTGGATAATGTCGTCGCCGCGCCGGTAGCCGTACACATCGTTAAACGGCTTGAAATGATCGAGATCGCAATAGCAGGCGCTAAACGTCTGCTGTTTTTGCAGCAGCAAGTCTATGTGTTCGTTGATCGGCACATTGCCCGGCAACTGCGTCAGCGGATTGGCGTAACGCGCCGCATTGATTTGCATCTGCGTGATTTCGCGCATCAGGTCCGGCCCGGTGCCCAGGCCCAGGTAACGCCCCTGGTCGGTAATGATGATGCCGTTGATCAGGTGTTCGGGATTGGCTTCCACGATGATATGGCTGACATCCTGCATGCTGGTGTTCTTGTCCACGATCACCGGATGCGGCTCCATGAATACCGTGCACGGCTTCTTGCCGTACAGCTCGCGCTGATATGGGCGCGCGAAGCGATCTATCATGTGATAGCGATTGATCAGCCCGATCGGCATGCCATCGTCCACCACCGGAATGATCTGCAATTTCGGATGCTGCAGAAACACCTCGTCCACCTGATTGTTTAGCATGGAAGAAGCAATCGTCGGCGGCGTCTTCAGAATCTTTTCCACCGTCACCGCTTGTTCAAAGGCGGACGAGGCGCGGCGCGGCAAATGCTGCTGATTGGCGCTGAGGATTTTTGCCACTTCGGCCGAGATGGCGCGCGCCGGCGTAGCATGCGGCCTGGCGATGTGATAGCCCTGGCCGCAGGCGACGCCCAGTTCGCGTATCGCCAGCAACTCGGCCTGGGTTTCTATGCCTTCCGCCACCACCCGGGTGCCGGATTTTTCCGCGATGCTCTGGATAGAGCGCACGAATTGCATCTTTACCGGATCATGGTCTATGCCCTGGATGAAATGCATGTCTATCTTCACGTATTCCGGCTTCAGTTCCGACCACAGGCGCAGACTGGAGAAACCTTCGCCCAGATCGTCAATCGCAATCTCGAAACCCATCTCGCGATAATGCAGCACCGCCTCGCGCAGCAAGGCGTAATCGTGGGTGGGCTGGTATTCGGTCAGCTCGATAATCACGCGTTGCGGATTGATGCCCAGCTCATGGATATAGTCCAGCGTCTCGCCATAGCGCACATCCTTTTGCAGCAGGCATTCCGGGCTGACATTCAGAAACAGCTTGCCGGGCAGCTTCTGGGCGGCAAACTGCTCCAGCACGACGCGCCGGCACAAATGCTCTACCGTCACCGTCAGATTGTTTTCCCAGGCCGCCTTAAACAGATTCGCTGGCGAGTGCAAAGGGCTGTCCGAAGGGCCGCGTATCAAACCTTCATAGCCGAGAATTTCCCCGCTCTGCATTTGCACGATAGGCTGAAAACGCGCCGTCAGCAGGCGCTGCTCGATGATGCGCCGCAATTGCGCCAGCATCGATGCGCCGTTTTCCAGCGGCGCTGTGGTCAGCTCATCCTGCAAGGCGGAAAAGGTCGGGGCGCGTGGCGAGAGTTGTACTACAGGCTCCGCTGTCAATATGTTATCAATGGTTTCCATGTTCAGATATGCAGGGCCGCCGCTGCGGCGATTCGGATCGGATGCCGTGAATATAGGGATAATTTATGACCGCCTGATGTCGTTTTCGCTGACGGACATCCGTCTGTGCGAGCGTTGCAGCCGTGCGATTTTTCAGAGGCTATGAAATCAACTATTTCTTTGCTATAATCGGCGGCTTCGCTGATAAGCGGACACTAAGCCGGAGAGGTGGCAGAGTGGTTGAATGTACCTGACTCGAAATCAGGCGTACGGTAAAACGTATCGGGGGTTCGAATCCCCCCCTCTCCGCCAAGATATGAAGATAAGCCCTTGATTTTTAAGGGCTTTTTCTTTTTATTGCTTCATCGGTATGCCATTTGGTATGCCATCTTGATCTGGAACGGATTGGACTGGATTGGTGGCGTTTTCGCCATTCGTCTTAGCATGCTGATACGCTCATCTGTTATGCGGGACATGAACATTCCCTAATTCGGCTTTCTACGGCGAAAATTGCGCATGTTCCTCATAATTCTGGCCGAGCGCTTGCATCATATTCCGAGTTGGTGGTTTGAGCCAAAAGCAAAGTTTCCGCCGAGGAGTAGTTGCTCCCACCAAGCGATCAAGGCGTAGTGTTCCTGGAAAAAAGTGGTCTAATACGAGCTCACTCTGTGCCGCGTGAGGTACGCCTTTATAAATTCAGATCTATAGCAGCTGTATTTAATCGCAATGTATTGAAAAAAATGCACAAACTCTATCAGGGTAACAGGGTATTTTTGCCAGAGCTCTTGTGTTGCCTCGGTAATTTTTGCCTTTTGCTCAGCTAGCTTCAGTGTACTCAAGTACGGAAGAATGTATTTACTATCTTTGTGGTCGGAATTTTTCAAGCTAGTTGTCGCCTAATTTCGTAGTTCAGGCCGCTTTTTTTAGTGCGCGCCGATCTTCCTCCATGTTCTTGTTCGGTGTGGATCCTTTTTCGGGGTTTAAATGCACGATGGTGACCGGATTCCAGTC
>JACPWS010000039.1 GCA_016196925.1 Burkholderiales bacterium | reverse complement strand
GAGGTCGAGGCGCACAGGTTGGCTTGCTTCAGCAGCTGGCCGATGCCGATAGGCGCGCCGCACAGGCTGATCTCCGGCACGTCGTCCGGGATCCCGCCCTTGGAACGATTCACGAAATCGTTCAGCGCCTCTTCCGCCGCTTGCCGGTTGTGGAAGCGCGTGACGATCTCCTGCGCCAGTGCGACTTTGACGTCGCGCGGGTTCTGGCCTGCGGCCACGGCTTGCTTGTAAGCGGCGATCTGTTCTATCGAGCAGAACGACAGCAGCTCGTAATATTTCCACATCATCTCGTCGGAAATACTCATGATCTTGGCGAACATGGTGTTGGCCGGCTCGGTGATGGCGATGTAGTTGTTCTTCGACTTGGACATTTTTTCCACGCCGTCCAGGCCTTCCAGCAGCGGCATGGTCAGTATGCATTGCGGCTCCTGACCCCAGTCTTTTTGCAATTCGCGTCCCACCAGCAAATTGAATTTCTGGTCGGTGCCGCCCAGCTCCAGATCGGCTTTCAGCGCCACCGAATCGTAGCCCTGCATCAGCGGGTACAGGAATTCATGCACCGAGATCGGGGTGCCGGCCTTGTAGCGCTTGGTGAAATCATCGCGCTCCATCATGCGCGCCACCGTGTATTTGGAAGCCAGCTGTATCATGCCGCGCGCACCGAGCGGATCGGACCATTCGGAGTTGTAGCGGATCTCGGTCTTGCTCTCGTCCAGCACCAGCGCCGCCTGCTTGAAATAAGTCTGGGCGTTTTCTTCGATCTGCTCGCGCGTCAGCGGCGGACGGGTCACGTTACGGCCGGACGGGTCGCCTATCATCGAAGTGAAATCGCCGATCAGGAAGATCACGTTATGGCCGAGATCTTGCAATTGACGCATCTTGTTCAGCACCACGGTATGGCCAAGATGTAAATCGGGCGCGGTCGGATCCAGCCCGAGCTTGATGCGCAAAGGCTGGCCGGTCTGTTCGCTGCGCGCCAGTTTCTGGGCGAATTCGGATTCGATCAGCAATTCATCCACGCCGCGTTTGGCGACGGCCAGCGCGTGCAGGACGGTGTCGGTCAGAGGCAGGGCGGTATTGGGGGCGTTGTTTGGGGTGCTGGGGTTTTGTACTGAGCTCATCTTTTAATCTACATCAAATTTTTTGTAACACCGCTGGTCGAATCCGTATTCTGTATCCATAATCAGCGACTTGCCGGGCTGGTTTTGCTCAGGATTGCTATATAATCGCGCGATTGCCTTATCGCTGGCGTTGAACTTATATAGCCGGCGGCGACCCGGAATTTTCGATAAAAACAGTTAATTTTAACTTATTGCATGCGTCCATCAGATAAATTCATTCAACTAGTTTCTGGTAGCAGGCGGTTGTTCGGCTCTACACGTGCTTCCCGCATCGTTTCCTTTTCTGCCTTATTTTTCGCGGTATGCGCCTTCGGCGCGGTCGGTGTAGCGCCTATGGCGCCCGATGCAGCGGATTTGCCTGTCAAAAAGATCACCCAACAACTGGACCTGCCGCAACTCGATGAACAAGTCGCGGCGCTGGAAGCCAGCGAGCAGCATTTCATCCGTGAAGAAAAAGTGCAGCGCGGCGACACCTTGGGCGCGCTGTTGTTGCGCCTCGGCGTGGACGACGACGAAGCCAACCAGTTCATCAAAGCCGACACGGTAGCGCGCAAGCTGCTGCAGGTGCGGCCGGGCAAGGCGGTGCGGGTGCAGACCAACGACGAAGGCGAGCTCGAGTGGCTGCAGACCACCATGCTCGATAGCGCCGACAAACCGGCCCGCAATATCGTGGTCAGCCGCGATGCGTCCGGCAAGCTGGTCTCCGCCGATAGCGCCGCCAAGTTGGAGCGCCGGGTGGAAATGCGTTCCGGCGCTATCCGCTCCTCCCTGTTTGCGGCGACCGACGAAGCGAATATTCCCGACAACATCGCGACGCAGATCGTCAGCATGTTCGAGACCAATATCGATTTCCGCCATTTACAACGCGGCGACCATTTCAACATCGTGTATGAGAGCTTCTGGCAAAACGGCGAGCTGGTGAAAAACGGCCGCGTGCTGGCCGGCGAGTTCAGCAATGCCGGCAAGCTCTACCAGTCGGTGTGGTTCGATGAAGCCGGCGGGCAAGGCGGTTATTACGGTTTCGACGGCAAGTCGCTGAAAAAAGCCTTCCTGCGCTCGCCGCTGGAATTTACCCGCGTCTCTTCCGGTTTCTCTATGCGCCTGCATCCGATTTCCGGCCAGTGGAAAGCGCATAAGGGTGTCGATTTCGCAGCGGTCAGCGGTACCCCTATCCGCGCTTCCGGCGATGGCGTGGTGGAATCGGCCAGCCATAGCGGCGGTTACGGCAATCTGGTGGTGCTCAAGCACTGGTCGAATTACAGCACCGCGTATGCGCACATGAGCCGCTTCGCGGCCGGCATCCGCAAGGGCAGCAAGGTCAGCCAGGGCGAGGTGATCGGCTATGTTGGCACCACCGGCTGGTCCACCGGCCCGCACCTGCATTACGAATTCCGCGTGAATAACGAGGCGCGCGACCCGATGTCGGTCAGCGTGCCGAATGCGCCGCCGCTGGCGGCCAACGACATGTCGCGCTTCAAGACCGTGGCCGACGACATGTCGCACCGCTTCACCTTGCTGCGCCCGGAGCGCCAGGCGGAAGTGATGAAGCTGGCTTCGCGCTGAACGACACTGCAATAACAGGCCGAACCGGGTGTTCGGCCTTTTTTATTTGAGCGACACAATGAGCGATGAAATTTACATAGGCCTGATGTCCGGCACCAGCCTCGATGGTGTGGACGGCGTGCTGGTGGCCTTGCCGGTTGATGGAGCACCGGAGCTGCTGGCCGCGGCTTACCTGCCGTTTCCCGAGGTGCTGAGGCAGCAGGCGCTGGCCTTGCAGCAACCGGGCGAGAATGAAATCCATAGCGAAGCTGTGCTGGCGAACGCGCTGGCGCGGTCGTACGCCGACTGTGTGCAGCAATTGCGCAGCCAGGCGCCGGAACTGGCCGTGCGCGCCATCGGCGTGCACGGTCAGACCATACGGCACCGGCCAGAACTCGGCTACACGCGCCAAACCAATAACCCGGCCTTGCTGGCCGAGCTGAGCGGGCTGGACGTGATCGCCGATTTCCGCAGCCGCGATATCGCCGCCGGCGGCCAGGGTGCGCCGCTGGTGCCGGCCTTTCACCGCGCCATCTTCGGCCAGCCCGGCGTCTGCCGCGTGGTGGCGAATATCGGCGGCATCAGCAATATCAGCATCCTGCATGCCGATGGCCGCACCACGGGTTTCGACACGGGACCCGGCAATGTGCTGCTGGATGCCTGGATCGCGCTGCATCAGGGCAAGGCTTATGACGAGAACGGCGCCTGGGCCGCTTACGGCACGGTGATTCCAGCCTTGCTGCAGGCCTTGCTGGCCGAACCGTACTTGCAGCAGCCGCCGCCGAAAAGCACCGGGCGCGACTTGTTTCACGCTGACTGGCTTGATGAAAAATTGCGCGAGTTTCCTGCATGCGCGCCTATCGATGTGCAAGCCACGCTGTGCGCGTTCACGGCGACTACGCTGGCGCAGGCGATCGCGCGCCATGCGCCGGATGCCGCCGGCGTGTATGTGTGCGGCGGCGGCGCCTTTAACATCCGCCTGATGCAAGACTTGCAGCTGGCCTTGCGCGAAAATTCTTCGGCGGCCATGGTCGGCAGCACGGCCGAACTCGGGGTCGCGCCGCAGCATGTGGAAGCGTTGGCGTTTGCCTGGCTGGCGCAACGTTTTGTGCACAGGCAGCCCGGCAATCTGCCCGAGGTCACCGGCGCGCGCGGCTTGCGCATCCTCGGCGCGCTGTATCCGGCTTGAAAACCGGAGGCGCCGAAGTTCTATACAATCTGCCGCAAGATAATTCGCAGGAGCGGGAATGACCCATCTGATCTATATCGCCGACCCCATGTGTTCCTGGTGTTACGGTTTCGGCCCCGAGTTGCAGGCTTTGCTGGATAGTTTGCCGGAGGCGCGGCTGGACGTCGTATTGGGCGGCTTGCGTGCATACAACACGGAAGCTAGCGACGCCGCCACGGCTGAGATGATACTCGGCCACTGGCGGCATGTGGCCGGGGCCAGCGGTTTGCCGTTTACCATGCCTGGCCTGATGCGGCCGGGCTTTGTCTACGATACCGAGCCGGCCTGCCGCGCCGTGGTGGCGGCGCGCACCTTGGCGGACGACATGCCGTCGCAGACTATGCTGACGGTGCTGCGCGCGATTCAGCATGCCTTCTACGCCGAGGCGCAGGATGTCACCGATTTGCGCGTGCTGGCGCAAATCTGCGTGAATGCCCTGAATACGACGGCCGGCGGCGCGGCTTTTGATGTGGAGAGTTTTCTTGAAACGCTGAGCGCGACGATGACCATGGCCGAGACGCGCGCCGATTTCGAGCAAAGCCAGCGCTGGGGTATACGCGGCTTTCCCGCGTTGTTGCTGGTGCATCAGGAGGGCTTGCACCTGATCGCTTCCGGTTATTGCAAGACGGCGCAGCTGCAGGCGATGCTGCGCCAGGTGCAGGAGGTGGCATGAAGTCGCCGCGTAGACAGCTGACGGCGAGCGGGCCGGAATTCTCGCGCATCGTGCTCGGTTTGTGGCGTCTGGCCGATTGGCAAATGACGCCGCAGCAAACCGTGGCTTTCCTGGAACAGGCGCTGGAACTCGGCATCACCAGCATAGACCAGGCCGACATTTACGGCGATTATCAGAGCGAAACCCTGCTCGGCGCGGCGCTGGCGCTGGCGCCGCATTTGCGTCAGCGCTTCCAGTTCGTCAGCAAATGCGGCATCAAGCTGGTGTCCAGCCACCGGCCGGCGCATCGTCTGCAGCATTACGATACCAGTCGCGCCCATATCGTCGCTTCGGCCGAGCAATCGCTGCGCGCGATGGGGCTGGAGACGCTGGACTTGCTGTTGCTACACCGGCCCGACCCGCTGCTGGACGCCGACGAAGTCGCCGAAGCGTTCCGGCTGTTGCGCGAGAGCGGCAAGGTCAGACATTTCGGCGTCTCGAATTTCAGCCCGGCGCAATTTGAATTGCTGGCGGCGCGCACGCCGCTGGTCACCAACCAGATAGAATTGTCGCTCCTGCACCTGCCGCCGCTGCATGATGGCACGCTGGACTTGTGCCAGCGCCTGCGCATGGCGCCGATGATCTGGTCGGCGCTGGGCGGCGGCCGTTTATTGCGTCCGCCGCAAGAGCAAAGCGAGCAGGGCCGGCGCGTGCAAGCTGTCTTGCAGCAGATTGCCGCCGAACTGCAAGTCTCGCCCGGGACTGTGGCGCTGGCCTGGGTCTTGCGCCATCCTGGCCAGGCGCTGCTGCTGACCGGTTCCGGCCGCGTCGCAGCGCTGCGCGAGGCGGTCGCCGCCTGTGCTTTAACGCTGAGTCGCGAACAGTGGTTCAGCCTGTGGTGCGCCGCGGCCGGCAAGCGCGTCGATTAGGCTGTCGCTTACTCTTGAGCCGGCAAGAAAATAGTTTATTTTCTTGCCGCCGTTCTCACCCTGTCCCGCTTGCGGGAGAGGGACGGGGTGAGGGGAGTCGGCTCCATCTATGCAATTGCCGACTCTATAAGCGGCCTACTGCTGAAAAGTCGCCTGCATCCAGTCTATGAACAGAGACACTTCCGGCCGCATATTCGCTTGCGCTTCGTGCACCAGATAGTAGGCGTGCGGCGGCGTGGCCAGCTGGGTGTCGAACACGCGCACGACTTCACCGTTGGCGATCATGTCCTGCGCGAATTGCTGGCGCGTCAGGCCGACGCCGTGGCCGTGCTTGACCGCTTCCAGCAATAAGCCGAGATCGTCGATGCGCAAGCCTTGGGTCGGTTCGGCCCAGTCGAGGCCGGCCGCTTCAAACCACGGTTGCCACGGTTCCAGTGCCGAGCGCAGCAGGCGCGCATGGCGCAGGTCGGCCGGCGTGCGCAGGGCTGGGATGGTTTTCAGATAGGCCGGGCTGGCCACCGCAAACGAGGGTTCGACGAACAGCTTCTTGGTGACCAGATTCGGGTATTCGCCGGCGCCGAAACGCACCTCGACATCGCTCTCCGACAGGCTGAGGTCGTACAGCGGCACGAACAGGAAAATTTCGATTTCTATCTCGGGATGGGCGTCGGTGAAGCCGGCCAGGCGCGGCATGAACATATAGCGCGCAAAGGTCGGCGGCACCGTCACCTTGACGCGCAACTGGTTTTGCGTGACCTTGTTCGGCAGAGGGAAGTCGGACAGGGTGCGCAAGGCGGCGCGCACCACATCGAGATAACGGCGCCCGAATTCGGTCAGCGTCACGCTGCGGCCTTCACGCACGAACACGCGTTCGCACAGATGCTCTTCCAGCAGGCGTATCCGGTGCGACAGCGCGGAAGGCGTGATGCACAGTTCTTCTGCGGCCACCGCAAAAGAGCCGTGGCGGGCCGCCGCTTCGAAAGCGGACAGGGCGTGTACCGGGGGGAGTCGTGTTGCCATGCTGGTTCCTGGGGATGTTTAAGAGTCGGGTTCGTCCCAGGCGATGATCTTGCCGGGATTCAGAATGTTGTCGGGATCGAAGGCGTGCTTCAGCACGCGCATCAGGTGGATCGCTACGCTGCCGTGTTCTTCGATCAGGAAAGCCATCTTGTGCAAGCCGACCCCGTGTTCGCCGGTGCAGGTGCCGTCCATCGCAAGCGCGCGCGTCACCATGCGCTGGTTGACGGCTTCCGCCGCCGCCATTTCTGCGGCGTCGGCGTTATCGACCAGCATCAGCACATGGAAGTTGCCGTCGCCGACATGGCCGATGATGGAGTAAGTGATCTGATGGTTTTCGCAATCGATCTGGGTTTCATCGATGCATTCGGCCAGACGCGAAATCGGCACGCAGCAATCGGTGGTAATCGCGCGCGCGCCGGGCCGCAATTGCAGCAAGGCGAAATACGCATTGTGGCGCGCCGCCCACAGGCGCGAACGGTCTTCCGGCCGGGTGGCCCAGTCGAAATCGGCGCCGCCGTGGCTGGCCGCGATCTCTTGCACGATTTCCGCCTGCTCTTGCACGCCGTGCCGGCTGCCGTGGAATTCGAACAGCAGCAGCGGTTTTTCCGGCAAGCTGAGGCTCTCGTAAGCATTGATCGCGCGCACCCCGTTCGCATCGAGAAATTCGACGCGCGCCAGCGGCACGCCCAATTGTATGCACTCGATCACGCAATTCACCGCCGCGCTATTCTCGGGAAAGCTGCAGACCGCGGCCGAGATCGCTTCCGGCAGCGGATGCAGCCTCACCGTGACTTCGGTGATGACGCCGAGCGTGCCTTCGCTGCCGACGAACAGCCGGGTCAGGTCGTAGCCGGCCGCCGATTTCTTGGCGCGGGTGCCGGTCTTGACGATGCGGCCGTCGGCCGTCACCACGGTCAGCGCCAGCACGTTGTCGCGCATGGTGCCGTAGCGCACCGCGTTGGTGCCGGAGGCGCGGGTGGCCGCCATGCCGCCCACGGTGGCGTCGGCGCCGGGGTCGATAGGGAAAAACAGACCGCTGTCGCGAATTTCCAGGTTCAGCTGTTTGCGCGTGACGCCGGCCTGCACGGTGGCCGTCAGGTCTTGCGCATGCAGCGCCAGCATGCTGTTCATCTGCGACAAGTCGAGCGAGACGCCGCCGTACGGCGCCAGGACATGGCCTTCCAGCGAGGTGCCGGCGCCATACGGGATCAGCGGCACGTCGTAATGCCGGCATAGCTGGACGATGGCCGCCACTTCTTCCGTGCTTTGAGCGTACGCCACGACATCCGGCAGCATCGCGTCGTAGGCCGATTCATCTGCGCCATGTTGAGCGCGCAGCGCCTGCGAGGTGCTGCAGCGGTCCGCCAGCAAACTTTGCAAGGCTTGCAGCATGGCGGCGGGCAGGGCCGCCTGGGCCGCCTGGGGCGTCGTGGCAGCGTGATTCATGGTGGGCTCCGGCGAGGGTGGCAGTGGGCTCTATTATGCTGCGTTCGCCCCGATTTTGCCGTATCCTTTCCGTCTTCTTTCCTAACTTAATTTGCCATGGGTAACCGACTTTCCAAAATTGCGACACGGACCGGCGACAAGGGTACTACCGGCCTCGGCGACGGCAGCCGCATCGCCAAGGACGCCTTGCGCGTGCATGCGATGGGCGATGTGGATGAACTGAATTCGCAGCTAGGCGTCTTGTTATGCGAGGATTTGCCGCCGCAGCTGCAGCATGAACTGGTGTCGATACAGCACGATTTATTCGATATGGGCGGCGAACTGTGCATCCCCGGCTACACCATGATCACCGAGGCCCAGGTGGCGCGGCTGGATGGCTTGCTGGAAAAATACAATGCCGACCTGCCGCCGCTGAAAGATTTCATCCTGCCCGGCGGCGCGCGCGCTGCGGCGATCGCCCATGTCTGCCGCACCGTCTGCCGCCGTGCCGAGCGCGCCATCGTCAGCCTCGGCAACAGCGAGCAAATCAACGAGCACCCGCGCCAGTACATGAACCGCCTGTCGGACTTGCTGTTCGTGCTGTCGCGCGTGCTGAACCGCTATGCCGGCGGCAGCGATGTGCTGTGGGAAAAGGAGCGCGAACGCTGATTCAGGATACTCCCCCCTGTTTTTAAAAAAATCGCCCTGTCGTCAGCGGATTTAAATGGCCTCGAAATATACTACCCCCTAGTATATTTTGAGGCTTTTTTGCATTTTCAAAAAAACATTGGCGTTCCTGCAAGCAAACGCGATCTGTGATAGTCTGGCCGGCCCTTGCGACCTGCCTTTGGCGGCGCTGCAGTCTGTGCCGCCAGAGGCAATTAAAAAAACTCACTATGACTCTTAAATCCCGTTTAATGCTGGTGTTTGGTTTTTTGTTTGTGTTGGCCCTGGGCTTGGGGCTGCTCGGCCTGTACGGCATAGGCCGTGCGAACGACGGTTTGCAAACCGTGTATGAAGACCGCACCGTGGCGCTCGAGCAAGTCTCGCGCATCGACAGCCTGTTATTGAAAAACCGCCTGGCGCTGAGTGCGGCCCTGCTCGATCCGGCCGCCGCGCCGGCGCAGCTGAGCCAGATTGAAAACAACCAGCGCGAGATCGCCCGGACCTGGGCCGATTACATGGCGACTTACCTGACCCCGGATGAGAAAATACTGGCGCAACAGTTCGCCGCCGAGCGCGCCGCACTGGACCGGAATGGCTTGACGCCGGAAATCGCCGCCTTGCGGGCCGGCAATGCCGAGCAGGCCGCGCAAGTGCATGCGCAGGCGCTAGTGTCGTATCAGACGGTATTGGCCGATGTCGCGAAATTGCGCCAGTTACAGGTGGATGTCGCCAAGCAGGAATATCTGCTGGCGACGCAGCGCTATGCCAGCCTGAAAAGCGGTATGAGCGTGTTGATTGCGCTGGGCGCCCTGATCGCCGGCATCAGCGTCGCGCTGTTGATACGGAAAATATATGGACAACTGGGCGGCGAGCCAGAATATGCGACCGCCATCGTGCACCGCATCGCTACCGGCGATTTGAGCGGCAACATCGTGCTGCACCACGATGACAGGCACAGCTTGTTGTATGCGATGCAGCAGATGCAAGCTGCGCTGCTGCAGGCGGTCGGCAATATCGTGCAATCGACCGACACCATCGTGGTGGCCACCGGCCAGATCGCCGCCGGCAATCAGGATTTGGCGGCGCGCACCGAACAGCAAGCCGGTTCGCTGGAAGAAACCGCTACCTCGGTAGAAGAGTTGACCGGCGTGGTCGGCGACAATGCCGCCAGCACCCTGCAAGCGACGCAGTTATCGGCATCCGCCAGCGCGGTGGCGCGCAAGGGCGGCGGACTGGTGCTGGAGATGACGGCCACCATGTCGGCGATCCAGGCTTCTTCCAGAAAAATTGCCGACATCATCGGCGTGATCGACGGCATCGCTTTCCAGACCAATATCCTGGCGCTGAACGCGGCGGTCGAGGCGGCGCGCGCCGGCGAACTCGGGCGCGGCTTCGCGGTGGTGGCGACCGAAGTGCGCAATCTGGCGCAGCGTTCGGCGCTGGCGGCCAGGGAAATCAAACAGCTGATCGCCGATTCGGTGGCCAAGGTCGATGCCGGCTCGGCGCTGGTCGATCAGACCGGCGCCACCATGCAGGAAATTTTGCGCGGCATACAGCAGGTGGCCGAAATCCAGGCCAGGATCAGCGCCGCCGGCCAGTTGCAATCGACAGAAATCGCGCAAATCAACGACGCGATCGCCCAGGTCGACGGCATCACTCAGGAAAATGCGGCGCTGGTGGAAGAAGCTGCCGCCGCCGCGTCTTCATTGGAAGAACAGGCGAAAAATCTGCAGGCGGCGGTGGATATTTTCAAATTGAACGGGCATCAGAACGTGTCCCGTCCGGCGCCGGCGCTGCTCGCTTCGAATTCAGACGGGGCGGCACAGGAGCGGGTCCGGCCAGCCGGCGAGCTTAAACGTATCGCCCGCCGTTAACCGTTCGCCGCCAGTTTCGGCGCGGCCTGGGGCTTCGCCAGACCGCGTTCGCGGATCGATGCTTCGATGCCGGCGGCGTCCAGCCCGCATTGCGCCAGCAACAGGGCAGGGTCGCCGTGATCGATGAATTTGTCGGGCAAGCCCAGGATCAGCAGCGGTTTGACGATGCCGGCGGCGGCCAGCGCCTCCGCCACCGCCGAGCCGGCGCCGCCCATGCTGCAGCCTTCTTCCACAGTCACCAGGGCGTCGTGCGTCGCCGCCAGCGACTGCAGCAGCGCGACGTCGAGCGGCTTGATGAAGCGCATATTGGCTACGGTGGCGTCGAGTTTTTCCGCCGCCTTCAGCGCCGGCTGCACCATCGCGCCGAAGGCCAGGATTGCAATGTTTTGCCCCTGGCGTTTGATCTCACCCCGGCCTAGCGGCAGGGTGGATAAGTCCTGTTCTATGGTGGCGCCGTTGCCGGCCCCGCGCGGATAGCGGATTGCGGCCGGTCCGGCATAGTGATAGCCGGTGGACAGCATCTGGCGGCATTCGTTTTCATCGGAGGCGGCCATCAACACCATGTTCGGGATGCAGCGCAGGTAAGCGATATCGTAATTGCCGGCGTGGGTGGCGCCGTCGGCCCCGACCAGCCCGGCCCTGTCGAGCGCAAAGGTCACATCGAGGTTTTGCAGCGCCACGTCGTGGATCAGCTGATCGTAGCCACGTTGCAGGAAGGTCGAATAGATCGCCACCACCGGCTTCAGACCTTCGCAAGCGAGGCCGGCGGCAAACGTGACCGCATGCTGCTCGGCGATGCCGACATCATAATAGCGTTTGGGAAATTTTTTCTCGAATTCGACCATGCCCGAACCTTCGCGCATGGCCGGCGTGATGCCGACCAGGCGCTGATCGGCGACCGCCATGTCGCACAGCCAGTCGCCGAACACCTGGGTATACGTCTTTTTGGCGGGGGCGGCGGCCGGCTGTATGCCTTCGGCCGGATTGAACTTGCCGGGGCCGTGATACAGGATGGGGTCGGCCTCGGCCAGCTTGTAGCCCTGGCCTTTCTTGGTCACCACGTGCAGGAATTGCGGGCCCTTCAGGTTCTTGATGTTTTGCAGCGTCGGTATCAGCGAATCGAGATCGTGGCCGTCGATGGGGCCGATGTAATTGAAGCCGAATTCCTCGAACATGGTGGCCGGCACGATCATGCCTTTCGCATGTTCCTCGAAGCGCCGCGCCAGTTCCAGCATAGGTTGCGGCAGCACGGTCTTGCCGACATTGCGCGCCGCCGCGTAAAACTTGCCCGACATCAGGCGCGCCAGGTGGCGGTTCAGCGCGCCGACCGGCGGCGAGATCGACATATCGTTATCGTTGAGCACCACCAGCAAGTTGATATCGTCGTACACGCCGGCATTGTTCATCGCTTCAAAGGCCATGCCGGCCGTCATCGAACCGTCGCCGATGATGGCTACCGCGTGCCGGTCTTCGCCCTTGCTGCGGGCCGCCAGCGCCATGCCGAGCGCGGCCGAGATCGAGGTCGAGGAATGTGCGGTGCCGAAGGTGTCGTATTCGCTTTCGTCGCGGCGCGGGAAGCCGGAAATGCCGCCCAGCTGGCGCAGGCTGTGCATCTGGTCGGATGGTGTTGAGTAGCTTGGTCATGGGGATGCTTGCTTATGCTTGTCGCTGGACGATCAGGTCGGCCAGATCGTGTAAATACTGTGCGCTGTCGCCAAACGGCTGCAAGGCGGCGTGGGCGTCGCGGCACAATTGTTGCGCCAGCTGCCGGGACGCGTCCAGCCCGAGCAGGCTGACGTAAGTCGGCTTGTTGTCGGCCGCATCCTTGCCGGCGGTCTTGCCCAGCGTGGCCGAGTCGGCGCTGGCATCGAGCACATCGTCCACCACCTGGAATGCCAGGCCGATCGCGGCCGCATAACTATCCAGGGCCTCGGTTTCGGTGGCGCTCAGTTGCTTGCCGGCCATGGCGCCCAGCAAGACCGCCGCGCGCAGCAGGGCGCCGGTCTTCAGCCTGTGCATTTGCTCGAGTTGTTCACGCGTCAGGGCCAGGCCGACGCTGGCCAGATCGATCGCCTGGCCGCCGCACATGCCGAGCGAGCCGGAAGCTTGCGCCAACAAGTTCAGCATGGCCAGCTTGCTGCCTGGGTCGCCTGCGCCTTCGGACAGCACCAGGAAGGCTTGCGCCTGCAACGCGTCGCCCACCAGCAGCGCGGTCGCTTCGTCGTATTGCACGTGCACCGTCGGCTTGCCGCGCCGCAGCGCATCGTCGTCCATGCACGGCATGTCGTCGTGCACCAGCGAATAGGCGTGGATCATCTCGACCGCCGCCGCCGCCCGCGCCAGCAAGCCGGCCGGGGCGCCGAACAGGCATCCGGCCGCATACACCAGCAATGGGCGCACGCGCTTGCCGCCGTCGAGTGCGGCGTAGCGCATGGCGGCATGCAGGCGCGACGGCACGACGGTGGCTGCCGGCAAGAACTCTGCCAGGGCGATTTCACAGTCGGCCTGGGTGGTTTTCATCCATGTACGGAAAGCGTCGCTCATGCGTCCATCCCCTCGCCATCGGCATTGAACGGTTTCAGCATGCCGGCGTCCAGCACTTTGACTTGTTGCTCGACCTTGTCGAGTTGCGCTGCGCAATATTTAATCAGCTCCGAGCCGCGCTGATAGGCGCCGACCGAGGCTTCCAGCGGCAAGGCGCCGGCTTCCATTTGCGTCACCAGCGCCGCCAGTTCTTCCATGGCGGCTTCGAATGAGACGGGTAAGCCAGACTGGCTGGCGTCGGGGTTTTTCTTGGACATGATGATAATTGTGCTAACGATGCACTGGCAGTGCAAAATAAGTTCAACCTTCTATTTTAGAGCAAACCATATGAATCGGCGCTGATTCATCCGCTCCGTGCTCAATTTATTAACTGGCCCGGCTTCATCGCCAGGATTTTCCTTGCAGGCTTGCAAGCCGGATGCAAAAAAGTGGGGAACTTGCGTTTCAAACATTTCCATGTGGAAATTAAACGTATATAGTGAATCCCGGAAATGTGTCTTTATCCTGGATTGCATCGATGCTGATTTGTTTTGTTCCATGACATCCTTCAGCGCCTACATTTTTTGCCGTTATCTATAGTCATCCCATCCAATAGCAGCGTTATCATGTCCAGCCCCAGCTCCAAGCCATCGTCCGGCAATGCTAGCGCCTTGCCTAGCAGCGAAGTGCTGCGCGGCTTGATTCCGGTCGCGACGCATCTGGCGGTGGCGCAGCTCGATGCCTTTTCCGCGCGGCTGGCGAATGCCTTGCTGGCGCTGTCCGAGCAAAGCGTGGACGCCAAGGAAGCCAATCTCAGCTTTAATGCCGGACAGTTGTTGAAAAACAATGCTTATGCGTTTTATTACCTGGCCTCGTCCGGCATCGAAGCCGCGTTCCGGCGCGAAATGCAGGTGTTGCAGCGCGAAATGCAGGTGTTGCAGCGCGACGCTACGGTGGCACCCGAGCCGCAGGATCCCGCGCTAAGCCTGGTGTCTTACGAAGAGATGGATAAAAAGCTGGTGCTGGGACGCATCAGCCGCGCGCTGGAACTCGACAGCGCCGGTCAATATGCGGCGCTCAATATGCGCTTTTCCCATCTGCTGGAGCGGGAGGCGCTGAGCACTTCGCTCAATCCCTTCCGCCCCGAAGTAG
>JACPWS010000032.1 GCA_016196925.1 Burkholderiales bacterium | reverse complement strand
GGCACGATTGGACTCGAACCAACGACCCCTACCATGTCAAGGTAGTGCTCTAACCAGCTGAGCTACGCGCCTAAGAAGACAAAATTATAGCAGAGTTCCCGGCAATTACTAGTACCCTGAGCATTTTTTTCATCGAAGCCTCCGTTTCAGCAACAGCGCACGCTGATCTTCCTTCGGCTACACTAGCGAAAAATATTTTAGGGTCTGCTTCGACATGCCGCACCACTCTCACAACAAGAATAGCGATCGCCTGCACGACCATAGACGCGGCGATGCACAACACAGGCATTTTTTTGAAAACCGCAGCCAGAAAATTCTCGCCTGGGCGCTGGGCTTAACCCTGAGCTTTGCCGGCATAGAAGTCGGCTTCGGTTTCTGGTCGAATTCGCTGGCCCTGATTTCAGATGCGGGCCATATGGTGACCGACGCGGCCGCCCTTGGTCTGGCCTTGCTGGCGCAAATCATCGCGAAACGCCCGCCAACCGCAAAAAATTCTTTCGGCTTCGGCCGGGCGGAAGCGCTGGCCGCCTTCGTCAATGGCCTGGTAATGCTGCTGGTGGTCGGCTGGATCACGAAAGAAGCGATCCACAGACTGTCGGCTCCCGAAGTGGTACAGGGCGGCGCCGTCATGCTGGTGGCGACCCTAGGCTTGCTGATCAACATCGTGGTGGCCTGGGTCTTATCGCACGACAAGGAAAGCATCAACACCAAAGCCGCGTTGGTGCACGTGATGGGTGACTTGCTCGGCTCGGTAGCCGCCATCGTGTCGGGCGCGGTGATCTATTACACGCAATGGATGCAGATCGATCCGATTTTATCCATCTTCGTTTCGCTGCTGATATTGAAATCGACTTTCGCCGTACTGGCCGAGTCTTACCATTTCTTGATGGAGGGCGTACCGCAACACATAGACTACGTGCAAATCGGCGAAGACCTGGAAGCGATGGATGGCATCCTGTCGGTCCACGATCTGCATGTGTGGGAAATGTCGCCCGGCTACCCTGCCCTGATCGGCCATCTGGAAATCGACGATTTGACGGCCTGGCCGCGGATACTGGAAAGCGTCAAAAGCATGCTGCTCAGCAAGCACAATATCGATCACATCACCTTACAGGCCGAAGTGCCGGGCATGGATGACTATCCGGATGAGGTAGCGGACGGCGGCAGGCATTAGTACCGCGCCGCCGCGCCGCAACCGATAGCGGCGGCCGGCCTCAATGGCGGCGCACTTCCAATACGCCGCTCACTTCGCGGATCACCGTCAGGGCCTTTTGCAACTGCGTCGTGCCGCCGATTTCCACGGTAAACGACATCTTGGCCTGCGCTTTCGCGCTCTGCGTATTCACGCCTGTCACGTTGATTTTTTCGCGCGAAAATATTTCCGAAATATCGCGCAACAAACCTTGCCTGTCTTGCGCCAGCACGAAAATATCCACCGGATAGACCGTGTCCTTGCCGTGCTCGCCCCAGGTGGTCTGTATCACGCGCTCGGGCGCCTTATTGCGCATTTCAGCGAAATTTTTGCAGCTGAGCCGGTGAATGGAAACGCCCTTGCCGCGCGTGACGAAGCCGACGATTTCATCTGGCGGCGCCGGCTTGCAGCAACGCGCGAGTTGCGTCATCAAGCCGTCGGTGCCGACCACCAGCACGCCGGATTTGGCGCCTTGCGTCACGCTGGAGGCGCGGCTCTTGTTGGTGATATTCAGCTGATCCGGTTCCCCGGCTTCGACGTTGTCGCGCAATACGGTTTCTATCTGGCGCAGGCTGAATTCTTCCTTGCCTACCGCCAGGAATAAATCGTCGAGGTCGGCAAACCCGAGCTTGCGCGCCAGGTCTTCCAGGTTGACGGCGGTCTTGCCTTCGCGCTGCAAAGTCTTTTCCACCAGGCTGCGGCCGCTCGCCAGCGTTTCTTGCTGGTCGATCACATTGAACCAGGCGCGTATCTTGCTGCGGGTTCTGGGGGCCGCCGAATATTCGGCGCTCAGCCAGTCGCGCGAGGGGCCGGATTGACTGGAGCCGGCTTTGAGCGTGATGATTTCTACCGTCTGGCCGTTTTTCAAGGACGTATTCAGCGGCACCATCACGTTATCCACGCGCGCGCCGCGGCAGCGGTGGCCGACATCGGTATGCAGATGGTAGGCGAAATCCACCGGTGTGGAATTGCTCGGCAATTCGATCACCCTGGCTTGCGGCGTCAGCACATAGATGCGGTCGTCCAGGCTGGCCGCCTTGAGCTTTTCCACCCACTCGCGCTGCAATTCCTCGTGACCGACCACGGCATCGGCCACATCGGTCTTCCAGGCCAGCAACTGGCGCAGCCAGGCGATTTTTTCGTCGTATTCCTGGGCCGAGAAATTGGAGCCGCCGCTCTCTTTGTAGCGCCAGTGGGCGGCCACGCCATATTCGGCGAACTGGTGCATTTCGCGCGTGCGTATCTGCACTTCGAGCGGGCGGCCGTCTTCCACCACCACCACGGTGTGCAGGGATTTATAGCCGTTCGGTTTCGGGCGCGAAATGTAATCGTCGAACTCTTTCGGGATAGGCGTCCAGGCATTGTGCACGATGCCCAGCACGGTGTAGCAATCCTTGATGTCGTCGACGATGACGCGAAATGCGCGCACATCGTACAACTCGTCGAAATCGACATCCTTGCCGCGCATCTTTTTCCAGATGCTGTAGATATGCTTGGGCCGCCCCGAGACGTCCGCCTTGACGCCGGCCGCCTTCAGCTCGGCATTCAATCTGGCGATGGCGCTCACCACGAAACTCTCGCGCTCGAGGCGCCGCTCTTCCAGCATCTTGGCGATGCGCTTATATTGCACCGGCTCGAGGAAGCGGAACGACAAGTCTTCCAGCTCCCATTTCAACTGCCAGACGCCGAGGCGGTTCGCCAGCGGCGCATATAAGTCCATCGTTTCGCTGGCGTATTGCTGGGCCGCGCCGTCTTCGCGCTTGCATTCGGCAAAATAGCGCAAGGTGGTGACGCGCGACGCCAGCCGTATCAAGACCACGCGCATGTCGGTCGCCATCGCCAACATCATCTTGCGCAGCGTTTCCATCTGGGCCGAGGCTTTTCCGGCGGCATCCTTGCCGCGCCCGACATCGTGCTGCGTCAGGGCCGCTTCGCGCAATTTCATCAAGCGGCGCGTACCGCTGACCAGGTCGGCGATTTCTTTGCCGAAGCGGATTTCTATCTGCTGCGCCGCCGCCGGATTGAGTTCAGGCAGTTCAATTACCAGCGCCGCAATGCGCGTATCCACATCGGTGCGCAACATCGCCAGCGTGGAGACCACGCCCTGCGCGAACGCCAGGGCGTTTTGGCCGGTGACGATAATTTTATCCGCATAGTAAGGCGTGACGAAGTCGAGCGCGGCGATCACGCGCTCCGCTTCCGCATCCGACAAGCCTTCCAGCAATTGCGCCTCTGAGGCGGTGGACGAGATAGATACCATAGCTGTTCTTATTTTTGCGCTGCAGTGACGACGACTTCGATCAGCCAATCCGGTTTCGCCAGTCTCGCTTGCACGGTGGCGCGCGGCGGCGCATTACCCGGCGCGACCCAGGCATCCCAGACTTGATTCATGACGTCGATCTGGCCGATATCGGCCAGGAAAATCTGACAACTGAGAATGCGGCTCTTGTCGCTGCCGGCCTCGGCCAGCAAGCGATCGATATGGGCCAGCACTTCGCGCGTCTGGCCACGGATATCTTGTCCAGCATCTTCGGCGATTTGTCCGGCCAGGTAGACGACTTTGTTGAATACGGCGGTTTCGGATAAACGGGCCCCGACATGCGATCTTTGTATGCTCATTTTTCTCACTATTAATATGTCAGTGTTCGTTCAATAAAAAATTTCTGACGACGGCGATCTGCTCGGCGTGCACGAAGGTCGGCGCATGGCCGACGCCGGGCAATTCCACCAGTTGGGCGCAGGGGCCGCGCCGCGTCATTTCCAGCGCCGCTTCGGCCGTCAGCAGGTCCGATGCGCTGCCGCGCACCAGCAGGGTCGGGCAATGTATGGCGTCGTATGCGGCCCACAACATGGTTTGCGCCACGCTCGCCATCTCGGCGGTGCTGGTCTTGAACGGCTCGGCCACGCCCAGATCGTAATGGCGCACCCACTGCCCGGCGGAATTCTGGCGCAAGACGTCGCGCGCCAGCTTATCCCATTGGGCCGCGCTGTGCGGGCCGAAAGACAGAGAAATGTCCTTGATATAGGCGGCGGCCGCCTCATAAGTATCGAAGCGCACATCCTGGGCGATGTAGTCGCCGATACGTTGGATCGCGTCCAGATTCAGGGTCGGGCCAACATCGTTCAACACCAGTTTCCGTATAGTGTTATCGGGCAGCGAGGCAAGGCCCATGCCGATCAGGCCGCCCATGGAGGTGCCGAACCAGTCCAGGCTGGCGGCCTCGAGGCGCGCCAGCAGGGTCACCATGTCGCTGACATATTGCGGAATCTGGTAATGCATGGGGTTGCGCAGGCGGCCCGACTGCCCGCGCCCGACCACGTCCGGGCAAACCACCCGGTAGCGATCGCTGAGCGCCGCCGCCAGCATATCGAAATCGTCCGCGACCCGGGTCACGCCATGCACGCAAACCAGGACACTGGCATTGGCCGGATCGCCCCATTCTTTGTAAGACATGGTGTGCAAGCCGGTCGGAGACAGGCATTGCACTTGCTTGCGTCGCACTGGCATGGTCGGATCCTTATTGAACAGTATTTTTACTATCGGATATGCCTGCCATTTTACCGGTCGTTGCGCTTAAAATCATCGATATCCTTTTTTTTAACATGATTTTTTTCACAACGAATCTTCGGGAGGCACCATGCAAGCATCCGCACTCACAGGAAAAACCGCCCTGGTCACCGGCTCCACTTCCGGCATCGGTCTGGGCATCGCCCGCGCGCTGGCGGCGGAAGGCGCCAATATCGTGTTCAACGGCTTCGGCGATATTCAGGAAATCCAAGGCTTGCAAAGCGCCGTCGAACAGGAATTCGGCGTGCGGACCGCCTACCACAACGCCGACCTCAGCCGCCCGCGGGAAATTTCAGCCCTGATGGAATTCGCCGCCGCTACGTTCGGCGGCGTCGACATCCTGGTCAACAATGCCGGCATCCAGCATGTCGCCAAGATCGAAGATTTTCCGCCGGAAAAATGGGATGCGATCATCGCCATCAACCTGACTTCCTGCTTCCACACCACGCGGCTCGCGCTGCCGCATATGAAAGCGCAGAACTGGGGGCGCATCATCAACCTCGCCTCGGTGCATGGCCTGGTGGCTTCCGCCCAGAAATCGGCCTATGTCGCCGCCAAGCACGGCCTGATCGGGCTGACCAAAACCACCGCGCTGGAAACCGCGCAGACTGGCGTCACCTGCAACGCGATTTGCCCGGGCTGGGTGTTGACGCCGCTGGTGCAGCAACAAGTCGATGCGCGCGCCGCCAAAGAGAGCCTCAGCAACGAGCAAGCCAAGCAAGCCTTGCTGGCGGAAAAGCAACCGTCGGGAGAATTTGTCACGCCCGCGCAACTCGGTGCGCTGGCGGTCTTCTTTTGCAGCGCGGCCGGCAGCCAGATCCGCGGAGCCGCCTGGAACATGGACGGCGGCTGGCTCGCGCAATAGCCGGTTTTTTGCTGTATTTTCGATATTTTATGGGGAGTATATTAAAAATTCAGGCTATCGCCCGCGAATCTGAATGGCCTTGAAATATACTCCACTCCAGTATATTTTTAATTCCCCACCCTGTCCAGAGCTCGCCGGCGCGCGCGGAGGCAAAAAAACGGCCGGCAACGAACCGCTCGCCGCCGGCCGGATCGCTGTCATGACGCTCAGGCTAAGGCGCTGACATCCAGTCTGGCGCCGGTCTTGGCGACGATTTCATCCTTAGTCACGCCGTCGGCCAGCTCCACCAATTTCAAGCCTTGCGGCGTGACGTCGATCACGCCCAGATCGGTGATGATGCGGTTGACCACGCCGACCCCGGTCAGCGGCAGATCGCAGTTGCGCAAGATCTTGTGAGCGTCGCCTTTGGCGACGTGTTCCATCAACACCACTACCCGTCCTACGCCGGCCACCAGGTCCATGGCGCCGCCCATGCCTTTCACCATCTTGCCGGGGATCATCCAGTTGGCCAGGTCGCCGGTTTCGCTGACTTGCATGGCGCCCAAGATCGCCAGATTGATCTTGCCGCCGCGTATCATCGCGAACGAGTCGGCCGAACTGAAGATCGACGAACCGGGCAAGGTCGTCACGGTTTGCTTACCGGCGTTGATCAGGTCGGGGTCGACTTGCTCGTCGGTAGGGAAAGGGCCGATGCCGAGCAAGCCGTTTTCGGATTGCAGCCAGACTTCTATCCCCTGCGGGACGTGATTCGCCACCATGGTCGGCAAGCCTATGCCGAGGTTGACGTAAAAGCCATCTTGTAATTCCTGGGCTGCGCGGGCAGCCATCTGATCACGATTCCATGCCATCTTGGTCTCCTGCTTATTTGGAAGGGCGTACGGTACGCTGTTCTATGCGTTTTTCTGGCTGCGCGTTGAGCACGATGCGCTGCACGAAAATCCCCGGGGTGTGGACTTCATCCGGATCGAGCTCGCCGGTTTCGACCAGCACCTCGACTTCGGCGACGGTGATCTTGCCGGCCATCGCGACGTTGGGGTTAAAATTGCGCGCGGTTTTCCGGTACACCAGATTGCCAGCCTTATCCGCTTTCCAGGCTTTCACCAGCGATACGTCGGCCACCAGCGAACGCTCCATGACGTAGTCGTGGCCGTCGAAATTGCGGATTTCCTTGCCTTCGGCGACGATGGTGCCGACCCCGGTCTTGGTGAAGAAGGCCGGTATGCCGGCGCCGCCGGCGCGCAGTTTTTCCGCCAGCGTCCCTTGCGGGGTAAATTCCAGCGCGAGCTCGCCGGCCAGGTACTGGCGTTCGAATTCCTTATTCTCGCCGACGTAGGAAGAAATCATCTTCTTGATCTGGCGCGTCGTCAGCAACTGGCCGAGGCCGAAGCCGTCGACACCGGCGTTGTTCGAAATCGCGGTCAAGCCTTGGACGCCGGAATCGCGCAAGGCGGCGATCAGGGCTTCGGGAATGCCGCACAGGCCGAAACCGCCGACGGCGACGGTCTGGCCGTCTTTCACAATATCCGCCAGGGCGGCGGCGGCATCAGGGTAAACCTTGTTCATTGCTGTCCCCTTTCTTCTTTCTTGATTATGTTGTTATAGAGTCGGCAATTGAATAGATGGAGCCGACTCCCCTCACCCCGGCCCTCTCCCGCAAGCGGGAGAGGGTGAGAACGGCGGCAAGAAAATAAAACTATTTTCTTGCCGACTCAATAATACCGGTGTTTTCTGTCGCGCCAGCAGCCGCGAACGGGCCGTAGTCGTGGCGGCATTTCCGGCCGGAGTACAGGATATGATGCTGCGCTATACTGCGCAATACCGTAAAACTACCTGAACCGTCCGATCCAACGTTCAAAACCAGACACGCACTATGAATGCAGCGCAGGCCATCGATTTTGAATCCATTTTCCAACATGCCCCGGTCGGCATGTGCGTCTCGCAAAACCGCATCATCCGCGCCTGCAACGATGATCTGGCCGCGATGTTCGGCTACCAGAAAAACGAATTGCTGGGACTGTCGTTTCTCGCGCTCTACCCGAGTCCCGACGAATTCGAACGCACCGGGGCGCGGATCACGCCCATCATGAATGCCAAAGGCTGCTATTCCGACGAACGCATCATGAAGCGCGCCAATCAGGAATTATTCTGGTGCCACGTCTCCGGGCGCGGCTTGCGCAAGGAAGACGCCCATGCCGCGGGCATCTGGACCTTCGAAGACTTGAGCGCGAAACGGCCGGTTTCGGCCGAACTGACGCCGCGCGAAAGAGAGATCGCGGCCTTGCTGGTGGAGGGCAAGACCAGCAAGCTGATCGCGCGCCAGATCGGGCTCAGCCCGCGGACGGTGGAAATGCACAGGGCCAAGTTGATGCGCAAATTTAGCGCCTCCACTTCCAGCGAACTGGTGCACAAGCTGCTCGGCATCATGCGCTGAACCGCAATCACGCCCGGCGCTTCGCCGCCGCTTTCAATTCGCTGAATTTTTGCTTGATCTGTTCCGGTAAGGGGGCCGATTTTTCGCTGGCCGGATCGATCCAGACCACCTTGGCCCCGCCCTCGGCGTACAAGGCGTAACCGTCGCCGACGCAACGCATTTCCTGTATGGTTTCGAAGCTGGTGCGTCCGGGCGCGGCGATATAGGTGCAGACTTCGACCTGGCCCGGATACTTGAGCGGTTTCTTAAACGTGCAATGGGCGTTGACGATCACCGGACCGAAGCCCCTCTCGTCCGGCAGGCAGCCGACCATGGCCAGCCACTCTATCCTGGCCTGCTCCATATAGCGGAAATACACGGTGTTATTGACATGCCCGAGGGCGTCCATATCCCCCCAGCGTATCGGGATGGTGACGGTGTAGACCAGCTTTTTATCGCCATGCTTGGTTTCTGTCATTGCACGCTCATCCCATCGTCGGCGGTAACGATGGCACCGTTCAGGAAGCGCGACTCTTCCGCCGCCAGCAACAACAACAGCCCATCCAGGTCTTCCGGCATGCCGACGCGCTTCCGCGGCAGCATGTCGATCAGCTTGCGCCCCTGGTCGGTGTGAAAATAATCGGCATTGATTTCGGTGGAAATATAACCGGGGCAGATCGCATTGACGTTAATACCGCACTTGCCCCATTCGAGCGCCATCGCCTTGGTCATCTGCACCACGGCGGCCTTGCTGATGCAGTAAATGCCTATCTGCGGCATCACGCGCAAACCGGCGACCGAGGCGATGTTGATGATGCGGTGCTGTTTCTTGGGGTCGCCCTTGTAGCGCGCGATCATGCGCTTGGCCGCTTCTTGTGCGACGAAAAACGCGCCGCGCTGATTGGTGTCCATCACATAGGCATAATCTTCGGGAGTGACATCGACCAGACGCTGCGTGGTCGATACGCCGGAATTATTGATCAGGATATCGATCGGGCCGGCTTCCGTTTCCGCATGGGCGATGGCCGACTTGATACTGGCGTAGTCGGTCACATCGAGCGCGACCACGTGGGCGGCACCGCCTTCGGCTTCGATCTCGGCACGCAATTCCTTCAACCGGTCTATGCGGCGCGATGCCAATACCACCTGCGCCCCGGCCTGCGCCAAAATTTTTGCAAAGCGGGCGCCGAGGCCGCTGGAAGCGCCCGTCACCAGGGCAATTTTTCCTTCAAAATTGACTTCTATACCCATCTGTATCTCCGCATATATTTTGAATAAGCCAACTACTCTAAATCCGCCGCTATGATGACATAGACGTCATGCTTGTGTTGTACCGATTTCAGACAAACGCCGGTTTTTGCGAATATATCTTGGATATTTCGCATGATCTTGATGCACAGCCAAGATCGCTCTGCGATAATTCTGAAAGTTTTATCGACCCGGCCGCAGGCGCCTGTTCCTCGGCTCTGCTTGCGAAATGCCGCGACAGCATATACCATGCCGTCAGCAAATAAGCACGTTCGTACGAAAATTTTCTGAAAGCGATTTTAGTCATGACACAAAGCATACTTGAGCAGTACGGTCCACGTGACGCCATGGAATATGACGTCGTTATCGTCGGCGGCGGTCCTGCAGGCTTGTCGGCGGCGATCAAACTGAAGCAACTGGCGGCAGAACAAGGCAAAGAAGTCTCGGTCTGCGTACTGGAAAAAGGCGGCGAACTCGGCGCCCATATCTTGTCGGGCGCGGTGATGGACCCGCAAGCGATCACCGAACTCTTCCCCAACTGGAAAGAGCTGGGCGCGCCGCTGCATACCGAGGTGACGGAAGACCGCTTCCTGTTCCTGACTGAAACCAAGGCCTACAAGACCCCCAACTGGATGCTGCCCGGCTGCTTCCAGAATCACGGCAACTATGTGATTTCCCTGGCCAACGTCGTGCGCTGGCTCGGCCAGCAAGCCGAAGCGCTCGGCGTGGAAATTTTTCCCGGCTTCCCGGCCGCGGAAATCCTGTACAACGAAGACGGTTCGGTGAAAGGCGTCGCCACCGGCAACATGGGCGTCAACCGTGAAGGCGAGCCCGGCCCGGCCTTCCAGCTCGGCATGGAATTGCACGCCAAGTACACGCTGTTTGCGGAAGGGGCGCGCGGCCACCTCGGAAAACAACTGATGGCGAAGTACGACCTGAACCAGGGCAAGGACCCGCAAACTTACGGCATAGGCATCAAGGAATTGTGGGAAATCGATCCGGCCAGGCATCAGCCCGGCCTGGTGATCCATTCGGCCGGCTGGCCGCTCGATAACAGCACCTATGGCGGCTCCTTCCTGTATCACCTGGAAAACAATCAGGTCGCGGTCGGTTATGTGGTCGGTCTGTCTTACGAAAACCCTTACCTGTCGCCTTACGAAGAATTTCAGCGCTACAAGACCCATCCGGAAATCCGGACATTCTTTGAAGGCGCCAAGCGCATCGCTTACGGCGCGCGCGCCATCACAGCCGGCGGCTTGCAATCGCTGCCCAAGCTGACCTTCCCCGGCGGCGCGCTGATAGGTTGCGATGCCGGCTTCCTGAATGCCAGCCGCATCAAGGGTAGCCACGCCGCCATCAAGACCGGCATGCTGGCCGCAGACGCCGTCTTTGCAGCGCTCGGCGAGAACCGCCAGCACGACGAAGTGACCGCTTACGGCACGGCCTTCGAACAATCCTGGCTGCATGAAGAATTGCATAAGGCGCGCAATTTCAAACCGTGGATGAGCAAGGGCTTGTACCTGGGCACCTTGATGGTCGGCATCGATCAGGTGGTGTTCGGCGGCAAGGCGCCATGGACTCTGCACCATCCCCACGCCGACCACGAATGCCTGCGTCCGGCGTCCGAATTTCAGCCTATCGCCTACCCGAAACCGGACGGCAAGCTGACTTTCGACCGGCTTTCTTCGGTATTCATCTCGAACACCAATCATGCAGAAGATCAGCCCATCCATCTGACCCTGAAAGACGCCAACATCCCGGTGAATGTCAACCTGGCCAAATACGCGGGGCCGGAAGCGCGCTATTGCCCGGCCGGCGTCTATGAATTCGTCAAGACCGATGAGGGCGGCGATCGTTTGCAAATCAATGCACAAAACTGCGTGCACTGTAAGACTTGCGACATCAAGGACCCGACGCAAAACATCGTCTGGGTGACGCCGGAAGGCGGCGGCGGTCCTAACTACCCGAATATGTAAATAAAAAAAGCCGCTGTCGTCAGCGGCTTTTTTCATTCTGGCACAGATCGGCCGGGTTTATCCAGGCTGGCAGTTTTAATCTCACCAATTTTCGGCGAGTACTTTTTCCAGCCAAAACGTGCCTATCACGGTCTTCACATCGGTGATGGCTCCCTGTCTGACCCAAGCCTGCATCTGCTCCGCGGTCGCCGTAAAAATCTCCAGGAACTCTTCTTCGTCCAACGCAGCCTCGCCGGCGGTCAGACCGCGGGCCAGGAAAATATCCAGGTGTTCGTCGGAATACGCGATCGCGTTATGGATGGTGCACAGGTAGCGCCAGTCGCTGGCGGTATAGCCGGTCTCCTCGCGCAATTCTCGCTGGGCGCACAGCAGCGGGTCTTCGCCCGGGTCGATTTTACCGGCGGGGAATTCGATAAACACCTGATTGAGAGGATAGCGGAACTGCCGTTCCAGCAACACGCTACCGTCGTCGAACACGGGAATCACGACCACCGCACCCGGATGCCGTATGTATTCGCGCGTCGCGCTGTTTCCATCCGGTAGCACGACGGTATCCTTCTGTACTTTCAGGAAATTGCCGTCGTAGGCGAGTGCTCCATCGAGCCGCAGTTCCTGCAAATTAACGCCGCCATTCGTTCGCTCAGGCATGGCGACGCTTCAGATAACGAAACACGAAGCCAGGAAAAGCCAGCACCACGAACAAACAGGCGGTGATCGCATAAAACTCCCAGCCCTGCTGGAAGCGATTGCCCATCCCCGACTCCAGCGTAAAGCCTACGAACCCCAGCGCAGAATACAGCGCCAGCAATTCGAGCAGGCGCACCCAGAACGGTTTGGAGAAAGAAAAACGCCGCAACGCAAACAAGGCGAAGCAGCGTTCGTTTAAAAAGGGCAGATTGGCAGCAAGTACTGCCAATACCACGATCAGCCAACTGGAAGCGGAACTAGCCACGCCGATGCCCGGAGATCAGGAAGCCAGGGTTTTAACGATGGCGGCGGCACACACCGACATCAGACTGCCGGGCATAATGCCGAGCAACAGCACCGCCAGTCCGTTAACGCTCAACACGATGCGCATATCGGCGCTGGCCACGATCACTTCCTTATCGGCCGGTTCATCGAAATACATGGTTTTAACCACGCGCAGATAGTAGAAGGCACCGATCAGCGAGAACAAGACCGCCACTACCGCCAACCAGACCTGGCCGGTCGCCAGCACAGCCTGCAACACCGACAGTTTTGCATAAAAGCCCATCAGCGGAGGAATGCCTGCCAGCGAGAACATCAACAACAGCATCACAAAGGCAAACCATGGGCTACGTTTGTTCAAGCCCTTGAAGTCTTCGATATTTTCCGCCTCGAAACCGGCACGCGCCAACAACATGATCACGCCGAAAGTGCCGAGCGTCGTCAATACATAGGTGATGCTATAAAACATCGATGCGCTGTAGGCATCGGCAGCCAGACTGACGCTGCCATTGCTGACGCCGGACAAGAGTCCGAGCAGCATAAAACCCATTTGAGAAATGGTGGAATACGCCAGCATACGCTTCAGGTTAGTTTGCGCAATCGCGGTGATATTGCCGATCGCCATAGACAGCACGGACAATACCAGCAACATTTGTTGCCAATCGACTGCCTGCGGGAACAAGCCCTCCACCAACAAGCGGAAAGTGATCGCGAACGCCGCCAGTTTAGGAGCGCCGCCGAGCAACAGCGTCACTGCGGTAGGAGCGCCCTGATAGACGTCCGGCACCCACATATGAAACGGAACCACACCGAGCTTGAATGCCAGACCGGCGACCAGGAACACGATGCCGAATACCAGGATGGTTTTATTGGCAGTAGGAGACGCGGCGACTTTCGCCACTTCCGTCAATTCAAGCGAGCCGGTGGCGCCGTACAACATGGAAATTCCGTACAACAAAAAGCCGGACGCCAGGGCGCCGAGAATGAAATATTTCATCGCGGCTTCGGTCGACACGGTATGCTCGCGGCGCAAAGCAACCAGCGCATACAGGGACAAAGACATCATTTCCAGGCCCAGGTAAATAATCAGGAAGTTATTCCCGGAAATCATCACCATTTGCCCGAGCAAGGCGAACAAGGCCAGTACATAAAACTCGCCGCCGAGTTTGCCGTTGCTCATGCCGCGGTCGGTGACGTATTGACGCGAATAAACCAGCGTCATGCCGACCGCGATATAAGAGAATAATTTCAATAAACTCGACATCGGATCAGAAACGAACATATTGTTGCTGACATATACCGATGCGCCGGTATTGAAATTCATCACCGTCAAGACGCCGCACCCAAGCAGGCTGAGGATGCTCAGCACGTAAGTCACGTTACGCTTGTCGTCTGCCAAAAACATGTCGATCAGCAAAATGGCACAAGTCGCCAGCAGCAAGAAAATTTCGGGATAAAGTGGTATCAGGTTCATATTATTCATTTGTACTAGCATTGATCTGCGGTCACACAATTAGTCCGAAAAGGACTTGCTGACGACGTGCTTGCTTTTCAATATCCTCGTTCAGGGCGCCAATTTGGAAACCGCCACGTGTTTCAACAAGTCCGCCACCGACACCTGCATTGCATCGGTAAACGGCAACGGATACAGGCCCATCGCGATCACCGCAATTGCCAATACGCCTAGCATGAAAAATTCGCGCTTATTGATGTCGGTAAGTTGTGCGACATGCTCATGCGTAATCGCACCGAATACCACGCGCTTGACCATCCACAGCGAATAAGCTGCGCCAAAAATCAATGCCGTCGCCGCCAGCATGGCGATCCAGAAATTAAATTTCACCGCACCGAGTATCACCATGAATTCGCCGACGAATCCGGACGTCGCCGGCAAGCCGCAGTTTGCCATGGAAAACAAGACGAACAAGGCTGCAAATTTTGGCATGGTGTTCACCACGCCGCCGTAATCGACGATCTGGCGAGAGTGCACACGGTCATACAAGACGCCGATACACAGGAACATCGCGGCCGATACAAAACCGTGCGAAATCATCTGCACGATAGCGCCCTGCACTGCCATTTCGTTAAACATGAAGAAGCCGAGCGTCACGAAGCCCATGTGCGCGATCGACGAGTAAGCCACCAGCTTTTTCATGTCGGCCTGTACCAGAGCGACCAGGCCGATATAGATAACGGCGATCAGCGACAGGGTGATCATGAAACCGGCCATGTAATGGCTGGCGTCCGGTGCGATAGGCAGAGAAAAGCGTACAAATCCATACGCGCCGAGCTTCAACATGATCGCGGCCAGCACCACGGAACCGCCGGTAGGCGCCTCGACGTGAGCGTCAGGCAACCAGGTATGCACCGGCCACATAGGAACCTTGACTGCGAACGCCATCAGGAAGGCGCAGAAAATCACGATCTGGGTAGACAAAGGCAAAGGCAATTTATGCCAGACCAGGATATCAAACGAATGACCGGATTTGAGATACAGGTAAATAACCGCGACCAGCGTCAGCAAAGAACCGAGCAAGGTGTACAGGAAAAACTTGAAGGCCGCATACACGCGATTCGGACCGCCCCATACGCCGACGATGATATACATAGGAATCAGCGTCGCTTCAAAGAACACGTAGAACAGCAAACCGTCGGTCGCGCAAAACACCCCTATCATCAGGCCGGACAAAATCAGGAAAGCGCCCATGTATTGGGCCACCTGTTTCTCTATCACTTCCCAGGCGGAGATCACCACGATAACAGTGACCAACGCCGTCAGCGGTATCAGCCATAAGGAAATGCCGTCGATACCGAGTGCGTAAAACACATTAAAGCGCTCTATCCATGAAGCTTTTTCGACAAACTGCATACCATGCGCGCTATTGTCGAATTGCTGGATCAGGGGAATCGTGACCAAGAAACTGGCTAAAGAACCGATCAGAGACACACCGCGCACCAGGCCGGGATTGCTGTCGCGGCCAAAGGCAAGAACGAAGATGCCGAAAGCGATAGGACACCAGATCGCCAGGCTGAGTAAGGAAGAAGTTGACTGCATCATGATTATATTTTTATAGCCGTGGTCACTTATTTAGCAAACGGGAAAGGCATGAAGTACACAAGGAAGGCCAACACGCTCAATATCATTACAAAGGCGTAGTGATAGATGTAGCCACTCTGGAGCAGGCGCACCAGACTGGATATCCAGGCTACCATCTTCGCGCTACCGTTCACGATCAGACCATCGATCAAACCGCGGTCACCGACTTTCCACAAACCGTCACCGAGTACTCGCGCACCGCCGGCAAACACGATCTCGTTGAACCTGTCCATGTAATACTTGTTGTCCAGCAGAGTGTAGATGGCACCGGCATTTTTCTTGATCGCCGCCGGAATTGCAGGCTTGACCATATAGAAGAAATAGGAACTTGCCACGCCTGCGAGCGCCAGCCAGAACGGCAAGGAAGTCAACGCGTGCACTGCCATCGCAACCGGTCCATGAAATTCGTGCTGGAGTTCTTCCATTGCGCGGTGGGCTTCGTCGACAAAAATAACGCCTTTGAAGAAATTACCGAACAGCATAGGTTCTATCGTCAGGAAACCGATCACTACCGAAGGTATCGCCAGCATCACCAACGGCAGCGTAACTACCCATGGCGACTCATGCGGTTTCTGACCGGGCGCCAGGCCATGAGCATGGTGACCTTCATCTTCATCGTCGACGTCATGGTGGTCATGCGGGTGTACATGTCCGAAATTTTCTTTACCGTGGAACACCAGGAAATACATGCGGAAAGAATAAAACGCCGTAACGAACACGCCGGCCAGTACCGCAAATTGCGCAAAGCCGGCACCCGCCAGATGCGTAGCCTGTACCGCTTCGATGATGCTGTCTTTGGAGTAAAAGCCGGAGAAGAACGGTGTGCCTATCAAGGCCAGCGAACCGAGTAAAGAAGTCAGCCAGGTAAGCGGCATGTACTTGCGCAGGCCGCCCATATTGCGGATATCCTGGTCGTGATGCATACCTATGATCACGGAGCCGGCGGCCAGGAACAGCAAGGCTTTAAAGAACGCATGGGTCATCAAGTGGAACACCGCGACTGAATAGGCCGAAGCGCCGAGCGCAACCGTCATATAGCCCAATTGCGACAGCGTGGAATACGCAACTACGCGCTTGATGTCATTCTGGATAATGCCCATGAAACCCATGAACAGCGCGGTAATCGAGCCGATCACGAGAACGAATGACAAGGCGGTATCGGACAATTCAAACAGCGGCGACATACGGGACACCATGAAGATACCGGCGGTAACCATGGTCGCAGCGTGAATCAGCGCAGAAATCGGGGTCGGGCCTTCCATGGAGTCAGGCAGCCAGACATGCAAAGGGAATTGCGCCGATTTACCCATGGCGCCGATAAACAGGCAGATACAGGCGACGGTAATCAGCATCCAGTCCGTACCCGGCAAGATCAGCTTTGCCAGTTCTTCTTTTTTCGCAAAAACCTCGGCGTAGTCCATGGAGCCGGCATACGACAGCAACAGACCTATCCCGAGGATAAAACCGAAGTCGCCGACGCGATTGACCAAAAACGCCTTCATGTTGGCGTAAATCGCCGTCGGTCTGGTGTACCAGAAACCAATCAGCAGATAAGAAACCAGACCGACCGCTTCCCAACCAAAGAACAATTGCAGGAAGTTATTGCTCATCACCAGCATCAGCATGGAGAAGGTGAACAGGGAAATATACGAGAAAAAGCGGTTATACCCTTCGTCTTCCTGCATATACCCGATGGTGTAAATGTGCACCATCAGCGATACGAAAGTGACTACGCACATCATCATCGCCGTCAGGCTATCGATCAGAAAACCGACTTCCAGCTTCAATCCGGCGACGTTCATCCAATGATAGACAGTCGCATTGTAACTGGCGCCATCCAGCACGGCGGACAAGGTCAGGCAGGAGATGATAAAAGCCACCAGTACGCCGAGTATGGTCGCACTATGCGAGACGGTACGTCCCACCAGATTGCCAAAAAACTTGGTGCCTAGCAAACCTGCAATGGCAGAACCTGCCAGAGGCGCCAGAGGTACAGCCAATAATAGTTGTGGGTTAAGTTGCCCCGCCATGATGACCCTTTGTTAGCTTATTACTTTTTTTTAAATCGTCAGCGTATCGTAGATACTCCGCTTGCACGGCGAATCTGCGCAATGCATTAGCCTTTGAGCGCGTCCAGATCTTCTACGTTGATGGTGTCCAGATTGCGGAACAACACCACGAGGATAGCCAGACCGATCGCGGACTCGGCCGCTGCCACTGTCAGGATAAAGAATACAAAAATCTGACCGGCAGCATCGCCGAGGTAATGGGAGAAAGCGATGAAATTTATGTTCACCGCCAACAGCATCAATTCAATCGCCATCAATAAAACAATGATGTTTTTGCGATTCAAAAAAATACCTACGATAGAAATGGCGAACAGAATCGCGCCCAGTATCAAATAATGCGTCAATGTCAGCGCCATTTAGCCCTCCTGCTTATCGGTTGTTGCAGCGGCACGCGCAGATTCCGCTTTCATGCTTACCATACGGATACGATCATTGCGTTTCACCTTGACCGCTTTGGCCGGATCGAAATACTTGCTGTCTTTGCGACGACGCAAGGTCAGTGCCACCGCGGCCACGATCGCCAGCAACAAAATGGCGGCAGCGACTTCAAAAGCAAACTGGTAATGCGTAAAGATTGCAATGCCGAGCGCCTTGGTGTTTCCTATGGTGTCGGCTGCGGCTGGAACATGATTGTCGGGACGTAAAAAGCCGCGCCACAAGACGGCAGACATTTCCAGCACGATCACTACGCCTACCGTCGCTGCCAGCGGGAAATGACTCCAAAATCCCTGGCGCAATTTGTCCATGTTGATATCCAACATCATGACGACAAACAGGAACAGCACCATGACGGCACCGACGTAGACCAGCACCAGTACGATAGCGAGGAACTCGGCCTTTAACAGCAGCCAGATTCCGGCCGCGGTAAAAAAGGAAAGCACCAGGAACAGCGCGGCATGCACAGGATTACGCGCAGTAATCACCTGTGTAGCGGCGAGTATCAGGATCGCAGAGAAGACATAAAATAATGCAGTTGTAAATTCCATATCGAACCAGGTCCAGTTTAACGGTACGCAGCATCAGCGCTACGCGCCGCTGCTATTTGTGTTTCGTAACGATCCCCTACGGCCAGCAGCATCTCTTTAGTGAAATACAAATCGCCGCGTTTTTCGCCGTGGTACTCAAGTACATGCGTCTCGACGATGGAATCGACCGGGCATGATTCTTCGCAAAAGCCGCAAAAAATACATTTGGTTAAATCGATATCGTAACGGGTAGTACGACGGGAGCCATCCGCACGTTGTTCGGATTCAATCGTAATTGCCATCGCCGGGCAAACGGCTTCGCATAATTTACATGCGATGCAACGCTCTTCACCGTTCGGATAGCGACGCAAGGCATGCAAGCCGCGGAAACGCGGAGATTGCGGCGTTTTCTCTTCCGGGAACTGTATCGTGATCTTGCGAGCGAACATGTAGCGGCCGGTCAAGGCCAAGCCCTTAATCAGTTCGCGCAGCATCAAGCTGCCAAAAAAATCCTTAATTGCTTCCATTTTTTCAGCCTTTTACTTCCAAATATTCCAGGAGGTTTGCATCCACGCTGCCACGATGACCAGATAGCTCACAGTCAAGGGAATAAACACTTTCCAGCCCAGACGCATGATCTGGTCGTAGCGATAACGCGGGAAGGAAGCACGTGCCCAGATAAACATCGATACCACAACAAAGGTCTTGATACCTAGCCAGATCCAACCCGGCACCCAATTCAACAGGACGGAATTTAGCGGCGACGACCAGCCGCCCAGGAACATCAGGGAAGCCATGGCGGAAATCAAAATCATGTTGGCATATTCAGCCAGGAAGAACATCGCGAACGACATACCGGAATATTCAACCATGTGGCCCGCAACGATTTCGGACTCACCTTCCACCACGTCGAACGGATGACGATTAGTTTCAGCAATACCGGAAATCACATACACCACGAACATAGGCAACAAAGGCAACCAGTTCCAGGACAGGAAATTCAATCCCATATTCGCGAAATAGCCTTTCGCCTGACCGTTCACGATATCGGTCAGATTCAGACTGCCGGAGACCATCAACACGATCACCAGCACGAAGCCCATCGCGATTTCATAGGAAACCATCTGGGCCGAAGCGCGCATCGCACCAAGGAAAGCATACTTGGAATTGGAAGCCCAGCCGGCGATGATGACGCCATACACTTCCATCGAAGTAATTGCCATTATCAGCAACAAGCCTGCGTTAACGTTCGCCAACACAGTCTCTGGGCCGAACGGCACCACGGACCAGGCCGCCAGGGCCGGCATGATAGTCATGATAGGCGCCAGCACGAACAAAACCTTGTTCGCCTTGGCAGGGATCACAATTTCTTTCAACAACAACTTGAGCGCATCGGCAATCGGTTGCAGCAAACCCGCCGGACCGACGCGATTCGGCCCCAGGCGAATATGCATCCAGCCTATCATTTTGCGTTCCCACAGCGTCAGGTAAGCGACGCAACCCATGACCGGGAGTGTGATGCAGACGATCTTGATCAGGTTCCAGATTAAAGGCCAGAAATAGCCAAAAATGTTTTGCCCGAAATTTTGAATAGTGAGCAGCCAATTCATCATGCACGCTCCACATCAATTGCGCCGAACATCGCGCCAAGATTCTGGGTAGCGGCATGACCGGCGGCGACGCGCACCACGTTTTCCGGCAGTGTCGCGTCAATAGCGACGCTGAGAGTGACGGAGCCAGCCTGTGTCAATTTAAGCTGGTCGCCGTGCTGTACGCCGAGTTTAGCAGCCTGAATCGCGCTAATCCAGGCTTGGGGAACTGCTGCATCCGCCGTGTTTTGCAAGGATTCCGCCCTCCGGACTATCGCATCGCTGCTGTAAATAGCGACATCCGCGACACGCTCCAGCGCGGCGCCGTTAACATTTGCCAGCATGGGTTGCAAATCTGCAAAATTATTCAGGCGTGCAGTCAGATCGCCCTGCCCCAACACTGCGTCACGGACAGCTTCGGCTGTTTCAAAATCAAAATTTTCCAATCCGAGCAAGTTACCCAGAACGCGCAGGACTTTCCAGGCCGGACGGGTATCACCCAAAGGCTTGACGACGCCATGGAAGCTCTGCGCACGGCCTTCGCAATTGACAAAAGTACCGGACGTTTCGGTGAATGGCGATACTGGCAGCAAGACGTCGGCATAGTCTTGCGCTTGTTGGAAGGCCGACATAACGACTACCATGTCGGCCTGTTCCAAGGCAGCTTTGGCCTGCAGCGATTGCGCGCAATCCAGCTCGGGTTCCGCGTGCAGCACGATATAGGCCTTCTTCGCTTGCGCAAACACCGCTTGCGCATTATTTTCCGGCAATGCATTCGCCAGATAGGCGCCTACTGTATTCGCCGCTTCGGTCAGGTAACCGAAACCAGCCTCCGTATTTTGCGCAATCCACTGCGCGATCGCATGAATTTTCGCGGCATCGGGATGTTGTGCCGCCGTATTGCCGAGGAAAACGCCGGCGCAACCTGCCAATAAACTGGCCGCCACGCCGATTGCCTTCGCGCTGGCTTGAACAGTTTCAAATCCGGTCGGTTTCGCAATTTCTTTTTTATCCGCAATCGCTACCGCAACTTCGGCCAGGAATTGCGTCCACGCGGATGGGGCAACAATCGCTTTGTTAGCCAGCTTGATCAGCAAATCATCGTCGCTCGCGTTCAGTACGCTCAGCTTCGCGCCCAGTTTGACGGCCTGACGCAAACGCGCCGCCAGCAAAGGATGATCCTTGCGCAAGAAGGAACCGATCACGAATACATTCTTGAGTTGCGCGAAGTCGGCAATCGACATGCCCAGCCAAGGCTTGATTTTGCCGTTCAAGGAGAAATCGGACTGACGCAGGCGGAAGTCGACATTATCCGAACCGAGGCCGCGTACAACGCGCTGCAACAACGAGAACTCTTCCAAGGTCGAGTTTTGAGCGGCGACGGCAGCGATGGCGTCGGCGCCGTGTTCGTGGCGGACGTTACGCAAGCCATGCGCGACATATTCAAGCGCAGTCTGCCAGTCGGTTTCCTGCCATTGCCCACCCTGCTTGAGCATAGGTTTGGTTAAACGATCGGCGCTGTTCAAGCCTTCATAAGAGAAACGATCCTTGTCGGATATCCAGCACTCGTTGATCGCTTCGTTTTCCAGAGGAACAACCCGCATGACCTTGTTGTTCTTAACCTGCACGATCAGGTTGGAGCCCAGGCTGTCGTGCGCGCTCACGGATTTGCGACGCGACAATTCCCAGGTCCGTGCCGAGTAACGGAAAGGCTTGGAAGTCAGTGCGCCTACCGGGCACAGGTCTATCATATTGCCCGACAATTCCGAATCCACCGTCTTGCCGACGAAGGAAGTAATCTCGGAATGCTCGCCGCGATTCAACATACCCAGTTCCATGACGCCGGCGATTTCCTGGCCGAACCGGACGCAGCGCGTGCAATGTATGCAACGGCTCATTTCTTCCATAGAAATGAGCGGGCCCACTTCCTTATGGAAAACGACGCGTTTTTCTTCCTGATAACGCGATGTGGTTTCGCCGTAACCGACCGCCAGGTCCTGCAACTGGCACTCGCCACCCTGATCGCAAATCGGGCAATCGAGCGGATGGTTGATCAACAAGAATTCCATCACGCCTTTTTGCGCCTTGACCGCTTTATCGCTGGAAGAGCGAACGATCATGCCCGGAGTAACCGGCGTGGCGCAAGCTGGCAAGGGCTTGGGCGCCTTTTCCACTTCGACCAGACACATACGGCAGTTCGCCGCAATAGATAATTTTTTGTGATAGCAAAAATGCGGGATGTAGGTGCCAAGTTTATTGGCAGCGTCCATCACCATACTGCCCTCTTGGACTTCGACTTTTTTGCCGTCTATTTCGATTTCAACCATGGTTTACTCTGAGTGCGCTAACCGAAGCTGGCTTACATGTAAGTAGGCACCAAGCAATGCTTATGCTCGATGTGATATTCAAATTCTTCGCGGAAATTTTTGATGAAGGCGCGAACCGGCATCGCTGCAGCATCCCCCAAAGCGCAAATCGTGCGCCCCTGGATATTGTCGGCAATAGAGTTCAGCATATCCAGATCCTCCGGACGGCCTTGCCCGTGTTCAATGCGATGCACCATGCGGTACAGCCAGCCGGTGCCTTCGCGGCATGGTGTACATTGACCGCAAGACTCTTCAAAATAGAAGTAAGACAAGCGCAACAAAGACTTCACCATGCACCGGGTTTCATCCATGACGATGACCGCACCGGAACCCAACATCGATCCTGCCTTGGCGATCGAGTCGTAATCCATATCGGTCGCCATCATGACATCGCCAGTCAAGACCGGCATGGAAGAACCGCCGGGAATAACTGCCTTGATTTTCTTACCATCACGCATGCCGCCCGCCAATTCGAGCAAGGTGGCGAATGGAGTACCGAGCGGGACCTCGTAATTACCAGGCTTGGCGACGTCGCCGGACATCGAGAAAATCTTGGTGCCACCGTTATTCGGCTTGCCTAGCGCCGCGTATTTTTCACCGCCCATGGCCAACACAAAAGGCACTGCGGCGAAGGTTTCGGTATTGTTAATCGTGGTCGGCTTACCATACAGGCCGAAGCTGGCCGGGAATGGCGGTTTGAAG
Organism: Burkholderiales bacterium; assembly: GCA_016196925.1. Lineage (GTDB taxonomy): Bacteria > Pseudomonadota > Gammaproteobacteria > Burkholderiales > Burkholderiaceae_D > Undibacterium. Next base: position 13,199 of record JACPWS010000032.1, on the reverse strand, counting down.
CGCGGCTGGCCTTTTTTGCCTTCCAGCGACTCCAGCAAAGCGGTTTCCTCGCCACAGATGTAGGCGCCATAACCGTGGAATGCGTGCAACTGGAAAGAAAATTCGGAACCGGCGATGTTATTGCCCAACATACCGGCGGCACGCGCCTCTTCTATCGCATCTTCAAAACGCAAGTAATCGGCGAAAATCTCGCCATGAATATAGTTATAGCCGACCGTGATACCCATCGCATAAGCGCCGATCGCCATACCCTCGATCAGGGCGTGCGGGTTATAACGAATGATGTCGCGGTCTTTGAATGTACCAGGCTCGCCCTCGTCGGTATTGCAGACCAGGTATTTTTGCCCAGGGAACTGGCGCGGCATGAAACTCCACTTCAAACCGGTAGGAAAGCCGGCGCCGCCGCGACCGCGCAACGAAGACGCTTTCAGTTCGGCGATAACTTGCTCAGGCGGGATATTTTCGGACAAAATGCGCTTCAGGGATTCGTAGCCGCCGCGTGCCACGTAATCCTGGAGATGCCAGTTTTTACCATCCAGCCCAGCCAGGATCAGCGGCTTGATATGGCGATTATGCAGACTCGTCATTATTTCCCCGCTTCTTTTAATTCAGTCACTAAGATATCGATTTTTTCATTCGACATATGACTGCACATGCGCTTGTTATTGACCGACAGCACCGGCGCATCGCCACAGGCACCCATGCACTCGCCTTCGACCAGGGTAAACTCGCCATCTGCAGAGGTTTCTTTAAAGTCTATGCCCAGTTTTTGCTTCAGATGATGGGCTGCACGCTCGCCACCAGACAAGACACAAGGGAGGTTGGTACAAACGGTAATTTTGTGCTTGCCGACCGGCTTAGTGTTATACATATTGTAGAAGGTGGCGACTTCCTGCACTGCCACAGCGGGCATGCCTATGTAATCCGCGAGAGTCTGCATGACTTCCGGAGAAACCCATCCAGTCTCATCCTGCGCAATCGCCAGCGCGGCCATCACGGCGGATTGCCTTTGATCGCCCGGAAACTTGGCCAGCTCACGATCAATTCTCTTAAATGCCTGCTCAGATAACACCATAGCTAATGCCTCAAATCGACGCCCTCGGGCGACTAATTACCTGTCAATTTCACCAAACACAATATCTTGGGTACCGATAATGGTCACCGCATCGGCAATCATGTGTCCCCTTGCCATTTCATCCAAGCCCTGCAAATGCGCAAAGCCGGGAGCACGAATTTTCATGCGGTAAGGCTTATTTGCCCCATCCGACATCAGATAAATACCAAACTCGCCCTTAGGATGCTCAACCGCAGCATACGCCTCGCCAGCCGGCACATGAAAACCTTCGGAGAACAGCTTGAAGTGATGGATCAACTCTTCCATATTGGACTTCATATCTACGCGGTGCGGCGGCGCGACCTTATGATTATCGGTAATCACCGGGCCCCGATTATTTCTCAGCCACTCAACGCATTGCTTGATGATGCGGTTCGACTGGCGCATCTCCTCGATACGCACCAAATAGCGATCGTAACTATCGCCATTGACACCGACCGGGATATCAAAATCCAGCAAATCGTAAACTTCGTACGGTTGCTTCTTGCGCAAATCCCATTCGACCCCGGAGCCGCGCAACATAGGCCCCGTGAAGCCCATAGCTTTAGCACGCTCAGGCGAAACCACGCCGATACCGACTAGGCGCTGCTTCCAGATACGGTTATCCGTCAACAGTGTTTCATATTCGTCGACGTATTTAGGGAAGCGATTGGTAAAATCTTCAATAAAATCCAGCAAGGACCCTTGACGATTCTCGTTCATCAGGCGCATCGCCTTTTCGTTCTTCAGCGCGGATGTCGTGAACTTCGGCATTTCGTCCGGCAAATCACGATACACGCCACCCGGGCGATAATAGGCAGCATGTAAACGCGCACCCGAGACTGCCTCGTAGCAATCCATCAAATCTTCACGCTCGCGGAATGCGTACAAGAACACCGCCATCGCACCGACGTCCAGCGCATGCGCACCGATCCACAGCAAATGATTCAGCAAGCGCGTGATTTCATCGAACATCACCCGTATGTACTGAGCGCGCAAAGGCACTTCCAGTCCGAGCATTTTTTCGATCGCCATCACATAGGCATGCTCATTGGACATCATCGACACATAGTCGAGCCTGTCCATATAGGGGACCGATTGCAGGAAAGTTTTCTGCTCAGCCAGCTTTTCGGTAGCGCGATGCAAGAGGCCGATATGCGGATCGGCGCGCTGTATCACTTCGCCATCCAATTCGAGAACCAGGCGCAAAACACCGTGCGCAGCAGGATGCTGAGGACCAAAGTTGAGGGTGTAATTCTTAATCTCAGCCATTATTTCATCCCGTAATTTTCTTCACGAATCACGCGCGGGGTAATCTCACGCGGCTCTATCGTTACAGGTTGATAAACTACACGCTTCTGCTCGGCGTCATAGCGCATTTCCACATAACCTGAAACCGGGAAGTCTTTACGGAAAGGGTGACCGATAAATCCATAGTCCGTCAGGATACGACGCAAGTCATTGTGACCTTCAAACAAAATGCCGAAGAAATCGAAGGCTTCGCGCTCATACCAGTTGGCAGCATTCCAGACATCGATAAGCGATGGCAACACCGGCACATCATCATCTGCGGCAAACACGCGCACCCGCAAACGCCAGTTATGCTTAATCGACAGCAAATGAGAAACGACTGCAAAACGCGCACCTTCCCAGGCACCGTCGCCATAGGCAGAGTAATCGACTCCGCATAAGTCAATCAATTCTTCAAAATTAGTATCCGCATGATCGCGCAAATCGCGCATCGCCTGCAGATACTCGGAAGGAGCGACCACAATAGTCAACTCCCCCAACGCAGACCGGGATTCCAGAATGCGCTCACCCAAGACATTTTTTACCGCCGCCTCAAGCATTTCCAGTTTGGTAGTCATAATTTAAAGCTGCCCCAGCAATCAGCAATTAGCGAGCTATGGTATTGGTACGTTTAATCTTGTTTTGCAGTTGAATAATGCCGTACATCAGCGCTTCCGCAGTCGGAGGACAACCAGGCACATAAATATCAACCGGTACAATACGATCACAGCCCCGCACCACAGAATAAGAGTAGTGATAATAACCGCCGCCATTAGCGCAAGAGCCCATGGAAATCACCCAACGCGGCTCAGCCATCTGGTCGTACACTTTACGCAAGGCTGGCGCCATCTTATTGCACAAGGTGCCGGCCACGATCATCACATCAGATTGACGTGGCGACGGGCGAAACACGACGCCGAAGCGATCCAAATCGTAGCGAGAGGCACCCGCATGCATCATCTCAACCGCACAACAAGCCAAACCAAAGGTCATGGGCCACATGGAACCGGTACGCGTCCAGTTAATCAACTTATCCGCGGTCGTCGTGACAAAGCCTTCGTTCAATACACCTTCAATTGCCATAATCCATCACTCCCAATCCAGAGCGCCTTTTTTCCAGATGTACCAAAAGCCCACAGCGAATTCCAAGACAAAACCCATCATGATCAAGAAACCGGACCAGCCAAGGTCGCGCACCGCGATGCCCCAAGGGAAGAAAAACGCCGTTTCAAGATCGAACAAAATAAACAGAATCGCGACCAGGTAATAGCGCACATCAAACTTCATGCGTGCATCTTCGAATGCCTCAAAACCGCATTCGTAGGCAGAATTTTTTTGAGCGTCCGGCTTATACGGGGCGAGAATACGCCCAAGAATTTGCGGCACCACACCGACGGCGATACCGACCAAAACAAAGAGAAGAACTGGGAAATAATTTTCGAGGTTCACGTTAGGCTACCTGTAATTGAACGCCACATTGAAGCAATCCATTGCATGATTCGACGAATCAAAAACGGCCACTTCCTCGACCAAGCCAGCAAAGGATACTGGCCCTATTTTTATTGGTGCCGACGACGAGACTCGAACTCGTACAGCTTGCGCCACTACCCCCTCAAGATAGCGTGTCTACCAATTCCACCACGTCGGCATAAGCCCAGCATTCTACTATGTTTAGCGACATTGTTCAACGCACAAATTGCAGCTATTCAATACTTTTTGCCGGGCAAAACAGTTTATTTTGGAATTTGATTCGCCTGTCCTGCCGCACTGGCAGAAGCGGATGCCGCAGCAGGCGCCGCCTTCACCGCAGACACACCATCCATCACGCCAGTGGATGGCGTACGATTACCGCCAATGAAAGCCAGCGCCAAGGTCGCAGCAAAAAAAACTGCCGCAGCCACGCCGGTCGACTTAGACAAAAAATTGGAAGATCCGGTCGCACCAAACAAACTACCCGATGCACCAGAACCGAAAGACGCCCCCATATCCGCACCTTTACCGTGCTGCAACAAAACCAGGCCAATAATAGTCAGCGCGGACAACACCTGAACCACCACTACCAATGTAAAAAAAGTTTGCATTCAAAACACCCAAGATAAATTAATCATTACATCAAAACGATTTCAAGCTCAGCAAGCCGCGGCAATGATCGCCAGAAAATCCGCCGACTTCAGCGCGGCACCACCAATCAAGCCACCATCAATATCCGGCATCGCCAACAATTCTTTTGCATTTTCCGGCTTCATACTACCGCCATACAAAATCTGCACACACTCCGCCAACACCACATCCTTCGCCGCCAGCAACCTGCGCAAGACAGCATGAACTTCCTGCGCCATCTGTGGCGTTGCCGTCTTGCCAGTCCCAATTGCCCAGACCGGCTCGTAAGCCACCACTATCTTCTTCAACGCCGCGACACCCAATACATCGAGCACCGCTTGCAATTGCGCAGAAACAACCGCTTCAGTCTGCGCATTTTCACGCTGCTCCAGGGTCTCGCCCACACAAACCACGGGAACCAGGCCCGACTTCAATGCCTGCACCGTTTTTTGCGCAACCATCTCATTGCCTTCACCATGATAAGCACGCCGCTCGGAGTGTCCGACTATCACATAACTACAGCCGCAATCCATCAACATGGCCGAGGAAACCTCCCCCGTAAATGCGCCGACTTCATGCGCCGACACGTCCTGCGCACCCCAGACCACCTTGCTGCCCTTCAAAGTTTCCGCACATTGCAACAGATACGGGGCAGGCGCGCACACCAACACATCGCAAGCACCCCCATCAGACAAACCAGCCTTAATTTCCGCAAGCAGCGCCTTATTGGCAGCAAGACTGCCGTTCATTTTCCAGTTACCAGCTATTAATGTGCGTCGCATAGTAGGCCAAGATATAAATAACCGTCTATTGTATCCCGTCACTTATGCAGGGTCAAATAGACCATCATCCAAAGATGCCGCATCATCAAAGTTCTGCACGGCACTCATACTGACATCAGGCACACGCAAGACTTTCATTTACCATCGATCCATTCAACAACCGAGGCATCGAATATCACTCCTCCATCAGTTGCAGCACAATTTTGCCGATATGCTTACCTTCCTCCATCATGACATGCGCCCGATCTGCGCACTCCAGAGGGAAAATAGCATGTATCATCGGCTTGATTTTTCCAGCCTCAAGCAAGGGCCAGATACGCTCTTGCAGCTGCGCCGCAATGGCAGCCTTGAATGTTACCGGTCGCGGACGCAATGTGGAACCAGAAATCGTCAATCGCCTTCGCAAGACTTGAGACAAGTCAACTTCAGCGCGCGCACCGCCGAGCAAGGCAATAATCGCCAGACGCCCGTCATCCGCGAGGCAGTTGATTTCTCTCGGCACATAACTGCCCGCCACCATATCCAGAATGACGTCCACGCCCCGCCCCACAGTTACCGCCTTCAGCACCTCAGCGAAATCTTCGGTCTTGTAATTAATCCCGCGCTCCGCGCCAAGCCCCTCTGTCGCCCTGCACTTTTCATCCGAGCCGGCGGTGGCAAACACACGATGCCCCAAGGCGACCGCCATTTGTATGGCGGCCACACCTATCCCCGACGTACCACCCTGCACCAGCAAAGTTTCGCCCGTCGACAACTTCGCCCTATCGAAAACATTACTCCAGACCGTAAAAAAAGTCTCAGGCAAAGAAGCTGCCTCGACCATAGACAAGCCGGCAGGTATAGGCAGGCATTGCTGCACAGGTGCCGTGCAATATTCCGCATAGCCACCACCCTGAACCAGGGCGCACACCCTGGTGCCAATCGCCAAATCGCTGCCCGCCAAGTCGCCGCCGACGACCTCGCCGGCCACCTCCAGCCCGGGCAAATCGGAGGCGTCCGGCGGCACAGGATAATGCCCCATACGCTGCAATACATCGGGGCGATTTACGCCGGCGGCATACACTTTAATCAGCACCTCGCCGACCTTCGGCTCCGGCATCGGCCGGTCGCAAAGACGCAGCACTTCTGGCTTGCCATATCGGGTAATTTCTATTGCACGCATCGTCACGATGCCTCCTGGTGAGCAAATTTTTATTGTAAGCCAATAAAAAAGCGCCCGTGTCAGACACGGGCGCTTTTCAGTTCAAGCGGGCTTCCCTACGCAAACAATTACTGCTGCTGTTGCTGCTGCTGCGCTTCAGCCTCAGGAGCTGCGGCTTTCATAGACAACTTAAAGCGGCCGCGATCATCGGTTTCCAACACTTTCACGCGCACTTGCTGACCTTCTTTCAGATAGTCCGCTACCGCATTGACGCGCTCATTGGCGATCTGGCTGATGTGCAGCAAACCGTCTTTGCCCGGCATGATGGAAACAATCGCACCGAAGTCCAGCAACTTCAATACGGTGCCCTCATAAACCTTGCCGACTTCCACTTCCGCCGTCAACTCTTCGATGCGACGCCTGGCTTCCTGGCCAGCCGCGGCATCGACCGAAGCGATCGTCACAATGCCTTCGTCGCTGATGTCGATCTGGGTGCCGGTTTCTTCCGTCAAGGCGCGAATCACCGCACCGCCCTTGCCGATCACGTCGCGGATTTTCTCAGGATTGATCTTGATCGTGATCAGACGCGGCGCGAAGTCGGACAATTCAGTCTTACCGACAGGAACCGCCTCTTGCATCTTGCCGAGGATATGCACGCGCCCTTCTTTGGCTTGCGCCAGAGCGACTTGCATGATTTCCTTGGTGATGCCCTGGATCTTGATATCCATCTGCAAGGCGGTAATGCCTTGCGCAGTACCGGCCACCTTAAAGTCCATATCGCCGAGGTGATCTTCATCGCCCAGGATATCGGTCAAGACGGCGAACTTATTGCCATCCTTGATCAAACCCATCGCGATACCGGCCACGTGCGCCTTCATCGGCACGCCGGCATCCATCAAGGCCAGACAGCCGCCGCAAACGGAAGCCATCGACGAAGAACCGTTGGATTCGGTGATTTCAGAGACCAGACGCACGGAATAGCTGAAATCTTCCGGCGCCGGCAACGCTGCCTGCAGCGCGCGCTTGGCCAGACGACCGTGGCCGATTTCACGGCGCTTAGGCGTACCGACGCGACCGGTTTCGCCGGTGGCGAACGGAGGCATGTTGTAGTGCAGCATGAAACGATCGGAGTATTCACCCATCAAGGCGTCGATCTTTTGCTCGTCACGTGCGGTACCCAGCGTTGCAATCACCAGCGCCTGCGTTTCACCACGGGTGAACAAGGCAGTACCGTGAGTACGCGGCAAGACGCCGGTACGGATCGTGATAGGACGCACAGTGCGCGTATCGCGGCCGTCGATACGTGGCTCGCCTTCGAGGATCTGCGAACGCACGATCTTCGCTTCCAGATCGAACATGATATTGCCGACTTCCGACGAGTCAGGAGCAGCTTCGCCTTTGGCGGCAGCTTGTTCCGCCAAAGCGGCAGCCACGGTCGTACTGGCGGACTTCAACAACGCAGTACGCGCCTGTTTTTCTTTAGTCTGATAAGCAGTGCGCAGCAAAGGCTCAGCCACTGCGGACACGGCAGCGATCAGCGCCTCGTTCTTGGCCGCCGGCGCCCATTGCACTTCTGGCTTGCCGCCATCGCGCACCAATTCATGGATCGCATCGATCACGGCCTTCATTTGCTCATGACCATACACGACCGCGCCCAGCATGACTTCTTCCGACAATTGCTGCGCTTCGGACTCGACCATCAATACGGCTTGCTCGGTACCGGCGACCACCAGATCCATCTGCGATTGTTTCAACTGGGTCGCAGTAGGATTCAAGACATACTGGCCGTCGATATAGCCGACGCGCGCCGCACCAACCGGGCCGCTGAACGGGATGCCAGCCACACAGATCGCGGCCGAAGCACCGATCATCGCAGCGATGTCCGGATCGATCTCTGGATTGACCGACAACACGTGCACGATCACCTGCACTTCATTCAGGTAACCTTCAGGGAACAATGGACGAATCGGGCGATCGATCAGATGCGATGTCAGCGTTTCCTTTTCGGATGGGCGACCTTCGCGCTTGAAGAAGCCGCCGGGGATACGGCCGGCCGCGTAAGTTTTCTCCATGTAATCCACGGTCAGCGGGAAGAAATCCTGACCAGGTTTTGCATCTTTTTTAGCAACTACGGTAGCCAATACCACCGTATCTTCGATAGAAACCAAGACCGCGCCGGAAGCCTGGCGTGCGATTTCACCGGTTTCCAGCGTCACTTGATGTTGACCGTATTGGAAGGTTTTCGTAACTTTATTAAACACAATGTGTCCTTTCTATTTTGCCGACAGATTTTCAGGCGCTGTCGTTCACCTCACCGCGAGCAATCCCTGAAGATTGCTTTTTTGCTCACTTGCAATCATTGATACCGCAAATAAGACATAAAACTAAAATCGCAGATAAGCAAAAAGCCTGCGACAGTGAACTGACGCAGGCTTTTTACTATAATTTTTTTGCCAGGTTCAGCAAGAATTACTTACGCAAGCCGAGTTTCTCGATCAGGGCGCGATAGCGATTCAAGTCTTTACCTTTCAGGTAAGACAGCAGGCTCTTACGACGATTAACCATCATGATCAAACCACGACGGGAATGGTGATCTTTGGAATGCGCCTTGAAGTGGCCATTCAGGTCATTGATGCGCGCAGTCAGCAAAGCAACTTGCACTTCCGGGGAGCCGGTGTCGTTTTGACCGCGGGCGTTATCCGCAACAATGGCGGCTTTTGCATTTTTTTCGATAGACATGATTTTCCTTTACATGCGGTAACAAGAGTTGCATTTGCACATCAAACCCTCGTTATCGTGAGAACTATCCCGCCGGGATGACGGGACGCGTGAATATAACATGAAAGCAGCAGCGAATCAAATCTGCGGATTCAACTTCTCCGCCTTCGATTGCAGCTTATTCAGGGCGGACAGATAAGCCTTGGCGGAAGCCACCACGATATCGGGGTCCGCCCCGACGCCGTTGACGATACGGCCAGACTTGGATAAACGCATCGTCACCTCCCCTTGCGACTGCGTGCCGGTCGTGATCGCGTTAACCGAGAACAATAACAACTCGGCGCCGCTTTGCGTCTTCGACTCGATCGCGTTGACGATCGCATCGACCGGGCCGTTGCCGTGCCCTTCGCAGCTCACTTCCTTGCCTTCGATGGAAAACACCACCTTGGCCACCGGCCGCTCGCCGGTCTCGGAATGCTGGGCCAGCGAAACGAAATGGAAAGCCTCGTTATCGTGCGCATGCTCTTCATCCGACACCAGAGCCAAAATATCTTCATCGAAAATTTCCGATTTTTTATCCGCCAAATCTTTAAAGCGCGCGAATGCGGCGTTGACCTCGACTTCGGATTCCAGCTCCACGCCCAACTGTTCCAGGCGCTGCTTGAAGGCGTTCCTGCCGGACAGTTTGCCGAGCACGATCTTGTTGGCGCTCCAGCCCACGTCTTCGGCGCGCATGATTTCGTAAGTATCGCGCGCCTTCAAAATGCCGTCTTGATGGATGCCGGAAGCATGGGCGAAGGCATTCGCGCCGACCACCGCTTTATTCGGCTGCACCGCGAATCCGGTGATTTGCGACACCAGCTTGGAAGCCGGCACAATTTGCGTGGCATCGATACCGAGTTCGAGATTGAAATAATCCTTGCGGGTACGCACCGCCATCACGATTTCTTCGAGCGCAGTATTGCCGGCGCGCTCGCCCAAGCCGTTGATCGTACATTCAACCTGACGCGCGCCACCTATCATCACACCGGCCAGCGAATTGGCCACCGCCATGCCAAGATCGTTATGGCAATGCACCGACCAAATCGCCTTATCCGAATTGGGAACGCGTTCACGCAAAGTTTTCAGCATATTGCCGTACAACTCGGGTACGCCGTAGCCGACGGTATCGGCAAAGTTGATGGTGGTGGCGCCTTCCTTAATTACCGCTTCGATTACACGGCACAGAAAATCCATCTCGGAACGGCTGCCGTCCTCCGGGCTGAATTCCACATCGTCGGTGAAATTGCGCGCATAACGGACCGCCTGTATCGCTTGTTCCAAGACCTGATCGGGCGACATGCGCAGCTTCTTTTCCATATGCAAGGGCGAAGTCGCGATGAAGGTATGGATGCGCTTGCGCTGCGCCGCCGCCAAGGCCTCGGCCGCGCGCGCGATGTCGCGGTCGTTGGCGCGCGACAGGGAGCAAATTGTGGAATCCTTGATGGTCGCAGCAATCGCCTTGATCGCCTCGAAATCGCCGGGCGAAGCCGCCGCAAAACCGGCCTCGATCACGTCCACTTTCAGGCGTTCCAATTGTTTAGCGATGCGGATTTTTTCATCCTTGGTCATCGATGCCCCCGGCGATTGTTCGCCGTCGCGCAAGGTGGTGTCGAATATGATGAGTTTGTCGGCCATGATTTACTCTCCTGAAGTGAACGTCAATGTTGGAAATCGAAAAAAAACTGCTGAATGCGGTTACTCTCCGGCCTACCCTGGCAAGACGCGCCGGGGTGGCAAGACTACTCAAATTGTGGGTATGGGGGGATTTAGCGCGTTACCGCACTAGTAGAAATACGAATAGCATCAGCAGGCCAGACAGGCCTGCTGATGTTGGTGTTGCGAAGGATTTGAATGCAAAGTTCATGCAAAAGACTATAAGCGCGATTACCGAAAAGCGCAAGAATTTATGGCGGTAAAAACCAAATTAAATCCGGATCAAAAACAACAAAGCCGCAATACATTTTCCACATGGCGGCTTTGTTGTCTGAAAAGGAAATTTTATTTGTCTTCGTGCGCTTCCACGCTGGTCTGGACTATGCTGATGGGACGGCCTTTGCGCCAGCGCCACAGCAATACCGCGTAACCGGACAAGCCGTACAGCACGAACAGGCCAAACAAGACTTTCGGCGGATCACTGACCACCGCCACATAGGCCAGCACGATCAGGAAAGGCGCAATAAAAGGCACCGACCGGCGCAGATTGAAATCCTTGAAACTGTAAAACGGCACGTTGGTCACCATCGTCAAACCGGCGTACAGGGTAATAAACCAGGCGCTCCAGCTGAGTTCGCTGCCGACGAAATGCAAGTCTTCCATCAACAACACAAAACCCGCCACCAGCGCGGCGGCGGCCGGGCTAGGCAAACCCTGGAAATAACGCTTGTCGACCACGGCAATATTGGTATTGAAACGGGCCAGGCGCAAGGCGGCGCCGGCGCAATACACAAACGCCGCCAGCCAGCCGAGCTTGCCCATGCCTCTCAGCGACCATTCGTAAGCGACCAGGGCCGGCGCCGCGCCAAAGGAGATCATGTCCGACAAGCTATCGTACTGCGCACCGAATTCGCTCTGGGTATTGGTCATGCGCGCCACCCGTCCATCCAGGCTATCCAGCACCATCGCGACAAAAATCGCCCATGCAGACTGATCGAAGCGCAAGTTCATCGCCATTACAATGGCATAGAAACCGCAAAACAAGGCTGCCGTGGTAAAGGCATTCGGCAACAGATAAATGCCGCGCCGTCTCTTGGCCGGCAACTCCAGCAAATCTGCATCGGCCGCCTGTTGGGCTTTACGCGCACCGCGCGGAAAAAGCTTGAAATTGCCTTTGGGCTTACGTCGTTTAAATGAGGACATGCGTTTCGTCTAAAAAAGATGACCCGGCAGTGCCGGGCGAAAATAGGCTATTAATGCACGAAGTATAACCTCGATTCCCCATCCGGAAAACCAAACTGACCGGGGGCAGACGCTCACTTCATCCTGATTTTTCCATTCACCCTGACCGTAATGGAAGTCACGCCGGGCTCAAAACTCGGCTCCGCCACCGCGGCATCGGTACGAGCCGCGCTTTTCAGCATAGGTGCTTCCGACGCATAGGGGATAGGGGCATTGTCCGCATCTTCAAAATCTATGCTTTCTATGGCGACATCCGCCTCCTTGCGTCCCATGGCGCGGGTGATAATTTTGACTTTTTCAGTGAAATTCTTATACCCGGCTTCCAGGCGTTCCGCCTCCAGATCTTTCGCCGCCGCATCGGACAAGCCGAAACGTATACCGTTCAGCGCCAGTATCTTTTGCACCGCGGCCGTCGTGGCCGGCAATTGCTTGAGGTTCTGGGTTTTCACTTCCAGATATTGCCCGATCCGCCAGCCCGTCAACTGACGCTTGCGCGACAGAGCCGGTGCGGCGCCGGTTTCATCGGCATAGACCGGATAAGAATAATAAGCGCGCGTAGTCAATTGTGCCTCCGGGTCTTCCTTCTTGATCAATTCCGTCCCGGATTTCATTTTTTGATTGACGCGCGAAGCCGCCGCCGTCTTGTCCTTGTCCTGCTCCTCGACAAAAAAGCTGACCACAGCCTGATCATTATCCCGTTTGATATGGGCCTGTCCCGAAACGCTTACCAGGGTGCCGGTCGCCATAGGCTGCGCCTGTACCGAAGCGGCCAGCAGGCCGATTGTTAAAAATGCGGCGGCGAATTTCATCAATACCCTCCTTGAACAAGACTGCATGTATTTTATGATAAGAAGCCCGCGAGAAAGTGCCTTATCTTCATTCGCACCTATCGACGCGATCGGGTCCATACTAAGCGGGCGACATGCCACCGATTGCAGTGTCGGGCGCGCCGCAAAGGCCGCATGAGCGAGAAAAATACTGGAGGGGGGTATATTTACAAGCCCTTTAAATATAGTGGCGGCGGATTCAACTACGAAGCGCAATTTTTTTTGGTTTTTAGGGGGAGTATGTCCAAGCCGAAGAATACCTCATGTGGTGTTTTGTAACCGAGACATTTTCGCGGTCGATGGTTTAGTTT
>JACPWS010000031.1 GCA_016196925.1 Burkholderiales bacterium | reverse complement strand
GACTGGAATCCGGTCACCATCGTGCATTTAAACCCCGAAAAAGGATCCACACCGAACAAGAACATGGAGGAAGATCGGCGCGCACTAAAAAAAGCGGCCTGAACTACGAAATTAGGCGACAACTAGCTTGAAAAATTCCGATGGAGGGCGTGTTGCGCCACTGTACGAATATGGAACTTGAGCGCCAGTATGTTGACAGCCACGGCCAGAGCGAGGTGGCGTTTGCGTTCAGCTACGTCCTGGGCTTCGATCTGTTGCCCAGGCTTAAAGCTATCGCCAGACAAAAGCTGCATCTGCCGACGCCGGACGATGCCTATGCGAATCTGGAGCCAATCATGGTGCGGGCCATCAATTGGGAGCTGATCCGGCAGCAGTACGACGAGATCATCAAATATACGACCGCGCTGCGTTTGGGAACGGCCGAACCGGAGGCCATTCTGCGTCGCTTTACCCGCGCGGGCCCGGCACATCCGACCTACCTGGCGCTGGCCGAACTCGGCAAGGCGATCAAGACGATTTTTCTGTGCCGCTATTTGCACGACGAGTCATTGCGGTGTGAAATCAACGAGGGCCTGAATGTCGTCGAGAACTGGAACAGCGCCAACGATTTCATCTTCTACGGCGAGCGTGGCGAGTTTGCGACCAACCGCTTGGAAGACCAGGAGTTGGCTGTCTTGTCGCCTCACCTGTTGCAAGTTTGTCTAGTCTACGTCAATACCCTGTTCATTCAGGAAGTCCTGGTGGAACCTGCCTGGCGCGATCGCATGACGGTGGACGACTGGCGCGGCCTAACGCCGCTGATTTACCACCACGTCAATCCATACGGCCGGATCGAATTGGATATGACGCGGCGCATGGCGCTCGCCGCCTGATCCGCCTTGTCCGTCAAACGATCGTCTGACGGCTTCGTCAAAATGTGTCCGCCAATCTGCTTGCATAACGGATAAGCGGACAATATAATTTCCGGACGAGAAAACGGACATGGGGACGCCTACAATGGCATTGATCGGGTATGCACGGGTATCGACGGCGGAACAGGACACCGCGCTGCAGACAGATGCGCTCGGCAAGGCCGGCTGCGAGCGGATGTTCACAGATACCATGTCCGGCGCTACATCGGAGCGTCCCGGCTTGTCGTCGGCCTTGGAATTTTTGCGCGAAAACGATGTGCTGGTGGTCTGGCGGCTTGACCGTCTGGGTCGTTCCCTTCCACATCTGATCGAGGTCGTTGCCGTGCTCGATGCGCGCGGCATTGGATTTCGCTCTCTGAGCGAAGCCATTGACACCACAACGTCAGGCGGGCGCCTCATCTTTCACGTCTTCGGCGCCCTCGGACAGTTCGAACGTGATCTCATCCGAGAGCGAACCAAAGCAGGATTGTCCGCCGCTGCAGCACGTGGCCGCAAGGGTGGCAGAAAACCCGTCGTCACTGGCGATAAATTGCAAAAGGCGAGGACGCTGCTGGCACAGGGGCTAAATGTCCGTGAAGTGGCAACACGGCTCCAAATCGGGAAGACGGCACTCTACGATGCTTTGCGTGGAACAGGTCAAGAACCTCGGGAAAGCTAAATGCCGTCAAATTGTAACTTCGCCCACACTGGGGTTGTGCGCCGGAACCCCAGAATATGCAGTGCGCCGCATATTCGGCGGTTCCGGCTTAGCCCCCCAGGTGGTGGGTTTTTAGCGGTCACCTTAAGCTTACCTTCATCATGTTCCGGCGTTGATTGGTATAATTAATATCCTTTAAATCAACACCAATTCACATGCGCATCTCCGTCCTCTTTACTGCCCTGGCTTTGGCATCGGAATTATCGGCCTGTAGCACCGCCAACATTTATGACTCCCTGCAAGACCATGAACGCGACCGTTGCAGCGCAATGAGCGACCCTGACCGCACCACTTGCATGAACCGCTCCTCGACCAGCTACGACGATTACAAGAAGCAGCGCGACCAGGCCACTGGCAAGCGCAACTAAGGCGCATCAAGATGTCCCGGCCGCTACGCATGGCGCCCGCGCGCTGCGCTCTGATCATCGGCATGACGCTGCTCGGCGCCTGTACTACGTCACAGGCCGCCGCCGATGCACTGCCAGCCCAGGCGCAGGATAACGGCGCAGTCGAACGCGTGCGTGCCATCGACGCCATGCTGCAGCGCTATCTCAAGCCCGGCGTACCGGGTGCGGTGGTATTGGTAACCGACCATGGCACGCCGCTGTTCCGCAAAGCCTACGGCCTGGCCAAGGTCAGCGAAAACGTCGCGCTCGATCCCGGAATGAGCTTGCGTGTCGGCTCCATCACCAAACAATTTACGGCAGCGGCAATCATGCTGCTGGCTGAGCAAGGTAAGCTCGCGCTGTCCGACAAGGTCGGGCAATACCTGCCTGCTTTCGCCGGGGCGGACAGCCCGGTCACCATCGAGCATTTGCTCACGCACACCTCCGGCATCCGGAATTACACCGAGCTGCCGCACTTCGTCGAACGAATGAACTCGGATGTAAGCGTGGAGGATGGCATCGCCTTCTTCAAAGACGCCAAACCTGAATTTGCCCAAGGTGACCGCTTTGCATACAGCAATTCCAACTATTTCCTGCTGGGCGCCATCATCGAGCGCGTGTCCGGCATGCCATACGCGGACTTCATGGCCCGCAACGTCTTCGAGCCGCTGCAGCTGACGCAGACCCGTATCGAAACCGGCGCCGCTCCTGCGGACGTCATCGGCTACACACAGGAACGCCGCAAGGTGACCGTGTCGCCGGATTACAGCATACGCTGGCCTTACGCGGCAGGCGCGTTACGCACCAGTGTCGATGACCTGGCACTGTGGGACCAGGCTATCGTTCAGGGCAAGTTGCTGAAACCCGAATCCTGGAAGCGGATGGCCACCAGTTACCGCCTGCACGGAATACACGCGACAGGCTATGGCTACGGCTTTTTCATCCGCAGCATACGGGGCAAAGCTGCGATTGAACACGGTGGCGATATCGGCGGCTTCAGCGCCGACATGATGCGCTTCCCGCAGGAGGAAATTTTCATCGCCGTGCTGGCGAACAATGACGCTGGCGATCCTGCTCCAGACGAGCTGGCGGCAAAGATCGCGGCCCTAGTCCTGCCACGCTGAACGAGGTCATCATGACGGCTTACCCTGCCTTGTGTTCCGCCCTGCTGACCGCCATGTTTGCAGCGTTTCTGCAGGGCTGCACTGCACCGGAACCTGCCTCTGGCATACCGTCGCTGGCGCAAGCATATCGGGGCAGGCTGCGGCTCGGCGCCGCTGTTGAACCGGGCCAGTTGAACGCGCCCGAGGGACGGTTACTCGCTGCCCAGTTCAATAGCGTCGTGGCCGAGAACGTCATGAAGCCTTCGCGCATCCAGCCCAGCGAAAACGAATTCCATTTTGCGCCAGCCGATGCGATCGTCGATTTCGCCCAACAGCACGGCATGACGGTCAGAGGCCATACACTGCTGTGGTACAAGCGCACGCCGGACTGGTTTTGGTCCGACAAGGACGGCCAACCGGCGTCGCGCGATCTGGTGTTGTCCCGCCTACGGCAGCATATCGAGACAGTGGTAGGCCGCTACAAGGGCAAGGTCTTTACCTGGGATGTGGTCAACGAAGTCATTGATCCGGCCCAGCCTGACTGTCTGCGCCACGACCGATGGCTGCAGGTGGTCGGCCCCGACTATATAGACTGGGCTTTCCGCTACGCGCATGCGGCCGATCCCGGCGCGCGCTTGATGATTAACGACTACTCGACGACGCTGCCCGCAAAGCGCTTATGCTTGCAACGTGTGGTGCAAGGCTTGCTGGCGCGCGGTGTTCCCGTCCATGGCGTGGGGCACCAGATGCATATTTCGATTTTCGAACCTGCGGTTGCCGAGGTGGATGAAACGCTGGCGGTATTCGCCCGCCTGGGACTGGAAAACCAGATTACCGAAATGGACATAAGCCTGTATCAACGCCATGCCTACCTGCTGCCGGATTCCGTGGACCGTCTCCTGCCCGTACATGTAGTGACCTGCATTTGAAACGGGCCGAACCAGCATTCCAGGCGATTCTCGGCCAGGAATAACTGCCACTGAAAGCCCCTCAAACCAGCATTGGCTGAAAATGAACCTGCAATTAGCCGCGCCGACCTGCATTCCATCCCCGCGAACCAGCATTATCTGCAACTGACCAAACTGGCGCTGCGTCGTCGGCAGCGCCGACCGTCAGAGGACTTCAGCGCAAAATACACCAGGTGTGACAATGCGGGTCCGGCCGAAGCGCCCATCAGATTGCCGTTGAAAACTCCAATTTGGATCACATTGCCGCCACCCTGGTGGGACTCAAGGAAATGAGCCAAAGTGTGCTGGTGCGCAAGACTTTCACCCTGTCTGGTCACCACCGCACGCGCAAGGCTCTCCGCTCTCTTCGAGTATGATGACAAGCTGATCCGAACTATCTACACGCTGCGCTACCTGCGCGACCCTCAATTGCAGCGTGATGTCCACCGCTCGGAAAACCGCATTGAGTCCTACCACCAACTGCGCTCCACCATCGCCCAGGTCAACGGTAAAAAGGAACTTACCGGACGTACCGACCTGGAGGTGGACATCGGCAACCAGTGTGGCCGGCTGATTGCCAATGTGGTAATCGCTTACAACTCGATGCTGCTGTCGGGACTGCTTGGCCGGTGTCTGGCAACGGGGAACGACAAGGCATTGGATTTGCTCAGACGGATTTCACCGGCGGCGTGGCAGCACCTGCATTTTCTGGGGCACTATGCCTTCAGAGACAAGCGCCATCCGATTGATTTGAAGGCTGTTTTGGCGGGGATTGACTGGGAGTAGTGTTCTGGAGCGCTTGACAACTTTCGCCGGATTGGGCTTTCAACCCATGGCAGTACCGATGCGTCAGTCACAGAAACAACATGGCTCAAATTTAACCCGGGTATTATTGACGCAACAATTTAACCCGGGTATTATTGGTTCATCCAATTCAAGCCCAATCTAACCGTGATTGATACCGCTACGCCTTCCTACACCAGCTTTAACGGCCACAAGCGAATCGCATCTGGCAGCTTGACGGTCAATGCATTGGCTGTGAAGCACGCTCTGGCGTCCGACGTACCCAGTCCGCTGCTGACCTTCTGCGACCAGACTGGTCAAGTTGTCGATATCGACATTCGACGAAGCGATGCCGAGATGTTTGCATGTCTACCTCCAGAGGGGTACCAGCTTCAAGGAAACGAATCGGCACTGATCGATTCCGGGGAACCTGGTGAGCCACGTGGCCGTGGCCGGCCAAAGCTTGGGGTTGTCGCGCGAGAAGTCACGCTACTGCCGCGCCACTGGGATTGGTTGGCTGCACAGCCAGGCGGTGCATCGGTGACTTTGCGGAAACTGGTTGATGAGGCACGCCGGGCCAACGTCGACCGAGACCGGCAACGCCGGGCGAGTGAATGTGCTTACCACTTCATGTCAGTCATGGCTGGTGATATGGCTGGCTTTGAAGAGGCCTCGCGTGCGCTGTTCGCAAACGACGCGGCAAAGTTCCGCCAACTGACCGAAGCTTGGCCGGCCGACATTTGCGATTACGTCAGGTACCTAGCTTATCCACTGCCGCTGACAGAAGTGCCATCGCTTGCACCGTGACTCATTTGGAACAAAAAGGATTGATGATGACAAACAAAAAGACGCTGAAACGACAGTATCTGGAGACGAAAACCCGAGCAGGCGTCTATGCGATCCGTAACCAGATTACAGGCCGGGCGTTGGTTGCAGGAAGTACGAACGTTCAGGGCACACTCAACCGGCATCGTTTTGAACTGCAGCATGGACAGCATCGCAATGCGAGGCTTGCGCAGGACTGGGTCGAGCACGGCGAGACCAACTTTCTCTTCGACGTACTCGACATGGTCAAACCCAGCGAAGATCCAGCGTTCAATGTCGCACGAGAATTGGAAATGATAGTTAGCCTGTGGCGCCAGGAAATCCCTTGTGTCGGCGAACTCGGCTACGACGAACCCAGGAGCGAACCTCGATGAACACGAATCTCAGCTTCTGTTTGGCGCTACACCGTGCCCACGCCAGCCTGCAACTCAAGCTTGACGACGAGTTGGGCATACACCATGGCATCAGTTTCAATGACTTTGCGCTACTGAATTTGCTCGCGCAAGCGGACGGTGGTCGGGTAAGCATTCCGGAACTCGTGCGTCCGCTTGGTCAGCCCCAATCGTCGGTGCTGCGTCAGTTGATCGTGCTCGAAAAGATTGGCCTCGTGGTGCGCGAAGGTGCGAATGGATTTCGTCAGGCCGTGCTTCGCCCAGTCGGGCGTGCGCTGGTGAACGCCGCACGCGAGACTGCCGATAGCATTTGCACCGAAGCCGTCGAATCAATCGCCCCCGCAGCGGTTGAGATGGTTTCCGCAGCACTGGGATCATATTGTGAGCTTGTTTGTCCAGTGCGTTTCTCTCCCCTGGCAAGCGCATCTATCCCCAACTCACTAAAGGTCGAACCATGAAGAAAATCATTGCTGCCTCGTATTGGAAAGAGTTTTCACGCGCACTTGCGGCGCGCGCCGCAATGACAATCGGCGCGACACTGCTCGTCGCGATCCCGACAACGTCCATCGCGGCGCCACCGGCAGACTCCAGCGGCGAAGTACTTGAGCTGATCCGGCGCCAGGTCACGGCGCAAGGCGCTTTTGATGTCGAGAGTTTGAAAGCCGTCACCGCCGATAACTATATAGAGATTTCTCCCGCCGGCGAGGTGGACCCACGCGTCAAGATGCTCGGCTTCTATGCCCCGGAACACAAGGGCCCCGCCCCGACCATGACTGTGGAGGATCCAGTCACCCGCATTTTCGGCGATACCGTGATCGTGATTGCCAAGCTGGCCTACAGCATGAATGGCCCTGACGGCAACTTGCGAAGCGTGGCGGTGCGTGCCAGCTATGTGGCACGAAAGATCGGCGCGACCTGGAAACTGGTGTCGGTTCAGTACACCGGCATTCGTCCGCCACGCGAGGCTACTCCAAGCCACTCTTAACAGTGTCCTGGTATGCGGCGAGCCCAAACAAGCTACGCTCAACTTGGGGTTTGAGGTGCAGTGGGATACACCATAATGCTCTGGGGGCTGTTCGACAACGAACTGTATGTCGAGTACGAAGGCGTGCGCACTGGCCCGTATTACCCGGTCGCCGGGCCGATCCCGTTGAACCGGTACCGCGCCTTCAAGCGCGGCGCGGCCGACGCGCGCGCCGACCGTATCCGCACCCTGGCGGATCAGCTCAAGCTGCCCATCGACGCTGGCCGGCAAGGACCTGCACCTGGCCCCACTGAATCTACCAGGCGAACTGCCTATCCAGCCCTTCGACGCCGAGGCGCACGAATTCCATTTTGCGAACGTCATCGCAGCCAGGCTCGCGATTGCGGACGAGCTGGCCAGGCCACTGGCCAAGCTGTCGCAGGAGGATCGCGCCATCATCGACCAAGTGCTGAGCGAGACGCTGACACGCAGCGTCGTGCTCGCGCGCATACGAGATTATTTCCGAAACAAGAAGAATGGAGAGGACCATGCGAGTTGAAGTGATGCAGTACTACGGACTGACGCAACCACTCAGCCAGGCCGGCTACTACGAAACCGACCATCACAAGCAGCTGATCAAGGACATCAAGGGAGCCATCCTTGAGGGGCGGCTGATCGCCCTGTGCGGTGTAGTCGGTGACATGGTGGGGCATCTCCGACGCCCATACCAGCCGCAACGCGGGCTGGGACTGGTGGCGCAGCGATACACCCTTGCTCTTTGATAGCCAACAGCATCCAAAGCCCGGCTATTGGGGTGCATTGAAGGCCGTGCAGGACTTGTCGCCTGCGGGGCAGTAGCAGCCCCGCAGATCAGGAAGCGTGGCGGGTTGCGCTGCGGTAGAAGTTACCGAAGTTGGGGGGGGGCTAAGCCCAAACCGCCGAATATGCTGAGCTCCGCATATTCGGCGGTTTGGGCTTACCCCCGATCTCATCTGTGAGCGAACCAAAGCGGGATTGTCCGCTGCGGCCGCGCACGGCCGCAAAGGTGGGAGAAAGCCCGTCGTCACCAGCCACAAACTGCAAAAGGCGAGGGCCCTGCTGGCACAAGGGCTGAATGTCCATGAGGTGGCAACACGGCTCAAAATCGGGAAGACGGCGCTCTACGACGCTTTGCGCGAGACGGGTCAACAACCCGGGCAAAGCTAAATGTCGTCAAATTGTAGCTTCGCCCACACTGGGCCGCTTACCATTTCGCTTTCGACAAAATCACCAGCCATTTGCGGAACAGTAAAATTTCCAGATGGCCGGCCTGGATGCCGGTGGCGCAA
The DNA here is from genome assembly GCA_016196925.1 of Burkholderiales bacterium. Taxonomy (GTDB): domain Bacteria; phylum Pseudomonadota; class Gammaproteobacteria; order Burkholderiales; family Burkholderiaceae_D; genus Undibacterium. The sequence continues at coordinate 97,777 of JACPWS010000031.1, read as the reverse complement.
TCGATCAGCGGGTTTACGCTGTAATAGCGCTGGCGGAAATCGCGACAAACAAAAATCTCGCGGCTACCCAGACGCAATAAAAAGGAAGCCGGGGCACATTGCAGGCTGAAGCGTGCATCAAAAGCTTGTTCGAGGTTTGCCATGTCAGTAAATCTCCGTGTCGAGGTAAGTATTGCGAGATAGGTATTACAGGGTAGTCATGCGGTTTCTGCGTGGTCGATGGAAAACACTTTAACACAAACTACTGTATGCGCAATCAGTATTTAAATAAGTGTCGCTTCCTTTCCACGTTACATAAAAAGCTTTGAAATTAAACGTTTACGCAAATATACTGTGTTTTTAATCAGTATCTTTGCGTATGCCTGGCCATCCTACTCTCGCGGCGGAAGCTATCCATCCGGCCTTGTGGCGCGCCTCCCAGCTGGCGCGCGGCTGCGGCGCTTATGTCGACAGCGGTTACCCGGCGCTGGCGGCGGAATTGCCGGGCGGTGGCTGGCCGCTGGGGCAATTGACTGAAATCCTGATCCCGCAAGCGGGTAGCGCCGAATTGCGCTTGCTGGGGCCGGCTTTCCCACATCTGGAAAATCGCCCGGTCTTGCTATTGACGCCGCCATATACGCCGCAGGCGCTGGCTTTTTCCGCTGCCGGCCTGGCGCCGGCGCAGCTGCTCTGGGTACGCTGCAGCAAACATGCCGATGCCCTCTGGGCGGCGGAGCAAATCTTGCGCAACGGCAGTTGCGGTGCGTTGCTGTTCTGGCAGTCGCAATTGCGCAGTGAAGCCTTGCGCCGGTTGCATCTGGCGGCGCAAGGCACGGCCACCTTGCTGTGCCTGATACGCTCGCTGCAGTGCGCGTCGCTACCCTCGCCTGCCCCTTTGAGAATTTCCTTGCAAGCCGCGGCGCAAGGTTTGCAATTGCAAATACTAAAACGCCGCGGCGCGCCGCTGGCTAAGCCGCTGCTGCTGCGCCTGCCCGCCCATCCCTATTTATTTCCTTATGCCGAACCAGAATTTGGCCGCGCCACTGCGGCCGCCGGGCTGCCTGTGGCTAGCCGTTCATTTGCCCCTGCTCCAGCTTGAAGTGTTTCGCCCGCGCTGGCTGGCGCCGGAGGCTGGCCTTGTCAGCGTGGTGCTGGAGCAAAAGCGCGTCACGGCGCTGTCCGCCGCTGCACAGGCGGCCGGCGTGCGCGCCGGCATGCGTCAGGGCGGGGTAACGATGCTGGCGTCCGAAGCCTTGTGCTTTCAGCGCGATCGCGCGCGTGAACAGGCGGCCTTGCACAGCGTCGCCCTCAGCCTGTTGCAATATTCGCCGCAAGTCGCGCTGGCGCAAGATGCCAGCGTCTTGCTCGAGGTCGGCGCCAGCCTGCGCCTGTTCGGCGGCATCCGCGCCTTGCTGCGCCGGCTGCGCCATACGCTGGCACTGCTCGGTTTCACGTTGGCCACCGGCTGCGCGCCTACGGCCGGGGCAGCCTGGTTGCTGGCGCGTCATGCGGCGGCGCGCCGGCGCCGTGGGCTGCAGGTGTTGCAGCCGCACAAGCTGGCGGCGCGGCTGGATGCCTTGCCGCTCAATTTGCTGGCCGCGGCCGCGCCTTGCCTGGAGTTATTGCACGGCATCGCTTGTTGCCGTCTGGGAGAATTGCGGCGCTTGCCGCGGCCAGGCTTGCAAAGGCGCTGCGGTCAGGCGCTGTTGAACGAACTCGATCAGGCCTACGGCAGGCTGGCGGAGTTGCATGACTGGGTCGTCGCCGCGCCGGAATTCAAGGCCAGCATGGAATTGCCCGACCGCATGGAACAGGCGGACGCCATCCTGGCCTATGCCCGCAGCCTGCTGCTGCAAATGACAGGCTGGCTGAGCGCCAGGCGGCTGGCCGTCGGCAAGATCAAGCTGTATCTGCAACATGAGCGCGGGCGGCAAGCGATACCGGCCAGCGTGCTCGACATCGCGCTGGCCGAAGCCGGCTGGCAAGAGGGTCATTTACTGAATCTGCTGAAAGAAAAACTGGGGCAAGTGCAATTGCATGCCGCGGTGATAGGCGTGACGCTGGAGGCGCTCGATACCGTGCCGTTGCAAGCCCGGAGCGCCAGCCTGTTCCCCGAGCCGGGCGGCCAGGCGCAAGATCATCGGCGCTTGCTGGAATTGCTGATCGCCAGGCTGGGCGAAGGGCAAGTGTTGCGCCCGGCGCCGCAAGCCGACCACAGGCCGGAAGTGGCGAACCGCTGGCTGCCGGTGCTGGACAAGGCGGCCGCGGCGCCGGCCGGCGTAACGGAAACGCCGTCCGCAACGGCGCCCTTGCGCCCTGGCTGGCTGTTGCCGCAAGCGCAACCGCTGGAAATGCGCCGCCACAAACCGTATTACGGCTCCCCGCTCACCCTGCTGACGCCGGCGGAAAGGATAGAAACCGGCTGGTGGGACCCGCAAGCAGAGGCGCGCGATTACTTCGTCGCGCTCGATGAGCGGCATGTGCAGTACTGGATTTACCGCGAACGCCAGCCCGCCCAATCTAAGGATGAAGCGCAGGCTGAATCGCAGGCCGAGCCGGCCTGGTTTTTACACGGGGTGTTCGGATGATGCCCGGCACTGAACGCAAACTCTTGCCCGCTTACGCCGAGCTGTTTTGCCTGTCCAACTTCAGCTTTCTGCAAGGCGCTTCGCATGCCGAAGAGCTGGTGGCGCGCGCCGTGCAGCTCGGCTACGCGGCGCTGGCGATCACCGATGAATGCTCGCTGGCCGGCGTGGTGCGCGCCCATCAGGAAGCCAGGAAGCAAGCGCTGCCCTTGCTGATCGGCGCCCACTTCAAACTGGAAGGCAACGTCAGCACCCCGCCGCTGACCCTGATCGCCCTGGCCTGCAATCGCGAAGGCTACGGCAATCTGGCCGAGCTGATCACGCTGGCGCGCGGCCGTTGCGGCAAGGGGCAATATTTACTGAGCGCGAACGATTTTTCCGCCCCGCCGAAAAACTTGTCCCACCTGGCCGGCTTGCCCGATTGCCTGCTGATCCTGGTTCCCGCTTATCCGGCCGACGGTGCGACGCTGGCGGCGCAAAGCGCCTGGCTGGCTGCCACCTTCCCGCAGCGCGCCTGGCTGGGCCTGAATTTGCTGACGCGCGGCATGGATGACTACCAGCGCCGCCTGGTGTACGACTGCGCCGCCCGGCATGGCTTGCCGGTGACGGCGATCGGCCATGTCTGCATGCATGTGCGCTCCCGCAAGCCTTTGCAAGACACGCTGACCGCGATCCGCATCGGCAAACCGATCGCGCAAGCCGGTTACGCCCTGGCGCCGAATGCGGAACAGCATCTGCGCTCGCGCTTGCGGCTGGCGAATCTCTATCCGCCCGCCGCGCTGGCGCACAGCGTGGAGATCGCCGGCCGATGCCATTTCTCGCTGGACGAATTGCGCTACGAATACCCGGACGAGCTGGTGCCGGCCGGCCAGACCGCGGGCGCCTATCTGCGCCAGCTGGTGTACCGCGGCGCGCAACAGCGCTATCCGCAAGGGCTGGCGGCGGCGATCCGCGACCAGATCGAGCACGAGCTGCAACTGATAGCGGAACTCGCTTACGAGCCGTATTTCCTGACGGTGCACGACATCGTCAACTTCGCCCGCTCGCGCGACATCCTGTGCCAAGGGCGCGGTTCCGCCGCCAATTCCGTGGTCTGCTATTGCCTGCATGTGACCGAAGTCAATCCGGAAAACAATAGCCTGCTGTTCGAGCGTTTTCTCTCGAAGGAACGCGGCGAGCCGCCCGATATCGACGTCGACTTTGAACATCAGCGGCGCGAAGAAGTGATGCAATACATTTACAACAAATACGGCCGCGACCGCGCCGCGCTGGCCGCCGCCGTCCACACTTACCGGCCGCGCGGCGCCTTGCGCGAAGTCGGCAAGGCGCTCGGCGTCGATATGGCCATCGTCGATGCGCTGGCCAAGTCGCAGCGCTGGTTCGACGGCAAGCAAGATCTGTTGCAGCGTTTCGCCGAATGCGGACTCGATAGCGGCACGCCGCTGGCGCGGCAATGGGCGGCGCTGGTCTGGCAATTGCTGCGCTTCCCGCGCCACTTATCGCAACACAGCGGCGGCTTCGTGATCGCGCGCGGCAAATTGTCGCGCCTGGTGCCGATAGAAAACGCCGCCATGCAAGACCGCTGCGTGATCCAGTGGGACAAGGACGATCTGGAAGCGCTGGGCTTGCTGAAGGTCGACGTGCTGGCGCTCGGCATGCTGTCCGCCCTGCAACGGGCCTTCAAGCTGATGGCCGGCTTGCCGGGCAGGCCGCGCCGCATGCAGGATATCCCGCGCGAAGATAGCGCCACTTACGACATGATCTGCCGCGCCGACACCGTAGGCGTGTTCCAGATCGAATCGCGCGCCCAGATGAGCATGTTGCCGCGCCTGCGCCCGCGCGAATTTTACGATCTGGTGGTGCAGGTGGCGATCGTGCGGCCAGGGCCGATACAGGGCGGCATGGTGCACCCCTATCTGCGCCGGCGCCAGGGCAAGGAAGCGATAGAGCAGCATCAGAATCCAGCCATGCAGGCGGCGCTGAGCCGCACGCTGGGGGTGCCGATTTTCCAGGAGCAAGTCATGCAAATCGCCATGCTGGCGGCCGATTTCACACCCGGCGAAGCCGACGGCTTGCGGCGCGCGATGGCGGCCTGGAAGCGCAAGGGCGGGCTGGAAGCGTACCAGGACAGGATAGTCGGCGCCATGCTGAAGAACGGCTACGAAGAACAATACGCGCTCGCCATCTTCGAGCAAATGAAGGGCTTCGGCGAATACGGTTTCCCGGAAAGCCATGCCGCCAGCTTCGCCATCCTGGCCTATGCCAGCAGCTGGATCAAGCGCCACGAACCGGCCGTCTTTCTGTGCGCCTTGCTGAATTCGCTGCCGATGGGGTTTTATTCCGCGGCGCAACTGATCCAGGATGCGCGCCGGCACGAGGTGCAAGTGCGGCCGGTCGATGTGCAATACAGCGACTGGGACAGCAGCCTGGAAGAAGACCCCGCCAGCGAGCGCACCACCGGCACGCCGCAGCCGGCGGTGCGCCTCGGGCTGGCGCTGTTGCGCGGGATGCCGGCCGCCGCGGCGGCCCGCACCCGGCAGGCGCGCCGGCAAGGGTCGTTTGCCGATGTTGCCGATCTGGCGCGGCGGGCACAATTGCAGCGCCAGGAATTGCAGGCGCTGGCCGCCGGCAATGCGCTGGAAACGCTGGCCGGGCACCGGCGCCAGGCGCTGTGGCAAGCGGTAGTCGCGGCGCCGGAGCGCGATTTGCTGCGCCCGACCACGCTGCAGGAAGCTGCGCCGCCATTGCCGGCGCCGTCCGAAGCACAGGAAATCGTCAGCGACTACCACAGTCTGGGACTGAGCCTGCGGCGCCATCCGGTGGCGCTGTTGCGCGCGCACTTGCTGGCCAAGCGTTTCTTGCCGGCAGAGCTGCTGCATACTTTTCAGCAAGGCCAGTTCGCGCGCGGCTGCGGCATCGTCACCGTGCGCCAGCGCCCCGGCACCGCCAACGGCGTGCTGTTCATCACGCTCGAAGACGAGAGCGGGACGGTGAATGTGATCGTCTGGCCGTCCCTGGTGGAGCAGCAGCGGCGCGAAGTGCTGAACGCGTCCTTGCTCGGCGTGTACGGCATCTGGCAATGCGAGGGCGAAGTGCACCATCTGGTCGCGAAACGCCTGGTTGACATGTCGCATTTGCTGGGCCAACTGGAAACCGGCAGCCGCGACTTTTGCTGAGCGCCCGCCCGGCCAGGCTTTTTCTGTAAATATACTGGGATGGAGTATATTAAAACCCCATTGTAAATACGCTGACGATAGCCCATAAAAGCCACATACTCCCCAGTAAATGGCTAAAACAGCGATTTTTACGCGCGCCCGATGGGCTGGGCGGCTAATCTTGCGCCGTTACGCTAGCATGGCCGCGGCGATCTTCGTCGTCGTAGCGCAGCTCGGTCGCCAGCGCGCGCAGCGCCGCTTCGTCCAGCGTTTCTATTTCCAGCAGCATTTTCGCGCCGCGCTCGAGCACCGCGCGGTTGGCGTTCAGTATGACGAGCGCATGATCGAAACCGCGCATAATGATCTCGCGGATGGCGGCGTCTATGCGGCGCAAGGTGTCCTCCGAGGCGCGGATATTGTCCGGCGCCATGCCGGCATTCAGGTCCAGCATCTGCCGGCGCTGCGGGTCGAACGCGACGTAGCCGAGGTTTTCATCCATGCCGTAACGCGTCACCATGTCGCGCGCCAGGTCCGAGGCTTTGGCCAGATCGTCGGCCGCGCCGGTAGAGAGTAAATCGAACACCAGTTTTTCGGCCGCCCGGCCGCCCAGCAATACCGCTATTTTCTGCTCCAGTTCGGGGCGCGTCATCAGGTAGCGGTCTTCGCTCGGGCGCTGTATGGTGTAGCCGAGCGAGCCTATGCCGCGCGGAATAATCGACACCTTGTGCACCGTGTCTCCCCCTTTTTGTGCCAGCGCCACCAGGGCGTGTCCCATCTCGTGATAGGCGACGGCGGTACGCTCCTTGGGGCTGAGCACCCGGGTCTTGTGTTCCAGCCCGGCGACGATGCGTTCGACGGCGACCGTGAAATCGGATTCCGTCACTTGCCCCGCTTTCAGGCGCGTCGCCACCAGGGTCGCCTCGTTCACCAGATTGGCCAGATCGGCGCCGCTGAAGCCCGGCGTCAGGCCAGCCACGACGTCGAGGTTCAGCGCCGGGTCCAGCTTGATCTTGCGCACATGCACCCGCAGGATATCGCCGCGGCCTTTCCTGTCGGGGCGGTCGACCAGGACCTGGCGATCGAAGCGGCCGGCCCGCAACAAGGCCGGGTCCAGGATTTCGGGGCGATTGGTCGCCGACAGAATAATCAAGCCGACCGATGAATCGAAGCCATCCATTTCCGACAGCAATTGATTTAAAGTCTGCTCTTTTTCATCATGGCCGCCCAGGTTGGAAAAGGCGCCGCGCGCGCGGCCGAGCGCATCGAGTTCATCGATGAAGATAATCGCCGGCGCATGCAAGCGCGCTTGCTCGAACAAGTCGCGCACCCTGGCGGCGCCGACCCCGACGAACATTTCTACGAATTCGCTGCCGGAAATAGAAAAAAACGGCACCCCGGCTTCGCCGGCGACGGCCTTCGCCAGCAAGGTCTTGCCGGTGCCGGGCGGGCCGACCAGCAACACGCCTTTGGGGATGTGCGCGCCGAGGCGCCCGTATTCTTGCGGATGCCTGAGGAAATCCACCACTTCTTCCAGCTCGGACCTCGCTTCGTCGACCCCGGCCACATCGGCAAACGTGACGCCGGTATCGGTCTGCACGTAAATCTTTGCATTGCTTTTGCCGATAGACAGGAAGCCGCCCATGCCTTGTTTTTCAGCGAAATTGCGGAACAGGAAAAACCACAGGCCGAAGATCAGCAAGACCGGCGCCAGCCAGGAAATCAGGTCGCGCAATAAAGTACTCTCTATGACTCGGGTATAGGGGACATCGTATTTATCCAGCCGGGCCGCCAAAGCCGGCTCCAGCAAGGTGGCAACCAGGACGGTTTTATTGCCGGCCGGCGTTTTCAGACGGCCGGTAATCGTGTGATCGGTGACGATGACGTCGGCGATCAAGCCTTTGTCCAGCGATTTTTCAAATTCGCTATAGGGAACCACCTGAGACTGGCTGGCATTCTTCCAGGCATCCTGGAGATACACCAAGAGCGTGAGCGCCACAAACCAGTAGATGAGGTTCAAAGTTTGCTTTTTATCCAATTTGCATCCTTTAACGACCTAGTCGTTCAGCGGGATTACGCTACAGTCACGCATGCCGGCCGGAATGCCGGAGAGCTGTTGCTATAACTGTAGTACAGACGGCTCGGCCCTACAACGCCGACAGAGCTCGCAGCCCGCAGGCGGCGCACGTACGGCATCGTGATGCGTGCCGAAAACACAAGGCATTCATCTGCTTTTTTTCTCGCGCTGTGCTAATTTGAATCATTGCTTGCGTCTATCCCGATGGAGGAAGCCCATGTTTTGGGAGAAAAAGCTTGAAGCGTGGGCCGCAAACCTGCGCGGCCGTTCGGCAATGCCGTTGAGAATAGACTTGTGGAACGGCCGGCAACTGAATTTTTGCAGCGGGCAGCCGCAAGTGATTATCAAAATACCCGATGTATCCGGACTGGCTTGCCTGCTCACGCCATCGCTGTCGAATCTCGGCGCCGCTTATGTGGAAGGAAAGATAGACGTATACGGAGAACCGGGAGCGATCATTTCCATAGGCAATACCCTGGCCAGCCACAGCCTGAAGCTGGAAGGCAAGTTCGCCCGGGTGTCCCGGAATTTACGCCGCAGCAAAGCCAAAGATCAGCAGGCGATCCAATATCATTACGATGTTTCCAACGATTTTTATCGTTTGTGGCTGGATGAAAACATGGTCTATTCCTGCGCCTATTTTGAAAACGGCAACGAAGATCTCGCCACCGCCCAGATCAAGAAAATCGATCACATCCTGACCAAGATACGACTGCGCCCCGGCGACCGCCTGCTCGATATCGGTTGCGGCTGGGGCGCGCTGGTGCTGCGCGCGGCAAAGAATTACGGCGCCCGCTGCGTCGGCATCACCCTTTCCGAAAACCAGGCCACGCTGGCCAGGGAAACGGTCGCCCGGGAAGGTCTGAGCGAGGTGATAGAAATCCGTTTGCAGGATTACCGCGACGTCAGCGGCTGCTTCGACCGTATCACCAGCATAGGCATGTTCGAACATGTGGGCTTGAGCGAGCTGCCCGCTTACTTCGCCAAGATACAGTCCTTGCTGACCGACGACGGCCTGGTGATGAATCACGGCATTACCTCGACCGACCCCGAGAGCGGCGAAACGCCGTATGGCAGCGGTGAATTTATAGAGCGCTATGTATTCCCTTACGGCGCATTGCCGCATATCGGCCTGGCACTGAAGGCGATACAGCAAGGCGGTCTGGAAACGCTGGACGTCGAGAATCTGCGCCGGCATTACGCCAGGACTTGCGGCTTGTGGAAAGAGAGTTTCGAGGCAAAATCGGAGGAAATCCGGCGCCTGGCCGGCGACCGGCGCTACCGCATCTGGCGCGTCTACCTGGCCGGATGCGAATACGCGTTCAACCAGGACTGGATTTCCGTGTACCAGGTGGTGTGCGCCAAAGCGGCGCACAATCCGTCGCAGCTGCCGTGGTCGCGGCGCCACATGTATCGAGCGGACCAGCTTCAAGCTGCGCCGGACCGGGCCGAGCGAAAATAAGCGGCCTTTTTTCAGCGAAGTTTCATGGCCGGTTTTGCAATGCTGAAGCCAGCGTGCCGCACAGATCGATCGCATTGCTGGCATGCGTCACCGTGTTGCAACTGACGATACGCCCTGCCCCCGCCGCCTGCAAGGCAGCGTAGGCATCCCCGGCAAACAGGGCATGCACCGCAATACAGACCGGCGCCGCCAGGCCGGCCGCCTTCAGATGCGAGACGGCGGATATCATAGTCCGCGCGCTCGAGGCGATATCGTCGACCAGCACCGGCGTCTTGCCTGCGAGTGAGGCCGCATCGGGCAGCGACACCGCGACATCGCGGTCGCCGCGCCGTATTTTCTGCAACACCGTGTACGGGCAGGAAGCCGCCCTCGCCACTTCGGCCACCCATTGTTCGCTTTCCGCATCCGGTCCGATGAGCACAGGATGCCGTATGTGTCGGCTTATCCAGCCGGCGATCGCAGGCGCCGAATTGACGACCCTGGCCGGCACGCTATATATCTCATTTAAATCGTGATAACGGTGCAGATGCGGATCGACCGTGATGAGCCAGTCGCAACAGCCCGACAGCAGCCCGGCAAAGTGCCGCGCGGTGATGCCCTCGCCTTCCTGAAAGCGCGCATCCTGCCGCATATACGGCAGGTAAGGCAGAATCAGACCGACGCGTGCGGCCCCCAGTTCGCGGGCGATCTGCGCGGCAAAATACAGGGCGAGGAATTTGCTGTCGGGCCTATCCATGCTGCAGACGATCGCGACATCGCGTCCGCCGGGCGGGTTCAGGAAGCGCAAATACGTTTCCCCGTCGGGAAACCGGCGCTGCTGCAGCACGCCGCTCTCCCACTCCAGCAGTTTGGCCAGGCGTGCCGCAAAGTCTTGGTTGCCCGGCATCGCAAACAGTAAGCTGTCCATCAGACCTCTTCCACGCCGATCACGTCGGCTTGCGAATCGGCATAGGCGCGCGCATACGCCAGTTCGCCGGGCGACTCGGCGTGTATCGTCATCAGCGCCGTCCCCGCCGTTACCAGGCTGCCCAGCGGCGCGTGGAACAACAGTCCGGCGGACGGCGCTTTTGGCGCGCCCGCCAGTTTGGCGATGCGCGCCAGCCGCCGGTTGTCGACCGCGGCCACATGTCCGCTGCGCGGCGCCAGCAAATCGTGCCGGTATGACGCCAGCTCAGGTTCCCTCAGCCCGCCCTGCGCCTCGCAGATCGCCTGGAATTTTTGCCAGGCGGCGCCACTGTCCAATATCGAGGCCGCCAGCGCCAGCCCCGCGCCGGGCGGGGCCTTTCCCCCCAGCTCCAGTACTTCGGCGGCCAGCACTAAAGCGCGCCGGCGCAAGTCGGCCGGCGCATGGTCTTGATTTTGCAGGACCGCCAGCACGTCTAAGGCTTCCAGCGCCGGACCTATCCCGCGCCCGACCGGCTGCGTGCCGTCGGTCAGCACGGTTTTTACCGTCAGGCCGAAAGCGGCGCCGGCGCTCACCAGCATTGCGCTGATCGTTTGCGCCGACTCCCGCGACCTCACCTTGGCCGTGCTGCCGACCGGGATATCGATCACGACGTGGGTCGAACCGGCCGCGATTTTTTTTGACAACACCGATGCCACCAGCTGGCCGCTGCTGTCCAGATCGAGAGGGCGTTCCAGCCGTATCAGGATGTCGTCCGCCGGGCTCAGGCTGACCGCCCCGCCCCAGACGATGCAGCCGCCCTCGCGCGCCACCACGCGCCGTATCTGCGGGATAGTCAGATTCACCGGCGCCAGCACTTCCATCGTATCGGCGGTTCCGGACGGCGACGTGATCGCGCGCGAAGAGGTTTTGGGTATCGTCAGGCCACAAGCCGCAACGATCGACACGACCAGCGGCGTGGTGCGATTGCCGGGCAAGCCGCCGACACAATGCTTGTCGACGATGGGATGGGCATCCCACTGCAGGCGTTTACCGACCGCGAGCATGGCGCGCGTCAGCGCTATCGTCTCCGAAATATCCAGGCGGTCGCCGGCACAGGCGCCGATAAACGATGTTATCTGTATGTCGGAATAATTTCCCTGCACGATGTCATGGATAATCGCGCCGGCGCCTTCGGCCGTGATCGGCTTGCCGTAAATCTTGGCGCGTACCTGGGAAAACGATTGCACCGGCAGCGGGTGCATGACCCTGACTGCGCCGCCCTCGCGCCCGTCCAGCGCCCGCCAGGCCGATTCCGACAAGCCCGCTTCCTGCGCTTTCAACAGCGATGAGGTGATCACGTTCAGGGTGGCGATGATGCGCCGCTCGCCATGCCAGACTTCGATGCGGGACTGGGCTTCGAAACCCTCGGATTTGCACACATGGCAATCGCTGCGCATGTAAATCACCGGTTCCTGATAAGTGTCGATGCCGAGGCGGCGCATGTGCAGGATATTGCCGGTACCGTTATGCCCGTGCTCCAAGCCCGTGGCAGAAAAATCCGAAGACATATCTCTATCCTTCATTCCGGCCTGACGCAGCGTAGCAGCTTACTGCTGCTACGCTGCGAAAAATGTGTTTGTCATTGCCGCGGCTGTGCTTCCCCATCCCCCAACTTCGGCAAAAAAGCCGGGGTTCTGGCCGCATACTGGCGATACGCTTCGCCGAATTCGGCTTCCGCCTGTTGCTCTTCATATCTTGCCAGACGCACATACATCGTCACCAGGACAGGAAACATGACCAGCGTGATCAGGGTCGGCCACTGCAACAAAAATCCGAACATGATCAGGATAAAGGCGGCGTATTGCGGATGCCGCATGCGCGCGTACCAGCCTTCCGTCGCGAGCCTGTGCCGGCTCTGTGCCTGATACAGCACGCGCCACGCGGACGCCAGCAAAAGGAAGCCGCCGAAGATGAAAATATTGCTGAGCAAATGAAACGGACCGAAATGGGGATTCGCTTTCCAACCGAATACCATTTCCAGCAAATGGCCGGCATCGTGAGACAACCAGTCGACCCCGGGAAATTGTTTGCTCAACCAGGGCATTAATAAGTAAATCGTCAACGGGAAGCCGTACATCTCCGTAAACAGGGCCACCAGGAACGCGGAAAAAGCGCCGAAAGAACGCCAGTCGCGCGCGTTTTGCGGCTTGGCAAAGCTGAACGCGAAAATAATGAAAATCGCAGAATTGATGAAGACCAGCGACCAGAGTCCGTAGCCGGGTGCGGTATCGTGCTGCATTATCGATCTCCTTTTTTATCGTCGTGCTCGCGCTGCTCATGGTGATCGTGATGGCCGTGATGGCCGCCATGCATGAAGAGATGCATCAGCGGGCAAGCCAGCAAAAACAGATAGGGCAGGAAAGCGATAGTGTGGGCCAGATGTTCGGTGAACAAAAAATAGCCGATGATGATCAGGAACGCGATCAGCACAAATTTCGATGCCGATAAGCTTCTTTGGGTATGACGGAGTTCGCGTTCTTCCTGAGGTGTATTTTCCACGGTTTTCTCCCGGCTATTTTTTCATGCGTTCGTCCGGCCGTTTGCGCAGCTGGAGCACGCCCCAAATGATCAGCGCCGGGCAGACCAGCGCCAGCCCTGTCACCAGGATGCTGGTCCAGCTCCAGCCCCAGTAAAAAATCACTGTCACGCTCAACAATACGAGCAGTATCGGACATATCCAAAACCAACGATTCATCGCAATCTCCTAGGCTTTCAATGACGCAATTTTCTTTCCCTTGAGTAGCGCAGAGTTGACGATCACCGAGAGCGAGCTTAAGGCCATCGCAGCGCCGGCAAACATAGGATTAAGCATGCCGAACGCCGCCACCGGGATGCCGACCATGTTGTAGACGAAGGCCCAGAACAGGTTTTGCTTGATTTTCGTCATGGTGGCGCGCGACAGCCGGATCGCGCCCACCACGTCGCGCACATCGTTCTTGATCAGGATGATGCCGCCGGTTTCCTTGGCGACATCGGAGCCGGAACCGATGGCGATCCCGATATCGGCGGTCGCCAATGCCGGCGCATCGTTCACGCCGTCGCCGACCATCGCCACGCACTTGCCGCGCTGCTGCAAGCCGGCGATCACTTTCGCCTTGTCCGAGGGCAGGACTTCCGCGATCACGGTACGGATACCCAATTCCCTGCCGATCGCAGCGGCGGTAAGCCGGTTGTCGCCGGTCAGCAGCACGACGTCGATCTGTGACGCCAGTAACTCGGCGATCGCTTGCTGCGCTTCCGGCTTCAGGGTGTCGGCGACGGCGATGATGCCGACCAGACTGCCAGCGCGCCCGACCAGCATGGCGGTCTTGCCTTCCTGTTCCAGCGCCGTCAGCGCACCCTCGGCGGACGCGGTAGCGATGCCCTGCTGGGCGAACAAGCGGCGGTTGCCGAGGAACACAGGCTCGTTAGCGATGAGGCCGCGCATGCCGTGACCGGGAATCGCATTCAGTTGTCCGGCCCCGGGCCAGGCGATCTGGCGCTGGCGCGCGGCACGGACGATCGCTACGCCGAGCGGATGTTCGGAGCCGCTTTCTATCGCGGCCGCCAGCATCAGGACCGCGTTTTGCCCGCTGCCGTCGAGCGGCACGATGTCGGTGACTTCCGGCTCACCCATGGTCAGGGTGCCGGTCTTGTCGAACACGACCGTGTCCAGCGCCCGGGCGCGCTCCAGCACTTCGCCGCCGCGAATCAGGATGCCGGCCTCGGCGCCCTTGCCGACGCCGACCATCAGCGCAGCCGGGGTCGCGACGCCGAGCGCGCACGGACAAGAGATGATCAGCACGGCGATGAAGGCGAGCAAGCCTTGCGGGAAATTGCCGGCGATCCACCAGCCGAAGAAGGCGAGGAAAGCCACCGCGACCACCGCCGGCACAAAATAGCCTGTGACCTGGTCGGCCAGCCGCTGTATCTGGGCGGTGCTGGCTTGCGCTTCTTCCACCATGCGGATAATTTGCGCCAGCGCCGTTTCCGCACCGACCCGGCTGGCCCGGAAGCGGAATACCCCGGTCTTATTCAGGGTGCCGCCGATGACGGAAGATCCCGCCTGCTTTTCGACCGGCATCGATTCGCCGGTCAGCATCGATTCGTCGACCGCGGAACCGCCTTCCGTCACCAGGCCGTCGGTGGGAATTTTTTCGCCCGGCTTCACGATCAGCATTTCACCGGCCATGATGCTTTCCGCCGGGATTTCGGCTTCTACGCCGTCGCGTATCACATGCGCCGTGGCCGGTTTTAAATCGAGCAGCTTTCTGACCGCGGCGGAAGATTTTTTCTTGATCAGTTCTTCCATATATTTTCCGAGCAGGACGAAAGCGATGATGACGGCCGATACTTCAAAATAGACGTCGCGTTGTTCCACCTTGATCGGCAAGACTTGCGGAAAGAACAGCACCGCGACGCTATAAAAATAAGCGACGCTGGTGCCGAGAGCGATCAGGAAATCCATGTTGATGTTGCGGCTGCGGATAGCATTCCAGGCGCCTTTGTAAAAGCTCCAGCCGCCGATGAACTGCACCGGCGTCACCAGCAGGAATAGCCACATGCCCCAGGTCAGCCACGGCAGCGCCGCGATCGGCACCCAGGTCAGGATGGTGGCGCCGGCGGCCAGCGCGATAAAGGCGCCGGCCCGGAACAGCGCGAGCGCCAGCACGCCGGTGAGGGCGATGCTCACCCGCTTCTGCATCGATTTCAGCTCGGCTTCGGGCGACTCGAACGTGCGCTGGCAACTCTCGCTGCAAAAATAATAACTGCGGCCGGCGCGTTCGCTCTTCAGTGCGCCAGCCTTGGCGACCAGCATGCCGCAGATCGGGTCCTTGGCCATTTCGCGCTGCTTGCCCGTGGCCGCAGCGGGCGCAGCGGGATGGCTGTGATCGATATGATCGTCGGCGGCATGCTTGGCGGCCGGCGCCGGCGCGAGGTATTTTTCGGGTGCGGCGCTGAACGCGGCCTTGCATCTCGCGGAACAAAACCAGTATCGGCTGCCGCTAAAATCGATACTGCCTGCGGCCGCGCCTTCATCGACTTGCATGCCGCATACCGGATCTTTCATCGTCGGCTCCTGATGGATGTCCCGGGCAACGCCGCCGCCATGCTGCGCCGAGAGAGAATACAAACGCTACCTTGTCTATAGCTTAGCGAAAGAAAGTCACGGAATTATCACGAAGAAATACAGGCGGGACCGGCCTCAGGCCGGCGTTTGTTGCAGAGGTTGCAGATCGCCGGGCATATGCTGGCCGTCCTGTACCGCCAGCGAAAAGCGGAATGTTGCGCCCTGCCCGGCCGCAGCGGCTGCCTCTATGCTTTCCCCGTGCAAGTCCAGGATGCGGCGGACGATAGACAAACCGAGGCCGGCGTTAACGCTCGTTTCCGGCCGTGCGCCTTGGCCGCGGTAAAAACGTTCGAAGATGTGCGGCAGGTCCGACGCCAGGATGCCCGGACCGCTGTCGACGACGGATACCCACACCTTATGGCCGCTGTGCTGCAAGCGCAACTGCACCGCTCCGCCTTCCGGGGTATGGCGCAGCGCATTATCGATCAGATTGCTTAACGCCCTTTCTATCAAGCCCAGGTCTGCATAGACAAAGGGCAGCCGGCTCTGGGTCTCCGCCGTTAAGCGGATCTGCTTGCTGTGTGCATCCATGGAAAACTTTTGTACTACATCCTGCAGCAATTCGTCGATCTTGAATTGTTCCGCCTGCAGTTCTTTCTGGCCGGAATCGAGTTTGGCCAGATAAAACAAGGTGGTGATGAGCTGGTTCAGCGACTTGGTCTGATTCAGGGCGATCAGCAGATACTGTTGGCGTTCTTGCTGCGTCAGCGTGTCATTCTTCAGTATCAGGGTATCGAGGTAGCCCTGAATCGAGGCCAGCGGCGTGCGCAAGTCGTGCGACACATTGGTGATGAATTCGCGCCGGCTCGAGTCGGCTTGCGCGAGCTCCTGCATTTGCGTTTGCATTTGCTCCGCCATGCGGTGGAAGTTGGTGCTCAGTATATCGATTTCGTCGCCCGATTCTATGGGCCTGGCTTGTTCCGTCAGGGCGAGCCGGAAGCGATTTTTCCGGAAATCATCCATCTTGACGGCGAGCTGTTTGAGCGGGTTGACCGCCAGGCGCAGCGACAGCAGGCCGCCGGCCAGCGCCAGCATCAGGCTGGCGCCGACCAGCCAGCTTCCTTCGCGGGTAATATAGCTGAAGCGCAAGCTTGCGGCGAACTTGTCGTGCTCTTCGCTGTGCAGCGTGACATACAGATAGCGCTCCGGCCTCGTCTGTCCCGGCAACTGCGCTGCCGAAAAAATCTGCCGTGCGCCGGCTTGCGCCGGATCGTCGCCCAGCATCGGCAAAACCGGATTCGCTTGCAGGAAGTTTTTGACCGGCAGCAGGGAAACGCGGGGCGTCGCCAATGGCGGCTGGTCCGGATAGTGCGCCAACACCCGTCCCTCGAGGTCGAGCAGGTAGATGTGAAATTGCGGGCTGGCCGCGACCAGGCGGGAAAATTCTTCCCTCGTCCGGTCCGGGTCGCGCCAGCCGTCAGGCGTCCAGCCGGCCAGCGTAACGAGCCGCGCCGCCAGTCCGGAGTGGAAATTTTGCTGCGCTTCCTGATGATAAACCTCGTGCGAATAGCGCATGATCATCGCGAAAATCAGGCACATCAAGAGGCCGAACAACAGCAGCACCGCCACCAGTTTGCTGAAAATGGTATGGAACATGGGTAGCCTGGCTCAGTGGCAACGATAATCGGGCATCTTGTAACCGACTCCCCACACCGTCACGATATATTCCGGGTCGCCGTGATTTTTTTCTATTTTGGCGCGCAAGCGGTTGATATGGGAATTGACCGTATGTTCATAGCCGTCATAGCCCTCGGCCCAGACCGCGTCGAGCAGCTGCTGCCTGGTAAACACCTGACCGGGATGGCGGGCGAAGTAAAGCAGCAAGTCGAACTCTTTCGCAGTCAGCTCCAGCGGACGGCCGCCGCGGCAGGCCGTGCGCTGGCCTTCGTCTATCGATAAGTGACCGGTCTCCAGCGTGTCGCGCAAAGCTGTGCCGGCCGCGCTTTCCTGCCATGCATCGTTGCGTCTGAAAATAGCGCGCACCCTGGCCAGAAATTCAGGGATGCTGAAAGGTTTGGTGAGGTAGTCGTCGGCGCCGGCGTCGAGCCCGCTCACCCGGTCGCTTTCCATGGAATTCGCGGTGAGCATCAGGATAGGCGTATAGCTGGCGCGCCGCCGCAGGTCGCGGCAAATCTCTATGCCGCTGACGCCGGGCAAGATCCAATCGAGCACGATCAAGTCGTAGCAGTGATTTTTAGCCTGTCTCAAGCCGCCGGCGCCGTCTTCGGACAGCGTCACGTGGCAATCCATGTCGCGCAAGTGCAGGGCGATGAGATTGCGGATGTATTGATGATCCTCGATGATCAAGACTTGCAGTGTCATGGAACGCTCCTTGCAAGGGAGTTAAGCGCAATCGAACATTACATGCAGCGCGGGGTAATGTACTTAATGTATATCAAACAAGCCGGAGCGCAATACGGCACCAGCAGATTGCGCTTGTACGCAGCGATGGACGATGCCTGGCAGCTTTCTTGGTCCGGGATGGGGTCTGCAAAGGTGGCAAAATACTCCTCCCCAGTATGTTTTTAAAAGCCTTTAAATACGCAGACTACAAAGCGAAAAACATAAATTTATTAGGGAGTATATTTGTTTGTTGCACATATGAAATCAAAAATACCACTGCAACTGCGTATGGTAAGCGGGCGGCAGCTTGCCGTACTCGCTGCCGCCGCGTCCGCCCGACGATTGCAAGCCGAGGCGCCAATCGAGGTTTTCCCGCAGCGAATACACGATGTCGGTCGACAGATAGCGGCTGCGATCGTCCAGGTTGACGATCGCGTAATTATTCCATTTCAGCAGCGCGGTGATTTCGTAGCCGGCGTAAAAGCCGGCATAGTTGCGCGCCAGGCTCAATATGCGGCCGCCGAACAAGCCATCGTAAGCCGCCGCGTCCGCTGCACCGCGCCCGTTGTAGTAATACTCGGCGGTGAGCGTCAGCGAATTCGCAAACGCGTAATCGATGCCGATCAGGCTGCGCCTATAGCCCGGCCCCAGCTTGGGGCGGGTGTAAGTCAATTCGCCGCGCAGGCCGGCGCGGCCTAGCTGCGTCGCTATATCGATGCCGAGCATGCGGTCTTGCTGCAACTCGCCGAATACGATGGAATAATCGGCCGCCTTGTAGTTGTCATGGTACTGGAGCGCCGTACTGGCATGGCCGGGCGCGCGCAGCGGCGCGACCACCAGGCTCAGCCGCGCCAGCGGGCCGAACTTGCGTTCCAGCAGCACCGCATCGGCGCCAGGCCGCTCGTCGCGCTCCAACTGGGTAGGCGCGATAGGATTGATGATATCGAGCGGGCTCCAGAAACGCCCCGTACCCCAGGCGATACGCTGGCGCCCCAGCTTGAGGTCGGTGTCTCCGTGCGTGACGGCAATGCTGGCGCGATACCAGCGCTGGCGCCCCTCCAGCGTTTCACGCGTCAGGTAGTTGCTTTCGCTTTGCCAGTACTGCAGCGGCCTTACCTGCTTCTGCAACTGGAATTGTGCAGTGCGCAGATAATTGCCGAATAAAATTTCATTGTCGTACTGGACCTCTAGCGAGACTGCGGCCGTCAGCGTCGCTTGCAACTTCAAGCGCAAGCGGTTCAGATCCAGCACGTAAGGCTGCACCGTTCCGGTGACGGTTTCCGATTGCAAAAACAAATTTTTGTAATACCCGCTCCAGATTAAGGCCGGCGTTTCGTTTTCAGCCGCGGCCAGGCCCACCGAGACTAGCAACAATGCGGCGCAGACGAATTTGCCTTTACACATGCCGTAGCGCTTTCGCCGGATCGAGTTGTGCCGCCTTCCAGGCCGGATACAAGGCAGCCACCAGACTCAACAGCAGCAATGCGGCCGCCGGCAGCAAGACGTTGCGGGGCGCCAGCTCGGGGTAAATAATTCCAGTCAGCCCGGGGATAGTCGTCAGGCCGGCGACGTAGCGCGAGAGATCGATGCCGGCCACCGAAAAATAGCCGACCACCCAGGCGCCGGTAAGAAATCCGGTCAGCAAGCCTATCAGTGTCAGCGCTATGGCTTCGTACACGACGATGCGCACGATTTCACCGGGCGTGGTTCCGAGCGCCATCATGATGCCGAATTCCCGTATCCTCTCCATGACCGACATCAGCAAGGTGTTCATGACGCCGACGGCAATCACCGAGAACACGATACCGATGATGAGCCGCAGATTCATGCGTACATAGCCGAACATTTGCGCAATTTCAGGCAGCAGGGTTTGCCAGGGCAAGGCGGCAATGGCCGGCATAGCGAGATGGCTTGTCAGGCTGGCGGCGCTGGCTGCGGCCAGTTTGCGCTCATGCAGGCGAACGGCGACGGTGGAAATGCGCTCGCCCAGGCCGAGCAAGCCTTGCGCATTCGACAGCGTGACGAAGGCGAACGCGCCGTCGAAAGAGGGACTCTCGGTTTCATAAATACCTCCCAGCCGAAAAGCGCCCGAGGCGAACGTGCCGTCCGCCGCTTGCGCCATCACCACCAGTTTTTCACCGAGGCGTATGCCTAGCGTACCGGCCAGTTTGCGGCCGATCACGACTTCTTTCTCAGCGCCGCCGGCCAGCCACCTGCCCTGCTTCACTGTGCGGTCGATAAAAGTCACCTCTTTCTCGATTGCCGGATCGATGCCGACCAGGACCACGATCTGCGACTGCTGCGGGCTGCTGATCAGCACTTGCGCCTGCACCCGTGGCGCGGCGGCCGCCACGGCGCTGTGCGAGCGTATCAGTTCCAGCATCCCGGCCGGCGCCGGCAAGGAATATTCCAGGGCCATGTCGTCCCGGAAGCGTTCGTGCTGCACCTGCAGCTCGCCGGTGACATAGCCGGTCGAATTCTCCACCAGCTGGTTCAGGTAGCCTTGCACAAAACTCAGCAGAAAGACAAAGGCAGCCAGTCCAAAAGCCGTGGCGGAAATCGTCAGCGCCGCACGGCGCGGATTTCGCAGCACACAGCGCGTGGCGATCTTGATGAAGATGCCCATGGGGAGGCGCGGAATCGGCCAGCGCAAGCGCTGCAAACGTCGCAACCAGTCAGCGCTACGCCGCTGCGCGCCGCGGATCGCGTCCACCGGGACCAGGGTGGCGGCTTTCCAGGCCGGGTATAGCGCGGCTACGACGGCGGTAAAGAATACGATGGCGGCCAACAGCAACATGCGGTCCAGGCGAAACCTGGGATACACGGTGCCGGTCAGGCCTTGCATGGTCTCCACGGCTTTTGCGTACTGTGCCAGGTGGATGCCAGCCTTGCCGAAATAGGCGATCAAGGCCACGCCGACTGTAGCCCCGAGCAATAATCCGGCGAAGCCGAGGATGCCTGCTTCGTAAAAAATCAGCCGCGTCACCTGGCCGGCACGCGTCCCGAGTGCCATCATGATGCCGAATTCCCTATACCTTTCCATCACGGCCATCAAGATGGTGTTCGTGATCCCGACCGCCACCACCACGAACAGCACCAGCAGCAAGATATAGGCAACGACGTTGTGAAATTCAGTCGACTGCACCACGCTCGGCAACAGCCTTTGCCATGCCAGCACTTCGAAGCCGCGGCCCAGGCTTTGAGAAAGCCGCTGCGCCAGCCCCGCCGCGGCGCGTCTGTCCTCCAGTCTGGCGACCACCGCCGTCACGCCGTTTCCCGTCACGAATAACTGTTGTGCCGCTCGCAGCGGCATCAGCACATACATGCCGTCTATCATGCTCATCCCGGTATCGAAAATCCCGCGCACCAGGTATTTGCCGGCACCGACAGAACCGTCGGCCGCCTGGGTCAGCAGCACGACTTCCGCGCCGGTACCGACCCGCAAGGATTCGGCCGTCTTTTTTCCCAGCAAGACTTCGCTGGCGTCCGGCGCAGAAAAATACGCCCCACCGATCAGGGACCTGTGCATGGTGGTGACCTTGATTTCCTGCTGCGGATCGACCCCGATCAACATCACACCGCGCGATTTTTCGCCCACGCTCAGGATCGCCATCCCTTCCAGACGCTCGGCGACCGCATGCACCCCTGGCTTACCGGCCAGCGCGGCATGTACGCTACCGGCGTCGTCCATCAACCGGTCCAGCGTCTGATTGTCGTGATAGCCGCTGCGGTGCACTTGCAGGTGGCCGGCCAGATAGCGCGTCGAATTCTCTATCATCTGGTCGTTGACGCCTTCGATGAAGGACCACAGGAACGACAAGGCGGTCAAGCCTATCGCGATGGCGAGTATGCTCAAGAGCGAACGGCGCGGGTTGCGCAGCACATTGCGCCAGGCCAGCTTGAGGAAGATCATTGCCTTACCTGCTCGACGATCTGCCCGTCCTTCATGCGTATGATGCGCTTGGCTTTTTGCATCACCATAGGATCATGCGTGGAAAAGATGAAGCTCACGCCTTTTTCATCGTTGAGTTTGCGCATCAATGCCAGCAGCGCAGCGCCGGCGGCTGAATCGAGATTGGCGGTAGGCTCGTCCGGCAACACGATCAGGGGCTCGGCGGCAATCGCGCGCGCCACCGCCACGCGCTGCTGCTGCCCGCCGGACAATTCCTTGGGACGGCGCTGTTCCAGCCCCTCCAGCCCCAGTTCCTTCAACAGCGCCATCGAACGGGCGCGGCGCCCGGCTTCCGGTATGCCTTGCAACAACATGACATACTCGACGTTCTCGAGCGCGGACAGTACCGGGATCAGGTTGTATTCCTGGAACACAAAGCCTATCTTATGCAGGCGCAGATCCGACAAAGCCGCCTTGGATAGTTGCGTAATCTCTTGCTCGCCCAGCCAGATGCGGCCGGCGCTAGGCGTGTCGAGGCCGCCGATCAGGTTCAGCAGCGTGGTCTTTCCGGAACCGGACGGGCCTACCAGGGCCACGAAATCGCCGGCCTCTATCGTCAGGTCTACCTGATTGACTGCATGCACGGCCACCGCCTCTTGCCGATAGACCTTGCTCAAGCCTTCCACCCGCACGATAGCCGTCATTTTTCGACTCGCTGCAAGTTACGCATGGTGAAAATTTCAGGATCGAGCGGGCGGTCGTACTGCGCATCTTTCAGGATGACGAGTGTGCGGTTGCCCGGCTTGGACAGGGTGCGCATTTCCCATCGGGTCGGCAGCAGCCGGCCATCGATCGTCTTCAGCTCGGAAAATGTCAGCACCCGCATCAATTCGCCGCGCTCGTTGAAAAACGATTCCTTGAGCGGGATGAAATCGTCTTTGCGGATCAGGTAAATCACCTTACCCCATACCACCGCCGCTTCCGGCTTGGGCAGGGATTCGATCAGATAGGCCGCTTTGCCGTCCACGGTTTCAGTGCCCAGCAGTTTGTGCGAATAATCGTTGAGCGCGCTGCTTTCCTTGACCATGTCATCGTTGCTGAAGTCCGAGCCCATCCACGGCTGCATCATCATCGACGGCGGGATTTTTATGGAACGCTCTACGCTGGGCAGGTAATTCCACATCTCGCTGGCTATCCTGAGCGAGCCTATGCCGGCTTCCTTGGCCGGCGCGATGAGTCTGACGAAGGTCTGGTGCGGGCGATTCATCCACAGCTTTAATTGCAGGGTTCTTTGCCAGCGCGGCGTCGCGATGGCCATTTCTATCTCGCCCTGCATGGTTTTACCCCACAGCAGTTTTTCTACCCGCTCGATGGCGTCGCGCGCATCGCTGTCTTCGGCATGACTGGCGTGCGCGAGTAAATACAAAATAAGCCTAAGGAACAGTAACTTTCGCATGACAGCCCCGCTCAATTTACCGATGCGACCGCCGGCCGCAGTTCAGTGCAGCGCCGATGCCCCTGGCATGCCGGGCACCTTCCGCTGCGCGGCGGTCAGGGCACAGGCATTTTTTGGTTTTCCCGCTCTATCATCTGCTCCATCATCATCTGCATCATGTCCATGCGATTTTCCATGGTTTCCATGCGCTTGCCCATGTCCATCTTTGCCGCATCGGCGCCCGCTTTCGGGCAACTGCGGGCGTTGCCCACGTCGCCCATGTTGCCCTTATCGCCCATCATCGGGCAATCCATCGTATTCATCATCATGCCGCCGCTGCCGCGCATCGCCTGGACACTTTCCTGCATGGCTTGCATGTGTTCCTGCATCAGGCGCTGGCGTTCTTTCGCATCTTTGGACTGACGTATCTTATTCATTTGCGCCAGCATTTTCTTCATTTGCTCGCGCGCCGCCATGAATTGTTTTTCCATGTCGCCGGGCATCGCGGCCTTGGGTGCCGCAAGCGGGGCGGATGCAGGCTTGCCGGCGGCTGTTGCGGCCGCGGCTTTTTTGCTGTTTTCGGGATGATGTTCGTCGTTGGCAAACGCAGAGCCGGCAAGTGCGACGGCGATGAGCAAGGGGAGTAAGCGGATCGACATGATTTTTCCTTTCGTTTGAAATGAGAAATTTCCCTTTTCGTACTATAGGAATGAAAAATCACGGAATTATCACAACAGGTCAAAACATGGCGAGGCGCGAACCAGCAACGCCGTCCGAGAACGCCAGGCCGGCTATCGGCAACGCATTTTCAGCTGCAAAATACCAGGGGGGAGTATTTTTTGCACGCCTTTGAATACGCTGACGGTAGGCTGTTTTAGTCGCATACTCCCAATAAAACACGAAAAACCGGCTACTCTCCCTGGTCTTCCGGCAAGCTGGGGGACCGTAAGGATTCCTGCGTAAATGAGTAACATCGGCGATGCCGCTAAACTTTGAACGTTGCGCCATAGTCAATGGGCCCGAGCTTCCGATCGCGTAATTCGTACATCCCGAAACGGCCTGCCTGAATCGATTGCGCAACTTGCAGCATGTCCGGCAGGTGGCACGCGATCAGGTCCCAGTCGATCACGTCCTTGGAAAACAGGTCGTCAATGTGTTCGTAGGTCGTGTCACAAGCCGGGCGAAACCATTTCAGGTCTTTCCAGTTGCGAATCCGAGGCATCAGCTTGATGCCCAACAAAAATGCCAGTCCATAGACCGGCGCGCTTTGGGCTTGCGTGTCGCCATGCAAAATGTCGGGCTGAATGTCAGACGTGTTCTTGGTGAGCCCGTCGAGGATGTACACGGCCTCCCAGACTCCACAGGGCATGAAGTGAGAAAACAGCGCAATTCTGATAACGGTCCAGCTTCGGGCGTCCGTCAATGATATTGAAATGCGGATTAGCCAGGTAACCTTGGTCGGCCCGGCCAAGAGCAGACAGTCACAGCCGAAAAAACGGCAGCGAGAGAATTAACCTATTGCTGGCCGGGCTCTGGATTTCTAGCCTGATTGCCGCCGTTGGCCTGCCCGCCACTCAACGCAGCATCGGCGCAATGTCCACGATGTGCACGTCGTGCATCTGGTTCAGGTAGGCCTGCAGATACCACTTGTGCGAGGCGCCCACGATGACCAGCGTGCGGCTGCCTGGATGCGCCCCGATCGCTTCACGGATGTTCGCGGCCATGCGCAGGTTGCGCGTTTCCCAATAACCGACATAGACGCGGCCGTAGCCTTGCTCGGACGGCTCTTCCAGCGCCGAGCCGAAGTCGGAGTCGAAGACCACCCGCGCCAGCGAGAGATCGTTAAGGGCGCGGTACAGCGCCATGACGCCGGCGGCGCTGCCGACCCCGGCGTTGAGCACCGTGTCGACATGCTGGCGCTTGGCGTTGGCGGGATTGTTCCAGGCCTTCGCGATCGCGTCACCGTAGGCCTTGTCGTCATCTACCGGTAGATTCTCCGCCTGGTCGTCCATCGGCACTACGCGCTCCAGGCCGAGTCTAGCGGCTAGCGGGGCGGCAATCAGCCCGTCTTCCTTATGCCATGTATGGAATTTATCCAGCAACGCCACGAGTGAGGCGTCGAGGCCGTCGCCGGCATGCCGTTCGGCCTCCGGCAGACGCAGCCATTGCACCAGCGCCGAGACCGGTTCGCCGCCGGCGAGGAAGCGCGAGGCCAGCTTGCGCCGCTGCGCCGAGGTCGGCGCAGCCGACCAGTGCGCGAGTATGGCGTCGATCTCGCGCGTCGCGGCCGGCACGTCCAGTCCGGTCGCGGCGCGCGCTGGCGTCGGGTCCCAGCAATACCTCTGGACCGTGTCCGCATAGCGATCCGGATACTGGCGCATGGATGCGCACAGCATACCGGACATCGACTCGATCGCGATGATCTGCGGATGCCAGCTGGCCAGCCGGTCGAGCAGGCCCTCTAGCGAGGCCGGATCGAAGACCTTGGGCAGCTGCGACAGGTGGGCCGTGCCAAGCACCATCACCTCATTCGGCGTACCGTGCGCAGGGCCTTTGAGCTTGCTGGGATCGAACACGCTGGCGGTGTTGTAGGTGCCGGTTTGGGCGTTGGCGGCGCAAAAGGTGGCAGCCAGCAGCAGGCCAAGTAAGGGGCGCATCATGTCAATCGTCCTTTCTTCTTCGGTGCATGAATCGCCGCAAGATGGCAATGAGATGACTCTACGCCGCCGCCCTAGCGATAGCACGGCTGATGCGACGGGCGGTCAATTCAGCGGGATGGAGCGCAGCGGCGGTGGATAACCGGCTTCGGCGCATCGAGATGGTCTCGAGAACTTCCTGCGCTACGCTAAGTGAAAATCCGGTACCGTGATCGATCCGACAAAGTGCCCCGAATGTCATTCTGGTGATTGAGCCAATGAGCAGGAAGTCGCAAAGATAAGTCAGTCTGAATGGCCGCAACGGGGCGTTACCTGTCGTTCGGTGACGCGAAAATACTTTGATTCCAAAGCTGTTTTCGCCTGTTACTCATTTACGTAGGAATCCTTACGGTCCCCCAGGTAATACGGCAAGAATGTCGGATCGAGCGAAAAAGACGAAGCGCGAACTGCAGCACTGGCTTGCTGCGGGTAGCAATATGTTGCGGCGCAAAATCCCTGGATTATTTCGGCAAATGCATGCGGCTGGCCAGTTCTTCCGCAATGTCGGCGTGCTGGAATTGACGCGCAAAATCGAGCGCCGTCAGACCCAGCTCATTTTTCAAGCCGATATCGGCCCCTTCATCGAGCAATAATTTGACTGCGTCGATTTTGCCGGCGCTGACCGCCATCATCAGCGGCGTGGTTTTATTCGGCGATTCGGCATCGATGTAGGCGGCGTGTTCCAGCAGCAGGGAAATAATTTCCGGCCTGCCGTTGGCGGCGGCATAATGCAAGGCGGTCCAGCCGGGCCGGTTGACGGCGGCGCCGGCCGCGATCAATTTCTTAAGCGCTTCCAGGTTGCCGGTGTAAGCAGCGATCATGATGGCGGTATCGCCGTTGGCGGCGGCCGCATCGAGTTTGATATCCGCATCCTTGAGCAAGAGATCGACCACCCTCATGGACTTTTCGCGCAAGGCGATCATCAATATGCTTTCGCCGCGGACGCCCTCGGTCGAATTGACATCCATGCCCTTGCGCAAAAAATTCTGTACCGTGTTGGCGTCGTTGAATTTGACTGCAAACAGAAAATCTTCATAAGCGCCCGCCTTGGCCGGGGCAGCGGCGCAGAGCGCCAGCAGCAGCGCGGCGCGACACAAGATGGCGGCGGGGAAGCCGGGGAGTTCGCGCATTTTCCGCATAATCATCCCTGATCGGCAAATTGAAACAGGGTGAAAAAATTGCGGGTCGTGACTTCTTGCACCTGCTTCAAAGGGATGCCTTTTAAGTCAGCCAAAAACTCTCCCACGTGGCAGACAAAGCCCGGTTCATTCATCTTGCCTCGGTGCGGCATCGGCGCCAGATAAGGCGAATCGGTTTCCAGCAATAGGCGTTCCAGCGGCAGCGCTTTCGCCACCGCTTGCAAATCCTTCGCGCTCTTGAAAGTCAGGATGCCGGAGAAAGAAATGTAAAAACCCATCTCTATCGCGGCCAGCGCCACTTCCAGCGATTCGGTAAAGCAATGCATGACGCCGGCCACCCCACCCTGATCTGTTCCCGCGCCCTCTTCCTGCAGGATGCGGATAGTGTCGGCGGCGGCCGCGCGGGTATGGATGATAAGGGGCTTGCGGCTCAGGCGCGAGGCGCGGATATGCTGGCGAAAGCGTTCGCGCTGCCACTCCAGATCGCCTTTCAGCCGGAAATAATCGAGGCCGGTCTCGCCGATGGCGACCACCCTCGGATGCTGCGCCAGGGCCACTAATTGCGCTGCGCTCGGTTCCGGCGTCTCGGTGTAATCGGGATGCACGCCGACCGAAGCGTAGATGTGCGGATATTGCTCGGCCAAAGCCAGCACTTGCGGAAAATCGGGCAGATCGACAGAAACGCACAGGGCATGCGTGACGCCGTTTTCCTGCATCTTGTTCAGGATTTCAGGCAAGCGCGCGGCGAGTTCGGGAAAATTGATATGGCAGTGGGAGTCGACGTACATACGATGGAAAAACAGAGGAAATGAATGCGGCTCCGCCAGCCGGCCGCGAAAACCGCTTCAGGCCGCGACGGAGGAGCGGGTAGCTATCAATTCTAATACGGCTTGGGCCGCCACGTTGGCGGTGTCGCGCGACAAGCTGTGGTGCATATCGGTGAAGCGCTGCCGCAGCCGCGCCTGCAAGGCGGTATCGTGCAATTGCTGCCAGATGGCGTCGGCCATCGCTTCTGGCCGGGCAGCCGATTGCAGGAACTCGGGCACCAGGAATTCTTTTGCCAGGATATTCGGCAAACCTATCCACGGTTGATACCCCATATGCCGCAATATCTGCCAGGACGCCTCCATCATCTTGTAGGCGATCACCATGGGCTTTTTGAATAAGGCGACTTCCAGTGAAGCGGTGCCGGATGCGACCAGCACCGCGTTCGCCGCCGCGATCGCGGTGTGGGAGTGACCATCCACCAGCAAGACCGGCACGCCTTCGAGTTGCGCGGCGACCACCAGCTTGATGTAGTAACTGCGCTGTTTCGTCCCGACCATGGGCACCACGACCTGTAGTTGCGGATCGCGCTGGCACAGTAGCTTTGCAGTCTGAATGAAGGCTACCGTATTGTATTTAATCTCGGACATGCGGCTGCCGGGCAAGATAGTGAGCACCGTCGCCGCCTGATCCAGGCCGAGTTCATCGCGCGCCGCCGCCATGTCCGGTTCCATAGGAATGACTTGCGCCAGCGGATGGCCGACATAAGTCGCGGGGATGCCGGCGGCGCGGTAAATTTCTTCCTCGAACGGGAATACCACCAGCATGCGGGTCACCGCCTCGGCAATTTTTTTAATGCGCCCGCCGCGCCAGGCCCAGATTGAGGGGCTGATATAGTGCATGGTCGGAATACCGGCCCGCTTCAGCTGAATTTCCAGGTCGAGGTTGAAGTCGGGGGCATCGACGCCGATAAAAACGTCGGGCTTTTCTTGCAGCAAGCTTTGCAATAATTGCTTGCGGATGCCGCTGATTTCCCGGTAATGCAGCAGCACTTCGAACAAGCCGCGCACCGATAACTTATCCATGGGCCAGTCGTTGACGAAGCCGTATTTCGCCATTTCAGGGCCGCCTATGCCGTGCATCAGGGCCTGCGGCAATTGCGGACGCAAGCCGGACAGCAGGCGATTGGCCAACAAGTCGCCGGAAGTTTCTCCGGCAACCATGGCGATGATGGGGCGATGGGACATAAGCCTGATCAGGAAAGTTAACGGACGATGCCGCGGGTGGTGGCATCCAGGAAATCGCGGATCACTTTGACGGACTGCGCGACATCGCCGGTCAATACGGCTTGCTGTTGATCGAGCGCTGCCTTGGCGGCTTCCAGCGTCAGGCCAGACTTGTAAATCAGCTTATATGCCTGGCGGATCGCGGCGATCTGGTCGCGGCTGAAGCCGCGCCGTTTCAAGCCTTCGGTATTGATGCCGTGCGCCGCCGCCGGATTGCCGTTCAACATGACGAACGGCGGCACATCCTGCGTCAGCGACGTGCTCATGCCGCACATGGCATGCGCGCCCACCTTGCAGAATTGATGAATATTGGTGAAGCCGCCGAGTATCACCCAGTCGCCGATGTGGACATGGCCGGCCAGCGCAGCATTATTCGCAAAAATGACGTTGCTGCCGACCTGGCAGTCGTGCGCCAGATGCACATAAGCCATGATCCAGTTGTCGTTCCCCAATCTGGTCACGCCTGCATCCTGCGCCGTGCCGAGATTGAAGGTGCAGAATTCGCGGATAACGTTACGGTCGCCAATTTCCAGGCGCGTCGCCTCGTTCGCGTATTTTTTATCCTGAGGCGCGGCGCCGATAGAAGAAAATTGATAGAAAGTATTCCCGCTGCCTATCGTGGTGTGCCCTTCGATCACGACGTGCGGGCCAACTTTCGTGCCGGCACCTATGCGGACATGAGGACCGATGATCGCATACGCGCCAACCTCAACCGTGCTGTCGAGTTCGGCCCCGGAAGCTATCAGCGCCGTTGGATGGATGCGCATTATTTCCCCGCGGCGTCGTCGGTGCTGCGCATGGTGCACATCAATTCGCCTTCCACCGCCAATTGCCCGTCGACGGTCGCTTTCGCCTGGTATTTCCAGATGCCGCGCGCGACTTTAGTGATCTCGACTTCCATCTTCAACTGGTCGCCAGGCTCTACCGGGCGCTTGAAACGGGCGCCGTCGATGCCGAGAAAATACACGATGGTTTTTTCATCAGGTTTTACGCCCATGGTCAGGAAAGACAGGATGGCGGCCGTTTGCGCCATCGCTTCTACCATCAGCACGCCGGGCATCACCGGCTTGTTCGGGAAATGGCCGTTAAAAAATTCTTCGTTCGCGGTGACGTTTTTGATGGCGGTGATGCGCTTGCCGCTTTCCCAATCGAGGACGCGGTCTACCAGCAACATAGGGTAGCGGTGCGGGAGATATTCTTTGATTTGATTGATATCTAGACTATTCATGATGATTTTTCTGTCAATGTTTTAATTGTTTTTTCCAGCTGGCGAATTTTTTCGCGCATGCCGGATAAGTTGCGCACTATCGCTGCGGTTTTTTCCCAGTCGGCGTTTTTCGCCAAAGGGTAAAAACCTGTGTATTGCCCCGCTTCGAGTATCGAGCGCGACACCATGCTGCCCGAAGAAATATGGACATGGTCGGCGATGGTCAGATGGCCGAGAACCATGGCGGCGCCGCCGAAGGTGCAGTATTTGCCTATCCTGGCGCTGCCGGCCACGCCGACGCAGCCCGCCATCGCGGTATGCGCGCCGATATGGCAGTTATGACCTATCTGTATCTGGTTGTCGAGCTTGACTCCCTCTTCGATGACGGTATCGGTCAGCGCGCCTCTGTCGATGCTGGTGTTGGCGCCGATTTCCACATCATCCCCGATCAGGACGCGGCCGGTTTGCGGAATCTTGATCCAGTTGCCGCGTTCGTTGGCAAAGCCAAAGCCATCGGCCCCTATCACTGCCCCGGAATGTACGATGCAGCGCCGCCCTATGCTGCAATAGTCGTAAATGCTGACATTGGCATGCACTTGCGTATGATCGGCAATGCCGACGCCGCGCCCGATCGCCACGCCGGCGCCGATCACGACGTTCTCGCCTATCACCGCCTCCGCCTCTATGCTGACATGCGCGCCGATACTGGCGCTGGCCGCGACTATCGCATGCGGACTGACCCAGGCGCTGGGATGGATACCGGCCAGGGCAGGAATCGCCTTGAGGGATGCGAAATATTGCGCAGCGCGGGCAAAATACACATACGGATGGGGGGTGACGATGCAGGCGCCGGCATAGTCGGCCGCGATTTGCGCGTGATCCGCCGCCGTCAAAATCAGGGCGGCGGCACGGGTGGCCGCCGCCTGGGCGCGCAACTTTGCGTTGGATAAAAATGTGATATGCCGCTCATCGGCATCGCTCAGGGGCGCGATGCCGGCCAGCATGATATCTGGCGAACCGATCAAGTGACCACCGAAGCGATCGACCAATTCTCCCAGCCGAGTGCTCGTGGTGGTCATGGGTTATTTCGCGAGTGCTTTCAGAACCTTGTCGGTGATGTCGACACGCGGATTGAAGTAGACGGCGTCTTGCAGCACGACATCGTACTTTTCCGCTTCGGCGATTTGCTTGACCGCCTTGACGGCACGATCGACCAGGGCCGCGATCTCTTCATTTTTACGCTGATTCAAGTCTTCATTGAAAATGCGCTGCTTGCGTTTGAAGTCTTGATCGAAATCAGTCAGGTCGCGCTGGCGCTTGATGCGTTCGGATTCGGAGATAACCGATGCATCCTTATCCAGTTTTTCTGCCATCGCCTTCAGTTTCGCCGACATGTCTTGCAATTCCTGGCCGCGCTTGGAAAATTCTTGTGCGATCTTCGCTTCCGCCGCCTTGGCCGGGCCCGATTCACGCATCACGCGCTGGGAATCGAAAATCGCAACCTTGGAATCCTGAGCGTGAACTTGAGCAACGCTGACGAAGCAAGCCGCACAAACCATCAAGCTTTGCAACAATTTGGACGGGGTAGTAAGTTGACTCAAAATAATCTCCGTAATGCAAACTAAGACAAACTAAAAAGTGGCGCCAGAATTCCTATCAGAAGCCTGTACCCATCTGGAACTGGAAGGATTGTTTCTTATCCTCGGGCTTGGCGTTCAGTGCTTTGCCGTAACTCAGCTTCAATGGGCCTACCGGAGAAATCCAGCTGATACCGATACCGGCAGAAAAACGCAAATCGTTGGTGCGCATTTTTTGCCCTTCGTCGTAGACAGTGCCGCCATCGAGGAAAGTAAACCAGCGCAGCGATTTATCGGCGCCGGGAAACGGAACCTGTAATTCTACATTACCTATCAATCTTGAGGCGCCGCCGAGGGAATCGCCATTCGGGTCCTTACTGCCCAGCGAGGATGGCTCGTAACCGCGCACCGAACCTATGCCGCCTGCGTAAAAATTCTTAAACAAAGGGTAAGGCTTGCCGCTGAGACCGTGGCCGTAATCGAATTCGCCATTCAAGGCCAGGGTGACCGAACGGTAAATCGGCTGGAAATATTGGTAGTTATAGATCGCGCGATAATATTTAAAGCTGCCGACCGCCGCCACTTCCAGATTGACGCGATGGTAACGGCCTATGGTCGGCGTCATCACGCTGTCGCGGCTGTCGCGCTGCCACGCTGCGGTCAGCGGGAAGGAATTGGTGACGGCGCTGCCGACGCCGTAGGCCAGGTTCGTCGAATCTTTCGATGCATCGCCGTAATCGGCGACATATTTTAAATAGCGAAACGGGCTGCCGTAATAGGTTTCGACCTTGGTGCGCTCCACGCCCAGCCCGAAAAACACCGTATCGACTTCCGAGAACGGCACACCGAAGCGCAAGCTGCCGCCGGTAGTCTGTATCTTGTAATCGCCCACACTGTTTAAGATGGGGCGTGTGGTGCGCAGATACAACTCATAGCTGCGGCTCACGCCGTCGTCGGTAAAATAAGGGTCGGTATGGGCTAAAGCGATGGTACGGTTCACCCTGCTGGTATTGATGTCCAGGCCTATCGTGTCGCCGCTGCCAAACGCATTCGCTTGCTGTATCGATCCGGTCAAAGTCAGTTTTTCGGCATTCGAATAACCGGCACCTACCATGATGTTGCCGGTCGGTTTTTCCGTCACCGTCAGGTTGACGTCAACCTGATCGGTGCTGGTCGCGACTTCCGGCGTTTCTATGTTGACGTCTTTAAAATAGCTGAGGCGCTCGACGCGATCGCGCGATGCCTTGATTTTTTCGCCGTCATACCATGAACCTTCGAACTGACGGAATTCGCGGCGGATAACTTCATCCCTGGTTCTGGTATTGCCGGCCAGATTGATACGGCGCACATAAACGCGCTTGCCGGGGTCGACGAATACCGTGAAAGCGACTTCTTTCTTTTCCTTGTCCAGCAAAGGATTGGCATTGACGTTGGCGAAGGCATAGCCGAAATTTCCCATGCGCTCGGAGATGCGCCTGGTGCTTTCCGTCAATCGGGCTGCGTTGTAAATATCGCCTTTTCTCAACAGTAACAGGGAAGCCAGTTCTTGCTCGCGGCCAAACACTTCGCCCTCCAGCTTGATATCGGATACCGTGTATTTGTCGCCCTCGTTCAAATTAATCGTGATGTAGATATCTTTTTTGTCCGGCGTGATGGAAATCTGGGTGGACTCCACTTGCATTTCCAGATAGCCGCGATTCTGGTAAAAAGACTTCAGCGTTTCGATATCGCCCGATAACTTTTGCTTGGAATACTGATCGGCCTTGCTGTACCAGGTAAACCAGCCCGGCGTTGTCAGCGATAACAGTTCGCGCAATTCGCCGTCGGAAAACGCCTTATTGCCTATGATGTTGATTTGGGCAATCTTTGCCACATCGCCTTCTTCGACCGCAAACGTCACATTGACACGATTCCGCTCTATTGGCGTAATCGTGGTGGTGATTTGCATGCCATATAAGCCTTTGGAAAGATATTGACGCTTCAGCTCTTGCTCTGCCCTGTCCACGGTCGCCTTATCAAAAATACGCGACTCTCCCACGCCTATATCTTTCAGCGCTTTAATCAATGCATCTTTTTCGAATTCCTTGGTGCCGGTAAAGTCGACACCGGCGATCGTCGGACGCTCTTCCAGCAACACCACCAGAACGCCATCCTGCACTTCGATTTGTACGTCCTTGAAAAAACCGGTGGCATACAAGGACTTGATGGCCGTCACACTCTTGGCATCGTCAAACACTTCACCGACTCTGACCGGGAGATAACTGAATACGGTACCTGCTTCGGTGCGTTGCAAGCCTTCGACGCGGATGTCTTTTACGGTAAATGGTTCTATCGCGAGAGCGTTAGCGGAGCATACTGCGAACGCAGCGAGAGCCAGTGCATGACGACGGAAATTAGGTAAGGTGAAATGCTCGATATGTAATTTCATTGGGTGTAATGTTCTTTCAGTACTCTCAATATTGCTATCGGAAATGTGTTTCAGTCATCGAACCGACTATTATGACATCAGTCTTACGATGTCATTAAAAAAAGCGATCGCCATCAGCGTCACCAACAAGATAACTCCGACACGTTGCGCCAGTTCGCTAAAGCGCTCGGATACTGGTTTGCCAGTCAAAACTTCCAGCGAATAATACAACAAATGCCCGCCATCCAGCACCGGGACAGGTAGCAAATTCATTACACCCAGACTGATGCTGATCAGCGCTATAAAGCTTAAATAACTGACGGCGCTGGCTCTCGACGTCTGTCCTGCATAGTCGGCTATCGTCAATGGCCCGGTAACGTTTTTCCACGACACTTCGCCTGTCAGCATTTTCCCCAGCATCGTCAGGCTCATCACGCTGGTGTCCCAGGTCTTCTGCACGCCTTTTTGCAAAGCGGCCGCCGCCGAGGCTTTAATTATCGTCATCTCCGGCGCCAGCATCATTTGGATTTTCAGGCGCCCTACCGTTTTGCCATGGTCTTGTTCGGCTACAGGCGTGGCCTTCACGTCAAAAACATTCCGGCCGCGCTGAACCCGCAACTTCAAAGGTTTTCCCGGCGCTGCGTTTACGATTTCCGTAAATTCCAGTCCGTCGATCAGCGGCGCATCATCGATTTCCAGCACCAGATCGCCTTCTTTCAGGCCGGCTTGCATGGCAGGGCCGTCGGGCAAAACCGGCCCCAGCGTGGCGGCTGGCCGGGCCAGAGAAAATCCCAGTTGAGCGAAAAAATCGCCCTCCAGGTCTTTGCTGCTTAACCGGCCGAGAGGGAGTTCCAGGAACAAGCGATCAAAACCGTCTTTCTGCGCTTGATCGCGACGCTGTATCTCTATGCGCGCATTCGTCTTTTCCAGGCTGGCGTGCATCAGGTTCCAGCGCACCTCGGACCACCCTTGGACCGGCAAGTCGTTGATGCTGGTGATTAAATCGCCCTGCCGCAGTCCGGCCTGATAAGCGACAGAGTGTGTAGAAGGAACGCGGATTTTAGCGACAGGCTCGGATATGCCGTGCATATACAAGGCGCTGTATAAAAATATGGCCAATAAGAAGTTCGCGGCCGGACCGGCGGCGACGATGGCGATTCGCTTCCAGACTGACTGGCGACCAAACTCGCGCGGCAAATCCGGTTCGGGAATATTTTCCATGCCCTGTTCCCGGGCATCCAGCATTTTGACGTAGCCGCCCAGGGGCAACACGGAAATCGCCCATTCGGTTTGATCCGGACCAAATTTACGGGAGTAAATAATTTTTCCCATGCCGACTGAAAAACGCAGAACCTTGACGCCGCAAATGCGCGCGACCACGTAATGCCCGAGCTCATGGACAATCACCAGGGTACCAAGCGCAACGACAAAGGCCAGCAAGGTTTGCAGCAAGTTCATGCTGCGATCAAGGCGCTGGCGATTACTCTGGCTTCTTGGTCGCAAGCCAGGATGCTGTCGAGATCGTGAACCGGCGAAGCCGGCAAGCGCTCGAGGGTGCGGGCAATAATTTGATCTATCATGCGAAAGCCAATTTTCCCATCCAAAAACGCTTGGACAGCAATTTCATTGCTGGCGTTCAATATAGTCGGCGCCGATAGGCCGGTTTGCAGCGCTGCATAGGCCAGCGCGAGACAGGGGAAGCGCTTAAAGTCGGGTGCCTCGAAGTTCAAATGCCCAATTTTCAGTATATCCAAAGGCGCTACGCCAGAGGCTATGCGTTCCGGATAAGCCAGGCCATACGCGATCGGGGTACGCATGTCGGGATTGCCAAGTTGCGCCAGCACCGATCCGTCGTTATATGAAACCATGGAATGAACCACGCTTTGCGGATGTATGACGACCTCAATTTGCTCGGCAGGCGTCGCAAATAACCAATGCGCCTCGATGACTTCCAGGCCTTTATTCATCATGCTGGCCGAATCGATGGATATTTTTCGTCCCATTACCCAATTCGGATGCGCGATCGCCTCTTCCGGCGTCACATGCGTCAGCGAGTCTATGTCTCTGTGTAAAAACGGCCCGCCTGAAGCGGTCAATAAAATTTTATGAATACCATGCTGTTGCGGACGACCGTCGTAATTATGTGGCAAGCACTGAAAAATGGCATTGTGCTCGCTATCTATAGGCAACAATGCGGCGCCGCTCCTTTTGATCGCATCGATAAACAAGTCGCCGGACATCACCAGCGCTTCTTTATTCGCCAATAAAACCTTTTTGCCAGCCCTGGCGGCCGCCAATGAGGCCGGCAATCCGGCTGCGCCGACGATAGCCGCCATCACGCTGTCGCACTCATTGGCGCTCGCCACCTCGCACAAAGCCTGTGGGCCGTAATGCACCTGTATGCCGGGCAGGTTGCTCTGCTTCAATAATGCAGTCAATTGTTCCGCAGCGCTTGCCGTGCCGACGACGGCAACTTGCGGCCGGAATTGCGCGCATTGCGCCGCCAATTTCTCGACCTGGCTATGGGCGGTCAGCGCAAAAATTCCGTAACGCTCGGGATGGCGCGCAACCACGTCCAGAGTAGAAACGCCTATCGAACCGGTAGAGCCTAAAACACAAAGTTGCTGCTGTTTTATCATACGAATTACCGCCAAAGAGCCAAAAGAGCCGCCAACGGCAGTACCGGGATCAATGCATCTATTCTGTCCAATACGCCGCCATGACCAGGCAATAGGCTGCTGCTATCTTTCATGCCGACCCGACGTTTTAGCGAAGACTCGAATAAATCGCCGACGACGCTGGCGGCTGTTAATAAACTCATCACCACAAAAAACCATATCCAGCCCAGGCGAGCTAGTATTTGCGCAGGAAAAGTATCCTGTAAGGCGGGAATAAAAGTGGCGGCGCTTGAGAGTATCAGGACCAGCAGCCAGCCACCGACCGCACCCTCCCAGGATTTTCCGGGAGAAATGCTCGGAGCCAGCTTATGTTTGCCAAAGGCTTTGCCAGAAAAATACGCGCCTATGTCCGCCACCCAGACGATCGCCATAACAGAAAGTAAGAATTTCGGTGAATATTGGAAAAACACGGCAATCGCCACGAAACAGCCGAAAATAGTGATGCCGTACAGCGCGCTCAGCATGCCATTGGCAAAGCTGCTTATTTCCGGCAAGCCTCGGGCCAGCGTAGGAATCAGACGCAACAGCCAGAACGCCGAACACAGCGCGAACAATAAAGGCTGGGAAAAACTGGCCAGGTTAAATAACAGGTAGACAAACAAGCCCGACCATACCAAAGCCATCGCTAAGGGCGCGGGCTTACGAAATAATCGCTGGTTTTCCCACATGGCGGCAGCAAAAAACAATACCGCAATCGCCGCAAATGCTTGAAATGATGATGAATACAATACCGGCAACAGAATGGCCAGCAGAATCAGGGCCGTAACAACACGAGTCTTGAGCATCAGTCGCTTTCTGGGCGGGAAGATTGTTTGGACACTTGTGCGCTGGTTTGGCCAAAACGGCGCTCTCTGGCCTGATAAGACAGGATTGCCGCATCAAGCGCAGCAGCGTCAAAATCGGGCCAGAAGGTGTCAGTAAAATGTAGTTCGCTGTAGGCCAATTGCCACAGCAGGAAATTGGAGATACGTGTTTCTCCGCCGGTGCGGATAAATAAATCCGGTTCAGGCGCATACGCCATAGCCAGATGCGCTCCTAACTGATCTTCGTTAATTGCCTGCCCGGCCTTACCTGCTGCCTGCAGTTGTTCTTGCAGATGATTAAACGCCTGGACTATATCCCAGCGACCGCCGTAATTGGCACAAATCGTGACGGTCAATCCCCGGTTGTCGGCAGTCTTAGTCTCTGCTTTTTTTATCATTTTTTGCAGTTGGGCATCGAAGCGCGTCAGATCGCCGACCACCTTGAGCCGTATGTTATTCGCATGCATTTTTGCCACTTCTTTCTCGAGAGCAGTGACAAACAGACGCATCAGCAAGGAGACTTCTTCCGCCGGCCTGCGCCAGTTTTCAGAACTGAAGGCAAACAGGGTCAGGTAGGAGACGCCGCGGCTGACGCAGGCCTCCACAATTCCACGTACTGCCTCCACACCTTTCACATGGCCAGCCACGCGCGGCAAAAACCGTTTTGTTGCCCAACGCCCATTGCCGTCCATAATAATTGCGATGTGTTTCGGGATCGCGCCGGCAACGGGGATTTCTTTAGTCGAACTAATATGGGCCATGTATATCCAGAGTGAAATGAAAAATTACTGACGACGCTTCAAACCGTCAGCACTTCTTTCTCTTTTTCAGCCAATAGCTTATCAACTTCGGCAACAAACTTATCGGTCAGTTTCTGGATATCGTCCTGGGCGCGACGCTCATCATCTTCCGAACATTCTTTGTCTTTCAGCATTTTCTTCAATGATTCATTCGAATCGCGGCGTATATTGCGAATAGCGATTTTGGCGCTCTCGCCTTCGGTTTTGACCAGTTTGACCATCTCTTTGCGGCGTTCTTCCGTCAAAGGCGGAGTAGGAACCCGAATCAACTCGCCTTGCGATGACGGGTTCAAGCCCAGGTCGGCATCGCGTATCGCTTTTTCGATCGCCGCCGCCATTTTCTTTTCCCAGGGCTGCACACCGATAGTGCGGGCATCAATCAGAGTCACATTGGCCACCTGAGTGATATGAGTCGGTGCGCCGTAATAATCGACCTGCACATGATCGAGAATGCCGGTATGAGCGCGTCCAGTGCGAACTTTGGACAAATCGGCTTTCAGCGTCTCGATCGATTTTTGCATGCGCTGATCGCTGCTCTTTTTTATATCTGCTACTGTCATACTACTCTCCTGTACATCATTGCAGGAACGCCATTCATTCTTGCGTTCCTTGTCAAATTCAAATTAATGCAAGCAAAACGCAGAATTATACGTGGACAAGCGTTCCTTCGTCTGCACCCATAATCAAGTTCTTCAGGGCGCCTGGTTTAACGATAGAAAACACTTTGATAGGCAATTTTTGATCACGGCACAATGCAAATGCGGTCGCATCCATGACTTGCAAATGACGGGCGATTGCCTCATCAAAAGATATCGTGGTGTAGCGTGTTGCCGACGGGTCTTTTTTGGGATCCGCAGTATACACGCCATCCACCTTGGTGGCTTTCAAGACGATTTCTGCGCCGATTTCAGATCCGCGCAAGGCTGCCGCGGTGTCGGTAGTGAAAAATGGATTGCCGGTGCCGGCGGCAAATACGACCACCTTGCCTTCTTCCAGGTATTGGAGCGCTTTCGGGCGCACATACGGCTCGACCACCTGATCGATCGCAATCGCAGACATCACGCGTGCCGTGATGCCGACCTGACGCATGGCATCCGCCAACGCGAGAGAATTCATGACGGTTGCCAGCATGCCCATGTAATCGGCGGTTGCCCGGTCCATGCCTTGTGCGCCGGGGGCGACGCCGCGGAAAATATTTCCGCCGCCAATGACGATCGCCAACTCCACGCCCAATCGCGATACTTCCGCGACGTCAGCGACCATGCGTTCTATGGTGGCGCGATTGATACCGAAAGGGTCATCGCCCATCAGAGCTTCGCCAGAGAGCTTCAAGAGTACACGCTTGTAAGCAGGTTTGGTCACGATAGGACTCCTTCTGGAAAATGGATTAATAAATATAGGTTCAACTTGATTTGCATTGAGCGCGGCCAGCGTAGGACGTGCTCAATGCAAATCAAAATAAATCATGCCATTACAGCAAGCAATAGCTTAAAAAAACGGGCCTTCCGGCCCGCTTTTGCTTACGCCTGATTATGCTTGTTTTGCTGCAGCAACCTGCGCTGCAACTTCCGCTGCAAAATCGTCTTGCTTTTTCTCTATGCCTTCACCGACAACATACATCGTGAACGACTTAACCGATGCGTTCACCAATTTCAACATCTGTTCAACTGTTTGCTTGTCGTTCTTAACGAAAGTTTGGTTCAGCAAAGAAACTTCCTTCAAGAATTTTTGTACCGAACCATCAACCATTTTTGCGACGATGTCGGCCGGCTTGCCGGATTCGGCTGCCTTCAGGGCAGCAACGGAGCGCTCTTTTTCGATCAGGTCGGCAGGAACTTGCTCGGAAGACAAAGCAACCGGCTTCATTGCGGCGATATGCATCGCGACGTCTTTGCCGACTTGCTCATCCGCGCCGTCGAATTCAACCATGACGCCGATGCGTGTGCCGTGCAGGTAAGAAACCAGCTTGGATGGAGTTTCGAAGCGAGCGAAACGGCGGAACGACATGTTCTCGCCGATTTTTCCTATCAATGCTGCGCGTACTTCTTCGACAGTCTTGCCATCCAGCGGCAAAGCGCCCAGGGCTGCGATGTCAGCTGGATTGTGTTCAGCAACCAGTCTGGCGCAAGTATTTGCCATGGCGATGAAGTCGTCGTTCTTGGTGACGAAATCTGTTTCGCAGTTAACTTCGATCAGGGCGCCAACATTGCCGGAGATATAAGAAGCAACCACGCCTTCTGCGGTAATACGGGAAGCAGCCTTGGATGCCTTGCTCCCCAGTTTTACACGCAGTATCTCTTCCGCGCGATCCATGTCGCCATCCGCCTCAGTCAAGGCCTTTTTGCACTCCATCATAGGCGCATCAGTCTTTGCGCGCAGTGCACCTACCATCGCTGCTGTAATCGCCGCCATGTTTTTCTCCTCTCAATGGTGCCGCATCGGCACCGATCATCAAAATTTAGTTTAAAAAAAGGGGCGAACGATTGTTGCCCCATTTTTTTGCCTCAGACTGCGCAAGCAGCCTGATTCATGCCTCAGACCAGCTTAAGCCTGCTCTACTTCAACAAACTCATCGGAGCCTGGCTTAACCGCTTCCAGAACTTCGTTGACAGCATTGGCGCGGCCTTCGAGGATGGCATCAGCTACGCCGCGGGCGTACAGGGCGATTGCCTTGGAAGAATCGTCGTTGCCCGGGATTACGTAAGCTACGCCTTCTGGGGAGTGGTTGGTGTCGACCACGCCGATGACTGGGATACCCAATTTCGCAGCTTCAGTGATCGCGCCTTTGTGATAGCCAACGTCCACCACGAAAATCGCGTCAGGGATGCCGCCCATATCCTTGATGCCGCCGATCGATTTTTGCAGCTTGATCATCTCGCGCTGGAACATCAGCGCTTCTTTTTTGGACAGTTTTTCTACGGAACCGTCTTCGATCGAAGCTTCCATATCCTTCAGGCGCTTGATAGATGTTTTAACTGTTTTGAAGTTAGTCAGCATACCGCCCAACCAGCG
The DNA here is from genome assembly GCA_016196925.1 of Burkholderiales bacterium. Taxonomy (GTDB): domain Bacteria; phylum Pseudomonadota; class Gammaproteobacteria; order Burkholderiales; family Burkholderiaceae_D; genus Undibacterium. The sequence continues at coordinate 56,426 of JACPWS010000031.1, read as the reverse complement.
CTGATCAACGAAAGGCATGCCGGCGCGCTGAGCTTCAGCAGCGATGATGTCGCGCGATTGACGCTTGGTGCCAACCAGCAAAATAGTGCCGCGATTGGAAGACAGTTGACGAATATACTTCATCGCCTCCTGGTACATGCCCAGGGTTTTTTCCAGGTTGACGATATGAATCTTGTTGCGATGACCGAAGATGAACGGCGCCATTTTTGGATTCCAAAAACGGGTTTGGTGACCAAAGTGCACACCGGCTTCCAGCATTTCACGCATTGTTACGGACATAATAACTCCAGGGTTAGGTCTTGAATCCGGCCAGTGATCCTTACAGGACACCCTTTTCGACCAAATTCGATTAATGAAATATTATTTAGCGGGCATCGAAATAAAATGTATGCAAGCTAACCATCTATTCTACTATGAAATTCAGCTTTTCCTCAAGTGCCTATTTGCCTCGCCAAGCATGCATCATCCTCATCGACTATAATTCTGGCTGAATTGCACTTCTGCACTCTCATACACCCTTACCGGTTAAAGCCCGGCCTGAAACAAGAAAAAAGCATGTCATCTATCACATTAAAAACGCCGGAAGATATTGCCGGCATGCGCATTGCCGGCAAACTGGCATCGGAAGTTCTCGATTACATTACGCCGTTTGTCAAAGTCGGCGTCACGACCGGCGAGCTCGATCGCCTGTGCCATGAGTACATGAGCAATGTACAAGGCACTATTCCGGCTCCGCTGAATTATTGCCCACCCGGCTATACGCCCTACCCGAAAGCCATTTGCACCTCGGTGAACGACGTGATCTGTCACGGCATCCCGGGGGATAAAGTGCTCAAAAATGGCGATGTTGTCAACCTGGATATCACTGTCATCAAAAACGGCTATCACGGCGACACCAGCCGCATGTTTTTTGTCGGCGAGGCGTCGATTTTAGCCAGGAGACTCAGCGAGATCACCTACGAATGCATGTGGCTGGGCATTGCGAAGATCAAACCCGGAGCTTATCTGGGAGATATCGGTTTCGTCATTCAACAGCACGCGGAAAAAGCCGGCTACAGCGTGGTCCGTGAATTTTGCGGTCACGGCATAGGCAAGGTTTTCCACGAAGAACCGCAAGTGCTGCATTACGGTCGCCCCGGCACGCTTGAAAAACTACAGGCCGGCATGATCTTCACGGTCGAACCGATGATTAACGCCGGGCGCAGGGAAATTCGCGAAATGGGCGATGGCTGGACCATCAAGACCAAGGATCGCAGCCTGTCGGCACAGTGGGAGCACACCGTGCTGGTCACGGAAACCGGGTACGAGGTATTGACTTTGTCTGCCGGCTCGCCTGCGGCGCCCGACTTCATTACCGCATCCAGTGCCGCGGCATAATGCTCACATCAGCTCTTGCATTCAAGGAGGAATTGAGGGTAGTTCAGCAGGCTGCCCTCAATTCATTCAAAGAAGACCATAAGGCTGAGCAGTTGCTGCATGATTTATGCCGTAATGTCGACCAGGTGTTAAGTAAAATCTGGAAGCAGTTTGAATTCCCCAAAGACGCCGCCTTAGTCGCCGTAGGCGGTTATGGTCGCGGAGAATTATTTCCGCATTCAGATGTTGATGTCCTGATTTTATTGCAAGCTCAGCCCGACCCTGCATTCAAAGAAAAACTGGAAAGTCTGGTGCAACTGCTGTGGGATATCGGATTGGATATCGGTCACAGCATACGCACGGTCGATGAATGCCTGCAGGAATCCGCCGCCGACATCACCGTGCAAACCAGCCTGCTGGAAGCGCGTCTGCTTACCGGCAGCCGCAAACTGTTTAAGGAATTGCAGCAGCACTATGCCGAGGCGATGAATCCGCAAAAGTTTTTCCAGGAAAAACTTTTGGAATTGCAACAACGCCACGTCAAGTACGACGACACGCCGTACAGCCTGGAGCCGAATTGCAAGGAAAGCCCGGGCGGTTTGCGCGATTTGCAAGTGATACTGTGGGTGGCGAAAGCGGCCAATCTCGGAAATTCCTGGCGCGAACTGGCTGATCGTGGCTTAATCACCGACACGGAAGCGCGCCAACTGAAGCGCAACGAACGCGCCTTTAAGGACATCCGCATCCGCCTGCACATGCATGCCGGGCGGCGCGAAGACCGCTTAATTTTTGATTTGCAGACGCCAATTGCGGAGACCTTCGGTTTCAAGACCACCGAAGCGCGCCGCGCCAGCGAATACCTGATGCAGCGCTATTACTGGGCGGCTAAGGCGGTCACCCAACTGAATAGCATCCTGCTGCAAAATATAGAAGCCAATTTATTTCCGCAGCCCTCGGTGCCCAGGCCGCTGAACGAGCATTTCAACGAGGTCAACGGTTTCATCGACATCGCGCGCGACGATACCTTTGAAGCAACGCCATCGACCTTGCTTGAAGTATTCCTGATGCTGGCCAGACATGGCGATCTGAAAGGCATGACCGCCCGCACCTTGCGCGCCTTGTGGCACGCGCGCCTGTTGATCGATGCCGAATTCCGTCACGACATCTTCAATCGCGCGCTATTCCTGCAAATCCTGCAATCGCCGCAAGGCATCACGCACGCCTTGCGCCGCATGAACCAGATGAGCATCCTGGGGCGCTATCTGCCGAATTTCCGCCGCATCATAGGCCAGATGCAGCACGACCTGTTTCACGCCTACACGGTCGATCAGCACATCCTGATGGTGGTGCGCAATCTGCGCCGCTTCACCATGACCGAGCATGCGCACGAGTACGCTTTCTGCAGCCAGCTGATGGCGAATTTCAACCAGCCCTGGGTCTTGTATATCGCGGCGCTGTTCCACGATATCGCCAAGGGGCGCGGCGGCGACCACTCGGAGCTGGGCATGGCCGACGCCAAGAAATTCTGCTACGACCATGGGCTGTCGCGCGCCAACAGCGAGCTGATCGTATTCCTGGTGCAAAATCATCTGACCATGTCGCAAGTCGCGCAAAAGCAGGACCTCTCCGATCCCGACGTGGTGCAAAAATTCGCCAGCCTGGTGAAGGACGAACGCCACCTGACCGCGCTGTATTTGCTGACCGTGTCCGATATCCGCGGCACCAGCCCGAAAGTCTGGAATGCCTGGAAAGGCAAGTTGCTGGAAGACTTGTATCGCATGACGCTGCGCGTACTCGGCGGCGAAACCCCGAGCAAGGACCGCGAACTGAAAAATCGCCAGGAAGACGCCTTGAAAGCCTTGCGCCTGTATGGTTTGCCACCAGATGCGCATGAAAAATTATGGCAGCAGCTGGATGTCGCCTATTTTCTGCGGCATGACGCTTCCGACATCGCCTGGCAGACGCGCGCCCTGCACGACAAGCTCGACAGTGCGCAACCGGTAGTCAAATGCCGCTTATCCCCTATCGGCGAAGGTTTGCAGGTGACCGTGTACGTCAAGGATCAGGCCGACCTGTTCGCGCGCATCTGCAATTATTTCGACGGCAAAAATTTCGGCATCCTCGACGCCAAAATCCACACCACCAGAAACGGTTACGCACTCGACACTTTCCTGGTGATAGAGCCGGCCTTCGCCAACAATTACCGCGACATCATCAACCTGATCGAACATGAACTGACCGAAGTGCTGCTAAGGCAAACGCCCTTGTCGCCGCCGAACCGGGGCCGGCTGTCGCGCCTGTCGCGCACCTTCCCCATCGTGCCGACCGTGGATTTGCGGCCGGATGAACGCGGCCGCTATTACCTGCTGTCGATTTCTGCGAATGACCGTAACGGCTTGTTGTACGCGATTGCGAACGTGCTGACCAAGTACAAGATCAATTTACATACCGCCAAGATCATGACGCTCGGCGAACGGGTGGAGGACGTGTTCATCGTCGACGGCGCCGCTCTGCAAGGGGCGCGCAGCCAGATCCAGTTCGAAACCGATTTGCTCGATGCGCTGCGCATCTGAGTTTTCTTACCCTGCCAGAGACCGCGTTTCCGGCACTTTGTTTTTAATATCATGACTGAATTAGTACGCCTCTCCAAACGCATGTCTGAACTGGGTCTGTGCTCGCGCCGCGAAGCCGATGAATGGATAGAGCGCGGCTGGGTCCGGGTCGACGGCAAGGTAGTTGCCGAACTCGGCAGCAAGGTCTTGCCGCAGCAGCGCATCTCGGTAGAACGGCAAGCCGCCGCCGAGCAATCCAAGCGCGTGACCATCCTGATCAACAAGCCGGTTGGCTATGTCAGCGGCCAGGCCGAAGACGGTTATACACCGGCGGTGGCGCTGATCAAGCCGGAAAACCGCTGGAGCGAATGCAAGATCGACACCGCCTTCCACCCGACCCAGTTGCGCAGCCTGGTGCCGGCCGGCCGCCTGGATATCGACTCGGTCGGCTTACTGGTGCTGACCCAGGATGGCCGCGTGGCGAAACACCTGATCGGTGAAACCACCACGGTGGAAAAAGAATACCTGGTGCGGGTCGCCTACAGCAAACCGGGCACCCTGCCCGCCAGCGATTTGCAAAGACTGAATCACGGCCTCAGCCTGGATGGTAAGAAACTGCTGCCGGCCAAGGTCAGTTGGCAAAACGAAGATCAACTCAAGTTCGTTCTGCGTGAAGGCAAGAAACGCCAGATACGCCGCATGTGCGAGATGGTCGGCCTGAAGGTGCTGGGCTTGAAACGGGTCCGCATAGGCAAACTCAGGCTGGGCAACCTACCGGAAGGCCAGTGGCGCTATTTGCGCGAGGATGAGCAGTTTTAAGCAGACCGTGAATTATTGCCGGGCAATTTATTGTTTTTCCCAAGTTGTCATTATTCAGTCTTCCGGCAATTTAGATACGCCAATTCAGCCATTCAAGGCATACTTTCAAAAAAATCAGCACACCCGGCGGCCATACGCCATAATGCGAAATCGTGCAATCTCCAAAAGCGACATTGCACCTTTAAGCTGATCGAAATCAATAGAATTGGCTTCGATTAAGTAGGCGTGGATCAAATACATGTCGCCGTACCCGTAATATCCGAATAAATCTGCGCTTTTTAAGTTTCCTAGTTACAACTTTTTACCATTAATCAGAATTAGTATTCCACTTATCGGCTTATGATTACACCGGTGCCGCATGGAAACTACAGTAATGATATTGACGAGAGAGTGCTATGAAACGAATGAATCTCTATAAGGTTTTTAACCCCGCTGCGCCTAAGCGACGGGGCTTCACTCTAATGGAATTGATGGTCGCCGTTGCCATCGTCGGCATTTTATCGGCAATCGCCTATCCGTCCTACCTTAGTTACCTCATCAAAAGCCGGCGTGCCTCCGCCCAATCCTATCTGTTGGATATCGCGCAACGGCAGCAACAATATCTGCTCGATGCGCGCAGTTATACCAACGACGTCAATGCGCTTAATTTGACCACGCCCAAAGACGTCGCCCCCTATTACACGGTCGACGTTACAAAAAGCGATAGTCCGCCAGCCTTCACCGCAACGGCAAAACCCATCCCCGGCAGCCCGCAAGCGTCAGATGTCACCTTAACGATTGATAACACCGGGAAAAAGACCCCGGACACCAAATGGTAGGCGGAGAAATGATGTTCGGTTTTTACAGTTTACTTAAAAAATGTCGCAAGGCGGAAAGGCAGAGGCGGCATATTGCCGGTTTTACGACACTTGAGTTGCTAATCGCAGTGGCGATTGCAGCCATACTGGCAGCGCTCGCCGCGCCCTCGTTCACCACGATGATCGCGAATCAAAGGGCAAAAAACGTTGCTTCTGAGCTATTCGCGTCTTTATTGCGCGCCCGCAGTGAAGCGCTCGCGCGCAATACGAGTGTGACCTTGTCGCCCAAGACTGGCAACTGGCAAAATGGCTGGCGAATAGTGGATCCCACCAACACCGATAAGTTTTTGGATGACCAGAATATGACTTCAGGCGCCACCATCACCGGCCCGGTTAGTGTGGTCTATACCGGCACCGGTCGCATACAAGGAAGTAGCGTTCCCATGTTCGTGATTAAGAGCATGGCTGGTTCCACACCGACCTACCAGTGCGTTTCGGTGGAACTCAGTGGTCGGCCTTATATGCAGGCGGCTTCATCATGCTGAGATTTCGATATCCGAACCGGGCGCTGGAATCTGGCACCAGCCTGTTGGAAGTATTAATCACGATAGTGATTATCGCTTTCGGCTTGCTGGGCTTGGCCAGTTTGCAGAGCAAATTTCAAGTTGCCGAAGTTGAATCTTACCAGCGGGTACAGGCGACGCTGCTGATGGATGATATCAGCGAAAGAATCAACGCCGATCGCGGTCAGGCAGCAAGCTATGTCTCTGCCGATCCGATAGGCACGGATGATAGTCAGCCGGCCGACTGCAGCGGCCTGGCTTTGGGGGCGCCGCGCGACATTTGCGAGTGGAGCCTTGCTTTGAAAGGCGCGAGCGAAACAAAATCCACCGCCAAAGTCGGCGGCATGATAGATGCGCGCGGCTGTATCACGCAAATACAGGCCAGCGATCCGACTCCGGGCACCTGTACTCCCGGCATTTATGAGGTAACCGTCATCTGGCGAGGTTTGCATCAAACGATTGCTCCTGGCAGCAGCTGCGGCAAGTTTCAAACCGACGATACCTACCGGCGCGCCATCACCACGCGGATATCCGTCGGACTCCCTGATTGTCAGTGAATAGAGCCATCATGCACAAAATTTATTCCATGGCACCCGCCGGCAAATTGCAACAGTGTGGCTATACGATAATGGAGTTGATGATTTCCATTGCAATTGGCCTGTTATTAATTACCGGACTGACGACCATCTTTGTCGGCAACAGCCGCGCCCGCAATGAACTCGAACTTGCCAATCAACAGGTAGAAAACGGGCGCTATGCGATGCAATTGCTGTCTGACGATTTGCGCAATGCCGGCTTTCTCGCAGAATTCAACCCTTTTCCATTGACCACGCCGACACTCAAACCGGACCCCTGCGCGACTGACTCGACAAGCTTAAAAGCGGCATTGCCGATAGCCGTGCAAGGCTACGACATGGGCGCTGATGCGCCCGCCTGCCTGAGCGAGATTCGCCCCAATACCGATATTCTGGTCATACGCCGCACCAGCACCTGCGCGGTCGGCACGACCGGCTGCGATCCCGAAGTGACGGGACTGCCCTATTTCCAGGCTTCCGGCTGCAGCGGTCCGACCGAGCTATCTTCGACCAATTCCGCCGATTTTTATTCATTCGACATCAGCACCGCCAACTTAATCAAGCATCAGAAAGACTGCGTGACGGCGGCGCCTTATTATCAATACCGCACGCATATCTACTTCATTGCAGAAAACAATAAGAGCGGCGACGGCATCCCCACTTTAAAGCGCGCCGAACTTAGCGCCTCCGGCGGCGTAGCCACCTTTGCCGTCACACCCCTGGTGGAAGGCATACAAGATATGCAAATCGAATACGGCATCGATAACGCCTCGCCTACCACGGGCAGCCCCGCATTTTTCACAGCCGATCCGGACAAATACCTTACTTGCACCGGCGTAGACTGCATGCGCTACTGGCGCAATACGGTAGCCGCCAAAGTCAGTTTATTGGCGCGCAATACCCGCATGACGGTCGGGCACAAGGACGATAAGACTTATTACCTCGGATTGAAAGCCGACGGTAAAACGATGACCGACGGACCCTATAACGATAATTACAAACGTCACCTGTACACATCCGTCGTGCGGCTGAACAATACTGCGGGAAGGAATACGCCATGAAACCGATCTTCGCCCGTCAAAGCGGAGCGACTTTGCTGGTCAGTCTGATCATGCTGATCTTGTTAAGCTTGATGACACTGACCACATTCAAACTCAGCAAAACCAGTTTGCAAATTGCCGGCAACCAGCAACAGCGCAGTCAGGCGTTGGCTGCCGCTCAGAGCGCCATCGAGGAAGTCATCAGCAGCACCAGATTCGCCACCGCGCCAGATAAGGCAATACTTGCTCCCTGCAATAAAGAGGCGAACACCACCTGCGTCGATCTGAATGCCGACGGCACTACCGATGTAAAAGTGGTGGTGACGCCGACTTGCGTTTCCTCGCAAGTGATACCGGTCGCCGCACTCGACTTCACCAGCCCAAGCGACGCCGGCTGCATAATCGGCACCGGCCAAAGCTTTGGCGTCGAAGGCGGCGCGAGCAACAACTCTTTATGCGCCAATATGCTATGGGATATCCAGGCCGTCGCCGCAGATGCTGTCACCAACGCCCAATATGTCGTCAACCAAGGCACTGCGGTACGTGTTTCATCCACCACGCTTTGCCCATAAATACGAGGAATTTGCCATGAACATCGTGCGTGTTTTTAATTTTTTGGCGCAGGCCGTCTGCTTCGGCCTTACTCTCGTGTCCGTACAAGCAAGTGCCGAAGATATTGACATCTTCCTCGGTTCTTCCGGCGGAAAAGCCGATGCAGCCAACGTGTTGATCGTGCTCGACAATACCTCCAACTGGTCGGCCGTCAATCAGGGCTGGCCGGACGGCATTACCCAGGGTCAGGCCGAGGTGAACGCACTCAATAAGGTGGTAGCTAGCCTGAAAGGTAATACCAACATCAACCTCGGATTGATGTTGCTGAATACCAAGCCGGGCGGCGGTAGTTTCATGGTATTTGGCATACAACCGATGACAGACGCGAATATCTCGGCATGGCAAACCTGGGCGAACGCACGCTATGCGAACATCACCGACTCAAGCTGGAAAGCGGCGTCCGACGCCAACTATGGTAGCGTGATGTTCGATGCCTACAAGTATTTCGGCGGCTATACCAGTCCGGCCCACGCCACCGACAATGTGGCCGGCACGCCTGTCAACCAAACCCACTTCGGCACCGCGCATTTCAATAGCAACCTCGATACAGATATTATCGACAAGAGTGTCTACAGCGCTGATTTCAGGAATTTCTTACCCCCGTCGGTGACAAGTTGCGCGAGTAATTACGTCATTTTTATCGGCAACGGCTTTCCTAATCAGGACGATATCAATTTGCTGTCCAATGTAGGCGGCAACACCGCCGCCTTCATCCCGCCATCCGATCCTCCCCCTACGCCTGTCGACGGCGGTAGTAGGGTTTACACCGCAGATGAATGGGCGCGTTTTCTGTTTATGACGGACGTCAGCGCAACGGCAGGCCAGCAAAATGTGAAGACTTATACGCTGAATGTGTTTGGTCCGAAAGCAGGACCTACGCAACCTAAGCAAGCCCAATACCTGCAAAACATGGCAAGCGCGGGCGGCGGTTCGGCTTGGACCGCGCAAAACGCGCAGCAAATCCTGGATGCACTGAAAAAGATACTTGCGCAAATCCTGGGCACCAACTCGACTTTCGCTTCCGCCAGTCTGCCGGTCAATACCACCAACCGCGCCCAGGATAAAAACCAGGTATTTATCCCGATGTTCCGGCCCGATAAAAAAGCACAACCGCGCTGGATGGGAAATTTAAAACAATACCAATTGATTAGCACCAAGGCCGGCGTTCAGCTCGGCGATGCGCGTGATCCATCGCAAGCGGCGGTGAATACTGATACAGGTTTCCCTCTGGATTGCGCGATCAGCATCTGGACTTCCGACTCCATCATAGGCCAAGATGTCACAGGGAAGGATGTCGGTTACTGGCAAAACGTGATCGAGGATCCTAGCCCCAAAGGCTTGTGCACCGACCCGGGGGTGAATCCCTACTCGGATGCCCCAGACGGCCCTATCGTTGAAAAAGGCGGGGTGGCGGAAGTAATACGCAAAGGAAATAACCCTCCAACGACCACGTCCACGCCAAGCTGGGCGGTCAATCGCACAGTCAAAACGCTATCGGGTGCGACGCTGACCGATTTCAATGTCGCCTCCTCAGGACTGTCTGCTGCCGTCGTGAACTTTGTCCTCGGGTACGATCTCAACGATGAAAATCACAATGGCGACATCACCGATACCCGCCCCTCCCTGCATGGCGACTCGATACATTCGCGCCCTTTGCCGATCGATTACGGCGCGCTGGGCGTCACCACTTATTACGGCTCGAATGACGGCATGTTACGGGCGATAGATTCGGCCACCACGAGCGGTAAGGAGCGCTGGGCATTTATTGCTCCCGAATTTTTCGGCAGCTTGTCGCGCTTGATGGATAACCTCCCGCTCATCAATTATCCCGGCATGAGCACCGCAGGCATCGACCCTGCTCCGATACCCAAGGATTATTATTTCGACGGCTCTATCGGCCTGTATCAAAACAAGGACAACAGCAAGGTCTGGATTTACCCCACCATGCGACGCGGCGGCAGGATGATCTATGCCTTTGACGTCACCGACCCGGCTGCACCCAAATATAAATGGAAGGCCGGCTGCCCGCATCAGGGCGACGATAGCGGCTGTACCAGCGGTTTTGAAGGCATAGGGCAAACCTGGTCTCTGCCGAATGCGGCGGCGACGGTGCAAGGTTACAGCGGCCCGGTGCTGGTCGTTGGCGGCGGTTACGATAAGTGCGAAGACGCAAATACGGCGACGCCGGCTTGCTCCAACCCCAAAGGCGCCGGCGTGTATGTGATAGACGCGTTCACCGGGGCCGTGATCAAGTCATTCGAGACCAAAAGCATCAAGGGCATAACAGCTCCCCGCAGTGTGATCGCCGATGTGGCTCTGGTCGCGGTGGCGACGGCCGGCATCGTCGATCATGCTTATGCAGTGGATCTCGGCGGTAACATTTATCGCATAGACTTCGGTGACAGCACCAGTAACTGGCGCATGACACGGGTCGCCTATACCAATGGAAGTGGACGGAAATTCTTTTACCCGCCCGCTTTATTGCCGGCGCCCGGGAACAAGGTGTACCTGGCGCTGGGTTCAGGAGACCGCGAACACCCTTTGCAGAGCCAGTATCCGTATTCCAGCGTGACTAACCGTTTTTATGTGTATCTGGATGATCTTAACGATGCTAGCGTAACCGATCTTGACGCAGCGTCGCTCATGAATGATTTCACGGGCAGCACCAGTTGCACCAGCGCAGGAATTCTGCCGACCTCGAACCTGAAAGGCTGGTTCATGGATCTGAATCAAAACGGTACCGGTGAACAAACCGTGACTTCGGCCGTCATCGTTGCCGGCATGGTCACATTCAGCACTAATCGCCCTATCCCCCCGGATCAAGGAACTTGCGCCACCTCCCTGGGTAAAGCCTATGGGTATTGGCTCAACCTGTTCAATGGCTCGGGCGCCATCGGCGTCAGCGGCACCTGCGACGGCACCAGATCGGCAGAGTTCGTCGGAGGCGGACTGCCGCCATCGCCGGTGCTCGGCATCGTCCCAGTTGATGGAAAGCCGACATCCGTAATCATCGGTGCCGTTCAGCGCGGCAGCGGCGCCAGCACGGCGATTTCACCGCAAAGAATCGACCCCGCCATCATCATGAAACGGAAAACTATTTACTGGAAATCGTCCGGCCAGAATTAGCTGCCATAAAACCATCGCAAAATTTAAGGGGGAGTAGCTTGTTTTCAACATACTCCCCCTATTATTTTAAAAATCCTCTCTGTCGTCAGCGCATTTAAAGGGCTTCAAAATATACTGAAGGGGAGTATATTTGACACTCAAACAGCCCTTCTTCACTCTTCCGCTTCAAGCTCGGGAAACAAGACCTCGGTAAATCCGAATTGCGCCATGTCGCGGATACGCATCGGGTACAGCACGCCGTTCAAATGATCGCATTCATGCTGCACCACGCGCGCGTGAAAGCCATCAACGTCGCGACAAATGCGTTGACCGAACTGGTCAAAACCTTCGTAACGCACGGCGCTCCAGCGCGGCACCAATCCGCGCAAGCCGGGCACGGATAAACAGCCTTCCCAAGCTTCGTCGGTCTCTTCCGATAAAGGCGTCACCACAGGATTGATCAAGACTGTTTCCGGTACCAGCGCAGCGTCCGGATAGCGCGGATTGTTCTTGAAGCCGAAGATCACCAGTTGCAGGTTGACGCCGATTTGCGGCGCGGCCAAGCCTGCGCCGTTGGCCGCCAGCATGGTTTCAAACATATCGGCGACCAGCTGATGCAATTCAGGTGTATCGAATACCTGCACATTTTCGGCGACCCGCAGCAAACGCGCATCGCCCATTTTCAAGATGGGATGAAACATCGTGTTTTACCTCGCTGACGGATTTTTGACTCGCCGGGCCGGGCCCGTCGCATCCGGCCGTAAGCGCATGAACCCTTATTTTAATGTACGCAGATATTCTGCAAATTCCACGCCGGTTTCTTTATGCTTCAAACCGAGCGCGACGCTCGCCTTGAGGTAGCCAAGCTTGGAACCGCAGTCATACCGTGTGGCCGCTGAACGGTAAGCATACACTGGGAAATCCCTGAGCATGGCGGCAATGCCGTCGGTCAGCTGGATTTCGCCGCCAGAACCTTTGTCCAATTTCTCCAGATAGGAAAAAATCCGGCCGGATAATATGTAGCGCCCGGCCACCGCCAGCGTCGACGGCGCGACATCAGGCATGGGTTTCTCTACGATGCCGTGCATTTTCTCCAGGCGATCTTTGTATGGCGTACCGCTGACGATACCGTACTGCCGCGTAAATTCGCGCGGCACGTCTTGCACCGCAATGATGCTGCCGCCCTCTTGTTCGTACTGCCTGGTCATTTGCGCGATCACGGATGGCTGGCCGGCATCGGCATCCATTAAATCGTCCGCCAGCAACACGGCGAACGGATCGTCGCCTACGACCGGGCGGGCGCACAATACGGCATGTCCCAAGCCCAAAGCGGCCGGTTGGCGGATGTAGATGCAGTTGATGTTTTTGGGAATCACATTGCGCACCAGATCGAGCAATTCCTGTTTGCCGGCAGCTTCCAATTCGCTTTCCAACTCATAAGCCTTATCGAAGTGGTCTTCAATCGCGCGCTTATTGCGTCCGGTGATGAACACCATTTCGGTGATGCCGGCCTCCACCGCTTCCTCCACCGCATACTGGATCAACGGCTTATCCACGACGGGCAGCATTTCCTTCGGCTGCGCCTTGGTGGCTGGCAAAAAACGGCTGCCGAGGCCAGCTACGGGGAATACGGCTTTTTTAATTTTTCTCATTTCAGTTCCTGGTACAAAGTTGTAGCAATTCCGCTTCCGTCAAAATTGCGATGCCTAATTCTTGCGCTTTCAGCAGTTTGCTGCCAGCCTCGTCTCCGGCCACCACGTAGCTGGTTTTTTTTGAGACCGAACCTGCCACCTTGCCGTGCTGCTGCTCTATGAGTGCGCTGGCCTGATCGCGGCTCAGCGTGGGCAAGGTACCGGTCAGCACGAAGGTCTTGCCTGCGAAGATGCCTTCGGTCTCGGCTTGTTGTGGCAATTGTGCCAGCAGATCGGTGCGCAGTGCTGCCAGTTGCAGCAGACGGGCGCGCTGTTCAGGGACAGCCAGCCATGCGGCCAGCGCGGCGTTGACGTCGGCCGGCAAGCCGGTTTGCAGAAAACCGCCGTCAGCCGTGTGCGCCAACGTTGCCAGCGTAATGCCCCGGTCCTGCAATTGCTTGCAGCGCGTTTCGGTCAGCTTGGGGATCGATAACGCCGCGAGTAAGACGGAAGCGTCCAGCCGCTCGCGCAACTTGGCGCTGGGCGCATGCTCGCCGAGCGGCGCTACTCCTGCGTTCAGCAACTCGTCAAGCGCCTGCTGATTTTTGGGTTCGGCAAAAAAATCGGCAATCGCATCGGCCACGGTAGCGCCGATATCGGGCAATACGCGCAACAAGGCGGCGGGAGCGTGCCGCACCAATTCCAGACTGCCCAGCCAATCGGCCAGGGTCTTGGCGGTCGATTCGCCGACATGGCGGATGCCGAGCGCAAACAACAGGCGCTCCAACGGCGGCTGTTTGCTGGCGGCGATTGCGGCGATCAGGTTTTCCGCCCACTTGGTGGCGATCTTGCCTTGTTGCACGGTTTCCGGCGTGATGCCGTCGCGCTCGTCGGCGCGCCGCTTCATTTCCAGCAAATCGTCCAGCGTCAGCTGATACAAGTCGGCGATGCCGCGCACATAATCGAGTTCGACCAGGTGGTCGATATAGCGCTCGCCCAAGCCATCGATATCCATCATGCGGCGCGCGGCGAAGTGGCGTAGCGCTTCCTTGCGTTGCGCCGAGCAAAACAGGCCGCCGGAACAGCGCGCCACCGCTTCGCCTTCTTCGCGCACCACATGGGAGCCGCACACCGGGCAGGCTTTCAACATTTCAAACGCTGGCGGCGCCGGTTCGGGCCGGCGTTCCGGCACCACCGCCACCACTTCCGGAATCACGTCGCCGGCGCGCCGCACGATCACGGTGTCGCCCACGCGCACGTCCTTGCGCCTGACTTCATCTTCGTTATGCAGGGTGGCGTTGGTGATGGTCACGCCGCCGACAAACACCGGCGCCAGCCTGGCCACCGGGGTCAGGGCGCCGGTGCGGCCGACCTGGATGTCGATGCCCTGCACTAGCGTAGTCGCTTCTTCGGCCGGAAATTTGTGCGCAATCGCGAAGCGCGGCGCGCGCGAGACGAAGCCGAGTTCCTGTTGCTGTTGCAGGCGATTGACCTTGTACACCACGCCGTCGATCTCGTAAGCGAGGTCTTTGCGCTTTTGACCAATTTCGAGATAAAAATCGAGCAAGCCTTGCGCGCCCTGCACCACCGCGCGCTCGCTGCATACCGGCAAGCCGAGTGTGGCGTACCAATCCATCAATGCCGCGTGCGAAGCCGGCAAAGCTGCGCCTTCCAGCGCACCGATGCCGTAAGCGAAAAAGCGCAGACTGCGCTGGGCGGTAATTTTGGAATCGAGCTGGCGCAGGCTGCCGGCCGCCGCATTGCGCGGATTGGCGAATTCTTTGGCGCCGGCTTCGCGCTGGCGCTGGTTCAGCCGCTCGAAATCGGCCTTGAACATCAGCACTTCGCCGCGCACGTCGAGCACCTTAGGCGGCTGCGCCGTGTTCAGGCGCAAGGGAATGCAGCGTATGGTGCGGATATTTTCCGTCACATCCTCGCCGGTAAAACCATCGCCGCGCGTCGCCGCCTGGGTGAAAACCCCATCGATATAACGCAGGTTGATCGCCAGGCCGTCGAATTTCAGGTCGATCGCGTAGTCGATCTCGCCGCTTTCATCCAGACCCTCGCGCACGCGGCGGTCGAAACCGATCACGTCTTCCTCTTCGAAGGCATTATTCAGCGACAGCATGGGCACGGCATGCTGTACCTGGCTGAACTCGGGCAAAGGCGTACCGCCCACGCGCAAGGTGGGCGTATCGGCGGTTTTCAGTTCCGGGTGATCGTGCTCCAGCGTTTGCAGTTCGGCAAACAGCTTGTCGTATTCGGCATCGGGGATACTGGGATTATCCAGCACATAATAGGCATGTGCGTGGCGATTGATTTCAGCGCGCAATTGCGCAGCACGCTCGGCGGCTGAGGCGCGTCCGCTCTCCGGCGTATCGCCAAAAAAATCTTTTTGCATGCGATTCTAAAAGCGGTTCAACTAAACAGGCGCTGGGCGCGTAAAGAGCCGGCCGGCACTTGCGCTTCGGCCATCGCCGCATAAAATTCGGTGACCTGGCCGGCGATCTCATCCAGCGCGGCTTTGGAAATCGGCTGGTTGCCGTCATCCACCACGGTGCCGCCGAGACGGGTAGAGAGCGATCTGGCGCAGGCGGCCATGGCGCCGAAGCCGTCGCGGGAGGGCGCCACACAAGGCACGTCCAGCAGCAAGGTCAGGCGCGAAGTAACGGTTTCGCTGACGCTGGCATTGGTAGACAGGGTAAACAAGCTGCCACCCTCGCCGTCCGGCATCATCAGGCGGCCATCCGGCCTTTGATCAAAGCCCATTTTTTCCAGTGCCGCCAGCAAGGTGCTCAAGGCCCAGGGCGCGCCGTTGGCCGCGATATTCACACTCAATTGTGCATCGTGCTCGGCCACAAACTGGTGCAGTTCGCGCGCATTGCTCATGACCAGTTTCATGTCGGGAATATCAGGATGCGCGTTCAGGTTATCGGCAATCGCGCGCAATTTCATGATGAACTCGGAATATTCGAGTTCATTCAAGGGGCCGCCGCGGCTGACCATCTGCACCCCGGAAAACAGTGTCGTATACACGCCGCCGAGCGCGATCACATCGCGCTCGCCGCTATGGCTCTGGCCGATGAAATGCACCGGTTTTTTGCCTACATATTTCAGATCGGCGATCTCGGTCAGGATTTTTTCGCCGCGCACCGGGGCGTCGAATTCCAGCGGCACCACGCAATCGATCAACTCGTCGACCGGCAACTCTTTTTGGGATGCACTCACTGCGGCGATCGGTATCCCTTCATCCGACGCTGCCGGGTCGGCAGTAAAAGATGGCGGCGACGTCAGATCGCCGTCAGCCTCCGCGCCGTCGAAGCGCGGCTCTTGCCGCAGGCTGGCCGCGGTAGGCGCATCGGGATTCATCAATACGTCGTCATGGCCGTTAGAGAAAGCTTTCTCGACGGTTTTCTTCGCCTTATATTCCTGCCATTTATTAAAAATAAGCACGCCTACGACCAGCGTGCCGCCTATCGTCAATAAACTGAATTGTAGATCTGTCATGCTGCTTGAGCCTCAGTAGCAAAATTGACGGCGGATTCCATATCCACCGCCACGATACGGGAAACTCCCTGTTCCTGCATGGTGACACCGATTAATTGCTGTGCCATTTCCATCGCAATCTTGTTATGGGAGATAAATAAAAATTGGGTATTCGAGGACATGCGTTTCACCATATTGCAAAAACGCTCGGTATTCGAGTCGTCCAGCGGCGCATCCACCTCATCCAGCAAGCAAAACGGCGCCGGATTCAGCTGGAACATGGAGAATACCAGCGCGGTCGCAGTCAGCGCTTTTTCGCCGCCCGACAGCAAGTGGATGGTCGCATTCTTCTTGCCGGGCGGCTGCGCCATCACTTGTACGCCGGAGTCGAGGATTTCATCTCCGGTCATGATCAGTTTGGCTTGCCCGCCGCCGAACAAGATAGGAAACAGTTCGGCGAAATGGTGATTGACCTTGTCGAAGGTGTCCTGTAACAGATCGCGCGTTTCCATGTCTATCTTCTGGATCGCATCTTGCAAGGTGGTGATCGCTTCCGTCAGATCGGCGTGCTGGGCATCGAGGAAAGTCTTGCGTTCGGTCGCTTGCTTCAACTCGTCCAGCGCCGCCAGATTCACCGCACCGAGCGCCGCGATCGCATTCGTCAGGCGCGTGACTTCGCCCTGCAGATAGGAAGGGCGCAAATCGTCGTGCAGCTTTTGCGAGAGCGCCGCTTCGTCCACCTCAAAATTGCGCAATTGTTCGGCATATTGCTCCTGGCTCAGACGTGCCGCCTGTTCCTTCAATTGCAATTCGACGATGCGGTCGCGCTGCGGCTGCAGGCTGCGTTCAACTTGCGTCTTGGCGTCTTCATGCTGGCGCAATTGCTGCGTCAACTGATCGAGTTCATGGCGCGCATCGGCCAGCGCCCTTTCCTGCTCGCTGCGCCGGTCCAGCAAGGATTGCAAGCCGGCCTGGGCCGTTTCGTCATCCATCGCTTCCAGTTCCAGCTGACCTTGCTGCATGCTGGCGAACAGTTGGGCCGCCTGTTCCAGCGCGGTGGCGATGGTGCGCCGCATTTCTTCCATCTTGCTGCGATGCGATTTTTCGGCAAACGCGGCTTCCTGCGCCGCCAGTTCCAGATCGCGCAAACGCTGGCGCGCCTCGTTCAGTTGCCGTTCTTTTTCCAGGTAGGCGGTCTGGCCGTCTTCATGGCTTTCCTGCAGCTCGGCCAATTCCATGTCCAGCATCTCGAATTTTTGCTCGGATTCGGCCCGGGTCTGTTGCTGCTCGCTTTCCTGCGCGGCGATCTCGGCCAGGTCGCCGGCGATCTGGCTGCTGCGCTGGTTGAAGCGTTCCTGCACCTCGGAAAGTTTCATGAATTCGATTTGCAGGCTGTGCGTGGTCTGGGTCAGGCTGCCGACGCGCTGGCGCAATTCCTGCAACTGCTGACTGGCCTGGCTATAGGCCGCTTCGGCGCGCACGGCGCGGGTCCTGGCTTCATCGGCCAGCAGCTGTTTGGCGCGGCATTGCTTGCTGATGTTCTCGATTTCGTGCTGACGCGCCAGCACGCCGTCTTGTTCGGAATCGGCGGCGTAAAAGCGCACGCTGGAGCGCGCAATCACGTGACCCTGCTTAGTGATGAAGCAAGCGCCCTGCGGCAATTTGCTGCGATCGATGAACGCCGAGGTCACATCGTCCGCCACATACACCTGATGCAGCCAATCCTGCAGCAAGCTGCGCACGCCTGCCTCATTCAACTGCAACAAATTCAAGAAAGGCTGCAGGCCGGCGACCTGAGCCGGCGGCTCGGCGCTGACTTGCGGCGAATACAAAGCCAGCTTGGCCGGCGGCGCGTCGCTGAAAAAAGCCTTAGCCCATTCCAGATTCGACATTTCCAGCGCTGCGGTACGCTCGCGCAGCACCGCTTCCAGCGCGGTTTCCCAACCGGAGGCAATCTGCAGTTTTTGCCACAGCTTAGGCAAGCCGCCGAGTTCGTGCTTGGCCAGCCACGGTTGTACCTTGCCCTGGCTCTGGACTTTTTCTTGCAGCTGTTTCAGCGCCAGCAGACGCGCTTCCAGTTGCGCATATTCGGCCGCATCCTGCTGCACTTGTAGCTGCGCCTGTTTGCGCTCGTCTTCCAGCAGCGGCAGGCGCTGTTGCGCCTGTTCCAGTTGCAGGGAAAGCTCTTCCAGCACTTGTTTTTTTTCTTCCAGTTGCAGCGCCAGATTGTCCAGATGACTGGAATCCGGCATGGCCAGGCCCTGCTTTTCTTGCATCAGGCGTTCGCGACGGGCTGTCAGCGTATTCAGGATATTCGAGGCATTGCGCTGATGGGCCGATTCCAGCTCGATCTGCTGCTGCATCTGCATGATTTTGGCGCGCGACTCGGTGGTCTTTAACTGCGCCTCGCGCCAGTTTTGTTCCATCGCCGGCAGCTTGTCTTGCTGTTGCTGGCTGATTTCTACTGCCTGCTCGGCGCGCATCGCCAGCTCTTCGACATGAATTTCCGCCTCGGACAAATCGGCCTGCATCTGCTGGCCCTGTCGCTGCCACTGATCGCGCTGTGCGGTCAGCGAATGCAACTGGCTTTGCAAGCGGCTGCGCGATTCGATCACGAACTTGATCTGCGCTTCCAGGCTGCCGATCTCGGCATTGGTCTGGTACAGATGGCCCTGCGCCTGATGCATGCGGTCGCCGACCGCGTAGTGCGCCTGGCGCATGTGTTCGAGCTCCAGTTCCACATGGCGCAGTTTGGCGGTTTGTTCTTCCAGGTCGAGCTGGGTCTTTTCGATTTCGGTGAAATGTTTTTGCTGCTCGTTGGCCGCTTCTTTCTTGCGCAGCAGCCACAGCAGTTTTTGTTTTTCGTCCTGATCGGATTGCAGTTCATGGTACTTGTTGGCGACCACGGCCTGCGCTTCGAGTTTTTCCAGGTTGTTATTCAGTTCGCGCAGGATGTCTTCCACCCGCACCAGGTTTTCATGGGTGTCGTGAATGCGGTTTTCGGTTTCGCGCCGGCGCTCTTTGTAACGCGACACGCCGGCCGCTTCTTCCAGGAAAATTCTTAATTCTTCCGGACGCGCTTCGATGATGCGCGAGATCATGCCCTGGCCGATGATGGCGTAAGCGCGCGGACCGAGGCCGGTGCCGAGGAAGATATCCTGAATATCACGGCGCCGCACCGGCTGACCGTTGATGTAATAAGTAGACGTGCCGTCGCGCGTCAGGGTGCGCTTGACGGCGATTTCGGCATACTGGCCCCATTGCCCGGCCGCCTTGCCGAGACTGTTATCGAACACCAGTTCTACCGAAGAGCGTCCGGCCGGTTTGCGATGGGTGGAGCCGTTGAAAATGACGTCCTGCATCGATTCGCCGCGCAATTCCGAGGCTTTGGATTCGCCCAGCACCCAGCGCACGGCGTCGATAATATTCGATTTGCCGCAACCGTTAGGTCCCACCACGCCGACCAGCTGGCCCGGGACCTGAAAATGAGTGGGGTCTACAAAAGATTTGAAACCCGATAATTTAATAGAAGTTAATCGCACTTTATAAAGTTTTATTCTCTTTTGCAGCCAAATTCAATACCGTTTGCTGTTTCACTCACAAGCGCCGTCGTCTGGCGTAGCAAGCAGCGCTGCATCATACCATTTGACAGGAAAATTTTTCATTTTTAGAACGGATTGCACCGTTAAATGCTGGCGCGATCGGACCGGCGAATTCCGCCATGGCCGCGCTATGCGCGTGCGCCGCAAAGCCTTACTCGGGAATAAGCGACGGAGGCTATAATACGGCAATACCTCACAGCAATACCCGGTCGCAGCGGCGACACCAAACAATATGACGGCGCAGCCCCTTCGCTCCGCATAAACGCCAGCCATATTGCCTTAACGCTTACAACAATTCGAAAAATGACCTTCAATCCGTTTCTTGCCAAGCTGCAGCCCTATCCGTTTGAAAAACTCCGGAGACTGTTTGCCGATGTCACACCCAATCCCGCGTACAAGGCGATAGGTTTGGGGATAGGGGAACCGAAACACCCTACGCCTGAATTTATCAAGCAAGCCGTCAGCGACAATCTGGACGGCTTGGCCAGTTATCCGCTGACGGCAGGTTCAGACGCCCTGCGCGGCGCGATTTCCGGCTGGCTGGCGCGGCGTTATGCGATCCCGGCCCTCGATGCGGCAAGCCAGATCTTGCCGGTGAATGGCTCGCGCGAAGCCTTGTTTGCCCTGGCGCAAACCGTGATCGACCCCAGCGCCTGCAGCAACGGCGCGCCGCTGGTGCTGTGCCCGAACCCGTTTTACCAGATTTACGAGGGAGCGGCTTATCTGGCCGGGGCCGAACCGTATTTTGCCAATGCCGACCCGGCCCGCAACTTTGCGCCCGATTATAAAAACATCCCGGTAGCGGTCTGGCAACGCGTGCAATTGCTGTACATCTGCTCGCCCGGCAATCCTACCGGCGCGGTGCTGAACCTGGAAGACTGGAAAGAGCTGTTCGACTTGTCCGACCGCTACGGTTTCGTGATCGCCGCCGATGAATGCTATTCGGAAATCTATTTCAAGGAGCAGGCGCCGCTCGGCAGCCTGCAGGCGGCGCGCGCCCTGGGGCGCGACGATTATCGCCGACTGATTACCCTGTCCAGCCTGTCGAAACGCTCGAATGTGCCGGGCATGCGCTCCGGCTTCGTGGCCGGCGACGCCGAAATCATCAAGAAATTCCTGCTGTACCGCACCTATCACGGCAGCGCCATGAGCCCGGCGATACAGGCGGCTTCGGTCGTCGCCTGGAACGATGAAGTGCATGTGCAGGAAAACCGCGCCAAATACATCGCCAAATTCGCCCAGGTCACCCCGCTGTTGGAACAAGCGCTCGATGTCAGCCTGCCCGATGCCGCGTTTTACTTGTGGGCAGGCGTCGGCCATCTGGGTTTGAGCGATACAGAATTCGCTAGGCGCCTGTACCAGGAATATAATGTGACAGTTTTGCCTGGCAGCTACCTGGCGCGTGAAGCGCATGGCGTGAATCCTGGTCAGAATCGCATCCGCATGGCCCTGGTGGCCGAAGTCGACGAGTGCATGGAAGCCGCGCAACGCATCGCGGCCTTTTGCAAGACGCTCGCCGCCTAGGGATGCGCAGATTAATTCAAAAGGCGTCATTCCCGCGAAAGCGGGAATCCATGTGAATCAAACACTTAGGTGGATCCCCGCTTTCGCGGGGATGACGAAATCGGAATAAATCCGTGATTCCCTAGCTCTTTTTCCTCCGATTTTTTTCATTTAAAGAAGCACGCAAATGACTCAACAATTACAGCAAATCATCGATCAGGCATGGGAAGACCGCGCCAATTTTTCTCCGAAGTCGGCCCCGGCGGAAATCCGCGCAGCGGTCGCTCACGTATTGAGCGAGCTCGATGCCGGCAGCCTGCGCGTGGCGCAAAAGCAGGACGGCGCCTGGCACGTCAACCAATGGGTGAAGAAAGCCGTGCTGCTGTCGTTCCGCCTGGAAGACAATATCTGCATGCCGTCCGGCGAGCACATGCAATTCTTCGACAAGGTGCCGACCAAGTTTGCCAATTACACCGCCGAAGATTTCGCCAAGGGCGGCTTCCGCGTGGTGCCGCCGGCCGTCGCGCGCCGCGGCAGCTTCATCGCCAAGAACGTGGTACTGATGCCGTCCTACGTCAACATCGGCGCCTATGTCGATGAAGGCGCGATGGTCGACACCTGGGCCACGGTCGGCTCCTGCGCCCAGATCGGCAAGAACGTGCACCTATCCGGCGGCGTCGGCATAGGCGGCGTGCTGGAACCGATGCAGGCCAATCCGACCATCATCGAAGACAATTGCTTCATCGGCGCCCGTTCCGAGATCGTGGAAGGCGTGATCGTGGAAGAAAACTCGGTGATCTCGATGGGCGTGTACATCGGCCAGTCGACCAAGATTTACGACCGCGCGACCGGCGAAGTCAGCTACGGCCGCGTGCCGGCCGGCTCGGTGGTGGTGTCAGGCAACCTGCCTTCGGCCGACGGCAAGTACAGCCTGTACTGCGCGGTGATCGTCAAGCGCGTCGACGCCCAGACCCGCTCCAAGACCAGCATCAACGAATTGCTGCGCGGCGACTGAGCGGCTGGAAAGTTTCGCAAATTAAACCATTAAAAAAATAGGGACCAACCATGGCAGCGATGGAGCGCTTATTCCAGTTAATGAAAGATAAACATGCGTCCGACATGTTTTTCGCGATGAATTCGCCGATACATCTGAAGATCAACGGCAACCTGCTGCCTATCAATCAGCAAAAGATGGATCAGGCGAACATCCTGTCCTTGCTGAACGAGGTGGTGGCGCCCGAACACATGGAGCAACTGGAACGCGAGAACGAGCTCAACATCGGCATCGGTGCGCCCGGCATAGGGCGCTTCCGCCTGTCGGCATTCCGCCAGCGCGGCACGATTTCGGCCGTACTGCGTTTTGTGCCGGGCGACATCCCCAGCCTCGATACCCTGAATCTGCCGCCGGTGATGGCTGAGCTGATCATGGAAAAGCGCGGCCTGATCCTGGTGGTCGGCGCCACCGGTTCGGGCAAGTCGACCACCATCGCCTCCATGCTCGATCATCGTAATGAAATCAGGACCGGCCACATCCTGACGCTGGAAGACCCGATAGAATTCCTGTTCCGCAGCAAAAAATCGATCGTCAATCAGCGTGAAATCGGCACCGATTCCGAAAGCCTGAGGACCGCGCTAAAAAATTCCCTGCGGCAGGCGCCCGATTGCATCCTGATCGGCGAGATCCGCGATCTCGACACCATGCTGGCGGCGATCGCCTATGCCCAGTCGGGCCACCTGGTGCTGGCGACGCTGCATGCGAACAACAGTTATCAGGCACTAAACCGCATCATCAGCTTCTTCCCCATGGAAAGCCGCAATGCGCTATTGCTCGATTTGTCGTCCTCGATACGCGCCATCATTTCGCAGCGCCTGATACGCTCGCTGGACGGCGGCCGCTGCCCGGCGGTCGAGATCATGCTGAACACGCGCTACGTGGCCGAACTGATCGAGCAAGGCGACATCTTCCAGATCAAGGAAGCGATAGAAAAGAGCTTGTCGCCGGGCTCGCAGACTTTCGAACGCGCGCTGATGCACATGATCAAATCCGGTCTGATCAGCCAGGAAGAAGGCTTGGCCAATGCCGACTCCGCCAACAACTTGCTGTGGCTGTTGAATAACGAAGCCGCCGCGGCGGCGGCGCAAGAACCGGAACCGGAGCCGGAAGCGAAGGATGAAGCTTCCTTCACCGAATTTACCCTGAACGTATAACAATGACGACTAGCATCACCCTATATGGCATACCGAATTGCGATACCGTAAAAAAAGCGCGGACCTGGCTGCAAGAGCAAGGTATCGCGTTTCACTTCCACGATTTTAAGAAAGACGGCTTGCAGCGCCAGACCATACAAAGCTGGCTGCCGCACGTAGCGCTCGATGTGCTGATCAACCGCAAAGGCACGACCTGGCGCGCGCTGAGCGCGCAGCAAAAAGCCTCGGCGGCCGACACCGACCAGGCGATCGCGCTGATGCTGGCCGCGCCTTCCATCATCAAGCGTCCGGTGCTGCACATCGTCGACGGCGGCGGTACGCAAGGCCTCAGCGTCGGCTTCTCGGCGCAGCAATATCAAACCATTTTCGAATAGCCATGATGAGTAAAACACTCGCGCTGACCGAACAGCTGATCGCGCTCGATTCCGTCACGCCGGAAGACAAGGGCTGCCAGCGCACCCTGATTTCCTTGCTGGAGCCGCTGGGCTTTCACTGCGAAACCATACAGTCGGGCGAGGTCACCAACCTGTGGGCGCGCCGCGGCACGACCCAGCCGCTGGTGGTGTTCGCCGGCCATACCGACGTGGTGCCGACCGGCCCGGTCACGCAATGGCAATCGGCGCCTTTCGTGCCTACCCAGCGCGATGGCAAGCTGTATGGTCGCGGCGCGGCCGACATGAAGACCTCGATTGCCGCCTTCGTGGTTGCGACCGAAGAATTCCTCGCCGTCCATCCGCAGCATCAGGGCTCGATCGGCTTCCTGATCACCAGCGATGAAGAAGGCCCGGCCACCGACGGCACCGTGGTGGTCTGCGAACAACTCAAGGCGCGCGGCGAGCAACTCGATTACTGCATCGTCGGCGAACCGACCTCAGTCGATCAGCTGGGCGACACGATCAAGAACGGCCGGCGTGGCACCATGTCCGGCAAGCTGATCGTAAAAGGCGTGCAAGGCCATATCGCCTATCCGCAACTGGCGAAGAATCCTATCCACCTGGCCGCCCCGGCGCTGGCCGAACTGGTGGCCGAAGTCTGGGACCAGGGCAACGACTACTATTTGCCGACTTCCTGGCAAGTCTCGAATATCCACGCCGGCACCGGCGCCTCCAATGTCATCCCGGGCGAAGCGGTGATCGATTTCAATTTTCGCTTCTCCACCGCCAGCACCGCCGAAGGCTTGCAGCAACGCGTTCACGCCATCCTGGATAAGCACGGCCTGAGTTACGAGCTGAAATGGACTATCGGCGGCCATCCTTTCCTGACGACTAAAGGCAGCCTGAGCGATGCGCTGGCGGCGGCGATACGCGCCGAAACCGGCATCGAAACAGAACTCTCGACCACCGGCGGCACCTCGGACGGCCGTTTCATCGCCAAGATCTGCCCGCAAGTGGTAGAGTTCGGTCCGCCCAACGCCAGCATCCACAAGATCGACGAGCACATAGAATTGCGCTATATCGACCCGCTCAAAAACATCTACCGCCGCACTTTAGAGAATTTGCTGACTTAAGGAAATATGGATTAAATCCAAAGCGTCATTCCCGCAAAAGCGGGAATGACGAAATCCAGATAAATTTGTGATTTCTTATCAATGTTAAGCACCGAAAAAAAATGACCACTCCTGCCCAGACCTTTAGCACCATGCGCGATCTGCTGCGCTACGCGGTGACCCGCTTCAACACCGAAAAACTGTTTTTCGGCCACGGCAGCGCCAATGCGCTCGATGAGGCGGCTTACCTGCTGCTGCATACGCTGCATCTGCCTATCGACAAGATCGATCCTTTTCTCGATGCGCGCCTGCTGCCGTATGAAATCGACGCGGCGCTGACCATGATAGAACGGCGCGCGGTCGAACGCGTGCCGGCTTCTTACCTGACCAATGAAGCCTGGCTCGGCGCTTATCGCTTTTACGTGGATGAGCGCGTGATCGTGCCGCGCTCATTCATCGCCGAGCTGATCCCCGAACATTTCGCGCCCTGGGTCAACGACCCGGACGCCATCAGCAATATCCTGGAACTGTGCACCGGTTCCGGCTGCCTGCCCATCATGCTGGCCGATGCCTTCCCGCAGGCGCAAATCGACGCTGTCGATATCTCGCCCGATGCGCTGGCGGTGGCGCATCGCAACGTCGATGAATACCAGTTGCAAGACCGCATCACCCTGATCGAATCCGATTTGTACAGCCGCGTGCCGGATAAGAAATACGACCTTATCATCAGCAATCCGCCCTATGTAAATTCCGGCTCGATGGACAAGCTGCCCAAGGAATACCGGCACGAGCCGCAAATCGCGCTGGCCGGCGGCGAAGACGGCATGGACCTGGTGCGCAAGATCGTGGCCGGCGCCGCTCAGCGCCTGACCGCAGACGGTTTGCTGATGGTGGAAATCGGCAACGAGCGCGCCTTCGCCGAAGCCGCCTTCCCCGAACTGAACCTGACCTGGCTCACCACCAGCGCCGGCGACGACATGGTGTTCCTGGTGGAAGCCGGTCAACTCGCGGATTACAAGGCCTGAATGGCGGGTAAAGGGTAAAATCACGTTTTACCCGCTTCTTTCAAAAGCATGTAGTTCTAGCTAGCGGTACCGTTCAAATAAACCTTGAACTCAAAGTCGTCATCCCTGCGCAGGCAGGGAACCAGCGTCTTTCGGTAGTTACGCCACTGGATTCCGGCCTGCGCCGGAATGACGTAGCGAAGTATTTGGCTTGATTGAACGACATACTCCACCTCAGTATATTTTTTCCCGCCTTGTTTTCTGCTGACTGCAGGGCAAATACATAAGATACCCCCTTTTTTTCTGATTTACTATGATACGTTTGCAGCAAGTTATCCTGGCGCGCGGTACCAAGCCTTTGTTCGACAGCGTCGATGTCACGCTCAACCCCGGCGACAAGATAGGCTTGATCGGCTCCAACGGCGCAGGCAAATCCAGCCTGTTCGCCATGCTGCGCGGTGAATTGCACCCCGACCAGGGCAGCATAGAATTCCCGGCCAAATGGCAACTGGCGCACGTGGCGCAAGAGACCCCGCCGCTGGAACGCAGCGCGATCGACTACGCGATCGACGGCGACATCGCCCTGCGCAAGCTGGAAGCGCAACTGGCCGAACTGGAAGCGCAACCGGAAAGCTACGACAACGGCATCGCCATCGGCGAAATCTACGGCGCGCTGGCCGACGCCGACGCCTACACCGTGCGTTCGCGCGGCGAGCAACTGCTGCTGGGCCTGGGTTTCACGCTGGATCAGATGGAACAGTCGGTCGCCAGTTTTTCCGGCGGCTGGCGCATGCGCCTGAACCTGGCGCAAGCCCTGATGTGCAAATCCGATTTGCTGCTGCTCGATGAACCGACCAACCACCTGGATCTGGACGCCATCATCTGGCTGGAAGACTGGCTGAAACGCTATGCCGGCACCCTACTGATCATCTCGCATGACCGCGATTTCCTGGATGGCGTGGTGAACGTGGTGGTGCATATCGACGAGCGCAAACTGAAGCGCTATTCCGGCAATTACTCTTCGTTCGAACGGCAGCGCGCGGCCCAGCTGATCCTGGCGCAAGGCACCATAGAAAAGCAAAACCGCAAACGCGCCCACCTGCAATCCTTCATCGACCGCTTCGCCGCCAAGGCCAGCAAGGCCAAGCAGGCGCAAAGCCGCATCAAGGCCCTGGCCAGGATGGAAGAGCTGGCGCCTTTGCGCGCCGCCGCCGAATTCTCTTTCGAGTTCCGCGAACCGCTCAGTGCGCCGAACCCCATGCTGGTGATGGAAGACGTGCATTGCGGCTACCGCACCGAGTCCAAGACCGATCACAGCTTTAGCGAAAAAACCATCGTCTCCGACGTCAAATTCTCGCTGCAGATAGGCCAGCGCATAGGCTTGCTGGGCGTGAACGGCGCCGGCAAATCGACCCTGATCAAGACCATCGTGGGCGACATCGCGCCGCTGGCCGGCACCATGCAGACCGGCAAGGGCCTGTCCATCGGCTACTTCGCCCAGCATCAGGTCGAAATGCTGCGCCACGACGAGTCACCGCTGTGGCACCTGGCGCACATCGCGCCGAATGTGCGCGAGCAGGAATTGCGCAACTTCCTGGGCGGCTTCAACTTCCCCGGCAACATGGTCACCAGCCCCATCGCACCTTTCTCCGGCGGCGAAAAAGCCCGCCTGGCGCTGGCCATGATCGTCTGGCAGCGCCCTAACCTGCTGCTGCTGGATGAACCGACCAACCATCTGGACCTGGAAACCCGCGAAGCCCTGACCGAAGCCCTGGCCCAGTTCGAAGGCACGCTGGTCGTGGTCTCGCATGACCGCCACCTGCTGCGCGCCACCACCGACCAGTTCATCATCGTGGCCGATGGCCAGCTGCAGCCGTTCGACGGCGACCTCGACGATTACAAGAATTGGCTGTACCAGAACAAACTCGCCAAGGAAGCCGCCCCGGCGCTGCCGGCCAAAGCCAAGGCCGACGCCCTGCCGCAAGCGAAACCGATACCGGTCGCAGACAAAGCCAACGACAAGGAGCAACGCCGCCAGTCCGCCGACGAAAGACAAAAACTCGCCGCCCAGCGCAAACCGATCGAGACCCGCATCAAGCGCCTGGAAGAGTAGATGGCCAAGCTGAATGCGAAGAAGGACGAAGTCGCCGCCCAGCTGGCCGATAGCGACATCTACAGCGACGCCAACAAGGAAAAACTCAAGGCGCTGCTGATGGATCAGGCCTATGTGCTGAAAGAGCTGGAACAGCTGGAAGCCGACTGGCTGGAGCAGCAAGAGTTTTTGGAGGCGGTGGCTTAATTCATTTCACTAACGGTGCCGGCCTTGCAATAGGCCGGCACCCATCGCCCGGGGGCGCAATCGCAGCCCCTTCACGCCCCCTCCCGAGCAAGCCCCATCGCATCCCAGCAACGCCATTTCTTCATTAGCCGCATAAGATGCATTCAATATCTTGCTTTGTAAAAATTTTACTGCTAACATAAAGCTTCATTTTATATGCAGCTTTAAAATATCATGCCGACCGAACCAGCCGCAACATCTGCAGGCGCTCATCTCAGCGAATCACAGATACGCGCCATCCTGTCCCAGGTGATCGACCCCGAGATCGGCGTCGATATCGTAGCGCTCGGCCTGGTCTACCGGATCGTCGTCGCGCCCGAGCAACTGCTGATCGATATGACCATGACGTCGCCGGCCTGCCCGATGGGCGAGATGATACTCGACGATGTACACGCCGTTTTGGCAGAGTCGCTGCCCGACTCGCTGCAGCCGCAAGTCAATCTGGTGTGGGCGCCGGCCTGGAACCCATCCATGATGAGCGAAACTACCAAACAGCATTTCGGCTGGACGCCGGAAACCTGACCCCCTTCTTTCACCCCCGCCCCAGGAGCTAGCATGAACCAGACCAAAACCTTTAAAACCACCATCGACGTGCGCAACATCGTTCCGCGCGAGCGTCACCCTTTGATCTTCAGCAGCTTCGAGCAACTGGCGGCGGGCGAGGCGCTATTGCTGATTAACGACCACGATCCCAAACCGCTGTTTTATCAATTCCAGGCTGAATTGAAAGCGCCTTTCAACTGGGTTTACCTGGAATCCGGCCCCGAAGTCTGGCAAGTCAGGATAGGCAAACCGGGCGTGACTGAAACCACAGGCAACGACGCCTGATCGCAAGCGGGCGCGCCGGCCATGAAAACTAATCGCATCGTTTATCGTTTGCTACTGCTGGCGCTGGGCATGTTCTCGCTGCTGGTCGGCGTACTGGCGGGTCTGGTGCGGCTGGGCTGGAGCATGCCGCCGCTCGCTGCGGCAGCCAGCGGCTGGCACGGTGCGCTGATGATTTCCTGTTTTTTTGGCGCGGTGATCAGCCTGGAGCGTGCGGTTGCCATAGGACGCGGCTGGGCTTATCTGGCGCCGGCCGCTGCCGGCGTGGGCGGCGCACTCCTGATTGGCGGCGCGCCTTTGCTGTTGACGCAGCTTTTGCTAATTGCGGCTGCCGGCACGCTGCTGGCCGCCAGTGTTTTGGTGTTGCGGATATTATTGGCGCCGTTCACCGTGATACTTACCATCGCTGCGCTGTGCTGGCTGGCCGGGAACATCGCCTGGCTGCTCAGCGGCGTGGTGGCAACGGCCGTGCCATGCTGGCTGGCGTTTCTGGTGCTGACCATCGCTGCCGAACGGCTGGAACTGACGCGCTTCCTGCCCACCCCTGCCCGCGCACAGCATTGGTTCCTGGCGATCGTCGGCGCAGTGCTGTTAGGCGCAAGCTGCACCTTCTGGCGCGAAGGCCCTGGATTGGCGCTGTTCTCAGCCAGCCTGCTGGCGCTCGCGGCCTGGCTGTTGCGCTACGATCTTGCCAGACACAATGCGCGGCAACAAGGTCTGACCCGTTTCATCGCGATCTGCCTGTTGTCCGGTTATGCCTGGCTGATACTGGCTGGTTTGCTCGGCCTGGCCGGCGGCTTTCTCCCTGACCATCCGTGGCGCGATGCCAGCCTGCATGCAGTCAGCCTGGGCTTTGTATTTGCGATGATCTTCGGCCACACGCCCATTATCTTCCCGGCGGTGGCCCAGATAAAAATCCCCTACCACCGTTCTTTTTACCTGCCCTTGCTGGCGCTGCATGTCTCGCTTGCGCTGCGCATCGTAGGCGGATTGGGCGGTGAATTCAACTTGCGCCACGAAGGCGCACTAGCCAATGCCTTCGTTTTGTTGCTGTTCATCGCCACCATGATGCTCAGCATCGTGCGCAAGTAAGTTCGGAATCGAAGATCATCGTCGGTTTAACTCCGCACTACCGAGGAATGCGGCGGCCAAGCCGGCAACTTTGTTGCCTGCCTTGCTACCGATTTATTGGGATTGACGGGAGCCTGTCACGCTCCCGTATCGGGTCAGGAAGGTCGTCGCGGCGCTTCCACGGCCGGCGTTTTTTGCGATTTGACGACTTGCATCGCGGTTGCGATCAGGCCGCTCATGTCGCCGAGGTTGGCAGGCACGATGATAGCGTTATTGGTCTTGGCCAGATTGCCGAAGGCGCCCACGTATTGCT
The DNA here is from genome assembly GCA_016196925.1 of Burkholderiales bacterium. Lineage (GTDB taxonomy): Bacteria > Pseudomonadota > Gammaproteobacteria > Burkholderiales > Burkholderiaceae_D > Undibacterium. The sequence continues at coordinate 25,540 of JACPWS010000031.1, read as the reverse complement.
CGGCCACTTTCAGGTTCACCGCATCGGAACCGCCCGGTGACTGTATCGCGGCCGCGGTTTTGCGTATCGCCTCGGCACTGGCTTCGGCTATCGCCAGAATGGCGGCCGCCTGGCCCTGGGCACGGTTGATCGACGCCTGTTTCTCGCCTTCCGACTTGGCGATCGACGCTTCGCGTTCGCCGGTGGCGATGTTAATCTGCTCTTGTTTGCGGCCTTCGGAAGCAGCGATCAGCGCGCGCTTCTCACGCTCTGCGGTAATCTGCGCCTGCATCGCATGTAGGATTTCTTTCGGCGGCGTCAAATCCTTGATCTCGTAACGCAGCACCTTGACGCCCCAGTTGGCGGCCGATTCGTCTACCGCATTGACGATGGTGGTATTGATATGATCGCGCTCTTCAAAAGTCTTGTCGAGTTCCATCTTGCCGATCACCGAGCGCAGCGTGGTCTGCGCCAGTTGCGTAATCGCCGCGATGTAATTCGACGAGCCGTAAGATGCCCGCATAGGATCGGTAATCTGGAAATACAGGATGCCGTCGACCTGCAATTGGGTGTTATCCCGGGTGATGCAGACTTGCGGCGGCACATCGAGCGGGATTTCTTTCAAAATATGCTTGTAGGCGACGCGATCCACGAAGGGGATCACGATGTTTAAGCCGGGCGGCAAGGTCGCATGGTATTTACCCAGACGCTCCACCACCCAGGCATGCTGTTGCGGCACGACGTTGATGGTCTTAAATACAAAGACCATCGCCAATACAAACAAAACTAATGCTACACCACCGATACTTTCCATATTCTCACCTTTATGTTGATATAACGCTTAAGCCTGCAGGTTGAAACCTCAGCTGCATTGCCTGAGTTTGCTAACAGCGCCGATAGCAAGCGGGCTTAAGCCGGACGGACGATCAAACGACTGCCCTGCATTTCTTCGATAACGAACAAGCCCGCATGCGCGGTAGCGCCGCGTAAGTCAACATCCCACATCGCGCCACGATACATGGCGCGGGCGGAGAACTTGCCATTGCCCTGATCTTGCCAATCCTGGATATGGATGCTCTGGCCGATATCCATGTTGACGTTAGGATCGCACGCCACCTCGCGTTTGCTGTGGTTCCAGCCATATTTGCTTTTGTGGAGCGCGACCGTCGCCGTCGCACCGACGATCGCGGCTACGATCATGGACCAGGCCGACTCCGGGCTCAGCAACGCAGTCAGGGCGCCGGCCAGCAAGCCTATCGCGATCATCAGTAAATAAAACGTGCCGGTAAACAATTCCAGTATGACGACTATCCCGGCCAGCACCAGCCACATCATCCATGAGTTCATTGTCGTTGCTCTCCTTTGTTTTGCCTGCGATCTGCATTTTCTACGATTGCCGGCGAAAATTCATCGGTAATCGCCGTGTAATTTATACATAAAAAAAACCCTCGCCACTACGCAGTGACGAGGGTTTTCTGTTAATAATTTCGGAAGTGTTAATTTTGTTTTTATTAATGATTCGACCTTCCTAGTCTATTCCAAATGTAGAAAATTGCAACCGGCAAAGAAATATTTTGTTGCGACGCAGCGACGAAAAAGCGCCGGCTATTTTTCAATAAGCCGGCGCTTTCTTAATATAAAACAGTTGGTTTATTTAGCGACTGTCGCCAACTTTTGCCAGGTGTCGATGACGGAATCAGGATTCAGGGAAATCGACTCTATCCCCTCTTGCATCAGCCATTCGGCGAAATCAGGATGATCGGATGGTCCCTGTCCGCAGATACCGACATACTTATCGAGCTTGCGGCAAGCGGTGATCGCGAGCGACAGCAGCGCGCGCACTGCCGGGTCGCGTTCATCGAAATCGGCAGCCAGCAATTCCATGCCGGAGTCGCGATCGAGGCCCAGGGTGAGCTGGGTCAGGTCGTTGGAACCGATAGAGAAGCCGTCGAAGAATTGCAGGAATTCTTCCGCCAGTATCGCGTTCGACGGCACTTCGCACATCATGATCAGGCGCAAGCCGTTTTCGCCGCGTTTCAAGCCGTTTTTCGCCAGCAGATTGACGACTTTTTCCGCCTGTCCCAAGGTACGCACGAAAGGCACCATGATCTCGACGTTGGTCAAGCCCATGTCGTTGCGCACGCGCTTCATGGCCAGGCATTCCATCTCGAACGATTCGTCAAAATCGGCCGCCAGATAACGCGCCGCGCCGCGGAAACCGAGCATAGGATTTTCCTCGTCCGGCTCGTAGCGCGAGCCGCCTATCAGTTTCTTGTACTCATTCGATTTGAAATCGGACAGGCGCACAATGACTTTTTTCGGCCAGAATGCGGCCGCGATCGTCGCCACGCCTTCCGCCAGCTTGTCGACGTAAAACGCCTTGGGCGAGGCGTGACCGCGCGCCACCGATTCCACGGCTTTCTTCAGGTCGGGCTCGATATTCGGGTATTCCAAAATCGCTTTCGGATGCACGCCGATATTATTGTTGATGATGAATTCCAGCCGGGCCAGGCCCACGCCTTCGTTCGGCACCGATTGGAAATCGAAGGCCAGTTGCGGGTTGCCGACGTTCAGCATGATCTTCAGCGGTAGCTTGGGCAATTCGCCGCGCACCTCTTCGGTGACCTCTGTCTCCAACAAGCCGTCGTAAATCTTGCCTTCGTCACCCTCGGCGCAAGACACCGTGACCAGGGTGCCGTCTTTCAGTAAATCGGTGGCGTCACCGCAACCGACCACCGCCGGCACGCCCAATTCACGCGCGATGATCGCTGCGTGGCAGGTACGGCCACCGCGGTTGGTGACGATGGCGGAAGCGCGCTTCATCACCGGCTCCCAGTTGGGGTCGGTCATATCGGCCACCAGTACGTCACCAGGCTGCACGCGCTCCATTTCCGACGGATCGTGGATCACGCGCACGCGGCCTGCGCCGATTTTCTGGCCGATGGCGCGGCCCGATACCAGGACTGTGCCGCTGCCTTTGAGCTTGAAGCGCTGCTGGGCATCGGTTGCTTTTTGCTGCGATTTAACTGTTTCAGGACGCGCCTGCAAAATATACAGCTTGCCGTCGCGGCCATCCTTGCCCCATTCGATATCCATAGGGCGGCCATAATGTTTTTCGATGATGACGGCGTATTTGGCCAGTTCAACCACTTCCGCGTCGTTCAGCGAATAACGATTGCGCAATTCGATAGGCACATCGACGGTCTTGACCGAGCGACCAGCCTTGGCTTCACCGGTGAATTCCATCTTGATCAGCTTCGAGCCTATGTTGCGGCGGATCACAGGCAACTTGCCCTGTTCCAGCATAGGCTTATGCACATAGAATTCGTCGGGATTGACGGCGCCCTGCACTACGGTTTCACCGAGGCCGTAACTGGATGTAATGAACACCACGTCCTTGAAACCGGACTCGGTGTCGATGGTGAACATCACGCCGGCCGCGCCCAGATCGGAGCGCACCATGCGCTGCACACCGGCAGACAAGGCCACTTCGGCGTGGGTAAAACCTTTGTGTACGCGATAAGAAATCGCCCTGTCGTTGTACAACGAGGCGAACACATGTTTCATCGCTTCCAGCACGTTGTCGATGCCTACCACGTTCAGGAAAGTCTCTTGCTGACCGGCGAAAGACGCATCGGGCAAGTCTTCCGCAGTGGCGGACGAGCGCACGGCAAACGACATTTCAGCGGTGGAATCGGCTACGAGTTTGTTATAAAACTCTTCGATTTCCTTTTGCAGGCGCGGCTGAAAAGGCGTGTCGATAATCCATTGACGGATTTCGGCGCCGGCTTTTGCCAGTTCCTTGACGTCGTCGATATTCAGATGTTCCAGGCGATCGGCAATGCGTTGCGCCAGCGCTGCACCGCCGCTTTCGCTATACGACAAAAAGTCGCGGAAAGCCTGGGCCGTGGTGGCGAAACCGCCCGGCACCCTTACGCCGGTCGATGCCAGCTGGCTGATCATTTCGCCTAAAGATGCATTTTTACCGCCGACGGACTCGACATCCGTCATGCGTAAATGCTCAAACGAGGCAACATAAGTTGCTTCGGTATTTGCTGCGTTGGACATAACAACCTCTTTTTGATGGTAAGAAATCTTTCGCCCTGCTTCGACTCTCGCTATTTTTTTGTTATTCTTGGTGCGAGAGGCGCATGAAATGCTGTTGCGCCATTTTACATGGTGTGCCGCAAAATTTATCTACGCCGCAAGAGAATTTGCCGTCTTTTTTGTTAGTCAGACATGCAAAATTTTTCATCCATTTTATCGATCGATCCTACCCCTACCGTTATGCCTGAAGCCCATCATCAAGCACTTCCCGTTGCCAACCGCACCGTTTTCTTTGTCTCCGACGGCACCGGCATCACCGCAGAAACCTTCGGCCACTCCGTGCTGACGCAATTCGACTTGAAATTCCGCCAGATCAGGCTGCCGTTTATCGACACCGTGGATAAGGCGCACGACGCAGTCAGGCGCATCAACGACGCCTGTGCCGCCGACGGCAACCGTCCTATCGTCTTTTCCACCCTGGTCAAGAGCGATCTGGCTACTATCATCATCAAATCCAAAGCCATGCACATGGATTTGATCCAGACTTTTGTGGCGCCGCTGGAGCAAGAGTTAGGAGTCAAATCCACCCACACCATAGGCCGCAGCCACAATATCGCCGATTCGGAAGAATATAAGAACCGGATCGAGGCGATAAATTTCTCGCTGGCGCACGATGATGGCCAATCGAACAAGAATCTTTCCACCGCCGATGTCATCCTGGTCGGCGTATCGCGCTCGGGCAAGACGCCGACCAGCCTGTATCTGGCCATGCAATATGGGATTAAAGCGGCGAATTACCCTTTGATACCGGACGACTTCGAACGCGGCAAGTTGCCGTCGGCCTTGCCGGGATTTAAGGGGAAATTGTTCGGGCTCAGCATTGCGCCGGAACGCTTGTCTGAAATTCGCAATGAACGCCGGCCCGGCAGCAAATACGCGTCGATAGAAAACTGCCGTTATGAAATTAACGAAGCCGAAGCGATGATGAAGCGCGAAGGCATACGCTGGCTGTCGTCAACCGCCAAATCGATAGAAGAAATCGCCACCACGATCTTGCAGGAAATGAAGGCAGACGTAAGAATTTATTGATTAAGTCGCTGCCTGACTTGTTCAAAAAAACAAATCGCGGCACTGGCGGCGACATTCAGCGACTCGATTGCCGCTTGCTGGGGGATGGTCACGGTTTTACTGGCCAATGCCATCAATTCCGGCGCGACCCCCTGCCCTTCATGGCCGAACAGCCAGATTACCGGCTGATTCAAATCCGTCTGGTAGATGGTTGCCGTCGTATGCGAGCTGGTCGCCAGCACTGGGATTATTGCGCTTTGCAATAAACTGTGCAAATCGACGTTTTCAAAAATATTCAGCAAGAAGTGCGCCCCCATGCCGGCCCGCATCACCTTGGGCGACCACGCAAAGGCGGTGCCCTGGCTGCAAAAGACATTTTGTATGCCGGCGGCAGCGGCGCTGCGCAAGATGGAGCCGAGATTGCCGGGATCTTGCAAATTATCGAGCACCACCGACGATTGCGACAATCTGACCGGGAATTCCGGAGCCGGCGTGGCGATCGCAAACATCAGGCCTACGCCGTGCTCCACCTGGCTGACGGCCTTGTATAGTGCGTCCGGTAAGCTGATGCAAGATGTGCCTTGTTGCGTGCAGCGCGCAACGACGGCCGCAACTTCGTGGTGTTGCAAGCTGCTTTCCGCGACGATACAGAACTGGGGCGCGCCCACATGCTGGCTATAGGCTTCGCACAAATGCACGCCATCCAGCAAGGTGCGGCCAGCTTTGCGGCATGCCTGGGAACTGGTCGCCAGGTGTTTGATTTCCTTGTACAGGGGGTTGTCGCGGGAGGTAATCGATTTCATTTAATTATTTCAACAAAGCTTTCACGGGCGCATAGGATTTGCGGTGTATAGGCGAGACGCCGTGTGTGCGCAGACGCTCCATATGCAAAGCGGTCGGATAGCCCTTATGCTGATTAAAGGCATATTGAGGATATTCCAGATGCAATTTAGCCAGCGCATGATCGCGGGCAGTTTTGGCGAGGATAGAGGCGGCGGAAATTTCGGCGACCTTATCGTCGCCCTTAATTATCGCTTCAGAGCGCACCGCCATCACCGGGCAACGGTTGCCGTCGATCAGCGCCAGCGTCGGCTGCACGGCTAGTGCTTCCACCGCGCGCCGCATGGCCAGCATGGTCGCCTGCAGAATATTCAGCTCGTCGATCTCTTGTTCCGAACATTCGGCGATAGCCCAGGCCAGCGCATATTGTTTAATTTCCGCCGCCAGCGCTTCACGCCTAGGTTCGCTCAGTTTCTTGGAGTCGCGCAAGCCCAGGATAGGCCGTTGCGGATCGAGGATCACCGCTGCCGCCATCACCGGTCCCGCCAAAGGCCCGCGACCGGCCTCGTCGACGCCGCAGATCAGTTCCCCGGCATAATCAAATAGAGGCAAATTTATGTTCGCATCAGGCATGGAAAAACGCTTTCAGTGCGGCGGTATCGAGAAAATAATGGCAGATGCGCTGCTCAGCTTGTCCGTCTTTCTTTCCCATTAAGACCGGGACTGACTCATCGTACAGAGCCAATAGTGCGTCGTCGGCGTCCACGTCCAGCACCTCGACGGTAAAAGCGTAATCGGCGCTATACGACTGTAATTGTTCCAGCATGTCATCGCACAAATGGCAATAACTGCGGGAGTAAAGAGTGAAATGCATCATCTGGTGCGGCCTGGGGTGATTGACCGGCGTATTATAAGTCCGTCGCGATCCGACATTCCAAAATAAAAAAGCTGCCCTCATTGCTGAGAGCAGCTTTGCCAAGGTTTAAAGCTTACTGTGCCTGAGGGCGTACCGGTACAAACTGCGAAATATCGCCGCGGCGCACCAGCAGCACGGCTGCTTTTTTGGTATCCAGTTTTGCCAACATTGCGGCAAATTGCTTACTGTCTTTGACGTCGATATTATTCATGGTCAGGATAATATCGCCGGCACGCAAACCTGCAGCGGCGGCCGGGCCTTCCACCGCTTCGATCGCCACGCCGTTAGCGCCCGGCAGTTCTTTCCTTTGCGCTTCCGTCAGATCGCTGGTGTAAATACCCAAAGGATTGTTTGCCTGATCTTTTTTGCCTTTTTTCTCGGCTTTCTGAGCGACCTTGTCTTGCTCGGTTTCTGCCACGTTGATACTCAATTCGCGGGCAGCGCCTTTTCTCCAGATCGAAATTGTGGCCTTACTGCCGGGCTTGGTGGTGCCGACGATGCGCGGTAAATCGGTAGATTTTTCTACTGGCACACCATTAAATTTCAAAATCACGTCGCCATCCTGAATGCCAGCCTTTTCCGCCGGCGCTCCCGGCTCGACACGCGTTACCAGCGCGCCTTGCGCTTTCGGCAAACCTATGTATTCGGCGACGTCCTTCGATACTTCGCCGATCACTACACCGATACGGCCGCGACTCACCTTGCCCGAGGACTTCAGTTGCTCCACTACGCGCATCGCTTCGTCGATAGGGATGGCAAAAGAGATACCCATATAACCGCCAGAGCGGCTGTATATCTGGGAATTGATACCAACCACTTCGCCGCGCATATTGATCAGGGGACCGCCGGAATTGCCGGGATTCACGGCAACGTCAGTCTGGATCAGGGGCAGGTATTCGCCGGTATCGCGCGCCTTGGAGGAAATGATGCCGGCGGTAACCGTATTCTCAAAATCGAAAGGAGAACCGATCGCGATCACCCATTCGCCCGCCTTGATTTTTTCAGAATCGCCTATGGTCAGGCGCGGCAATTTATTGCCCTCGATCTTCAACACCGCGACGTCGCTGCGCTGGTCGGCGCCTATCACTTTGGCTTTGAATTCGCGCTTATCGGTGAGCTTGACATAGACTTCGGAAGCACCATCCACGACATGCCTATTCGTCAGGACGTAGCCGTCTTGAGAAATGATAAAGCCGGAGCCGACACCGCGCGGGACTTCTTCTTCCGGTTGCTGAGGAATTTGTCTGCGCCCTTTCGGAGCGGGTTGCTGCTTGGGCATGGGCACACCAAAGAAGCGCCGGAAAAATTCCTGCATCTGCTCATCTTCCATCCCGGGCGCGTTTTGATTGAGCTGCACTTTCTCTGTGGTGCGGATATTCACCACGGCCACACTGGTTTTTTCGACCAGCTCGGTAAAATCGGGCAGGCCGGCGACGGCCGGCGCCGCTGCCGCCAAGGGCGTGGCGTTAAGGGCAACGGGGGCGACAAAACCAACACAGGCACTGATAACCAGCGTGGAAACAATTTTCTCTAACGGGAAAAGTCTGCTTGCTTTCATGGTGTCATTCGCTTACTTAGGTTTGAATTCAATAGAGTTCATCACTTGCCGGATTGCTGCCACAGGCACTTCACCTACTACGGTTAGCCAATACTCGCCATGACGTTTTCCCATGATGGTCATCGCACCCTGCTGCAAACTGCCTTCGGTGCGATTTCCGGTGTCGGGCTCGATGAATACCGAGATCGCCGCCAGGCCATCGGAAAAAATCATTTGCACAACCTGATGCGACTTTAACTGATCCGCATCGCCGCCTTTGGCTGATGCAGGAGCAGGAATAAGGCGCTTCATCTCGCGAGTCTTTTTAAAACCTGCCGGTACAGCCTTGACTATCCAGCCGGAATTAATATTGGATTGCATCGTCAGATTTTCAACATGCCATTGCGCGGTATTCTGATAACTGGGCTTCACCTTATATTTATCTATATCGGCGATAGAAATCTGCGTGAAAGCGATTTGCTCTATCACTTCATTTTTAGGATTGACTGTTTGTGCACGCAACAATAAGCCTGTCTCTTTATCTGTGCACAGGCGGTAGCCATAACGATATGCATCGCGCGGTTCGAATACATAGCCCTGGCATTCGACGCCTGCCACACGACTCAATTCGACTTTTTTGATGGAATAGGAATCCGGAAGGGATAAGGCATTACCACTCAGCAGCGCAGGGAAAACTTCCTGAGTAACATTTTTTTCGACCTGTATGGTCTTGCTTTCAGGCAGATAGCAAGAAACCTGATCGTTTCGGCGTATATATTCGCGCGGCTTGCCGTCCAGAATTTCCAGTTTTTCAATTTCCCCGTTGGCATCTACGATATGGGTGATTCTCGAAGTGCGAATCTGGCTGGCTTGCTGGTAGACGAAGGTGCCTGAATAATTCAGCTTTTGCGCCGACGCTTGTATCTTGCGCAGAATATTTTGCGCTTCACGTTTTTCTTCCATCGGCTCCTGGCTGCGCGCCTGGGTCAGAATGGAACTCAAACCTAATCCCACTACCAACATAGCGAATTTAAAACGTGGAAACAACATAGTCATTACTTTTCCGATGCAGAAGAAACCGCATTGGCGCGGGTAACAAGCTGCGTCCCGTTACTCAGCGCAGGAGAAAATCGCTGATGCGCCATCAGGTAGCTATCGATACGCGGATCGCGCAACATATCCGGCATTTCGTTGAGCGGTAAATTGATTTGTTTTTCGTCTTTTTTTCCGATGCGATTCACCGCAGCGTTTTGCATTTCCGATGTGCCGGAAGCAGAGGCAAGTTGCATATTCGCGTCTGCTTGTCTGGACTTACTTAATTGAATCGCAGGAGTCGTATCGCCTCCCAGATGCGCCAATTGCGGAGCCAGGACAACAGCGAAGACTGCGGCCGCCGCGACGCCGGCCACTGCCATATACGAGCCCCAATAACTCTGCAGCTTCGTCGCTGAGCGAGATGGTTTTTTATCTACAGAATGCGGCGCCAGAATCACAGGTTCAGCATCCAATCTGGCAGAAAAACGTCGGGAAAAATTCGCACTGAAAGAAATGCCCAGGTCATCCGAGCGTAGCGCATCGCCGATCTGATGATAAATTTCCCACGTCCCCTTGCCTTTTGCGGTGTTCAGACTGGCCAGTATGGCATCCAGTTGCACATCATTCAGCTCGCCGTCAGCCAAAGCTGAAATGCTTTCTTGTTGAGAGGAGTTGGTAGTCATCATTTTCTTCACAATTTTTACTGCAGGTTCAGGTTAATTTTTGGTTGGACGCACGGTGCTAAAATTCACCAGCGCTGATCTGTCGTCGTGCCCAGCATAGGACGCAGTTTTTCGGCGATCGCTTCGCGCGCCCTGAATATCCTGCTTCTGACGGTGCCGATCGGGCACAACATCACTTCAGCTATTTCGTCGTAACTCAGCCCTTCGATTTCGCGCAAGGTAATCGCATTGCGCAATTCTTCCGGCAAAGAAGACATCGCAGCATTAACTGTTTCAGCGATCTGCTTGCTGGCCAGCAGTGATTCCGGGGTATTGATATCTCTTAGTCCATCGGCATCGACAAAAGTTTCTGCTTCTTCGACATCGGCATCGGTGGAAGTCGGCGTACGGCGCCCTTGTGTCACCAGATGGTTTTTGGCGGTATTCACGCCTATGCGATAGAGCCAGGTGTAAAACGCCGACTCACCGCGAAAATTCGGCAATGCGCGATATGCCTTAATGAAAGCTTCCTGCACCACGTCTTCCGCTTCGGCATGATCATAGACGAGCCGGGACACGAGCCGCATCAGTTTCCTTTGATATTTGGAAACCAGAAGCTCAAATGCTTTTTTATCGCCACGCTGGACGCGCTCAACCAATTGCTGATCAATCTCGCGTTCTGTCGTCACTCAGTCATTCCTATGTTTTATCCCAAGCGTTTTTGTCAATCGACATGGGCAGGCATATATAAATTCAATATGGCTGCGCAATATCAGCAATAGAGTACCGCATGCAGAAAAAAGTTCCATGAAGAATTTATTTTTCGGCCCGGCGGGACGTGCCCCCGCGCCGGTTAATCCACTGCAGCGCTACAAATAATGCCCTGAAACTCTCAACATCGAGCGAGTCGGGCAAAATCAGCAAGGAATACATACGGCCATCCTCCGCCCGTAAATACAAAAATAATACCTTACTCCACATAGTACTACGCGTATCAAGACGTACGCGCAACCCGCGCCCGATTTCACCGGACGCCCCTGTCATGCGCAATATGATTGCCCCGGAACCGGAAATATGGATTTGTGCAGATTTATTCTTTTTTTGATGTGTGTGAAATGCTCTTGCGCCACACATCAGTGCAGTCGCCGCCAGAAAGATTTGTAGCGATAAGGGGAGTGCCGACATCGACAACGCGAGGATCAGCGCAGCATTCGACAGGATGAGCATACCGGCCAACAGGCGCGGCAACATGCGAGAAGGTTTAAGTTGTATATTCAGTGCGATGGACATGGGAATAAAAAAGGCACTTCATTTCACACGGAAACGAAGTGCCTGACTATTTCAAGTCCAATCAGATTTTTGCAAAGATCAAAGTACCATTCGTTCCGCCGAAGCCGAAGGAATTTTTCATTGCATAATCGATTTTCATATCTCTGGCCGTGTTCGCGCAATAGTCGAGGTCACACTCAGGATCCTGATTGAAGATATTGATCGTCGGCGGCGAAACCTGGTGATACATGGCCAGCACGGTAAACACCGACTCGATTCCGCCAGCGCCGCCGAGCAAGTGCCCGGTCATGGATTTGGTGGAATTCACCGTCATCTTATAAGCATGATCCGCAAACGTTGCTTTGATGGCATCCGTCTCATTCTTGTCACCGAGCGGCGTCGATGTTCCGTGCGCGTTCAGGTAACTGATCTGATCCGGGTTGATCGCGGCGTTTTTCATGGCGTTGAGCATGCTACGACGCGGACCGTCCATGGTCGGCGAAGTGATGTGATAAGCGTCGCCGCTCATGCCAAAACCCAGCACTTCGGCATAAATCTTTGCGCCGCGCGCCTTGGCATGCTCATATTCTTCCAGCACCATGACGCCCGCGCCTTCGCCGAGCACAAAGCCATCCCTATCCTTATCCCAAGGGCGGGAAGCGGTCGCGGGATCCTCGTTGCGCGATGACAGCGCACGCGCGGAAGCGAAGCCACCCAGGCCCAGGGGTGAAATGGTGGACTCTGCGCCACCGGCTATCATCACATCGGCATCGCCGTACTCGATCATGCGAGCGGCAGTGCCTATGCAATGCAAGCCTGTGGTACAGGCGGTCACCATCGCCAGATTCGGACCTTTCAGCCCGAACTTGATCGACAGATGTCCGGAAATCATGTTGATGATGGACGCAGGAACGAAAAACGGGCTAATACGACGCGCCCCGCGTTCTATCAGTACCTGTTTGGTTTCCTCGATCAGCGGCAAGCCGCCGATACCGGAACCGACGATGACACCGATACGCTCAGCATTTTCTTCGGTCACAGCCAGGCCGCAATCCTGGAACGCCTGCATCCCGGCGGCGATGCCGAAGTGGATGAAGGTATCCATGTTGCGCGCTTCTTTTGCCGGGAGATACTCCTCGACATTGAAGCCCTTTACTTCCCCGGCAAAATGCGTGGAAAAAGGAGTTGCATCAAATTTGGTAATCGTTGCGATACCGGATTTGCCTGCAGTAACTGCACCCCACGTATCGGCGATGTTATTGCCGACTGGTGAAATGCAACCGAGACCGGTGACCACTACACGACGTTTAAGCGTACGACTCAAGCGCTTCTCCTGGATTTGAAAACGGTGTGGCTAAATTACGCCTTGAGGTGCGCAGTAGCGTAATCGATCGCTTGCTGCACTGTCGTGATTTTTTCAGCTTGTTCGTCAGGAATTTCCATTTCGAACTCGTCTTCCAATGCCATTACCAGTTCGACTGTGTCGAGGGAATCGGCACCCAGATCGTCCACGAAAGAGGATTCTGTTTTGATGTCTGCTTCAGCGACGCCCAGTTGTTCAGCGACGATTTTCTTAACGCGTTGTTCGATATCGGACATGTGTGTCTCCAGTGAAAGAAATCAAAAAATAAGGGCTTACAGAAAGTGCGCGCATTTTAGCAGGTTTGCGCGCAGAAAAAGCAAATTTGCATTTCCCAGCAACATCTCCATTTAATTTCGTCGAAGTCGCTGACAAATAGCAATAAAACCAATTACGCGAGATACATCCCGCCGTTCACATGTAGCGTGGTGCCGGTAATATAGCCGGCATCCGGCGACGCCAAGAACAGGGTCGCGGCGGCAATATCTTCCGGCCGCCCCAATTTTGCCATGGGAATTTGTTGCAAAATTGCCGATTTTTGCTCTTCGGTCAGGGAATTCGTCATGTCCGTATCGATAAAGCCAGGAGCGACGCAGTTGACCGTGATATTGCGGCTGCCGATTTCACGCGCCAGCGCACGACTCATGCCCGCGACGCCGGCCTTGGCTGCGGCATAGTTCATTTGACCGGGATTGCCGGAAGAGCCGACCACCGAAGTAATATTGATGATGCGGCCTTGTTTCGCCTTCATCATGCCGCGCAATACGGCACGCGACAAGCGGGCGACCGAGCTCAGATTGGTGGAGATGACGTTATCCCACTCCTCTTCCTTCATGCGCATGGCCAACTGATCCTGGGTAATGCCGGCATTGTTCACCAGGATGGACAGGCCGCCGTATTCTTTCTGGATTTCCTCCACCAGCGAAGAACAGCGCGCCACATCATTGACATTGAAGGCGACGCCCTTGCCTGCCCCCGGAACAATTTCTCCCAGATAAGCGGAAATGGCGGCGGCGCCCGATTCGGTGGTGGCGGTACCGATCACTTTCGCGCCCGCCTTAGCCAGGGCGATAGCGATCGCCTTGCCTATGCCGCGCGAGGCGCCGGTCACCAGCGCCACTTGATTTGCTAATTGTTGCGTCATTTTAAGAGTTCCATTACCTTTTCCAGCGTGGCCTGGTCGTACAAGGCCTCACCTATCAAATCACCGTGTATGCGCTTGGTCAGACCGGCCAGCACTTTACCCGGACCGCATTCGACGATGTGCGTAATACCGTCCGCCTGCATTTTTTGCACGGTTTCCACCCAGCGCACCGGGCTGGCCGCCTGACGCACCAGCGCATCCTTGATGGCCAGCGTATCGCTGACGATAGCCACATCGACGTTATTGATCAGGGGAATGGCAGGCGCCGCAAAGTTCAATCCTGCCATATAGTCGCGCAACTTATCGGATGCCGGCTTCAGCAAGGACGAATGGAAAGGTGCGGAAACCGGCAAAGGCAAGGCGCGCTTGGCGCCTTTGGCTTTGGCGATTTCGCAAGCGCGCTCGACGGCGGCCTTGCTGCCGGCGATTACCACCTGGGCGGGCGCATTGAAATTGACCGCTTCCACCACTTCGTCCGGCGTTGCCGCTGCCGCACAAGCTGCCTTTACGTCTGCGTCGGATAATCCCAGTATCGCCGCCATGCCGCCCTGCCCGACCGGCACCGCAGTCTGCATCGCCTGGGCGCGGAAGCGCACCAGAGGAACGGCGTCCTTGAATGCGATCACGCCGGAAGCCACCAGGGCGGAATATTCGCCGAGGCTATGGCCGGCCACGATAGCCGGCGCGGCGCCGCCGGCCGCGATCCAGGCGCGGTAACAAGCCACCGCTGCAGTCAACATCACAGGCTGGGTATTGGTGGTCAGGTCCAGTTCTTCTTTCGGGCCTTCGGCAATCAGTTTGCCAAGGTCGAATTGCAAGGCATCCGATGCCTCGGCTATCGTCTGTTGCACCACCGGGTTTTCAGCGAAGCCGTTCAGCATGCCTATCGCCTGCGAACCCTGGCCGGGAAAAACAAATGCAAATCGGGTCATATCAATTCACGTCTCTCATTGTGGTTGTTGGACTTGGTTGAACTTATCTGGATTTCACATCTTGATGATGGCGGCGCCCCAGGTGAAGCCGCCGCCCACGCCTTCCAGCATCACGGTTTGCCCCGGCTGGACGCGGCCGTCGCGCACAGCCTGATCGAGCGCCAGCGGAATCGAGGCGGCCGAGGTATTGCCGTGTTGAGCGACGGTGACCACCACTTTCTCCATAGGCATGCGCATTTTTTTAGCGGTGCTTTGCATGATGCGGATATTCGCCTGATGCGGGATCAGCCAATCTATCTGCTCGGCGCTCAAGCCGGCTTGCTCCAGCGCTTCATTGGCGACCTTTTCCAGCAGCGAGACCGCCAGCTTGAATACCGCCTGACCATCCATGTACAGGAAGGCGCTGCCGGCCACCACGCCGCCGCTGACGTTGCCGGGAACGCAAAGGATGTCGGCATAACTGCCGTCCGCATGCAACTTGGTGGCAAGCACACCCGGTTCGCTGGAGCGCGACATTACGATCGCGCCAGCGCCGTCGCCAAACAGGACGCAGGTGGTACGATCTTCGAAATTCAGGATGCGGGAAAATACTTCGGCGCCGATCACCAGCACGTTTTTGTGCGCGCCGGCTTTGATCATGCTGTCGGCGATAGACATAGCGTACATGAAGCCGCTGCATACCGCCTGCACGTCGACGGCGGCGGCGCCGTTGGTAATGCCGAGTTTATTCTGGACCACGCAGGCGGTGCTGGGGAAGCCGCCGAGAAAATCCGGCGTCGAGGTCGCCAGGATAATCATGTCGATTTCGTTCGCTTGCAATCGTGCCGCTTCCAGCGCGCGCCTGGCAGCCTCTACCGCCAGATCGCTGGAGGTGACAGTCGGCTCCGCATAATGACGTGAAGAAATCCCGCTGCGGGAAAATATCCACTCATCCGAAGTTTCTATTCCCTTGGCCGCCAGTTGTTCTGCCAATTCCTGGTTGCTTACCTTTTTGGGCGGCAGATAGCTGCCGGTGCCGATAATTTTGCTATAGAAAGTCATGCGCTTTTCTGTACCGTAGGTTCGTTATTATCTGGCGAAACCGGGTCTGCCACCGGCATTAACTTCGCCATCGAGGTCGAGATTCGTGACAATACATCGTTTTTTGCTGCGTCATAGGCGCGTCGTATCGCCCATTCGTAGCTATATTTATCGGCGCTGCCGTGGCTTTTGAATACCAGGCCGCGCAAGCCGAGCAGGCTGCCGCCATTATAATTGGAAGGATTCATGGTGCGCGAAATCGATTTCAGCGCACCACGCGCCAGCAAGGCGCCCAGCATATTGAGCGGATTGCTCTTGAAGGCGTCGGTCAGCGTAGTCTTAACGAAACGGCCCATGCCTTCCGCCGCCTTCAGCGTCACATTGCCGACGAAACCGTCGCATACGACGATATCGGTCGTGCCTTTGAAGATGTCGTTGCCTTCGACGTTGCCGTAAAAATTCAGCAAGCCGGTTTCATGGTCGGCGCGCAATAGTTGCGCGGTTTTCTTGACGACATCGTTGCCTTTAATATCTTCTTCGCCGACATTCAGCAAACCTATCGAGGGCTTTTCCTTGCCTTCCAGGGCCGATACCAGGGCCGAACCCATGATGGCGAACTGGTGCAGATGCAGCGGTTCGCAGTCGACATTCGCCCCGAGATCAAGCATGTAAGTAGGCAGATTCTTTTGGTTCGGCAAAATGCTGCAAATCGCCGGCCTATCGACACCGGACATGGTTTTCAGCACATAGCGGGATACCGCCATCAGCGCGCCAGTATTGCCGGCCGAAACGCAGGCCTGGGCCTGGCCTTCCTTGACCAGAGTCAGCGCGACGCGCATGGAAGAATCTTTTTTGCGGCGCAGGGCGACTTCGAGCGGATCATCCATCTCCACCACTTCGGAGGCATGCACGATATGCAAACGCGGGTGCGCTCCGGCGTGATACTTTTTCAACTCGGCCTGAATGGTAGATTCCAGCCCAACCAAAAGAAATTCGGCATTCGGTTCACGGTTTGCAAACGCGACTGCCGCCGCCACGGTGACTGCCGGGCCGTGATCTCCGCCCATGCAGTCTATGGAAATTTTAATTGTCATGTAGTGATACTAAACTTCAAGCCGAAACACCCAGTTTATCAAACCGGGCAAGAAAACATCTCGGTTTACATTGATTGAATCCGGCAATTTCATTGCAAATCAGAAATACTATCGCACTTCCAAACCATCCTCTGTCGATAGTCCTTTTGATTTGCCGTAAAAATTGCGCGCGCCAGATGCTGCCGGCGTAAAAAAAAGCGGCGTCAAGTACGAGACTCGTTACGCCGCTTTATCACCGAGAACGAAAATTATTCGTCGTTCTTGGTTTTCAATACTTTACGACCACGGTAAAAGCCATTTGGGCTGATGTGATGACGCATATGTGTTTCGCCGGTGGTTGGCTCGATACCCAACTGCGGTGCAGTCAAGAAATCGTGAGAACGGTGCATACCACGCTTGGATGGTGATTTTTTGTTTTGCTGAACGGCCATGATAACTCCTAATACTTCAAAAAATATCTCTAAAAATTTAACACACCTGGTTGAAAAATGCGGACATCGCCAACCAAGAATCCCTAACAATACTTCGACCTGAGTGTTTTTTCAGAATAATGCCACTAGGTACGCCCATTGATCTTTTTCAGAACAGCGAATGGCGATTCCTTCTTACTCGCTTCTGCGTCAACCGCTGCCCCGGATTGCTCATCTGGGCATACTGCATGCTTGGGCGATTGGGGTATTGCCAACAACATTTCATCCTCGATCAAGTCCACGACCTTGAATGCCTTGCTGCCTACTACTACATCAACCTCGTCATCGGCTAGCAATGCCTCAATTTCATCGGCATTATCTTCGCTTCTAGCAAGTATCAATATCGATTCCGAGTCTATCTCGAATGCAAACGGTGTCAGACAACGCTGGCACATCAATTGCACACTGCCGGCCACAGTCAGCATCAACTGCGGATGACCGAGTTTATCCTTGCTACCGGCCAAAGACCAGCTCAAAGCACCTGCGGTGCTTGCGCATTCCTTGGAAAGGCGCGGTAAATCTGCGATCAGCATGGTACCCGATTGCTGTTCTTCTTGCTGGCAAAACGAGAAAGCGTCGATCACAAAAGCTTGCATAGGATTATTTGAACCCAGAAAACCTGCGATAATAACAGGATTACACCTTACTAGTCAAAGGCTCGCCGCGTTTTTTACCACGTCGCGACTTCGTCAAGCTAAAATTTGTCCAAAATGCCAACAAACCAGACCACGCCGCGCCTTATTTTAGCCTCCAGTTCAGTTTATCGCCGGGAATTATTGTCGCGCCTGCGCCTGCCCTTCGAAAGCATGGCACCCGATCTCGACGAAACGCCGGCCGCCGGCGAGTCGCCGGTACAGACCGCCTTGCGGCTAGCGCAACAAAAAGCGGCCGCCATCGCGGCGCTGGCGCCGGGCGCATTAGTGATAGGCTCGGACCAGGTCGCGACGCTCGATGGCGTGCAAATCGGCAAGCCCGGCAACCACGCGTATGCCTTGAAGCAATTGCAAATGATGCGCGGCCGCCAGGTCGTATTTCACACTGCGCTCTGCCTGCTGGACGGCCGCGACCAGGCCCCGCAACGCCTGCAAATCGAGGATGTCACTGCCGTCGTCAGCTTCCGCGACCTCGGCGACGCCGAGCTGGATGCCTATCTGCGCATAGAGCAGCCATACGACTGCGCCGGCAGCGCCAAAAATGAGGGCCTGGGCATCGCGATCCTGTCCGGCATCAGCAGCAGCGACCCGACCGCGCTGACCGGCCTGCCGCTGATCGCGCTGACCACCATGCTGCGCCGCGCCGGCCTCCCATTTTTCAAGGTTTAAGGGGAGTATGTCGTTTTTTCATGCTGCCGCCAAGATAAAATAAGGCACATTTAAATTACTCCCCTGGGCGCCTGTCGAGCTTAGGTCGTCGAAGCGAAAAATCGGCTGGGCGAGCGAAGATTTTGCCGGATTTGCAGCGTCAATATCGAGACATTGACCAAAAAGCCGGTGAAATATGCGCCGCTCAGGTGATTTTGCAGCCGACGATTCCTAAGTCCGACAGGCTCCTGGTATCTATTTCAGAAAAGCTCTTATGGCAGGCACACTTTATCTCATCCCCAATACCCTGGGCGTACCCGAGGCGCAGCAGGATAACTTGCTGGCGAGCATTATTCCCGAAACGGTGCAAGCCCTGTCGTCCGAGCTCGGCCACTTCGTCGCCGAAAACGCCAAGACCACGCGCGCCTACCTGAAACTGCTGGCGCAAAGGCATCCGCTCCGCCATGCGATACAAGATATCCAGATCAGCGAGCTGAACGTCAACACGCCGCCGCAAGCGCTGGACGCCTTGCTGGCGCCCTTGCTGCAAGGGCACGATGTCGGCCTGATTTCGGAAGCCGGGGTGCCGGCGGTAGCCGACCCTGGCGCCAACCTGGTGCGGCTGGCGCATCAGCGCGCCATCTGCGTGCGGCCGCTGGTCGGCCCTTCTTCGCTGTTACTGGCGCTGATGGGCAGCGGCTTGAATGGCCAGAGCTTCGCGTTTCACGGCTACCTGCCGACCGATGCCGCGCTGCGCAGCAAGCGCATCAAGGAACTCGATGAACGCTCGAAAAAAGAAAAACAGACCCAGCTCTTGATAGAAACCCCCTACCGCAACGCCGCCATGCTGGAAGCGCTGGCGCATGCCTGTCACCCGAACACCCTGATTTGCGTGGCGACCGACCTGACCCTGCCCTCGGAATCGCTGCAGACGCGCAGCGCGAGCGAATGGAAGGCGCGCCTGGAAGCCAGGCGCATGCCGGATTTCCACAAAAAGCCGACCGTTTTCCTATTTTTAGCCGCTTAAGGCAAGCAAATACCGGAAAATTGTGCGCCCGGTCAAGATTTTGCGCTTGCGCTAAGATGTGTTTTTTTCGAGGAGAGCCCATGCAGAATTTCGATTTTTACAATCCCACCCATATCCTGTTCGGACAGGGACGCATCGCCGACCTGAATCAGCATATTCCGGCCGACGCCAGCGTGCTGCTCTTGTACGGCGGCGGCAGCATCAAGCAAAACGGCGTGTTCGGGCAAGTCATGGCGGCGCTCGGTACGCGTCGGGTCACGGAATTCGGCGGCATAGAGCCCAATCCCAGCTACGAAACCCTGATGCGGGCGGTGGCACTGGTCAAACGCGAGCGCATCGATTTCTTGCTGGCGGTAGGCGGCGGCTCCGTCATCGACGGCACCAAATTTATCGCCGCAGCCGCCCTGTTTGAAGGCGCCGAACCCTGGGCCATCCTGGAAAAGCGCGGCAACAACGTCCGCTGCGCCCTGCCTTTCGGCAGCGTCCTGACGCTACCGGCCACCGGCTCCGAAATGAATAGCGGCGCCGTAGTCACCCGCAAGTCCTTGCAAGCCAAGATGGCGTTTTCCAGCCGCCACTGCTTTCCGCGTTTCTCGGTGCTCGACCCTGCCACCACCTTCAGCCTGCCCTTGCGCCAGGTCGGCAACGGCGTCGTCGACGCCTTTGTGCATGTGATGGAGCAATACCTGACTTACCCGGTCAATGCCCCGCTACAAGACCGCTTTGCCGAAGGCTTGCTGCTGACCCTGATAGAACAAGGGCCGCAAGTGCTGGCCAGGCCGCAAGATTACGCGGTGCGCGCCAACCTGATGTGGTGCGCCTGCATGGCCTTGAACGGCTTGATTTCCACCGGTGTGCCGCAAGACTGGGCCACCCATATGCTGGGCCATGAACTGACCGCCCTGCATGGCATAGATCACGCCCAGACGCTGGCGATTATCTTGCCCAGCATGCTCAGAATCCGCAAGGAAGCCAAGCGCGCCAAGCTCTTGCAATACGCTGCGCGCGTCTGGGGTTTGCTCGACGGCGACGAAGATAGCCGCATCGCCGCGGCGATAGAGTACACCCAGGATTTCTTCGAGCAAATGGGCGTCAAGACGCGGCTGGCCGACTACGACTTAAACGCGACGCATATCGCGCCGATTTTGTCTGCGCTGGAAAGTCATCGCATGGTAGCGCTCGGCGAAAAACGCGATGTGACCCTGGAAATCAGCCGCCAGGTGTTGGAATTGAGTCTATAGACCGCAGCGTCCGCATGAAAAAAAGCCCGCCGGAATCAGATCCGGCGGGCTTTTTTCATGCGGCAAGGGCTACACGCCCATTTTTTCCAGCATATCGCCCAGTTCGCGCAATACCGGTTCCAGCTTCGGGTGCTGGGCCGCAAACTTGGCCGACAAGGCTTGCGAACGCTCGCTCAGGGCGGCGAATACCGGGTCGTCCGCATTCGCATCCCTGTCCAGCACTTGTTGTATATCCTGATTCAACTCCTGCAGGATGAGCTTCAATTCCTCATCCAGCTGTCTGGTTCCCTGTAACTCTTCGTGCAAATGCTTGAGTAGCTGTTTCAGATTTTGCTGTTGCATACTTGCTCTCCTTCGTTAATCCACGATCTTAGTCTAGCCCTAAGCGGAGCGGAACACCAGCGCCACCGCCTCGGCGGCGATGCCCTCTTCGCGCCCGAGATAACCGAGGCGCTCATTGGTTTTCGCCTTGATATTCACCTGGCCCGTTTCCACCCGTAAATCGGCGGCCACATGGGCGACCATGGCGGCGATATGCGGCGCCATCTTCGGCGTCTGGGCGATGATGGTGGCGTCCAGATTGCCGACACGGTAGCCGGCCGCATGCAAGCGCTCCACTGCCCCGCGCAGCAAGACACGCGAATCGGCGCCGGCAAAGCGCGTATCGGTGTCGGGAAAATGGCGGCCGATATCGCCGAGGCCGGCCGCGCCGAACAAGGCATCGGTGATCGCATGCAATAAGACATCGGCGTCGGAATGGCCGAGCAGACCGGTGCAGTGCGGAATGTCGACGCCGCCGATAATCAGCTTGCGCCCCGGCACCAGGGCGTGACAGTCGTAGCCCTGGCCGATGCGAAAAGGAGGGAAAGAAGTGATACTTGCAGACATTATTCTTTAGCTTTCAGGAAATGTTGGACCAGCTCCAGATCGGATGGCTGCGTCACTTTCAGGTTGCAGGCATGGCCTTCCACCAGCAGCGGCGCGTAACCGGCCGCCTCGACGGCGCTCGATTCATCGGTCACTGCGGTCACTTCGGCCGCCGCGTCGAGGGCGTCGCACAGCAATCGGTAACGGAACATTTGCGGCGTCTGGGCCAGCCACAAACCGTCGCGCGCCACGGTTTCCAGCTTGTCGCCGACCACGCGCTTGACGGTGTCGACCACCGGCAGAGCGAGCAAACCGCCGACCGCGTGTCCGCCGACATTGTCGATCAGCCTGGACAGCAATTCCATATTCAAGCCCGGGCGGGCGGCGTCATGCACCAGCACCCAGTCGTCGGGCGCCAGCATGGCCTGCAGATGGCGCAAGCCATTCCGCACGCTGTCGCGGCGGGTGGCGCCGCCGCAGCGTAACACCGTCAGATGCCGTGAATCCGCCAGAACATGATCCACATAAGCATCGTCCGGGCTGACTACGACATAGGTATGCGCGACGCGCGAATATCTCAGAAACGCATCCACCGTGCGCCGCAAGATAGACTTGCCGCGCACTTCCATATATTGTTTCGGCAGCGCTCCGCCCATGCGGGCGCCGACGCCGGCCGCCGGTATCAGAGCCACATATCGCGGCGCCGAATCTCGTAAATGAACTTGAGTATGCGCTTGAGTATGCGCTTGATCTGGTGAATTCATGATTTGACCGTGATGAGCAAAAACGAGGCAGCGCCTTCGTTTATAATGAGGCACACATTTTAACCGCCATTCGATGCCGCAGTCTGCGGCGTCCTCTTGTCCGACCGCAATGTCATTTAACTTCAGTAATTCCCTGGCGAAACCCGGCCATAAAATGGCGCTGCCGTCTCTGCACGGCTCGGCCGATGCCTACACCTTAGCGCAGGCTGCCCGCACACTCAAGGCGGAACGCCGCATGTTGACGGTATTCGTCGCCAATCCCGGCGACGCGCAAAGATTGCTCGACGAAATACCCTGGTTCAATACTGAACTGCGCTGCCGCCTGCTGCCCGATTGGGAAACCCTGCCCTACGATGCGTTTTCGCCGCATCAGGATCTGGTGTCCGAGCGGCTGGCGACCCTGCATGAAATCCAGAACGGCAATTGCGATGTATTGCTGGTGCCGGCCAGCACGGCCCTGCTGCGCATGGCGCCGCCGGCGTTTCTGGCGGCCTACACCTTCTTTTTCAAGCAAGGCGACACGCTCGATGAGGCCAAGCTCAAGGCGCAGCTGACGCTGGCCGGTTACGCCCATGTGAACCAGGTGATGTCGCCCGGCGAATACTCGGTGCGCGGCGGCCTGATCGACTTATTCCCGATGGGCTCGGTGCTGCCTTACCGGCTCGATCTGTTCGGCGACAGCATAGAAACCATCCGCAGCTTCGACGCCGATACGCAGCGTTCGCTGTATCCGGTCAAGGAAGTGCGGCTGTTGCCGGGGCGCGAATTCCCGATGGACGAGGCGGCGCGCAGCGCTTTCCGCAGCCGCTGGCGCGAAACGTTTGAAGGCGATCCTTCGCGCTCGGCCATCTACAAGGATATCGGCAATGGCATCGCTTCGGCCGGCATCGAATATTACCTGCCGCTGTTTTTCGAACAAACCGCCACCCTGCTCGACTATCTGCCCGCCAACCCGCATTTCGCCTTGCTCGGCGATATCGACGAGGCGATCAAGCGCTTTTGGACCGATACCCGCTCGCGCTACCAATTCCTGAAATCGGACCGCGAACGACCGGTGCTGGCGCCGGAAAGCGTATTCCTGCGCGATGAGGATTTTTTTGCCGCGCTGAAACCGCAGGCGCGTTGGGTGCTGGCCGGCGCCGAAACCGCTGCGTCGGAAATCTCCAGCCTGTTGCCCGATATTGCCGTGAACCGCCGCGCCGACGACCCGCTGACCAATCTGCGTGCGTTTTTGCTGCAAACCGACAAGCGCGTGCTGATCTGCGCCGAAACCCTGGGCCGGCGCGAAACCCTGCAACAGTATTTCAACGAATACGATATCCGCCTCAGTCTGTGCCAAGGCTATGCCGATTTCCAGACCGCAGACGCCAAGCTGATGCTGGGCGTGGCGCCGCTGCACGCCGGCTTCATCCTGGCGGATGGCATCGCCTTCATCACCGAAGCCGAGCTGTACGCCGGCAGCGGCAAGCGCATCGGCCGCAAGAAACAAGAAGCCGTGACCCAAGTCGAGCACATGGTGCGCGACTTGTCCGAACTCAAGATCGGCGATCCGGTAGTGCACAGCAATCACGGCATAGGCCGCTACATGGGCCTGATCAGCATGGACCTCGGCGAAGGCGAGACCGAATTCCTGCATCTGGAATACGCGAAGGACACCAAGCTATATGTGCCGGTGGCGCAGCTGCATGTGATTTCGCGCTATTCCGGCGCCTCGCCGGAAGATGCGCCGCTGCATACGCTGGGTTCGGGCCAGTGGGAAAAAGCCAAGCGCAAAGCGGCCCAGCAAATCCGCGACACCGCGGCCGAATTGTTGAACCTGTACGCGCGGCGCGCCGCCAGACTTGGCCATGCTTTCGAATACTCGGCCCATGATTACGAAGCGTTTGCCGACAGTTTCGGTTTCGAGGAAACCGCCGACCAGGCCGCCGCGATCAGCGCCGTGATAGCCGACATGACTTCCGGCAAACCGATGGACAGACTGATCTGCGGCGACGTCGGCTTCGGCAAGACCGAGGTCGCCTTGCGCGCCGCGTTTGTCGCGGTGATGGGCGGCAAGCAAGTCGCGATCCTGGCGCCGACCACCCTGCTGGCCGAACAGCATGCGCAGACCTTTGCCGACCGTTTCGCCAATTGGCCGGTGCGCATCGCCGAGCTCTCGCGCTTCCGCAGCGGCAAGGAAATCACGCAAGCGATCAAGGGCATGCAAGACGGCACGCTCGATATCGTGATCGGCACCCATAAGCTGTTGTCGGGCGACGTGAAATTCTCGCGCCTGGGTCTGGTCATCATCGACGAAGAGCACCGTTTTGGCGTGCGTCAGAAAGAAGCGCTGAAGGCTCTGCGCGCCGAAGTCGACGTACTGACGCTGACCGCCACGCCGATACCGCGCACGCTGGGCATGGCGCTGGAAGGTTTGCGCGACTTTTCAGTGATCGCCACCGCCCCGCAAAAACGGCTGGCGATCAAGACTTTCGTGCGCAGCGAAAACGATTCGGTCATCCGCGAAGCCTGTCTGCGCGAACTCAAGCGCGGCGGCCAGGTGTATTTCCTGCACAATGAAGTCGAGACCATCCAGAATCGCAAAGCCATGCTGGAAGCGCTGTTGCCGGAAGCGCGCATCGTGGTGGCGCACGGCCAGATGCATGAGCGCGAGCTGGAAAAAGTCATGCGCGATTTCGTCGCCCAGCGCCATAACATCCTGCTGTGCACCACCATCATCGAAACCGGCATCGACGTCCCGACCGCCAACACCATCCTCATGCACCGCGCCGACAAGTTCGGCCTGGCGCAGCTGCACCAGTTGCGCGGCCGCGTCGGCCGCTCGCACCACCAGGCTTATGCCTATCTGCTGGTTAATGATGCTCAAAGCCTCAGCAAGCAAGCGAACCGGCGGCTGGAAGCGATCCAGCAAATGGAAGAACTCGGCAGCGGTTTCTACCTGGCGATGCACGACCTGGAAATCCGCGGCGCCGGCGAAGTGCTGGGCGACAGCCAGTCCGACGAGATGCACGAGATCGGCTTCCAGAT
>JACPWS010000007.1 GCA_016196925.1 Burkholderiales bacterium | reverse complement strand
GCCACACTGTCTCCTCCCGAGACTCAGCGAAGTTGAAATGTTTGTGATGATGCAATCTACCCGCGGCTAGACGGAAAGACCCCATGAACCTTTACTGTAGCTTTGCATTGGACTTTGAATCGATCTGTGTAGGATAGGTGGGAGGCTTTGAAGCGTGGACGCCAGTTTGCGTGGAGCCATCCTTGAAATACCACCCTGGTTTATTTGAGGTTCTAACCTTGGCCCGTTATCCGGGTCGGGGACAGTGCATGGTAGGCAGTTTGACTCGGGCGGTCTCCTCCCAAAGTGTAACGGAGGAGTTCGAAGGTACGCTAGTTACGGTCGGACATCGTGACGATAGTGCAATGGCATAAGCGTGCTTAACTGCGAGACTGACAAGTCGAGCAGGTACGAAAGTAGGACATAGTGATCCGGTGGTTCTGTATGGAAGGGCCATCGCTCAACGGATAAAAGGTACTCTGGGGATAACAGGCTGATTCCTCCCAAGAGTTCATATCGACGGGGGAGTTTGGCACCTCGATGTCGGCTCATTAGTACGAGAGGACCGGAGTGGACGAACCTCTGGTGTATCGGTTGTCACGCCAGTGGCATTGCCGAGTAGCTATGTTCGGAAGAGATAACCGCTGAAAGCATCTAAGCGGGAAACTCGCCTTAAGATGAGACTTCCCAGAGCCTTGAGCTCTTTAAAGGGTCGTTCGAGACCAGGACGTTGATAGGCTGGGTGTGGAAGTGCAGTAATGCATTAAGCTAACCAGTACTAATTGCCCGTAAGGCTTGTCCCTATAACCTTAGCAGGTTACAGGCTACAAGATGATGTATGATGATGTGTTTGCCACGATGTTGGTACAAATCATAACCGATTATTTGATGCCGTCGTGATCGACGGTAACGCGTTGGCACCAGGTGCCAACCCTACGAACTTCTTCTGAATTGGGTACCACCCCTTCCCATCCCGAACAGGACCGTGAAACGACTCCGCGCCAATGATAGTGCTGCAACCAGTGTGAAAGTAGGTTATCGTCAGGCTTTTATCCCAGAAAACCCCCGCTCAGTAATGATCGGGGGTTTTTGCTTTTTGCGCTTGCTTCATGTGCAAAACGCCCTCATTCCCCTCCCGCGCAGAATCCTCCCCCGCGCCGATACGAAAAAAGCAGCATCAGCTCCTTTTTTTATTCTCAATTCTGAGTAGCGTTCCTCAGTTAAAACATATAAGTAGCTTTCAGCACCGCATAATTTATGCCTGGATTCGGATGCCTGATGCCGCCGTTTGAATAATGCTGATACTTGAAACTGAAGTCCCAACCGTTGGCCAGCACATAACCCGCGCCTATATGATCGCCAAACTGGAAATTCGTTGAAAAACGACGGCCGTTGTTGTCGTAAATTTCCGACAGCATATGCAAGCCTATGCCAGCCTCGGCATATAGCCCTTTTCTACTGTCATTTCGCAATCTGAATACGGGGGTAAGGCCAACATCGACTAAATTTTGGCTGTTATCTCTTATTCCCTGGTAAGCGCTTCCATGCCAATATGCCAGCGTCGCATCCCAATAGCCTCCCAGATGACTTCCATTCGACGCAAACCACTGTTTATCCCAATTCCACTGAGCGCCGCCGCGCAGCATTTTTGTCTTATTGCCAGTGGCGAATTCGAGTGAGGCTGAATCCACGGCATAAGCGGAGCCCTGTAAAAAAAGTATCGCTGCTGCTGAGATAACTGCCCGTTTGAATGGCGGATGCATAAAAATCGCTTTCACAAAAAAATAAGGAATTGAGCAGGCCATTGTAGCAACATTTGTCAGATGTTTATCCATGAGCGGAGACGACGTTACAATGCTAGTGGTCTGCTTCGCAAATGATAGCGCCGATAAGCTTGCTCTTCGCGCCTTGCCAGGAACTCGAATCCGGCGCTTTCTCGTGTCCGCCATTTACAAGCAGACCACTAGTCCATACGAATCTTTAACTGGCGGATGAAATCATGGCTGAACATGCGGCATTACCGAAAATAGCATTTCTAGGAACAGGTTTGATGGGCAAACCCATGGCGGCAAGATTGCTCAAGGCGGCTTATCCTTTGACTGTCTGGAACCGCAGCCCGGAAAAAGCGTTTGCCCTGACCCGCCTGGGGGCGCGGATTGCCGCCTCTCCGCTCGATGCCGTATACGATGGGGGCGATCCAGCCGACATCGTGATCAGCATGCTGGCCGACGGCGGCGCAGTTGCGGAGACGCTGCGATTAGCATTGCCCGGCTTGCTTGACGGCAGCGTCTGGGTGGACATGAGTTCAACGCAGCAGGCGGAAGCGCGTCAATTTGCCGCTATCTTGCGCGATAAAGCCGTTAATTTCATCGACGCTCCCGTCTCCGGCGGCGTGACCGGCGCCGAGGCGGGCACCCTGGCGATCATGGCCGGAGCCGCGCCTCAGGCCTATGCACGCGTAGAGCAAATGCTGCAAGTGTTGGGACGGCCGACCCGGGTCGGCGACCCCGGCAGCGGTCAACTGGCGAAATTATGCAATCAATTGATCGTCGGCGGCACCATCAATATCGTAGCCGAAGCGCTGTTGCTGGCGCAGGCCGGCGGCGCCGACCCGGCCGCCGTGCGGCAAGCTTTGCGCGGCGGCTTTGCCGAAAGCCGTATTTTGGAAGTGCACGGCCAGCGCATGCTGGAGCGCCAATTTATTCCCGGCGGTCAAGTCAAAAGCCAGGCCAAGGATATGGAAAATATCTTGGCGGCAGCTGCTGAGGCCGGTTTGCAATTACCGTTGGCACAGCTGGTCACCGAAGTTTATCGCCATTTGCGGCAGACTCATCCGGCGGCTGACCATGCGGCGGCGCTGCTGCAACTGGAAAGCCAGAATCCCGGCCGGCGTGTCGGTACTCAGGCGGATACCTTGCCGGAATGAGGATTTGAAGCGTGCCGGCAGATAATCCGGCATCGGGTTATAGTGATCAACCGCTCGGGCATCCAGCTTCCGGCATACTTGGCCTTCATGCAAAATAGCTGAAGACGATGATGTTGCGGTCGGTCCGAAATTCCCTAGAACTTGCAGGAGTAATGATGAGCAGCAGTGTAGTTCGCGCGGTATGCCCGCATGATTGTCCGGATACTTGCGCCATGCACGTCAGCGTGGAAGACGGCGTCGCCACCGCGGTGCGCGGCGACCCTGAACATCCGACCACGGCCGGCGTGCTGTGCACCAAGGTGTCGCGCTATACCGAGCGTACTTATCATGCCGATCGCCTGTTGTATCCGCAAAAGCGTGTCGGCAAAAAAGGCGAAGGCAAGTTCGAGCGTATCAGCTGGGATGAAGCCTTGCAGACCATCAGCGGCAAACTCAAGCAGATCGCGGCCAGGAATTCGCTGGCGATTCTGCCGTATAGTTATGCTGGCACCATGGGCTTGCTGCAAGGCGACAGCATGTCCATGCGCTTCTTCCATAAGCTCGGCGCTTCGTTTCTGGACCGCACCATCTGCGCCACCGCCGGCGGCAACGGCTACAAATACACGATAGGCGCGCGCATCGGCACCGATATCGAACAAGCGCAGGATGCCAAGCTGATCCTGATCTGGGGCGGCAATCCTATCGCTTCCAATCTGCATTTCTGGATGCGTGCGCAGGAAGCGAAACGCAAGGGCGCCAGGCTGATCGCGATTGATCCCTACCGTTCGCTGACGGCGGAGAAATGCCAGCAGCATATCGCCTTGTTGCCGGGCACCGATGCCGCCCTGGCCCTGGGCTTGATGCATGTGCTGATCGCCGAAGACTTGCTCGATCACGATTACATACAGCAATACACGCTCGGTTTTGAACAGTTAAAGCAACGCGCCGCCGAATGGCCGCCGCAACGCGTCGCCGAGACTTGCGGCATCAGCGCCGGCGAAGTACTTGGCCTGGCGCGTGAGTATGGACTCACGGCGCGGCGCGGCGAAGCCGCCATGATACGCATGAACTACGGCGTGCAAAGGGTGCGCGGCGGCGGCATGGCGGTACGCAACATCGCCTGTCTGCCGGCCCTGACCGGCGCCTGGCGACATGCGGCGGGCGGCGTGCAATTGTCGGTATCGGACGCTTTTCCCAAGAATGCAGCGGCGCTGCAGCGTCCCGATTTATTCCCGGCCGATCTCACGCCGCGCACCATCAACATGAGCACGATAGGCGACGATTTGCTGCGCGATGCCACGTCAGAGTTCGGCCCCAAAGTGGAAGCCGTGATCGTCTACAATTCGAACCCGGTTGCGGTGGCGCCCGAGTCAGTCAAGGTGGCGCAGGGTTTCGCGCGCGAAGATTTGTTCACGGTGGTGCTCGAACACTTCCAGACCGATAGCGCCGATTACGCCGATATCCTGTTGCCGGCCACCACCCAGTTGGAGCATCTCGATATCCACAGCGCCTACGGCCATCACTACATGATGGCGAATAATCCGGCCATCGCGCCGCCCGGCGAAGCCCAGCCGAACACCGAGATCTTCCGTCTGCTGGCGCAGCGCATGGGCTACGACGAACCCTGTTTCAGCGAAAGCGATGACGAGATGGCGCAGCAAGCGTTCAATAAGAACGATGAGCGCGCCGTGCATTTCGACTGGTCTTCGCTGAAGAAGGCCGGCTGGAGCAAATTGCGTGTGGCTGCTGCGCCGTTTGCGCAAGGCGGTTTTAGCACGCCGTCCGGCAAGTGCGAGTTTTACAGCGCCGCCATGCAAGCCCAGGGGCTGGACCCTTTGCCCACCTATATCCCGCCTTACGAATCGGTGGCCAGTAATCCGCAGCTGGCGGCTCGCTATCCGCTCGCGATGATTTCACCGCCGGCCAGAAACTTCCTGAACTCGAGCTTCGTCAACGTGCAAAGCCTGCGCGCTACCGAAGGCGAGCCGCAGCTCGATCTCCATAGCGCCGACGCGGCGGCGCGTCAGATTGTTTCCGGCGACCGGGTGCGCATCTACAACGACCGCGGCAGTTTCACCGCACTGGCGCGGGTCGGCGACAAGGTGCGCCCGGGGCTGGTGGTAGGTCTCTCGGTCTGGTGGAAAAAACTCGCCAGCGATTGCAAGAACGCCAACGAAGTCACCAGCCAGCGCCTGACCGACATGGGGCGCGGACCGACGTTTTACGATGTGCTGGTACAGGTTGAAAAAGCCTAGGCGTTTTTTTGCATCTACGTTAGCGCTGGCTGTATCCGGGCTTTGTTCTGCGTCAAAGCGGGGCAACATTTCAGAATTTATATCTTGTGCGTTGCAGCATTTTACTAGAGGATGCTTTCAAATGCATGCAAAAGGCTTGCCTAGCCAGCACTAAGCCGCTAGCATCGGCTACGGCTTAGTGTATGCAACGCGTTGCAGGAAGCTGCTTGGCCCGGCGTAGCGGGACAGATAGCGCTTCCCATCAGAATGACAATCAGAGACAAGGAAAGAGCATGGATAAGTTTTGGCTGAAATCGTACCCGCAAGGGATTCCTGCAGAAATCGATGTGAACCAGTACCAATCGCTGGTGCAATTGCTGGAAGAGGCGTTTCAACAATACGCCGCGCGCGATGCCTACGCTTGCATGGACAAGCGGATAACTTACGGCGAGCTCGATACGCTGTCCAAAAAAGTTGGCGCCTGGCTGCAAAACAAGGGTATGAAAAAAGGTGCGCGCGTCGCCATCATGATGCCGAACGTCTTGCAATACCCGATCGCCATGGCCGCCATCTTGCGCGCCGGCTATACCGTGGTCAACGTCAATCCGCTGTATACCCCGCGCGAACTCGCGCACCAGTTGAAAGATGCCGGGGCGGAAGCGATCTTCATCCTGGAAAACTTCGCCACCACGCTGGAACACGTGCTGGACAAGACTCCGGTCAAACACATCATCGTGGCCAGCATGGGCGATTTGCTGGGCGGCGTGAAGGGCGCCATCATCAATTTCGTGGTGCGTAATGTCAAGAAAATGGTGCCGGCGTTTTCCCTGCCGAACGCGGTGCGCTTCAAGCAAGTGCTGGCCGAAGCCGAGCGCCTGACGTTCCAACCGGTGGTTCTGGGGCCGGACGACATCGCCTTCCTGCAATACACGGGCGGCACCACCGGCGTTTCCAAGGGTGCGACGCTGACCCACCGCAATGTAGTGGCGAACGTCTTGCAAAACGACGCCTGGCTGGTGCCCGGCATGGCCGATGCGCATGCCGGCGTACAGAAAACCATCGTGTGCGCCTTGCCGCTGTACCACATCTTCGCGCTGACCGTGTGCAGCCTGCTCGGCACCCGCATCGGCGCGCTGAATTTGCTGATCCCGAACCCGCGCGACATCCCCGGCTTCATCAAGGAACTTTCCAAATACAAGGTCAACGTGTTCCCTGCGGTCAACACGCTGTACAACGGTTTGCTGAACAATCCCGATTTCGCCAAACTCGATTTCTCCGGTTATGAAATTTGCAGCGGCGGCGGCATGGCGGTGCAAAAAGCGGTCGCCGACAAGTGGCTGAAAGTCACCGGTTGCCCGATCGCCGAAGGTTATGGCTTGTCGGAAACTTCGCCGGTGGCGACCGCCAATCCGGCCAATACCAAGGAATTCTCGGGCACCATAGGCTTGCCGATTCCTTCCACCGAAATCGCGATCCTGGACGACGACGGCCATCCGCTGCCGCTGGGCCAGGCCGGCGAGATCGCGATCCGCGGGCCGCAAGTGATGGTCGGTTACTGGAACCGCCCCGAGGAAACCGCCCAGGTCATGACCGCGGACGGTTTCTTCAAGACCGGCGACGTCGGCATCATGGATTTCCGCGGCTACACCACCATCGTCGACCGCAAGAAAGACATGATCCTGGTTTCCGGTTTCAACGTCTACCCGAATGAAATCGAAGGCGTGGTGGCGCTGCACCCGGGCGTGCTGGAATGCGCCTGCATCGGTGTGCCGGACGCGAATTCGGGCGAAGCGGTCAAGCTGTTCGTGGTGAAGAAAGATCCGGCGCTGACGGTCGATCAGTTGATGGATTATTGCAAGGAGCAATTCACCGCCTACAAGAAGCCGAAGTACATAGAATTCCGTCTGGAACTGCCCAAGACCAATGTCGGCAAGATCTTGCGCAGGGAATTGCGCGACGAGAAAAAGGCGGCATAACAGATACTCCCCCCTGGTTTTTAGAAAATCGCCCTGGCGTCAGTGAATTTAAAGGGCTGCAAAATATACTGGGGGTGGTATGCAAGTACAAAAAGGAAGGCGTCAGCCTTCCTTTTTTGCATGGTGCGCCCGGATTCAGGCGCTGAGCACGCCCGCCTTGCCGTCTTCCACTACAAAACTCGCCAGCGTGCTGATGCCGGAATCGGCGCGGCGGACATCGTCCAGCGCCATGAAGCGCGTCAGTATCTGCTTTTGCGAAATATCCAGCAACATATAGCCGCGCACATCGCTGCGGCCGAACTTGATGTGCGGATTTTGCGCGACATACCGCTCGGTAAGCGCCTGCGGCCGCGAGCTGGAAGTGATCGAGGTGCCGCAAAATTCGGTCGCCAGCACCGGATTCGCGGCCGAGGCCTTGCTGTAAAAGTCGCGCTTCAGGTTGGCGGCGTAAAAGCTATGCACGTCGCCCGAAATCACCACCGGATTGGCCGGCTGGTGTTGCTGGATAGCGTAGAACAGGCGCTGCCTGGCGGCCGGGTAGCCATCCCAGCCATCGGTCCAGAATTTTCCTTCGCCTTGCTGCAAGGCCGCCGTCTGGCTGGCTTGCGCCAGCAAGGTTTGCTGGGCCAGCACATTCCAGCGCGCGCCCGAACTGGCCAGGCCGTGCTCCAGCCATTTTTCCTGCTCGTGTCCGAGCAGAGTGCGGCTGGGGTCGAGACGTTCGCCGCACTCGGCATCGCTGACCGAATTCGAGCCGCCGCGCCCCGGCGCCGGACAAGCCTGATGCGAGCGGTACTGGCGGTCGTCCAGCACGTGGAAGCGCGCCAGCCGGCCCCAGTCGTAGCGCTCGTAAATCCGCAGGTGGGCAAAAGCGTCTGCTCCCGGCGCAGGCGGGCGCACCGGCATGTGTTCGTAAAACGCCTGATAGGCGGCCGCCCTGCGCTGTAAAAAATCCGGACTCAGCCACTCGTCGCGGTCGTTGCCGTAATCGTTGCAGACTTCGTGGTCGTCCCAGGTGACTATCCAGGGCGCGACCTGGTGCGCCAGCTGCAACAGCGGGTCCGATTTATATTGCGCATAACGACGGCGGTAGTCGTCCAGGCTCAGGCAGTCGTGCTGGCGCGGGCGCGGCTTGGGCGGGTGCCTGAGGTCGTACGGCCCCCATTCGTAGATATAGTCGCCCAAAAACGCGACCAGATCGGGATGGGCGGCGGCGATATGGCGGTGCGCCGCGTATTCGCCGAATTCCCAGTGCTGGCAAGAGGCCACCGCCAGCCGCAGGCTGGAGGGCTGCGCTTCGGGCGCCGGCGCGGTGCGCGTGCGCGCCGGCGGGCTGACGGCGTCGCCGAGCAAGAAACGGTACCAGTACCAGCGCTCGGGCTGCAAGCCCGTCACGTCCACATGCACGCTATGCGCCAGTTCGGGCAGGGCGTGGCTCTCGCCTTTGGCGCAGATGCGGCGAAACGCTTCATCTTCGGCCACTTCCCAGCGTACTTTGTAAGCGACGGCCGGCAAAGCATAGGCATGCAGAATATCGGGCAGCAGGCGCGTCCAGAGCACCACGCTGTCGTGGCGCGGCGAACCGGACGCCACGCCCAGCGTAAACGGATAAGCGGCGCTACGCTCGGCGGCATAACCGGGAAACGCCTGCGCCAGCGCGGCCAGGGCGCTCAGACGCAAGCTGTGCTGTAAAAACCGGCGGCGGTTCATGAGGGGCAAATGGGTAGTGGAAATTCCAGCTTATGCCCGGCTAGTCTTTCAGGCAATGAATAAAAGCAAAAAATCTTGTCCACGAAAAACACGCAAGGCACGAAAAAAAGTTGAGGTAGGGCGGGTGCAACCCGCGCGGATGTGGCGTAATTCCGGCGGCGCGGGTTGCACCCGCCCTACTTGTTTCGTGCTTTTCGTGGGCAAAAACGCAGGCCTTAACTATTCGCCGGCGATGCTCTCCAGCGGCGGGATCTGGCGCGGTTTGCGGTCTTCGCCGGTGGCGACATAGGTCAGCGTGGCTTCGGTGACTTTCACGGTGTGCGCTTGCAGGCGGTTGCGTTCGGCATACACTTCCACCGAGACGGTGAGCGAGGTTTTGCCGACTCTGGTCACTTCGGCATAAAACGACAACAAGTCGCCGACGAACACCGGTTGCTTGAACAGGAAGGAATTCACCGCGATGGTGGCGATGCGGCCATTGGCGCGGCGCGTGGCCGGTATCGCGCCGGCGATGTCGACTTGCGCCATGATCCAGCCGCCGAACACGTCGCCGTGGATGTTGGCGTCGGAAGGCATGGGC
Organism: Burkholderiales bacterium; assembly: GCA_016196925.1. Taxonomy (GTDB): domain Bacteria; phylum Pseudomonadota; class Gammaproteobacteria; order Burkholderiales; family Burkholderiaceae_D; genus Undibacterium. Next base: position 49,380 of record JACPWS010000007.1, on the reverse strand, counting down.
ATCACGCGCAGGGTGGGCATGCGGGCGGGCAGGCTGGTGTGCAATTGATCGGACATGGGATACTCGCTAAAACGTTACAATCTCCATGATGATAAACCACATTTCGTAAAAGAATATTCCCATGCGGCGCAGAGAATCCAGCGACAGCTCCCTTCCGTCTTCGGCAACACGCGGCGACTGGAACACGGTCAAGACCTTATTGCCGTATCTGTGGGCGTATAAGTGGCGCGTGCTGCTGGCGTTGTGCTTCCTGGTCGGCGCCAAGCTGGCCAATGTCGGGGTGCCGCTGGTGCTCAAGCAACTGGTCGACCGCCTGACGCTCACGCCTGCGCATCCGGCCGCGCTGATGGTCTTGCCGCTAGGCTTGCTGCTGGCCTACGGCGGCCTGCGCCTGTCGACCACGCTGTTTACCGAATTGCGCGAATTCGTGTTCGCCAAAGTCACGCAGCGCGCGGTGCGCACCATCGCGCTGCAAGTGTTCCGCCATCTGCACGCCTTGTCGATGCGCTTCCACCTGAACCGCCAGACCGGCGGCATGACGCGCGATATCGAACGCGGCACGCGCGCGATTTCTTCGCTGGTGTCGTACGCCTTGTTCAGCATAGCTCCGACCTTGTTGGAAATTTCGCTGGTGCTGTTGTACCTGGGCACGCATTACGATCTCTGGTTCAGCCTGATCACCTTGACGGCGCTGGTCAGCTATATCGTATTCACCATAGTCGTGACCGAGTGGCGCACGCATTTCCGCCGCACCATGAACGAGCTCGATTCCAGGGCGAATACCAAGGCCATCGATTCGTTGCTGAATTACGAAACCGTCAAATATTTCGGCAACGAGGATTACGAGGCGCAGCGTTACGACCAGGGCCTGCGATCGTACGAAACGGCGGCGGTCAAATCGCAATCTAGCCTGTCGCTGCTGAACTGCGGGCAGTCGCTGATTATCGCCACCGCCGTCACCCTGATCTTATGGCGCGCCACGGTAGGCGTGATCGCCGGCACGATGAGCCTGGGCGACCTGGTGCTGGTGAACGCCTTCATGATACAGCTGTATATCCCGCTGAATTTTCTCGGGGTCTTGTATAGGGAAATCAAGCAAAGCCTGGCCGACATGGAGCGCCTGTTTTCGCTATTGCACGAGAACCGCGAAATCGCCGACCAGCCCGATGCAGCGGCCCTGCAGATCGCGCACAGCGAAGGCGGCGAAATCCGCTTTCGGCACGTCGATTTCAGCTACGAAAGCAAGCGCCAGATTCTGTTCGACGTCGACTTCACGGTGGCGGCCGGCAGCACCACCGCCGTGGTCGGGCATAGCGGCTCGGGCAAATCGACCCTGTCGCGTTTGCTGTTCCGCTTCTACGATATCCAGGGCGGCGCCATCAGCATAGACGGCCAGGATATCCGCGGCGTGCAGCAAGCCTCGCTGCGCGCCGCGATCGGCATCGTGCCGCAAGACACCGTGCTGTTCAACGACACGATCGAATACAACATCGGCTACGGCAAGCCGGGCGCCGGCAAGGAGGAAATCGTCGCGGTCGCCAAGGCGGCGTATATCCACGATTTCATCGTCTCGCTGCCGGACGGCTACGCCACCATGGTCGGCGAGCGCGGCCTGAAGTTGTCGGGCGGCGAAAAGCAGCGCGTCGCGATCGCGCGCACCCTGCTGAAAAATCCGGCCATCCTGATCTTCGACGAGGCGACTTCGGCGCTCGATACGCGCGCCGAGCAAATGATACAGGCGCAGCTGAAAGACATCGCGCGCAGCCGCAGCAGCCTGGTGATCGCGCACCGGCTCTCGACCATCGTCGATGCGCAACAAATCCTGGTGATGGACAAGGGCCGCATCATCGAGCGCGGTACCCACCAGCAATTGCTGGCGCAGGACGGCACCTATGCGCAGATGTGGCAGAGGCAGCAAAGCAAAAAAAACGACTTGCTGGAAGAATACGCGTCGCCGGAATACCTTTGAATTAGCTCAACTAGTCGACCCGCTACACCGCTGCGCAATTTCGCTGAATGTTCCCTCCCACTTTAAGGGGGAGGGTTAGGGTGGGGGTAAGGTCGCCGATCGGACGAGGCGGTATTTCGACCGTACTACCCTCACCCCGGCCCTCTCCCTTAAAGGGCGAGGGTGAGAACAGCAGGTCGGAAAGATGTAGCCTTTCCGGCCTGAATTTATGGAGTGAATAAATGGAAACCAAATGGCTGGAAGACTTCGTCTCGCTGGCGGAAACCAATAGCTTCAGCCGCTCGGCCGAGTTGCGCCATGTGACGCAACCGGCGTTTTCGCGCCGCATACAATCGCTGGAAGCCTGGCTCGGCAGCGACCTGATCGACCGCACTTCTTACCCGACGCGGCTGACGCATGCCGGCGAAATATTTTACGAGCAGGCGATCGCCATGCTGGGCCAGATCAACAATGCGCGCGCCTTGTTGCGCGGCAAGCGCAGCACCATCCAGACCACGGTCGATTTCGCGGTGCCGCACACGCTTTCGCTGACCTATATGCCGCGCTGGCTGACCGGGCTGGAAGCGGAATTCGGCGAAATCAACAGCCGCTTACTGGCGCTCAATGTGCACGACGCCGTGATGACCCTGGTCGAGGGCGGCTGCGATTTGCTGCTGTGCTACCACCATCCGCGCCAGCCCTTGCTGCTGGACTCCAGCCAGTACGACATGCTCAGCATGGGCGCGGAAGCCCTGCGCGCCTACACCCGCTGCGACCGCCACGGCGTGCCGGAATTCGCCTTGCCCGGCACGGCCGAGGCTGCCCTGCCTTTCCTCGCCTATGCCAACAACGCCTACCTCGGGCGTATGGTGGAGTTGATACTGAACGACGCGCGGCCGCCGCTGCATTTCGACAAATGCTACGAAACCGACATGGCGGAAGGCTTGAAGATGATGGCGCTGGAAGGGCGCGGCGTGGCGTTTTTGCCGGAGTCGGCGGTCACGCGCGAACTGAAGCAAAAGCAGCTGGCGCGCGCCGACGGCAACAGCGGCGCCTGGGAAGTCAACATGGAAATCCGCCTGTACCGCGAACGACCGTCGCCGCAAAGGCCGGGCAAGCTGATCGTGGCGCGGCTATGGGATTATCTGGAGCAAGCGCAGCAGGGACGACGCGAAAAATCGAAGAAAAAAGCGCGCCCGGAGTAAAACGCCTGACGCCGCCGCGATTAATACATAAAAACAGGGAGTATGTGTAAAAAACGCGCTGTCGTCAGTGTCGTTAAACGGGTATTTTTATATACTGGTAGGGAGTATATTTTGCCTTCCAGGGCCGGAAAAACGCCGTTTGCGGCCGTCTCGGGCGGCGCGCCACCGGAGCCGCGCCCGGCCGTCGCGGCGCGATGCAAACTGGAATGGACTCCCGGTGGCGCTTGCGGCACAATCGGCGGTTCAGCCACCACCGCCTGCGCCGCCCATGCCCGTCCACTTCCTGCCTGCCGCCCCCGCCGCCCTGGTCGATGACCAAGGGCGCGTGCATTTCGGTCAATACGCCGGTCATCCGGCCCAAATCGACTGGTCCGGCTTGCCGCCCGCGTTGCGCCGCAGCCGTCTGTGGCGGCATTTTCATCACAAGCGTTGGCAGTATGTGGCGCTGGCCAGCGAGGAAGTGTTTTGCGGCATCGCCATCGTCGATGTCGGCTGGACCAATACCGCGTTTGCCTATGCGTTCGACCGCCGCCAGCGCAAGCTGGTCGCCGGTTTTTCCCAGGACGGCTTGCCCGGACTCAGCGCAAGGCTCGATGCCAGGCCGGCGGCCGGCGCGGCCAGCCATTTCCGTTTGCTCGGCAAGCGTATCGATTACCGGCAAGTGCCGGACAGCCGGCTGTATAGGCTGGCGGTGCAGTGCGGGGATTTCAAGATCGCGGCCGAATTCGATGCGCAACAGGCGCCGCCCTGCCTGCTGGCGGTCGGCGCAGTGGACGGCGGCGGCGTGCACGCCACCGTGAAATCGTCCGCCATGCCGGTGCGCGGCAGCGTCAGCGCCGGCGCTCGCGTGTATGACTTGGACGGCGGTGTCGCCAGCTTCGATCACAGCAACGGTTTTCTGGCGCGCGACACGGCCTGGCGCTGGGCTTCGGCGCATAGCGCTGAGCTCGGTTTCAATCTGCAAGCCGGCTATTTCGGCAACCATGAAAACGCCTTATGGCTGGACGGCCGCCTGATCGCGCTGGGCGCCGCGCATTTCGATTTCGATCCGGCGGCGCCGCTGGCGCCCTGGCATATTTACACGGCGGACGGCTTGCTCGACCTGCAATTCCAGCCCGAGGGCTGCCGCGCCGAAAACAAGAATTTGCTGGTCGCCGCCAGCCGCTATGTGCAACCGATAGGGAGCTTCAGCGGCTGGGTCAAGGCTAGCGCGGACGCCAGGCCGCGCCGCGTCGAGCAACTGGTCGGCGTGACCGAAGACCATCGTTCCAGGTGGTGAAGCCTGCGTGCCGTCTCAGCGGCCGTCAGCGGTAGCTCAGGTAACCGTTTTTCCCGGTTTTTTTCACCTTGTACATGGCCGCGTCGGCTTGCTTCAGCAAGTCGGCGGCGTTTCTTGCCGGCCAGGGGAAGCTGCTGATGCCTATGCTGCAGCCTATCGTCAGCGTGATTTCTTCCAGCGCAAACGGCCGCAAGATCGCTTCCGATAACCTGGCGGCCAGCGCCTCGGTTTCCGTGCGGGCCGCGCCCTCGGTCAGCCAGGCGAATTCGTCGCCGCCTAGCCGGCACACCAGGTCGCTGCGGCGTTGCATGGACTGGAAGCGGGCCGCGACCAGTTTCAGCAAATGGTCGCCGGCGGCGTGGCCGTAATTGTCGTTGATTGCTTTGAAGCCATCGAGATCTATCATCAGCAAGGCCAGCCGTTTCTTGGCGTCGCGTTCGGTGCGGGCGATCGCGCTCGCTAATTCGCTTTCAAAGGCGGCCCGGTTGGACAGACCGGTCAGGGGGTCGTGTTCGGCCAGGTACAGGATTTCAGCTTCGCTGCGTTTTTGTTCCGTGATGTCGCGCGCAATCGCATAAATCAGCGGGACGTTCGGCGTGGTGCCGGGGCAGCGCCATGCGAGCCAATGCCAATTGCCGGCGCTATCGCGATAGCGGTTTTCGAAATTGATGCAATCCTGGCCTTCGTTCAGTTTCTGTAATTCGCGTTGGGTACGCTCTATGTCGTCGGGATGAACGAAATGGAAGAAGGGGTGGCGCAGCAGTTCTTCGGCGCTATAGCCTAGCGTTTCGGTAAACGCCGGGTTCACCCGCTTGAAGTAAGCGTCGGTGCCGGCGATGCACAGCAAGTCGGGCGAGTTATCGAAAAACCAGTCCCATTCTTTCTTGACTTGCAGGTAGTGTTCAAGCTCCTCGTTCATGCGGCCTGAGGTGCGCAGCAAGGCATTTTTTTCCAGTTCCAACTGTGCAACGCGCGCCCGCAATGCTTCTACTTCTTCGGCTTGCGCACGCAGCCGCTTCAGGATGGCCAGATCTCGCTCATAGTTATCACGTTTCATCACTTTGCTCCCCATCGTGATGATCTAGCCTGAACACAGCTAACAACTTCATCATCAGTTTAGGTGAGAATCCTGCGCGATGAAAGCCGGGCCGACAGATAACATCGCGACGCAAAATAAGCACTACAGTGTAAGTAGCAGGCAAATCCGTCACCGGAAAGGGCGTCAGGCTATGGGGCTGGCAGCGACAGCGCGGACCGCCGCGCCAGTAGCGCACACGCGGCGCATCGAATTGCCTGAAGGCATGACGGTCGAGCGCTTGTTTGCGTCTGTCGTCGCCGCTTGCCTGCAAGGAATCGCGGCCGAGCGCCGCAGTCTGGCGCAAGCTTACGATGCAAACAGCCTGCACCGGATGCGCGTAGGCTTGCGCCGCCTGCGTACTGCGCTGGGATTGTTCCGCGACGTGCTGACGCTGCCGCCCAGTCTGCGCCGCGAACTCGACTGGCTGACGGCAACCCTGGGGCAGGCGCGCGATTGGGATGTGCTGAACGAGTCGATATTGCCAGTGCTGGGCGCGGCGGCGCCGGACGCTTGCGCCGCGCTCGCGTGCGCGCTGCAAGAGATGCTCGCCGCGCAGCATGCGGCGGTGTGCGCCGCAGTCGGCTCGCTGCGCTACGCGCGCCTGATGCGCGGTTTGCAGCGCTGCTTGCAAGCGCGCTGCTGGCGCGCGGGCATGAAAGCGTCGCAACGGCGCCGCCTGAACGCGAGCGCGCTGAAGTTCGCGCAGCGTATGCTGGCGCGCTATCGTGGGCGGCTGCGCCGGCGCGGCAAGTGCTGGCGCAAGGCGAACCCGGCGGCGCGCCATTTGTTACGCATCGCGGTAAAAAAATTGCGCTATGCCTACGAGTTTTTTCTGCCGCTGTATGGCGCCAAAAAAACATCGAAAAGAGCCGGCAAAAAACGCGCCCGTTATCTGGCGGCCCTGAGCGCCTTGCAGGATGAGTTGGGCCGCCTCAACGATGCCGCGGTCGCCGGCCGCTTATTGGCGGAATTGCAGGGCGGGCGGGCCAGTCCGGCGGGCTGCGCCAGCGTCCTGCGCGGCTATCTGGCCGCCCGCCTGGCGCACGCCGACAAACCGGTACGCAAGCGCTGGCGGAAATTCTGGCAGATGCCGGCGCCGGACTGCGGCCGCTAGATCGCGCGAGCTTTCATTGTTATGCATTTTATGCATAGATATATGCAAACAAAGCATTGGCGCGGTTTTGCCGCTAACGACTACTATGCCTCAGCTTTTCGGGCCGCCCGCAGACTTGTCGCCATCAGCGATGGGAGCGACGGTCGGCCGACAGGCCGCAGACACATCACAGACACTACTCATCAAAGTTCACAAGAAAGAGGCATACCATGTCCACCACCCAACATCAGATCCCGTCTTATCTTACCCCGCATGAGACTGGACCTTGGGCTGTTTATCTGGAGCAGATCGATCGCGTCACCCCTTATCTCGGCCACCTGTCGCGCTGGGTGGAAACCCTGAAGCGCCCCAAGCGTATCCTGGTGGTGGACGTGCCTATCGAGCGCGATGACGGCAGCATCGCCCACTTTGAAGGCTATCGCGTACAGCACAATACTTCGCGCGGCCCGGGCAAGGGCGGCGTGCGTTTCCACCAGGATGTGACGCTGTCGGAAGTGATGGCCTTGTCGGCCTGGATGACCATCAAGAATTCGGCAGTCAACGTGCCTTACGGCGGCGCCAAGGGCGGCATCCGCGTCGATCCCAAGACCCTGTCGCGCGGCGAACTGATGCGCATGACGCGTCGCTACACTTCGGAAATCGGCATCATCATCGGCCCGGACAAGGATATCCCGGCGCCGGACGTGAACACCAATGAACAAACCATGGCCTGGATGATGGATACCTATTCCATGAACGAAGGCCGCACCGCCACCGGCGTGGTGACCGGCAAGCCGATCTCGCTCGGCGGCAGCCTGGGCCGGCGCGAAGCGACCGGGCGCGGCGTATTCGTGGTCGGCTGCGAAGCCGCCGCCAAGCGCGGCCTGAAGATAGCCGGCGCGAAGATCGCAGTGCAGGGTTTCGGCAACGTCGGCGGCATCGCAGCCCGTCTGTTCGAGGAAGCCGGCGCCAAGATCGTGGCGGTGCAGGACCACGGCGGTACGATCTTCCACGCGAACGGCCTGGACACCCACAAATTGCTGGAGCACGTCGCCGCCAAGGGCAGCGTGGCCGGTTTCGAAGGCATAGAAGCGGTCTTGCCGAATGAGGAATTCTGGTCCGTCAATTGCGACATCCTGATCCCGGCCGCACTCGAACAACAGATCACAGCCAAGAACGCCGACCAGATCCGCGCCCGTATCATCCTGGAAGGCGCGAATGGCCCGACCACGCCGGAAGCCGACGACATCTTGCGCGACAAGGGCGTGCTGGTAGTGCCGGACGTGATCGCCAATGCCGGCGGCGTGACCGTGTCTTACTTCGAATGGGTGCAGGATTTCTCGAGCTATTTCTGGAGCGAAGACGAGATCAACCAGCGTCTGACCCGCATCATGAAGGAAGCCTTCAACTCGGTCTGGCAGGTCACCGAAGACAAGAGCGTGTCCTTGCGTACCGCGGCCTTCATCATCGGTTGTTCGCGCGTGTTGCAGGCGCGTGAAGTGCGCGGCTTGTACCCATAATTTTTTGTTGCAATAAAACATCCATCATAGGCGTTTGCGCTTATGATGGATGTCGCTTTTTGTACGCGCGTTTTATTGCTCCTGGCAAAAAACGAGCGCAAAAAAATCGAATAATATTTTGTTGAAACGGATATTTTCTGTTGAAATCCCAGCTTTTTTATCATTACCATCCTGTGCAAAGTAAAAAGGAACGCCTATGCAAGTGTTGAAACGGGTAATCAGGACAGGCATGCCAGGCGTGCTGGCCTTGTGCTCCGCGTTTACTTACGGCGCCGACACCCTGAGCCACATCAAGGAAACGCAAACGGTGACGATCGCGCACCGCGAAGCCTCGGTCCCGTTTTCCTATCTGGTCGAGGATAAGGGCGGCGTGCAGCGGCCGGTCGGGTATGCGGTCGATATCTGCCTGAAGCTGGTCGACGCCATCAAAAAAGAGTTGAAATTGCCGCAGCTCAAGGTCAATTACCTGCCGGTCACCGGCAGCACGCGCATCCCCGCTATCGTCGACGGCAAGGCCGATCTCGAATGTGGCTCGACCACCAATAACGCCGAACGGCGCAAGCAGGTGGCGTTTACGATTCCGCATTTCTTCGCCACCGCCAGGATGGCGGTAAGGATCGATTCCGGCATCAAAAACTGGACCGATCTCAAGGAGAAAAAAGTGGTCACCACCAAGGGCACCACCACCGTCAAATTATTGACGGAGCGCGATAAGGTGCGCGGGCTGGACTTGAAATTAATAGAAGGCAACGACCATAACGCATCTTTCGGCATGGTGGAAAACTTCCAGGCCGACGCCTTTCCTATGGACGATGTCTTGCTGTACGGGCTGAGGGCGAATGCCCGGGACCCGGCTAAATTTGCCGTGGTGGGCGACGCGCTCTCGACCGAGCCGTACGCCATGATGCTGCGCCGCGACGATCCCGCGTTCAAGGCCCTGATCGACCGCGAGATGGCGCATCTGATGGACGAGGGCGAGATCACCCGCCTGTACGACAAGTGGTTCCGCAAGCCGATTCCGCCCAAGGGCGCGAACCTGAATATGAACATGGGCTTCCTGCTGCGCGACACGATACGCTTTCCTTCCGATAAAGTGGCCGACTGAAAATCGTTAATTTTGGTTACGGATAAGTAGTAATACGTAGTTTAAATTGTGAAAAATTGTTATCGTGCCGCGCTGTTTTGCTACACTCGGCATGTCGTTATTTATTGATGAGGAGACGAAATGAAATTATCTACCCTGCTGGCGAGCGCCGGCGTGATGGCGGCCCTGGGCGCAGGCGTTGCGCAGGCGCAGGAAACCGGCACATTGAAGAAAATCAAGGAAACCGGCACCATTACCCTCGGTGTGCGCGATTCCTCGATCCCGTTTTCCTATCTGGACGACAAACAATCGTACCAGGGCTATTCGATCGACCTGTGCATGAAGATCGTGACAGCAGTGCAAAAACAACTCGGCTTGTCCAGCCTGAATGTCAAGATGAATCCGGTCACCTCGGCCACCCGCATCCCGCTGATGGCGAACGGCACCGTCGACCTGGAGTGCGGTTCCACCACCAATAATGTCGAGCGTCAGAAACAGGTCGCGTTTGCACCAACCACGTTCGTCACCGCGACGCGCATCCTGGCAAAGAAATCGTCCCATATCAAATCGCTGGCCGATCTGAAGGGCAAGCCTGTGGTATCGACTTCCGGCACCGCCAACCTGAAGCAACTGACGCAATTGAACGCCGACCAGAACCTCGGCATCAATATCCTGCCGGCGAAGGATCATGCCGAAGCTTTCCTGATGGTGGAAACCGGACGCGCCGTGGCTTTCGTGATGGACGACATCTTGCTGGCTTCGCTGGCTGCCAATTCCAAGGCGCCTGCCGATTATGAGATCAGCAAGGAAGCGCTGTCGGTAGAGCCGTACGGCATCATGTTGCGCAAGGATGACGCGCCGTTCAAGGCGGCCGTCGACAAGGCTATTTCCAGCGTGCTGACTTCAGGCGATATCAACCGCATCTACAACAAGTGGTTCCTGCAGGCGATACCACCGAAAGGCGTAGTCCTGAACTGGCCGATTTCCGAGCAATTCAAGGCGGTGATCGCCAAGCCTACCGATTCCGGCGAGCCTTCTGCCTATGCCGCAGTGCCGGAAGCGCAAAAAGCCGTCTTGAAAAAGAAAAAATAAGTATTAGCATCAAGTGTAGCCATAGCAGAGCGGGAGGTGTTCGCCTCCCGTTTTGCTTTTGGGACTCTCAGGAGGAGTAAATGAATTACAACTGGAACTGGAATATCTTTTGGGAAAGCTCGCCCGACGGCGCCGGCACTTATCTCGATACGCTGATCTCCGGCATGCTGTGGACGCTGGCCACCGCCGGCCTGGCCTGGATCATCGCGCTGCTGCTCGGCGCCGTGATCGGCACCATCCGCACCGCGCCGAATAAATGGGCGGCGCGCCTGGCGAACGGCTATGTAGAATTGTTTCGGAACATCCCGCTGCTGGTGCAGATGTTCCTGTGGTATTTCGTGATGCCGGAACTGGTGCCTACCGATTTCGGCAACTGGCTGAAGGCGATGCCGAACGCACCGTTCATCACGGCCGTGCTGAGCCTCGGTTTCTTCACCTCGGCGCGGGTCGCGGTGCAAGTCTCGGCCGGCATCAACGCCTTGCCGCGCGGCCAGAAAATGGCCGGCACCGCGCTCGGCCTGACGCTGCCGCAAACCTATCGCTACGTGCTGTTGCCGATGGCGTTCCGCATCATCATCCCGGCCCTGACCAATGAAGTCGCGGCCATCATCAAGAACAGCTCGGTAGCCTTGACCATAGGCTTGATGGAACTGACCGCCAGCGCGCGCTCGATGCAGGAATTCTCGTTCCAGGTATTCGAGGCGTTTACCGCGGCCACCATCATTTACCTGGCGGTGTCGGTGATCGCGATCATCCTCTCGAATTTGCTGGAAAAGAAAACCGCAGTGCCCGGTTTCATCAGCACCGGTTCGGCTAACGCGGGAGGGCATTAAGCATGTTCGCTAATTTCGATTTCGACGTGATCCAGCGTTCCTGGGTTTATCTGTTCACGACCGGCATGAGCTTCACCCTGAAGCTGACCTTGCTGGCGATGCTGGGCGGGATTTTCCTCGGGACTTTGCTGGCCATGATGCGGCTGTCGCACCATAAGTGGATAGCCTTCATCGCCACCACCTATGTCAACCTGATGCGCTCGGTGCCGCTGGTGCTGGTGATTTTCTGGTTTTATTTCCTGGTGCCTTATATCGGCGCCTGGATCATCGGTTCCGACACGCCGGTGCAAGTCGGCGCGTTCTCGTCTTCGCTGATTACCTTCGTGCTGTTCGAGGCCGCGTATTACTGCGAGATCATGCGCTCCGGCATACAGTCGATACCGCGCGGGCAAATCTGGGCCGGTTATGCGCTCGGCATGAATTACTGGCAAACCATGGGCAATATCGTGTTGCCGCAAGCGTTCCGCAACATGATCCCGGTCTTGCTGACGCAAACCATCGTGCTGTTCCAGGACGTTTCGCTGGTGTATGTGCTGTCGATTACCGATTTCGTCGGCGCCGCCTCCAAGGTCGCGCAGCGCGACGGCCGTCTGGTGGAAATGTATTCCTTTGTCGCGGTAGTGTATTTCTTGCTGTGCTATGGCTTGTCCAGCCTGGTCAGGAAGTTGCAGCAAAGAGTGGCAATCATTCGTTAAGGAAGCATGGAATAGCGCGAAACGTCATTCCCGCTTTCGCGGGGATGACGAAAACCGGATAACTCTGTGGTTCCCAAACAAAAGTGTGGAGATAAAGATGATTAAACTGAATAACGTCAGCAAATGGTATGGCCAGTTTCAAGTACTGAGCGATTGCAGCACCGAAGTGTCGAAGGGCGAAGTGGTGGTGGTGTGCGGTCCTTCCGGTTCCGGCAAGTTGACCCTGATCAAGACCGTCAACGGCCTGGAGCCTTTCCAGAAGGGCGAAATCACGGTGGACGGCGTCTCGGTCGGCGATCCTAAGACCAATCTGTCCAAGCTGCGCGCAAGAATAGGCATGGTGTTCCAGAACTTCGAACTATTCCCGCACCTGACGATACGCCAGAACCTGACGATCGCCCAGATCAAGGTGCTCGGGCGCTCGGAAGAAGAGGCGACCGCCAAGGGCCTGAAATACCTGGAGCGCGTCGGCTTGCTGAACCAGCAAGATAAATTCCCCGGCCAGTTGTCGGGCGGCCAGCAACAGCGCGTGGCGATTGCGCGCGCGCTGTCTATGGACCCGATCGCGATGCTGTTCGACGAGCCGACTTCGGCGCTCGACCCCGAGATGATCAATGAAGTGCTGGACGTGATGGTCGGCCTGGCGCAGGAAGGCATGACCATGATGGTGGTCACGCACGAGATGGGTTTCGCCAAGAAAGTCGCGAACCGCATCGTGTTCATGGACAAGGGCCAGATCGTCGAGGATTGCGCCAAGGACGAGTTCTTCAACGCCGCCCGTTCCGAACGCGCGCGCGACTTCCTGGCCAAGATCATTCACTGAGTCGGCGCCGCCAGGATACTCCCCCTCTGTTTCTCAACAGCGCCCTGCCGCCAAGGCAAACAAAGCGCTGTCGAATATACCGGGGGGAGTATTTTTTTGCCCATTGCAAGGCCGGCGCCATGCCGGCGGCAGGCGGTTGACAGCGCCGGCGAAACGGTAGAGAGTGAGCAGGCGGAGCCGCGCTCTGTATATCGATTAACGCCGTTCGTATCGCTCGTGAAAGCGGGGTTGGGATGAAACGTCTGCAATGTCTGCTGGCCGGCTTGCTGTTCGCCTGTGCCGTGCATGCCGAAACCGGCCTGGTGCTGAATACCTCGTTTTTTTCGCCGCTCACCTCGCCCGCCCACGACGGCGCGCTCGATTTGTTTTACGCCGAATTATTCCGGCGCCTCGGCCTCAGGGTGGAAATCCAGCCGTCCCCGGCCGAGCGCGGTTTGCTGAACGCCAACAGCGGCATCGACGATGGCGACGTCGCGCGCGTGCTCGGCATCGAGCAGACTTACCGCAATCTGTTGCGGGTGCCGGAACCGGTGATGTATTACCAGATGGTGGTGTTCAGCCGCCACGCCGATTTCAGCGTGAGCGGGCCGGACAGCCTGCGCCCCTACGACGTCGGCATACTGACCGGCTGGAAAATCCTGGAGCGCAAGATCGTCGGCACCCGCTCGCTGATCAAGCTGGAAACCGGCCGCCAATTGTTCGCCATGCTGGACAAGGACAGGATAGACCTGGCCGTGATAGAAAAGCTGGAAGGCATGCACTTTGTGCAAAGCATGGGCTTGCAAGACATCAAGATACTGCAGCCGGCCCTGGTCGAGGGCGACTGGTTCTTGTATTTGCATAAGAAGCACGCCGCCCTGGTGCCGAAGATCGCCGCCGAAATCCGCCGGATGAAACAGGACGGCAGCTACCGGCGCATCTTCGACGGCGTATTGCGCCGTTATCCGCAATAGGGGTGGCGCATGCATGCCACCGGTTTCTGGCGCAACAAGTCCGCGGACGGCAGCCTGGGCCGGCGTTTCGCTATCCTGATCCTGATCTTCAGTTCCATCGTGACGCTGTGCTCGACGCTGCTCGAACTGGGGCTCGATTACCGCAGCGACGTGCGCGACATCGAGGCGCAACTGACGCAGATACGCGTCAGTTATTCGGATAGCCTCGCTTCCAGCCTGTGGAATACCGGCGCGCACGACTTGCAACTGCAACTGCAGGGCATCCTCCGTCTGCCCGATGTCGAGTACATAGAAATCCGGTCGGAACAGGGGCAGGCCGTGGCCCGGTTCGGCGCCGCGCATGCGAGCGGCGTACTGCGCTATGAATTCCCGCTCCATTACACGCACCGCCAGCAGCCGGTCTATCTCGGCCTGGTGCGGGTCGAAGCCAGTCTGGCAGGCGTCTACCGCCGCCTGCGCGAAAAGGTGGTGGTGATCCTGATCACTCAGACCGTCAAGACTTTCCTGGTCTCGCTCTTCATTCTGGCCTTGTTCCAGATGCTGGTCGGACGCCACCTGAAGAAAATCGCCGGCTATTCCGACCGCCTGACTGCCGGCCAGATGGATGGCGCGCTGACGCTGGAGCGCGAGGGCGCGCGCAACGACGAGCTGCAGCACGTGGTCGCGGCGCTGAACGCGATGCGCCAGCGCCTGAACGATTCCTTCTCCAGTCTGCAAGAAAGCGAATCGCGCTGGAAGTTCGCGCTGGAAGGCACCGGCGACGGCGTCTGGGATTTCAATGTCGTCAGCGGCGACGTGCTGTATTCGAAGCGCTGGAAGGAAATGCTCGGTTATGCCGAGGACGAACTGCCGAACCATCTGGCTACCTACCAACGGCTGGCGCACCCGGACGATTTGCGCAAGGCCATGGTTTTGCTGGAAGAGAATTTCAGCGGACGCGAAAAATTTTATGCGATAGAACAACGCATGCTGTGCAAGGACGGCAGCTGGAAATGGGTGATGGCGCGCGGCATGGTGGTGGCGCACGATGAACAGGGCCGGGCGACGCGCATGATAGGCACCCATGTCGATATTTCCGAACGCAAGCGCGCCGAAGCGGCCATGCTGGAAATGAACGAACAGCTGGAGACGCGCGTCGACGAGCGCACGCGCGAACTGCGGCAAGCGATGGAGCAGATCGTCGAGTCGGAAAAACTGGCTTCGCTAGGCTCGCTGGTGGCGGGCGTCTCGCACGAGCTGAATACGCCTATCGGCAATATGGTGCTGACCGCCTCGGTGCTGGTGGACAAGCTGAGCGACTTAGCCGGCGCGACCGGCAGCGGCGGCCTGACGCGCTCCGGCCTGGCGCACGGACTGGAAGAATGCCGGCGCGGCAGCGAAATCATCTTGCGCAACGGCCAGCGCGCCAGCGAGCTGATCGAGAGCTTCAAGCGCGTCTCGATAGACCAGACCAGCCAGCGCCGGCGCCGTTTCGATTTGCGGGTCACGGTGCAGGACAGCCTGAACGCGCTGGCCCCGATCACGCGCCGCGCCAACGCAACGGTCGATTTGCAAATCCCGGACGGCATAGAGATGGACAGCTACCCCGGCCACCTCGAGCAAATCATCAACAATATCGTGATGAATTCGGTCACGCACGGCTTCGACGGTCGCGACAGCGGCCATATCGCGATCGCGGCCGAGCGCCGCGGCGACACGATAGAACTGGTGTACAGCGACGACGGCCAGGGCATCGCGCCCGAACTGCAAAACAAGGTGTTCGAACCGTTCTACACCACCAAGCTCGGACAGGGCGGCTCCGGCCTCGGCTTATCCATCGTGCTGAATCTGGTGCTGGCGATCTTCAAGGGCCGGCTGCGGCTAGAGAGCGCGCCCGGCCAGGGGCTGCGCCTGCTTTTCTCGCTGCCGGCCGTGACCCCGTCCGACGCCGCGCCGCTCGCCTGAGCCTGCACTGTCGCCGCCAGTCACGCATACTCCCCCCTGTTTTTAATAAAACAAGCCTGTCGTCCGCGTATTTAAAGGCTTGTAAAATATACTGGGGGGTAGTATTTCTTTGTCCTTTCGGAGCCCAGTCCGGGCGGGTAAAATGAGGGCTGATCCAATTCCGCCGTATCGAAAGCCACCATGAGCGCCGCCCACACCCAAGAAATCCGCATCACCCGCCCCGACGACTGGCACCTGCACTTGCGCGACGAGGCCGCCATGGCCGCCGTGTTGCCGCACACCGCCGCCCAGTTCGGCCGCGCCATCATCATGCCGAACCTGAAGCCGCCGGTCACCACGGTCGAGCAAGCCGCCGCTTATCGCCAGCGCATCCTGGCCGCGCTGCCGTCCGGCATGAGCTTCCAGCCGCTGATGACGCTGTACCTGACCGATAACACCGCACCCGCTGAAATCCGCCGCGCCAAAGACAGCGGCTTCATCCACGGCGTGAAGCTGTACCCAGCCGGCGCCACCACCAATTCCGACGCCGGCGTCACCGACCTGAAAAAATGCTACGCCACGCTGGAAGCGATGCAAGAAGCCGGCCTGCCTTTCCTGGTGCATGGCGAAGTCACCGACCCCGCCATCGACTTGTTCGACCGCGAAGCCGTGTTCATAGAAACGGTATTGGAGCCGCTGCGGCGCGACATGCCGCAACTGAAAGTCGTGTTCGAACACATCACCACCAGGGAAGCGGCCGTCTACGTCAGCGAAGCGAGCGGCCCGCTTGCCGCCACCATCACCGCGCATCACTTGCTGTACAACCGCAATGAAATCTTCAAGGGCGGCATCCGTCCGCACTATTACTGCCTGCCGGTGCTGAAGCGCGAAACCCACAGACTAGCCTTGGTGCAAGCTGCGATCTCGGGTAATGCCCGCTTCTTCCTCGGTACCGATTCCGCGCCGCACGCCAAGGGCGCGAAAGAAGCCGCCTGCGGTTGCGCCGGTTGCTACACCGCCCTGCACGCGATGGAAATGTACGCGCAGGCGTTTGAGCAAGCCGGCGCGCTCGACAAGCTGGAAGCCTTCGCCAGCTTCAACGGCCCGGCCTTCTACAACTTGCCGCGCAACCCCGGCCACATCACCCTGAAGCGCGAGAGCTGGACCCTGCCGGCCGAGTTGCCGTTCGCCGACGCCAGCCTGGTGCCGCTGAACGCGGGCGAGACCCTGAACTGGAAACTGGTCGCAGCTTAATGACGGTGCGCTTCTTCGACGGCATACCCTGGCCGCAAGCCTGGTACGCCAGCGTGCGTCCGGCGGCGGCGTCTATCATCGCGGCCGCCGACTGGCGCGCGCAATTGAATGCCGCAGCCGGCGCGCTCGCCTTGCGCAATCACCACGATCTGCCCATGCAATTCGTGCCGCAAGAAGATTTGCCGGAAGGCATGGCGTATGAAAGCTTCATCAGCAGCGCCGGCCGCGTGCCTACCCGCGAAAACCTGCACGATTTCTTCAACGCCCTGGTCTGGCTGACTTTCCCGCACATCAAGCGCCAGCTGAACGCCTTGCAGGCGGCGCAGATCGCCATGTTGGGCATAGGCAAATCGCGCGGCCCGGCACGCGACGCCGCCACCATCTTCGATGAAAACGCCGCGCTGCTGGTGGTGGCGGAGAGCCAGTCCGCTGAGCAATTGGTGGCCGACTTGCGCGCCCACCGCTGGCAAGCCGCCTTTCAGGAAAGACGCGCGCTGTGGGGCAGCCAGGCCGAAGTCTGGAGCTTCGGCCACGCCCTGATGGAAAAACTGGTGCAACCGTACAAGGCCATCACCGCCCACACTTGGGTGGTGAGCGCGCCGCTAGAATTTTTCAGCTGGGAGTGGGATGCCAGACGCGCCTGGCTCGACCGCGCCGTCAGCGCGCAACTGGCCGCCCAGCCGCTCAGCAATGCCGCCTACACGCCCTTGCCGGTACTCGGCATCCCCGGCTGGTGGCCGCAGCAGGATGCGGGGTTTTATGCCGATAGCACGGTGTTCCGGGCCAAGCGCAGCAAATAAAAAAGGCGCCGCAGCGCCTTCATAAATCGTTCGGAATTTCTTACTGCTCGCGCAACCAGGTCTGGGTGCGGCCCATGAAAGGTACGCCTATATAGCCGCGCACATTCAGTTTTTTGTTGTTGTCGATTACGCTGAGTTTGCTGCTGTACAGCTTGCCGTTGCCGGGGTCGAGGATGCGGCCGCCGTTATATTCGTCGCCGTCTTTTTTCAGGCCGAACAGTATGGTCATGCCTATGATGGGCTGGTCCTTGTTCACGCCTTCGCATTTGTCGCACTTGGGGTTTTTATCTTCGTGCGGTTCCAGGAACAGTTTCTCTATCTTGCCCTGCAGTTCGCCGCCGCTTTCGCTGATGCGTATCAGGGCCTTGGGTTTGCCGGACTTGTCGTCTATGCTTTTCCACAGGCCGGTAGGGCTTTCTTCGGCGTGGGCCAGTGCGGAAAAGGATAGCAGCGCAGTCAGGATCGCTGCGCCTAATTTCAATTGCTTCATGTTGTCTCCGTTATTAGAAAGTGGCTAAGCACTGCAAATGATTGTACGTGCTGAGTTAAGCAGCACGTACAAGATTTTTAGAGCCTACACTTTAGTGCACTTCTATCAATCCAATTCTCGGGCGCATCTCTGCGTTGCAAATCCTCGCAATACCGACGTATTGCTGTGGTTTGCGCCTGGATCTGCATCCCGATAATTGAATTTCTAGAAGCACACTGTAATAGCGAAGTTTCAACTTTTCAAGCGGCCGGCAATTTAGCGAATTGCTCGCGCAATTTTTCCAGCGTGGCCGAGAAGGCTGCCATGCGCTCTTTTTCCTGCGCCACCACTTGCGCCGGCGCGCGCGCCACGAAGCTTTCGTTGCCCAGCTTGGCTTGCGCCTTGGCGATCTCGCCGTCCAGACGGGCGATTTCCTTGGACAGGCGCTCGCGTTCGGCGGCGACGTCGATTTCCACTTTCAGCATCAGCTTGCTTTCGCCGACGATGGACACCGGGGCTGGCGAATCGGGCAGCGCATCGACTACCTGTACTTCGGACAGCTTGGCCAGCGCTTGCAGATACGGCGCATAGGATTCCAGGCGGGCTTTGTCGGCGGCATTCGCGGCTTGCAGCAGCAGCGGCACGCGCAGGGCAGGCGACAGTTGCATTTCGCCGCGCAGGTTGCGGCAGGCGTCCGTCATGGCTTTCAGGCCGTGCATCCAGTCTTCGGCGGCAGGGGCTATATTTTCTGCGACCGCGATCGGATAGGCTTGCAGCATGATCGAGTCGCCGGCCGGATTGAGTTGCTTGCCGGCCAGCGGCGCCACGGTTTGCCACAGCTGTTCGGTGACGAAAGGGATCAGCGGATGCGCCATGCGTAAGGTGACTTCCAGCACGCGCAACAGGGTGCGACGGGTCGCGCGTTGCTGCGCTTCGCTGCCGTGCTGGACTTGCACCTTGGCGACTTCCAGGTACCAGTCGCAGTATTCATCCCAGACGAACTTGTAAATGGCGGAGGCGATGTTGTCGAAGCGGTAGTCGGCAAAGCCTTTTTCCAGCTCCATCTCGGCGCGCTGCAGGGTGGAGATGATCCACTGGTCGGCGGGCGAGTAATCGAGTTCGGCATCGGTCGCCGCGCCGCTGAAGCCGCAATCCTTATCTTGCGTATTCATCAGCACGAAGCGGGTCGCGTTCCACAGCTTGTTGCAGAAATTGCGATAACCTTCGCAGCGACCGAGGTCGAAATTGATGTTGCGACCGAGAGAAGCATAGCTGGCCTTGGTGAAGCGCAACGCGTCGGTGCCGTAGGCCGGGATGCCGGCCGCGAATTCCTTGCGCGTGGCTTTTTCTATGCTGGCCGCCTGCTTGGGATTCATCAGGCCGGTAGTGCGCTTGGCTACCAGTTCATCCACGCTGATGCCGTCGATCAGGTCGATAGGATCGAGCGTATTGCCTTTCGATTTGGACATCTTCTGGCCGCTGGAATCGCGCACCAGACCGTGCACATACACGGTGTTGAACGGTACCTGGCCGGTGAAGTGCGTGGTCATCATCACCATGCGCGCCACCCAGAAGAAGATGATGTCGAAGCCGGTTACCAAGACCGAAGACGGCAGGAAATGCCGCATGTCCGCTGTCTGCTCGGGCCAGCCCATGGTGGAGAACGGCACCAAAGCCGACGAGAACCAGGTGTCGAGCACGTCGTCGTCGCGCTTCAGCGCGCCGCTGTAGCCGGCTGCGGCCGCCTTGGCTTGCGCCTCGGCTTCATTGCGCGCCACGAACACTGCGCCGTCGTCGCCATACCAGGCCGGGATCTGATGGCCCCACCACAGCTGGCGCGAGATGCACCAGTCCTGGATATTGTTCAGCCACTGGTTGTAAGTGGTGGTCCAGTTTTCCGGCACGAACTTGACTTCACCGTTCGCGACTTTTTCCAGCGCGACTTCGGCGATCGATTTGCCGGGGAAATGCGTACCTTCCGGCGCCGGCTTGCTCATCGCCATGAACCACTGGTCGGTCAGCATGGGCTCGATCACCACATTGGTGCGGTCGCCGCGCGGCACCATCAGCTTGTGCGGCTTGACCGCTTCCAGCAAGCCTTGCGCTTCCAGGTCGGCCACGATTTGCTTGCGCGCGGCGAAGCGGTCCATGCCCTGATAAGCGGCCGGGGCGTTTTCGTTGATCCTGGCGTCCAGCGTCAGAATGGTGATCGGGGCGAACTGGTGGCGCTGGCCCACCGCGTAATCGTTGAAATCGTGCGCCGGCGTGATCTTCACGCAACCGGTGCCGAATTCCTTGTCCACATACTCATCGGCGATGATAGGAATCTCACGCCCGGTCAGCGGCAGCTTCAGCAGCTTGCCGACCAGGTGGGTGTAACGCTCGTCGCTCGGATCGACCGCCACCGCCACGTCGCCCAGCAGGGTTTCCGGACGGGTGGTGGCCACGGTCAGATGGCCGCTGCCATCCGCGAGCGGATAGTGGATATACCACATGAAACCGTCTTCTTCTTCCGACACCACTTCCAGTTCGGAAATCGCGGTGCCCAGCACCGGATCCCAGTTCACCAGGCGTTTGCCGCGGTAGATCAGGCCTTGCTCTACCAGGCGCACGAAGACTTCGGTCACGACCTTGGAGCGTGCTGCATCCATCGTGAAATATTCGCGCTCCCAGTCGGCCGAGGCGCCCATGCGGCGCATCTGGCCGGTGATGGTGGAGCCCGATTTTTCTTTCCATTCCCAGACTTTTTCCAGGAATTTTTCACGGCCCAGGTCATGCCGTGAAATCTTTTGTGCATCGAGCTGGCGCTCGACCACGATCTGGGTCGCGATGCCGGCGTGGTCGGTGCCGGGGATCCAGGCCGTGTTGTGGCCGCGCATGCGGTAGTAGCGCGTCAGGCCATCCATGATGGTCTGGTTGAACGCATGGCCCATGTGCAGGGTGCCGGTCACATTCGGCGGCGGCAACTGGATCGAGAACGAAGGCTTGGCTTCGTCCATCGCGGCGGCGAAATAGCCGCGCTGTTCCCAGGCATTGCGCCATTGTTTTTCTATCTCGGCGGGCTCAAAAGACTTGGCTAATTCCATGATGTAGTTTGCTGGGTTTGCTAAACCCTTGATTATAAATGAGCGCAGGCGTGGCGTCTGCGATTTCATGAGGGCGGAGGGGGCCTGATTTTGATGCTGTTTGCATACGAAAATCTTATGTTGCTGATGGTCGAAGCAGGCGTTCGCGGCCTGTCATATTTCAAAAAAACAGCGAGCAATTTTGCTATGATATAAAAATATTGCAATCGATTCCGTAGTGAAAATCTACTTTATGCCGCATTGCAGCATGTAATAATCGTCAGCTTGACGGCAAACGCGCCGTATTTATCGGAAGAAATGTTACGATGTCAGTCGGGGCGTCAGGCTGGAATTTATTTTCACCGCCCCGAATTTCTGATGCGTATTTCACTTCCGGCATCGAACTCAAGCAATTCGCCATATGAGTCATGGTATGAGGGCATGCATGTCCAAGCTTAATTTCCGTATTTGTCGCCGCTGGCTGACCGCCAGTGTGCTCGGTCTTGCCTTGTCGGTTCCCGACGCGCAGGCTGCCGACAGCGCCGATCTGAGCTATGTGGAAACGATACACACGCTGGCCGACCGCGATAACGCCACAGCGCTCAGGCAACTCAGGGAATACAAGGATAAGCTGGGCCCGGACGCCGCTTATGCGGTGCGCGCCGAAGTCTTAAAGACCCTGATCAGCTTGCTCTACGACGGCGGTAAAACCAAGGAGGCGGAACAAGTCAACGCGGAATTGCTGGCCTTGGCCAGGGCGCATCAGGATATGGACATGATAGGTTTCGCCCAGATCGGCGAAGCGTTTAAATTGCAGGAACAAGGCAAGCAGGCGGAGGCGATAGTCCGCCTGAATGAAATTAAGCAGAGTTTGCAGGGCAGTCAGAATCCGCTGGTGCTGATGCGCTTGAACAGCGCGTTTGGCAGCATGTACCACTCGGTCGGCAATTTTGAAAAAGCGCTAGAGCATTATCTGGAAGCTTTGCGCCTGGCCGATCAGTTGCCGCGCCGTAAAGCGCAGGCGAAGTTGTACCGGCTGGAAGCGGTCGCCAGCCTGTATATCAGCATGCATAACGCCGAAAAGGCGCTGGCGACCGCCAACGAGGGCCTGGAGTTGGCGCCGGCCGTCCATTCCCCGAAAACGATTTCTTCGCTGAGCATGGTGCAAGGCATCGCCCTGACCGAACTGGGACGCAATGCCGCGGCCTTGCAATCGTATCAGCGGGTGCTGCAGATCGCCCGGGAAGCCGGCATGCCGGGCACCGAAGCGACCGCGCTCAGCAATATCTCCGATCATTACCTGCATATGCATAATTTTGTCGAGGCGGAACGCTATGCCCGCTTGTCGCTCGCCAAATACAAGGAAGTCGGCGAAACCTTCGGCGCGGCAACCGCCAAGGCCAATGTAGGCTTCGCGCTGGCGGGCCAGGGCAAGCTGGCGCAGGGCATAGAATTCATCGACGAGTCGAAGAAATATTTTAAGGACATTAATTCGAAATCGGATATCGAAGCCCTGCTCGGCGAGATCGCCAGCATGTATGAAAATGCGCACATGTACAAGGAAGCGCTGCTCAATGTGCGCGAACAGCAAAAGCTGAACGACGAATTATTCCGTTCTGACCGGGCGAAAGCGGTCGCGGCCTTGCAAGAACAATTCAATGCCGAGCAGAGGCAGAAGCAGATAGAGTTGCTGGCGCGCGAAAATCAATTGAAAGACGCCGATCTGGAAAACCGCCGCCTGCAACAAATCATTTCCATGCTGGCGGCCGTGGTCACCGTGATGGTCGGCGTCTTCATCTTCTTCCTGTATCGCCGCGTCAGGAAGACCAATGAGCGGCTGCGCGAAGTGAATCTGCAGCTGGAATTTCACGCGGTGCGCGATCCGCTGACTGGCTTGTACAACCGGCGCTCCTTCGTCGACATGATGAAAAACCGCATCGCCCTGGTGGATGGCGAGCGGCGCGCGGATAGCCAGGAAAACCCCGATTGCCTGATGTTGATGGATATCGATCATTTCAAGCATATCAACGATAGCTACGGGCATGCGGTCGGCGACGCCGTGCTGATGGAAGTCGCGCATAGGCTGCGAAAATCGGTGCGCGACTCCGACATGGTGCTGCGCTGGGGCGGCGAGGAATTCATGATCTATTCGCCGCGTTCCAACCCCGCCCAGTTGACGCACCTGGTGGAGCGCGTGTTGCGGGCGATAGGCGGAGAAGCGGTGGAGGTCGGCGACGCCCATGTCCCGGTCACGCTGACGGCCGGCTTCATCACCCTGCCGTTTTCCGGCGTGCCGGAAGCGGTCTGCGATTGGGAAAAAGCCTTGCAGATCGCCGACATGGCATTGTATCTGGGCAAGGTCAACGGCCGCAATCGCGCCTATGGCGTTGCGCGTCTGCTGACGCCGTACGAAGACGCCTTGCCGGTACTGGAGCGCGACTTGTCGGCCGCCATCAAGGCCGGCATGGTCGAGTTGTCCGAGGTGCACGGCCCGGCCCGTGCGGATCTCCGGCCGGAAAACGGCATGCCGCATAAATAGGCGCCGCAGTCAATTCAAAAGCCGTATAATGCCTCGTCGCCACGCAGCTGTGTGGCGAGAATGCTAGGGGTCCTGACAATACATTTGTCGGGTGAGAAATACCCTCGAACCTGATCTGGATAATGCCAGCGAAGGGAAGCTGCCGGCACAGGCGCAAGGTCCTGTCACCCGGAACTCCTTTGCTGGCTCCATGCCCATCTGCAAAGCGCAAAGGAGCCACTCACCATGAACGCCAACTTACAATTCCTGTCCGCTACCGCCACGGTAGACCAGGCAGCGATACAGCCTTTACCGAATTCCCGCAAAATCTATGTGCAGGGCAGCCGCCCCGATATCCGCGTGCCTATGCGCGAGATCAGCCAGGCCGATACGCCGGCCATGTTCGGCTCGGAACAGAATCCGCCGATTTATGTGTACGACACTTCCGGCCCCTACACCGATCCTGAGGTCAAGATCGACATCCGCTCCGGCCTGGCCTCGGTGCGCGGCACCTGGATAGACGAGCGCAATGACACCGAAGAATTGCCTGGCCCGAGTTCGGAATACGGGGTCGAGCGCCTGAACGATCCCAAGCTGGCGGAATTGCGCTTCAACTTGCACCGCAAGCCGCGCCGCGCCTTACCGGGCAAAAATGTCTCGCAAATGCACTATGCACGGCAAGGCATCATCACGCCGGAAATGGAATACATCGCGATCCGCGAAAACCTGCAGCGCAAGCAATATCTGGCCAGCCTGCAAGCGTCCGGCCCCATGGGCAACAAGCTGGCAGACTTGATGGGGCGCCAGCATCCGGGTCAGTCCTTCGGCGCCAGCATTCCGGCCGAAATCACGCCGGAATTCGTGCGTTCCGAAATCGCGCGCGGCCGCGCCATCATCCCGGCCAACATCAACCATCCGGAAGTTGAGCCTATGATCATAGGCCGCAATTTCCTGGTGAAGATCAATGCGAATATCGGCAACTCGGCCGTCACTTCCTCCATCGGTGAAGAAGTCGAGAAAATGACCTGGGCCATACGCTGGGGCGGCGACAATGTGATGGACCTGTCCACCGGCAAGCACATCCACGAAACGCGTGAATGGATCATCCGTAATTCGCCGGTGCCTATCGGCACCGTGCCTATCTATCAGGCGCTGGAAAAAGTCAACGGCAAGGCCGAAGACTTAACCTGGGAAATCTTCCGCGACACCCTGATCGAGCAAGCCGAGCAAGGCGTCGATTACTTTACGATCCACGCCGGGGTGCGCCTGCAATACGTGCCCATGACCGCCAAGCGCATGACAGGCATCGTCTCGCGCGGCGGTTCCATCATGGCGAAGTGGTGCCTGGCGCATCACAAAGAATCTTTCCTGTACGAGCATTTCGAAGACATCTGCGAAATCATGAAAGCCTACGACGTCTCTTTCAGCCTCGGCGACGGTCTGCGCCCCGGCTCGATTTACGACGCCAACGATGAAGCACAGCTCGGCGAACTGAAGACTCTGGGCGAGCTGACCCAGATCGCCTGGAAGCACGACGTGCAGGTCATGATAGAAGGCCCCGGCCATGTGCCTATGCACCTGATCAAGGAAAACATGGACTTGCAGCTGGAACAGTGCCACGAAGCGCCGTTCTATACGCTCGGCCCTCTGACCACCGACATCGCGCCCGGCTACGACCACATCACCTCCGGCATAGGCGCCGCGCAAATCGGCTGGTACGGCACCGCCATGCTGTGCTACGTGACGCCGAAAGAACACCTGGGTTTGCCGAACAAAGTCGACGTCAAAGACGGCATCATCACCTATAAGATCGCGGCGCATGCGGCCGATCTGGCGAAAGGCCATCCGGGCGCGCAAATCCGCGACAACGCCTTGTCGAAAGCGCGTTTCGAATTCCGCTGGGAAGACCAGTTCAACATCGGCCTCGACCCCGACAAGGCGCGCGAATTCCACGACGAAACCCTGCCTAAAGATTCGGCCAAGGTGGCGCATTTCTGCTCGATGTGCGGCCCGCATTTCTGCTCGATGAAGATTACCCAGGAAGTGCGCGATTACGCGGCGAATCAGGGCATAACCGAGATCCAGGCGCTGAAGCAGGGCATGGAAGTGAAAGCGGTCGAGTTCGTCAAATCGGGCGCCGAAATCTATCGGAAGCAGTGATGGAAATCGAACTGAACGGCGCCGCGCATCAGCTGGGCGAGGGCGCTACCCTGCACGAGCTGATCGCCGCCTTGAACCTGAGCGGGCAGGCGATCGCGGTCGCCGTCAACCGCCAGATCATCGCCCGCCCGCTCTGGCAGCAGCATAGCCTGCAAGCGCAGGACAAGGTCGACGTGGTGCGTGCCATCGGTGGCGGCTGATTTTGCCGAACGAAAAAACTGCCGTGAAATTCCCTCCCCTTCAAGGGGAGGGCTAGGGTGGGGATGGGTTTCTGTTGCAAATTTGCGGAAACCCATCACCCTCCCAATCTCCACTCCTTGAAGTGGGGGGGAATCGCAGCGAGGGCGAACCGCAAGGGAAATGACATGCAAAACCAAACTGTAACCACATCCCTTTCAAATGCCAAATCGCTACGCAAGAACATGACTGACGCCGAGAGAAAATTGTGGCAAGGTTTGCGTGGCGAGCAGTTGGGGGTGAAGTTCCGGCGGCAACATCCGTATGGCAATTTCATCTTGGATTTTGTCTGTATGGACGCTCGCCTGATAGTGGAAGTTGATGGTTCTCAGCATGTAGGTGATGCCAGATACGATGAACACAGGACACAGAAATTACGGCAGGCAGGATTTGAAGTTTTACGATTTTGGAACAACCAGGTTTTGGAAGAAACGGATGCAGTGCTGGAAGCTATCTGGAATCACCTGAATCAAGTTGAACACGGAAACCCATCCCCACCCCAACCCTCCACTGCGCCGCTTGCAAGCGGCTTAGATATTTGTGGCGCAAAGCATGCTTTGCGAAACCCCACAAATATCCCCTTGAAGGGATGAATTGTTAAAAGGATTAATCATGGAAACAACAAGCAATAACAGCGGCCTCACCATCGCCGGTAAAACCTATCGCTCGCGCCTCTTGGTCGGCAGCGGAAAATACAAAGACCTGGAACAAACCCGCCTGGCGACCGAGGCCAGCGGCGCCGAGATCATCACGGTCGCAATCCGCCGCGTGAATATCGGGCAGGACCCGAACGCACCGAGCTTGCTGGATGCAGTGCCGCCCAGTAAATACACCATCTTGCCGAATTCGGCCGGCTGCTATAACGCCGAAGATGCGGTGTACACGCTGCAGCTCGGGCGCGAGTTATTGGGCGGGCATAAGCTGTGCAAACTGGAAGTGCTGGGCGATGAAAAGACCCTGTTCCCGAACATGCCGGAAACCCTGAAAGCCGCCAAGGTGCTGGTGAAAGACGGCTTCGACGTGATGGTGTATTGCAGCGACGATCCTATCCAGGCGCGCATGCTGGAAGACATCGGTTGCGTGGCGGTGATGCCGCTGGCGTCGCTGATCGGCTCCGGCATGGGGATTTTGAATCCCTGGAATTTGTCGCTGATCATCGAGCAAGCGCAAGTGCCGGTGCTGGTCGATGCCGGCGTCGGCACCGCCTCGGACGCGGCGATCGCGATGGAGCTCGGTTGCGACGGCGTGCTGATGAATACTGCGATTGCCGGCGCCAACGACCCTGTGCGCATGGCGCGCGCCATGGGCTTGGCGGTCGAGGCCGGGCGCGAAGCCTTCCTGGCCGGCCGCATCGCGCGCAAGTTCGCCGCCGCGCCGTCTTCGCCTATGGCCGGGCGCGTGGTCTGATGCCGGCAGCGGCACGACGCCCTTGCGTACTGGTGTTTGCCGGCCACGACCCCAGCGGCGGGGCCGGCATCGCCGCCGATAGCGAGGCGATCGCTGCGCAGGGCGCGCATGCGCTGACCGTGATCACGGCGCTGACGGTGCAGGATAACCAGCACGCCTACGCCGTGCATGCGGTCGATGCGCAAATCATTTTGCAGCAAGCGATGACGCTGGCGGCCAGGATGCAGATTGCCGCCGTCAAGCTGGGCATCGTCGCGCACAGCAAGAATGCCGGCGCCATCGCCAATTTCATTCAGCAGTTGCAGCGCCGGCAGCCCGGCTTGCCGGTAGTGCTCGACCCTGTGCTCGGCAGCGGCCACGGCGATGCGCTGGCGCAAGGCGACGCGGTGGCGGCGATCCAGCCCTTGCTGAAAGTCGCGACCCTGATCACGCCGAATTTACCCGAGGCAAGCCGCCTCTGTCCGGGCGCGGCCGGCAGCCTGGAGCAAGCCCAGCGCTTGCTGCACCATGCCTGTCAGGACGTGCTGATCAAGGGCGGCCACGGTCAGGAAGCGCAGGTGCGCAATCTATGGTACCGGCGCGACCAGTTGCAGGCGGCCGGGGCATGGGAATGGCAGCGTTTGCCGGGTGAATTTCACGGCAGCGGCTGCACCTTGGCGGCGGCCATCGCCGGCCAGCTGGCGCTGGGAAACAGCCTGCAGCAAGCCTTGCAACAGGGACAGGAATACACCCAGCACAGCCTGCAGCAGGCGTATGCCATCGCCGACGGGCAATTGATACCGCAACGATTTCACGTTTAGGATTTTTATGCACAAACTTACCGGCCTGTATCTGGTGACCCCGGACTGGGACGACACCGACAAACTCTTGCACGTCAGCGAGCAAGCCTTGCAGGGCGGCGCGGCGCTGCTGCAATACCGTCACAAGTTCGCCGACGCCGCGCTGCGCCTGCAGCAGGCGGCGGCCTTGCAGGCGCTGTGCCGGCGCTACCAAAAACCGTTCATCGTCAACGACCATCTCGACCTCTGTCTGGCGCTGGACGCCGATGGCATCCACGTCGGCGGCACCGACGCCGGCGTGGCGCAAGTGCGCGCTGCGGTAGGCGCAGACAAGATCGTCGGCGCCTCCTGTTACGGCGACTGGGCACTGGCGCTGGCGGCGCAGCAAGCCGGCGCCAGCTATGTGGCTTTCGGTGGCTTCTTCCCTTCGCGCGTCAAGAAATATCCGGTCACCACCGAACTCGCTATCCTGGCGCAGGCAAAGGCTGGTCTGACGGTGCCAAACGTGGTGATAGGCGGCATGAGCGTGGACAATTGCCCGCCGCTGCTGGCTGCCGGCGCACACATGGTGGCGGCCATCAGCAGCGTGTATCTGGCGCAAGACCCACAAGCGGCGGCGCAAGCGCTGGCGGGCTTGCCGTTTACGGTTTTCCAGCCGGCCGCCTGAAATTTCTTTATTGGAAAGTTTGATGGGCGCTGTTGGCGTTAAACTTTGTTATTTCATCTTGCTAGGCGGCGCCGTCAATCCGCCCAGATCACGAAGGTGAACAGCTTATGTCCGTCACCCAAATCGAGTTCATAGCGCTCGGTGCGGCCCTGATTGGTCGATTTGATCAGCTTACCCCATTGCGCCGTACCCAGCTGCCTGGCGGCGTTCGCTGCTTCGGGTAGGGCAGGCGCGGCCTGATTCACGCTCTGGTTGACGGTGCCGGTCTTGTCGAGGTGGTTGCCGTAGATCGTTTCCAATTGGACATAGTCATGCGCGTTCGGATGCTCATTCGAGGGCAGCCCGGACGGATTGCTGGTGTAATCCATGCAAGTGCCGAGGTTGGGGTTGTAAAAGTTTTCATCCTGATGATCGAGCCCCAGGGTATGTCCGATTTCCTGGCACAGCACCATCTGTCGCCATGCCGGGGTGTTATAGCTCTGCGTGTTGAAATAAGTGTCGTTCATCTTGGTGACGCCTTGCGTGATATGGCTGCCTCTGGCCCAGATTTGCGCGATGCCTAGCCAGCCGTTATTGCCATAGTCGGCGTTGCACACCTCGACCCGCCCGCTGGTCGGCTTGCAAGAGCTGGGGTCGGTAATACTAGTCACGATTGTGGTGTCAAGTACGCTGGACATGCTCCAGTCGCTGGAGGCCGTACCCAGATAAGACTGATTGGGCTGACGCGGGTCAGATTTCCAGGCGCCCGATAGGTTATTGCCGAGCTTCAAGGTAAACGGATTCGACGTCCTCGCCCAATGGTAGTTACCCCAACGATGGCTAGCCAGACTGGCGCCTGGGAGGGTGGCAGACAGGGTGCCGAACAACAGCGCTGCCAGTGAAATTTTATGGCTAGTTGCAAACATGATCATCCCCCAATTTATAGGGCGTCTGTCAACATCACCCGAGAGGATAAATCATTCACCCTGACCGCTAGCGGCAAAGCAACAAGCCCAACAGTTACAGTATAGTTAGGCTGATACAAAACGCCAGAGACAGGCAAAAAACCGCGTTCCTTAAATCCCGGGCGGCGCAGTAGATTTATGCGTGTCTGTCATGCTGCGCCGCCGCCTGGCGGGCATCCTTCAGTATAATCAGCGCATGCAAAAACTTCTCCATAACCTGAATCCCGAACAGCTGGCAGCAGTTACCCTGCCGTCTCAATCCGCACTGATACTGGCCGGCGCCGGTTCCGGCAAGACCCGGGTGCTGACCACCCGCATCGCCTGGCTGATACAGACCGGGCAAGTCTCGCCGCAAGGCATACTGGCGGTGACGTTTACCAACAAGGCCGCCAAGGAAATGCTGGCGCGCTTGTCTTCCATGTTGCCTATCAATACGCGCGGCTTGTGGATAGGCACGTTTCACGGCCTGTGCAACCGCTTGCTGCGCGCGCATCATCGCGACGCCGGCTTGCCGCAGACCTTTCAGATCCTCGATAGTCAGGACCAGTTGTCCTTCATCAAGCGCCTGCTGAAGGCGAATAATATCGACGATGAAAAATTCCCGCCGCGCACCCTGATGTATTTCATCAACAGCGCCAAGGACCAGGGCTTGCGCGCGGCGCAAGTCGAGGCGCACGACGATTTCAACCGCAAGCTGGTCGGCCTGTACGATCTCTACGATGCGCAATGCCAGCGCGAAGGCGTGGTCGATTTCGCCGAACTGTTGCTGCGCACCTATGAGCTGCTGAGCCGCAACCAGCCTTTGCGCGAACATTACCAGGCGCGTTTCCAGCACATCCTGGTGGACGAATTTCAGGACACCAACGACTTGCAATATAAGTGGCTGAAGCTGATGGCCGGATCGCACGGCGCGGTGTTCGCGGTCGGCGACGACGACCAGAGCATTTACGCGTTCCGCGGCGCGAATGTCGGCAATATGTCGGCCTTCGAGCGCGAATTCCGGGTGCAGAACCTGATCAAGCTCGAGCAGAATTACCGCTCGCACGGCCACATCCTCGACAGCGCGAATATCCTGATCGCCAACAACAGCAAGCGCCTAGGCAAGAACCTGCGCACCGACGCCGGCCACGGCGAACCGCTGCGCGTGATGGAAGCCTCCAGCGATATCCAGGAAGCCAACTGGATCATAGAAGAGGCCAAAAACCTGATACGCGAAGGCTCGCTGCGCAGTGAGATCGCGATCCTGTACCGCTCGAATGCGCAATCGCGCGTGATCGAGCATGCGCTGTTTTCGGCGAATATCCCGTACCGCGTGTACGGCGGCCAGCGCTTTTTCGAACGCGCCGAAATCAAGCATGCGATCGCCTACCTGCAGCTGATGGACAATCCGCACAACGACTCGGCCTTTTTGCGGGTGGTGAATTTCCCTACGCGCGGCATAGGCGCGCGCTCGCTCGAGCAATTGCAGGATGTGGCGAAGCAGCACGGCAGCTCGCTGTACGCCAGCGTGCCACATGTGGCTGGCAAGGCCGGTTCCTCGCTGGCGGCTTTCGTGCGCCTGATCGAGGGCGCGCGTTTTGAAACGCAGAATCTGCCTTTGCCGGAAATGGTGCAGGTAGTGCTGGACCTGAGCACCCTGAAAACGCATTACCAGAATGAAAAAGAAGGCGCGGACCGCATAGAAAACCTGGAGCAGCTGGTGAATGCGGCCACCCTGTTCGTCTCGGAAGAAGGTTACGGCAAAGCAGCGCCGGCCTTTGCCGGCCCAGCCAGCCAGGCCGCCGTCTTGCTGGAGAACGGCGCCGGCGCCACCGTGATCGACGCCGACGCCGCGCTGCCTACCGTGATGTCGCCGCTGTCGGCTTTCCTGTCGCACGCCTCGCTGGAAGCCGGCGACAACCAGGCCCAGGCCGGGCAGGATGCGCTGCAATTGATGACGGTGCATTCGGCCAAGGGGCTGGAATTTGATGCGGTGTTTATCACCGGCCTGGAAGAAGGCTTGTTCCCGCATGAAAACAGCGCGCAGGAAGAGAGCGGCGTGGAAGAAGAGCGTCGCCTGATGTATGTGGCGATCACGCGCGCCAGAAAACGCCTGTATCTGAGCTTTTCGCAAACGCGCATGTTGCATGGCCAGACCCGCTACAACATGCGCTCACGTTTCTTCGATGAATTGCCGGAAGAGTCCTTGAAGTGGCTGTCGCCCAAGCTGCAGCCTAGCTGGTTCGGCAACAAGAAATCGGCCTGGGACGAGGCACCGGCGGATGGCGCGAACCGGATTGCGCAAGGCTTCAAACAGGGCGCCGATCAACTCGCCTGGCGCATCGGCCAGTCGGTACTCCATGCGAAATTCGGCGAAGGCGTGATCGTGAATATCGAAGGCGGCGGCAGCAATGCGCGCGCGCATATCAACTTCGGCAAGCTGGGCATGAAATTGCTCGATCTGAGCATCGCCAAGCTGGAAAAAATCTGACAAGGATTAATGTTGTTCAGTTAATTTTGCAAATTCAAAGTCGTCATCCCTGCGCAGGGTGCAGCGGGGAATTCGAGCAGCATGCTGCTCGCCCGCGAAACGGCTTGAGCGTGCAAGCTCAAGCGCGCCCTGCAAGGGGGGATCCAGCGGCTTTCGGCCATCACGCCACTGGATTCCGGCCTCCGCCGGAATGACGACGCGATGGATACGGCTTAACCGAACGATACTTTTAACAGGGATCACATGGATACCAATGCAATGCTGCAGTACGCGGCGGCCGGCATTTTTACGCTGGCGGTCTTGCATACTTTTTCTACCAAGTTTTTCTTGCAGCGCGCCCACCGCAGCCGGCATCATGCCGGTCTCTGGCATTTGCTCGGTGAAGTCGAGGTCGTGTTCGGCTTTTGGGCGCTGGTGCTGGTGGCGCTGATCGCGGCGTCCGGCGACCATAAGACGGCGATACATTATCTGGAAAGCCAGAATTTCGCCGAACCGATGTTTGTGTTCGTGATCCTGGTGATCGCCGGCACCCGCCCCGTGCTGTGGTCGGTGCAACAACTGGTGGCGCGCGTCGCGACTATGGCGCCGGTGCACACGCAATTGGCGACTTATTTTTTGTGCTTGTCCGTAGTTCCGCTGTTGGGATCGGTGATTACCGAGCCGGCCGCCATGACGCTGGCCGCCCTGATGCTGAAGGATCGCTTTTATACGCAAGGCATATCCGAAAAAATGAAGTACCTGACGCTCGGGGTATTGTTCGTCAATATTTCCATAGGCGGCGTGTTGACGCCGTTTGCGGCGCCGCCGGTATTGATGGTGGCCGAGAAATGGGGTTGGGATATCGTCTTCATGTCCAGCGTGTTCGGCTGGAAAGCCGCCTGCGCGGTCGCGCTGAACGCCTTGCTGGTGACGTTTTTGTTCCGGCGCGAGCTGAAGGCGGTGGCGCCGGAGGCGGCGCAACGGCAGGCCGGCCTTCCTTTGGCGGTGGTCGCCGTGCATTACCTGTTTTTGGCGGGCACGGTCTGGTTTGCGCATTACCCTGTGGTGTTCATGGGCTTATTCCTGTTTTTTCTCGGTTTTACCGAAGCCTATAAGCACTACCAGGACAGGTTGATGTTGCGCGAGGGTTTGCTGGTGGCCTTCTTTCTGGCCGGCTTAGTCGTGTTGGGCGGCAAGCAACAGTGGTGGCTGCAACCGGTACTGGCCGGGATGGACAGCACCGTCCTGTATTTCGGCGCGACCGCACTCACCGCCATCACCGACAACGCCGCACTGACTTATCTGGGCTCGCTGGTGGCCGGCTTGTCGGAGGGCGCGAAATATGCGCTGGTGGCCGGCGCGGTCACCGGCGGCGGCTTGACCGTGATCGCCAATGCGCCCAATCCGGCCGGTTACGCGATTTTGAAAGACTGCTTCGGAGAAAAGGCGATCAGCCCCTTGGGTTTATTCGGCGCGGCCCTGTTCCCTACCGTGGTGGCGATCGTATTTTTCCTGGTATTTCGCTGATTTACAGGTAGTAGGCGGTGCCGGTCATGATTTTCGCCATGGCCTTCATGCCGAATTTCACCGCTGCCGGCAATTCGGCGGCCCCCAAAGCCTGGGCCGCGGCACCGTGGGCAATTTCGTCGTCACGCATTTGTGTTACCAGCGCGCGTGACTTGCCATCGTGCGCCGGCAGTTGCTGCAGGTGGCTGGCCAGATGCGCCTCGACTTGTTTTTCGGTTTCCACCACAAAGCCGAGACTGAGCGCGTCGCCGCATTTGGCGGCAATCGCGCCGCATAAATAAGCGCCGCCATACCAGAGCGGATTCAATAAGCTGGTGCGGGAGTTCAATTCCCGGATCCGGTCGGCGGTCCAGGCCAGATGATCTTCTTCCTCCATTCCAGAGCGGGCCAGTTGCCGGCGTATCGCTTCCGTGCTCGCCCATGCTCCCTGGGCGTCGTACAGGGCCTGGGCGCAGATTTCGCCGACATGATTCACGCGCATCAGGCCGGCGCTGTGCGCCTGTTCCTGTTCGGACAGGGACGCTTCCTCAATCGCCCCGGCCGGATTCGGGCGGGTGGCATGAGCCAGCCCGGAAACCACGCGCAAGGCGCGGTCGAAACCAAGAATAAAGTGATCCAGTGCGAAGTTCGTCATGGCAGAAAAGAGAAAGAAATAGGTAGCAGCATTGTAGAGCAGGCGCGCGGCCTGATGTTGCCCTTGATCTGCATCAATTCTTCAAATTCATTGCATTTTCAGCATGCAAAAAGACGGCAATTGTTGCAGTGTAACCACATAAAATTTGCCTAAATGAGGAGGGGCGCAAATACTCTTTGCCCAAATTTAACGAATTTGCTTCAATGGTTTCCAGCTTCTTAATCAGCAGGTTCGGAAGTCTTGGCAAGACTGGGTACATACAAGTGGCTGCCCGATATCTGATCGGCAGTAAATAAATTCGACAATTTCGGAGACTTTTTCAATGAAAAAAACGCTTTTGGCTTTTGCAATTCTGGCTGCATTCGCAACAACAGCTTCTGCGCAATCTTCTGTCACCATCTACGGCATCATAGACGCGGCTGCGGTATATACCAATAATCAGACGGTCTTGGACAGCACGGGCAAACCAACCGCCGCTTCCGGCGCTAACTTCAAGATGGACGCCGGCCAGCTGCTGACTTCGCGCTGGGGTTTCAAGGGTTCTGAAGACCTGGGCGGCGGCATGAAAGCCAACTTCAACCTGGAAGGCACGCTGGCTAACGATACCGGTACTGCCGGTTCTAGCTACGGCGGTGGTTTTGTGAATACTGGCACCAATGCCTCCTTGTTCGATCGTCTGGCCTGGGTAGGTTTGTCGGGCGACTTCGGTAGCGTGACACTGGGCCGTAACAATATCCTCGGTGTCGATTCCGTCGGTCTGGCCGACCCTATCAGTCTGGCGCATGCCGGGACTAACCCTAACGTCGCGTTCGGTGCCTTGAACGTCGGCGCTTTCTTCGGCGGCTTCGGTACTAACCAGGGCGGCACCGCCTTGCGTCAAAATAACTCGATTAAATATATCTCGCCTTTGATGTCCGGCTTCGGCGGCGCGGCGATGTACGGCTTCGGCGAAAAAGCCGGCGACGTGTCGGCCAGCACTTATGCCGGCGTGTCGGGCTTCTTCACCGACGGCACCAATGGCGCGGCCTTATCCTACGCCAAGATGAAAGACGTCAATAACGCGGCGACGCTGACCGGCTGGGCTGCCGGCGCCAAGTACAAGGTGCTCCCTTCCGTCGCTTTGCGTGCGACTTACGCGCAAAACGTGGTTGACGGCGCGATCAAGATTGACGCTCTGCCTAGCGCCAACAATCGCAAGATTGCGGTGATCGGCCTCGGCGTCGATTATTCCCTGTCTGCCCAGACTACGCTGACCGGCGCTTACTACAACACCAAACGTTCCGGCGATGTGGACGGCAAGGCCGATCAATACATCGGTATGGCTAAATACGCATTCAGCAAGCGCACTACTGCTTATGCATCCCTGACTTACGCCAAGGCTGGTTCGGCGGCGCCGCAAGATACTTCGCTGGGCCTGATCATCGCTAACGGTAGCGGTAATAGCACTGCAACCCGTACCGCGGTCGGTATTCTGCACTCGTTCTAAGGTGGTACAGACCTGAGTCTGCTGCTTGTACTTTGCAAAGGCTGCCCATGGCAGCCTTTGTCATTTTGCTTTTCCTTCCGTATTTTGTTGCTTAGGCTGTCAAAAATTCGGAAAATGTTTCCGTCCTGGAAATTTTCCTCTAAAAATATTTCTTTTAACGCAAGTTTTGTTGCTGATTTGAGACAAATTTCGGCCCTAAACTTCCTCCAAGGGCGATTTAACTTGGCTGTCATGCGCCATTTTTGGTCAAATACGTTAACTACTTTTTAGTGTTCTGGTAAGTTTCGCAGTATTAGCGTGTTTCGTGTGGACATCGTGGTAATTGAATTGCACGACGCGGGCTTAATGTAGTTCATGTCAACGTGAAAACCTTTGGAGAAATATCAATGAAAAAATCACTCTTAGCTCTGGCAGTCTTGGGTGCAGTTGCCGGTGCGGCACAGGCGCAATCTTCCATCACCGTGTATGGCGTGCTGGACATGGCCGTTCAAAGTGAAAACAACGGCGGCGCTGCCGGCGCCAAAACAGGCTTGGACAGCGGCATCCAGTCCGGTTCGCGTCTCGGCTTCAAAGGCACAGAAGATCTGGGTGGCGGTCTGAAAGCCAATTTCAAGCTGGAAATGGGCGTGAACGCCGATGAAGGTGCTTCTGCTCAAGGTAAAAAAACATTCGGTCGTAATGCAACCGTAGGTTTGTCCGGCGACTTCGGCGCGGTCAACATGGGCCGTCAAAACATCCCGCTGTTCAATGCCGTCGATTCCATCGACCCGTTCAGCACTGGCGTCGTCAGCGCTCATGCAGGTGAAGGTACCAGCGGTTACGGCGCGGCAGCCTTCTTCCTGCCAGGTACATGGGATCCGCGTTCTAACAACACGATCAATTACTCTACTAACGATATCAGCGGCTTCGCAGGCACAGTGGCTTACACTTTCGGTGAAGTTGCTGGCGACATCGGCAATACACGTCAGCTTGGCGCATCCGCTTCCTACAACGCTGGCCCTATCTCTGCCGTTGCAGCCTACCATGTAGCCAATAACGTCAAGGATTCCGCTGGTGTTGACCTCGGTCAATTCAAGACAGCCTACGCCGGCGCCACTTATGACTTCGGCATGGTGAAGGCTGCTGCCGCGTACGCCAACATGACTGGTAAAAAAGCATGGATGCTGGGCGCGACCGTCCCAGTCAGCGCCGCCGATGCCGTCATCGCTTCCTTCACGCGTGTGACTGACAAAACTGCTGCTACCGATAACCATGGTAACCAGTTCGCTCTGGGTTTCACTCACTCCATGTCCAAGCGCACCAACCTGTACACATCGTTCTCGCGTACTGCTAACGATGCAAACTCCAATGCAGGCGGCCTGGCTGCTGGCAATGGTTTGACAGATCGCCTGTTCAACGTAGGCGTTCGTCACATGTTCTAATCTGAGGCAGGCTCAGTCCTGCTTTGCTTAGAAAAATAAAAAAAGCACCTGCGGGTGCTTTTTTTATTGGGTGTAGCGCAAAAGATTAAACGAAGGAAACGGAAAGCCCCGGCAAGCTCAGGCCGGAAAAGGCGGTGACCCAGGTTTGTCCGGGCAAGACAGGATAGGCGTCGGTCCAGCTGCCGGTGGTGATGATTTCGCCGGCCTGTAAGGGTGGGAACTGTGGCTGGGTCTTCAGCAATTGATGCAAGTGCCAGATCGCATGCAGGGGGCTGTCCAGCACATTGCTGCCGAAGCCCGCACCGAGCAGGGAGCCGTCGCAAGATAAAGAGACGCTGGCGTTCGCCAGCACTTCACCCAGATGATGGCGGCTGGCGCTGGACAGCATGCGCGGCTCGCCGACCAGCAGCGTGCCGTGCAAGCCGAACGCGGCGATCGCATCGGCCGCTTCAAATTTCCAGTCGGGAAAAGGGCTGACGTCGATTTCTATGCCGTGCGCCATCCACTCCAGGCAATCGGCCAGTTCATCCAGGCTGGCGTCCGGCGCCGGCGTGCGACCGATTTTGAATACCACTTCCGGCTCTATGCGCGGCTGTAGCGCGCCGGCGAGGCTCTGGACGGTATATGGCTCATCGAGAAAGCGCACCGTAGAGTCGAACAGGGTAGTCCACATCGGCGCATGGATCGCTTCCTTTTCGCCATATTTAGGCCATAGCCGGCGGTTGGTGAAGCCCAGCTTGCGGCCTAGCGGCGTTTCGCCTTCAGCGATACGGATGGTATCGAGGCTCTTGGAAATATCGTAGGCGTCCGCGATGCTCAGCTCGGCATGCGCCGTCAGCGGTTCCAGCGTCTGGGAGTGCGCTCTGGCCTCGAGCAGCTGATAAGCGTAGCGTTCAGCGAGGGATGACATTAGCATGGCTCAGAACCAGTGCGTGACTGGCGGATGGCGGGTAGGGGAATACACAATTGTCCGTTAGGTACAAAAATTGTGCAAGTGCAAAAAACGGCTTTCTCAGGGCAATCGCATGAAGCAATGTAAATACTCGTTCAACGCAAATCATTTCAAACACCGTCATTCCCGCAGCGATTTTGAGCGGGAGCCCAGAGACTTTCTCAGCAAACTTGGAAAAATGGTGCAAGGACTCCTTGCACGGATTCCCCCTAAGGAAACGCAGATTAAATCAAAAGGCGTCATTCCCGCGAAAGCGGGAATCCATGTAAATCAAACACTTAGGTGGATCCCCGCTTTCGCGGGGATGACGAAATCAGAATAAATCCGTGCTTCCCTAAGCCCTCGCGGGAATGACGAGATGTTTGACGCAGATGGCTTCATGCGATTGCCCTGACGGGTTTCCGGGTGTATGCGGCGCTATTCTTTGCTCAAGCTCCAGCCCACAATTCTCCGCTCGGGCCGCTATTCGGGACCGCCATCCCGAAATGCTGATAGGCGCTGGCGGTGGCGATGCGGCCGCGCGGCGTGCGTTGCAGATAACCTTGCTGTATCAAATACGGTTCCAGCACATCTTCTATGGTGTCGCGCTCTTCACCTATGGCGGCCGCCACATTGTCCAGGCCGACCGGGCCGCCGCCGAATTTAAACAGTATCGCTTCCAGCAGCTTCCTGTCCATCAGGTCGAAGCCGACCGCATCCACGTCCAGCATCTTCAGCGCCGCCTCGGCCATGGCTTTGGTTATTTCGCCATTGCCCTTGACTTCGGCATAGTCGCGCACGCGGCGCAGCAGGCGATTCGCGATACGCGGCGTGCCGCGCGCACGCTGGGCGATCTCGCGCGCGCCGTCCGGCTGGATAGGTGCGTTCAGCAAGGAGGCGGAGCGCGCGACGATCTTGGTCAATTCCTCGGCGGTATAAAATTCCAGCCGCGCCACGATGCCGAAGCGGTCGCGCAGTGGGTTGGTCAGCATCCCGGCGCGGGTGGTGGCGCCGACCAGGGTAAACGGTTGCAGATCTAGCTTGACCGAACGCGCGGCCGGGCCTTCGCCTATCATGATGTCGATCTGGTAATCTTCCAGCGCCGGATACAGAATTTCCTCGACTACCGGCGACAGACGATGAATCTCGTCGATGAACAGGACGTCGTTCGCTTCCAGATTGGTCAGCAGGGCCGCCAGATCGCCGGCGCGCTCCAGCACCGGGCCGGAAGTCTGGCGCAGGTTCACCCCCATTTCGCGCGCGATGATGTGCGCCAGCGTGGTCTTGCCTAGGCCGGGCGGACCGAACAGCAGGGTGTGATCGAGCGCTTCCTGACGCTTGCGCGCGGCCGAAATGAAAATCTCGAGCTGGCCGCGGATTTTTTCCTGGCCTACGTATTCGTCGAGTTGCTTGGGGCGCAGTGCGCGTTCTATCGCTTCTTCATTCGGCGAAGCCGGGGTGGCGGCAATGATGCGCGTTTCGCTGAAATTCGAGGACAGATTGTCGGTTTGAATTGCCATGCCTTACCCCTTAGCCCTTAGAGAGGGATTTCAGCGCCAGTTTGATGCCCTCGGATACGCCGCTGCCGGCCGGAACAGCTTTCAAGGCCAGCAGCGCTTCCTTGTCGGAATAACCGAGCGCCAGCAAGGCATGCAGGATGTCAGAGCTATGATCGCCCACCGCCGCTGCGCCGCTGACTGCGCCGAGATCGGCGCCCAGTTTGCCTTTCAGCTCCAGCAACAGGCGTTCGGCGGTTTTCTTGCCTATGCCGGGCACGCGCGTCAGGCGGCCGGCTTCCTGCAGCGTGATCGCTTGCGCCAGGTCGGTCACCGACATGCCGGACAAGATAGCGAGTGCAGTGCGGGCGCCGACGCCGCTGATCTTGATCAATTGGCGAAAGGTGGCGCGCTCTTCCGCCGTGCCGAAGCCGAACAGCACATGGGCGTCTTCGCGTATCGCCAGATGGGTCAGCAGCACGACTTTTTCGCCGAGGCCGGGCAGGTTGTAGAAGGTGCTCATCGGCACATCGACTTCATAGCCTACGC
Organism: Burkholderiales bacterium; assembly: GCA_016196925.1. Lineage (GTDB taxonomy): Bacteria > Pseudomonadota > Gammaproteobacteria > Burkholderiales > Burkholderiaceae_D > Undibacterium. Next base: position 9,061 of record JACPWS010000007.1, on the reverse strand, counting down.
CCTGGCAATCAACCAGCAATTGCGGGGGATTTTTTTCCAGCAGCGTGCCGGCGATGCGACCTATCATGAGTCTGCTCTCATACTGTATGCATAAACAGTGATAGTAAACGATTCCAGCCGGCTTGAGGAGTTTTCTGGCGTGAAAACCGGCGTTCAGGCTACCCGATCAAACGCCCGGCGCGCACCCGCAAGCCGCGTTTTGCCAGGCCGGGGGCGATCGCACCCAAGGTCGCCAGCGTGTCGCCGCTGTGCGCGTGGCAGATCGCCACCCCGAGCGCATCGGCCGCATCGGTGCCGGGCAGGCCGGACAGGTGCAACAGCCTTTGCACCATGTCCTGCACTTGTTCTTTTTTTGCCTTGCCGTGCCCGACCACGCCTTGCTTGACTTGCAGCGCGGTATATTCCGCCACCGCCAGCTCGGCGCTGACCAGCGCGCAAATCGCCGCGCCGCGCGCTTGCCCGAGCAAGAGCGTGGATTGCGGGTTGACGTTGACGAAGACTTTTTCGATCGCGGCGCAATCGGGGCGGTAGGTGGCGATGACTTCCGCCACGCTGTGGAAGATGGTTTTCAGGCGTTCCGGCAGCGAGGCGTCGGCCGTCTTGATAGTGCCGGAAGCGATGTAAGTCAGGGTGCCGCCCTGCTTGTGGATCAGTCCGAAGCCGGTGGTGCGCAGGCCGGGGTCGATGCCTAATATTTTCATGTGTTTGTCATTCCGGCGCAGGGTGTCGCAGGGGTTTCATGGGGCATGCCCCATGCCTGCAAAACGATCTTCGCTTGCAAGCGAAGATTACCAAAGCAAAGCCGGAATCCAGTGACGTTAAACGACCTCGGCATACAAGTCATTCCAATACGGGTTGGATTTTTCAATGAGATTGATTTTCCACTCACGTTTCCAGGTCTTTATTTGTTTCTCACGCTGGATCGCGGACTCCATAGACTCGGTTTGCTCAAACCAAACCAATTTATCCACATCATATTTTGACGTGAAACTTTCTACAAACTTTGCCTTGTGTTGAAAAACGCGCAGCACTAGGTCGCTGGTCACACCTACCTACAAAGTGCCATTTCTGGCGCTGGCAAGTATGTAGATGTAAGCCATAATTATCAATCCGGTGTGCTGAACGACACTGGGTTCCAGCCTGCGCTGGAACGACAATCAAAAAAATCAATGCCTGAAATGCCGCGTGCCGGTGTACAGCATCACTACGCCGCGCTCGTCTGCAGCGGCTATGACTTCCTGGTCGCGCATGGAGCCGCCCGGTTGGATCACGCAAGTTGCGCCGGCGTCCACCACGACATCCAGACCGTCGCGGAACGGGAAGAACGCATCCGAAGCGACGGCCGAACCGCCCAGGCTCAGACCGGCATTTTGTGCCTTGATGGAAGCGATGCGGGCCGAGTCGATGCGGCTCATCTGGCCGGCGCCGACGCCCAGCGTCATGCCATTGCCGCAGAAGACGATCGCGTTTGATTTCACGTATTTGGCGACGCGCCAGGCGAACATCAGATCGGACAGTTGTTGCGGAGTCGGCTGCAACTTACTGACCACGCGCAATTCATCCTGAGTCACGTTTTTAAAGTCGGGCGCCTGCACCAGCAAGCCGCCGCCTACGCGTTTCAAGTCGTAGGTGTTCAGGCCGGAACCAAGCGCGATTTCCAGCAGGCGCACGTTTTGTTTGGCGGCGAAAATCTGCCTGGCTTCTGCCGTAAACGAAGGAGCGATCAGCACTTCGACGAATTGCTTGGCCACCGCTTCGGCTGCGGCGCCATCCAGTTCGCGGTTGAAGGCGATGATGCCGCCGAACGCGGAGGTAGGATCGGTTTGCAGCGCCTTGCTATACGCTTCCAGCGCAGTCGCGCCGAGAGCCACGCCGCAAGGATTGGCGTGCTTGACGATCACGCAGGCCGAGCCTTCAAATGATTTCACACATTCCCAGGCCGCATCGGCATCGGCGATGTTGTTGTAAGACAGTTCCTTGCCTTGCAACTGGCGGTAATTCGCCAGCGCGCCATCCACGGTCTTCAGGTCGCGGTAGAAAGCCGCGGACTGGTGCGGGTTTTCGCCGTAACGCATTTCCTGCACTTTGTCGAAATGCAGGTTCAGGGTTTGCGGGTAAGCGCTGCGTGTGCTGTGGGCTTTATCTTCGCCCAGGCTGCTCAGGTAATTGGTGATGGCGCCGTCGTATTGCGCGGTGTGCGCAAACACTTTTTTCGCCAGCGTGAACTTGGTGTCGTAGCTGACCGTGTTCTGGTTCGCCTTCATTTCCGCCAGCACGATGCTGTAATCGGCCGGGTCGACGAGCACGGTCACGTCTTTGTGATTTTTGGCGGAAGAGCGCAGCATGGTCGGGCCGCCGATGTCGATGTTTTCTATCGCATCTTCCAGCGAGCATTCGCCCTTGGCCACGGTTTGCTGGAATGGGTAAAGATTCACCACCACCATGTCGATAGTCGGGATGCCGTGCTGAGCCAGCGCCGCCATGTGCTCAGGAAAATCGCGCCGCGCCAGGATGCCGCCGTGCACCTTCGGGTGCAGGGTCTTGACGCGACCGTCCAGCATTTCCGGGAAGCCGGTGTAATCGGCGACTTCGGTCACCGCCAGGCCATTCTCGGCCAGCAGTTTGGCGGTGCCGCCGGTGGACAGCAACTGAACGCCGAGCGCAGACAATTCGCGCGCGAATTCCAGCACGCCGGTCTTGTCGGAGACGGAAATGAGGGCTTGTTTGATCATGATGTGGAATGAAAAGTAAGAAATTCGTTGTCGGTGAGCTTACAGTAAACCGTGTTGTTGCAATTTCTTGCGCAAGGTATTGCGGTTGATGCCCAGCATGTCGGCCGCCTGCGACTGGTTGGACGAGGTGCGCATCATCACCATTTCCAGCATGGGTTTTTCTACGGCCAAGACGACCATGTCGTAAATGTTCGAGGCGGGTTGTTCGCCCAGATCGCGGAAATATTTTTCCAGATTCTTGTGGACTGCGTCCTGGATACTATCTTTGCTCATATTATTTTTGTCACTGTTCGGTTATGCCTGGCGGCGGATCTGGCCCGCGCTTGCGGGCAAAATCGCTGAAAATCACGCCGCGATTTTTTCTTCAAAGGGGCGGTATTGTAACCGTTCGCCCGCCTGACTATCAAAAAACCTGCTCACTGCGTCCAGCTGTTCTTCACACGATGTCAATAAATTCATTTGCTGGCGGAATGCTTCGCCACCCAGCAAGTCTTGCACATACCAGCCTATGTGCTTGCGCGCGGTGCGCACGCCCAGGTAGTCGCCGTAAAACGCATAATGGGCGCGCAGATGGCTGTCCATCAAAGCCTTCACTTCGGCGATCAGCGGCGGCGGCAAATGTTGGCCGGTTTGCAGGAAATGATCGATCTCGCGGAAGATCCAGGGTCGGCCCTGCGCCGCGCGGCCTATCATGATGGCGTCGGCGCCGGTCGCCTGTAACACGTACTTCGCTTTTTCCGGCGTGCTGATGTCGCCGTTCGCCACCACCGGTATCCTGACTGCGGCTTTCACGGCCGCGATGGTTGCGTATTCGGCCTCGCCCTTGTAGCCGTCGGCGCGCGTGCGGCCGTGCAGGGTCAGCATCTGGATGCCGGCTGCTTCGGCCATTTTGGCGATGCTCAGCGCATTTTTGTTGGCGCGGTCCCAGCCGGTGCGGAATTTCAGTGTCACCGGCACATCGACGGCGCGCACCACCGCATCCAGGATCTCGCCGACCAGGCTTTCATGCTGCAGCAGGGCCGAACCGCACCAGGCATTACAGACTTTCTTGACCGGGCAACCCATGTTGATGTCGATGATCTGCGCGCCCTTGTCCACGTTATGTCTGGCGCAATCGGCCAGCATGTTTGGATCGGCGCCGGCGATCTGCACCGCCTTCGGCTCCATCTCGCCTGCGTGATTGGTGCGGCGCGTGGATTTCTCGGTTTCCCACAGTTTGGGATTGGACGCCGCCATCTCCGACACCGCATAACCGGCCCCGAGTTCCTTGCACAGTTGCCGGAACGGCCGGTCCGTCACACCCGCCATGGGGGCGACAAAAAGCTTATTCCGCAGCTGGTAAGGGCCGATGTGCATAGTTAAAACGGGGATGACGAATGGAGGATGCGTATTCTACCTGTTTATGCCTAAAAAATACGCAGAAAGCGGGCAAGGAAAAAGAATTTTTATGTTGACTGTGGAAAATCAAATTGACAATAGAAAAGCGCCCCGGTTTTTACCCGAAGATCAGGGAAGTTGCGCCGGCGTAGAGCCGGCTGATCGCTTTTTTGCATGGATGGCCAGGCGCTATTGCTAAGCGCACTATGCTTTTTTGCATCGTTTATCGGATCAGCGCAGGGATTTATCGGATAATCTGCGGCTCTTGTCGCAACGCTAAGGTAAAGGCCGCTTCCCATGCATAAACTCCGTCCCGTTATCAACCACTATGGAGAATACGCGATGAAACACTGGAAAATTGTTGTGGGCGCAGCAGCGATTGCGCTGGCGGTGAATGCCTCGTTTGCCGGGGCGATCAAGCCGGGCGCGCCGCAAGGCTGGACGCTGCGGGGGCCGGAAGGCGATAAGTATGAAATCGGCATCGATACTTCCGAAGGGACCGCCGAGCGTCCGGTGCTGGTAATGGCCAGCAAGACTCAGCCTACCGAGGAAGTATTGGCGATTACCCAGGATATCGATGGAACTGAATGGCAAGGTCAGATCATAGAACTCAGCATGATGGCCAAGGCGGTCGGTGCCAAGAAGAACAAAGTCTGGATACGTCATACGAGGGCCGTAGGCTTCACATGGACAGAGGCGAAGAGCATACCGGATGGGGAGGGCTGGCAAGAGATAAGATTGCGCAGTTATTATCCTGAGAATCCAGATCCGCACTATGACAATCATTTCGACATCGGCGTTGCCCTGGGTTCTCCCGGCAAGATCTGGATACGTGATGTGAAATTGGCAAAAATAGCACCGCCATCGAAAGAAGACCGGCTTAAGTTGCCCGGCTTTCGATCAGGTTTGCCGGCCTATCCACCACGCAATCTGAATTTCACCGAATGAATATGCAAGCAAGCCAATTCAGCAATGGTACGGGTGATGCACCGGACTGGCCGCTGTTACCGCTGCTGGCCGGCGCCGCCTTACTGTCGTATGCACGCTGGGCTGCGCCCCCGGCCTGGGCCGTCGATCTGCTGGCCTTGCTGCTGGCCTTTTCCATCAGCCAGTGCGCCTTGCAATGCACCCAATGCTGGGCGGCGCTGAACACACCAGCCTTGCGCTGGATAGTTCTCGGCGGCGGGATGGCGCTGGCGCTGCTGGGCGCCGGCAGTGTGCAGCGCTGGCTGTGGCCGGCAATGAGCGTGCCGCATCCGGTCTGGCTGATGCCGCTGTTGTTGCTAGGTTTTGTGTTGCTGACGATCTTGCCGGCCGCGATACGGTTCGAAGTGCAGCGCAGCGCGCACGAGGCCTTGCAGGCCGAGGCGCAGAAACACAGGGTCGAGCGGCAATTGCTGGAAGCGCGCCTGGCGGCTTTGCAGGGACAGATCGAGCCGCATTTCCTGTACAACACCCTGGCCAATGCGCGTGCGCTGATACGGCAAGACGGGGTGGCGGCCGAGCAGATGCTGAACCACCTGATCGCCTATCTGCGCGTCGCCATGCCGGATTTGCGCGCCGCCACCACCAGCCTGGGGCAAGAGCTGGAGCGGGCCGAGGCGTATTTGCAGATCATGCAGTTGCGGCTGGGCGCGCGCCTGCATTTCAGCATACAGGCTGCGCCGCCAGCGCGCGCTTGCCTGATCCCGCCGCTGGCAGTGATGACGCTGGTGGAAAATGCGATCCAGCACGCGATAGAGCCGTCGCCGGCCGGTGGCAGGCTGGCGATAGAGGCGCGTTGTGAGCAAGAGGCGCTGATCGTCGAGGTCAGCGACGACGGCGCCGGCTTCCAGTCCGAAGGCGGCTCCGGGGTCGGCTTGCTGAATTTGCAGGAGCGCCTGCACGCCGTGTTTGGCGCGACGGCAGAACTCAGCCTGATTCCTGGGCAAGTGAGTGGCATCACCGCCAGAATCAGCCTCCCTATCAAGACTGGAACCCCATTGTGAACGCCCGACCCCGCGCCTTGCTGGCCGAAGACGAAGCGCTGTTGCGCGCCGAATTGAAAACTGCGCTGGCCTTGCTGTGGCCGGAATTGCAGATCGTGGCGGAAGCCGCCGACGGCGTACAGGCCGCGCAATTCCTGACGCAGGCCAGGCCGGAGATCGCGTTTCTGGATGTGCGCATGCCGGGCTTGTCCGGCGTGGAAGTGGCGCGTTTGACGGCGCAGCGTTGCCACGTGGTGTTCCTGACCGCCTACAACGATTACGCGGTGGACGCGTTCGAGCAAGGCGCGGTCGATTATCTGCTGAAGCCGCTCGACCTGGCGCGGCTGGCGGTGACGGTGCAGAGGCTGAAAGAAAAGCTGGCGCAGCCGCCGGCCGATCTGTCGGCGCTGGTCGAGAGAAGAGCGAGCGGCCCCTTGCGCTGGATACAGGCGTCCAGTGGCGGCCAGCTGCGTTTTATCAATGTCAACGAGGTGCACGGTTTCCGCGCCGACGCCAAATACACGCGCGTGCTCACGCCCCGGTTCGAGGCGCATATCCGCACCACCATCAAGGAGCTGGCGCTGCAACTGGATGGCGAAAAGTTCTGGCAGATTTCACGCAGCGCCATCGTGAATGTGGCGGCGATCGATGCGGTGCAGAGAGTCGACGGCGGGCTGGCCCTGCGCTTGCATGCATCGAGTGAATGGCAAGCGGTGTCGCAGGCGTATCAGCATCAGTTTCGGCAGATGTGAAGGGGCGCTCGTACGAAGTGCTGTAGGGTGCGTCGTGCGCACCGTGGTTTTTGTTTTGTGTTCTTTGAATTTCGGTTGCGTGTTTTGAGATTGCCGGCCGGGTCTCGGCCCGGCGGCCGAGTTACTTTCTTTTGCGTCGCCAAAAGAAAGTAACCCAAGAAAAGGCGACCGCAGACTTGCCCTTCGGGTGCTTACGCTACGCTCCAGCACAATTTGTGCATCACAAAAAATGGGAAAGCTTCGAAACTCGCTACGCTCAGACAACGAAGCTTTCTGATCCATTTTCTGTGACGCACAAATTGCTGCGTCCCCAGCGGATGAAATTCAAAAGCAACGTCAAAAGCAACGGCAACCACCATCCGTTGATCGACGGTTTCAAAATTAATTTGAATAGCGGTAGCGTGTCGTTGTTTTTGACCTACCTCCGCTTTGGCGCTGCCGTTTGTGCGGGACAGAAATTGGAAAAAGAAGTGCCCGCTGTCTGAGGTGTAGCAGGGGTTTCGAGGTGCAAGCACCTCGCCTGCGTAACGGCATCCGCTTGCAAGCGGATGTGCGCCCTGCAAGGGAAGCGAGTTTCGGACACTTCCCAATTTTTGTCTTGCACAAACGGGAACCCCGCAGGGGCAGCGACTCCGCGGTCGCCTTCTTTTGCCTTCTTTTCTTGGCGAGACAAGAAAAGAAGGTAGCCGCCAGTGGAGCAGGGGTTTCGAAGTGTATGCACTTCGCCTGCGTAACGGTGTTCGCTTGCAAGCGAACATTCCCTCCCTATAGGGACACAGGGTCTACCACCGGCCGGCAATCTTAAATACGGGTTGACGGTGAAAATTCGAATGGCAGTGAAAGATACGTATGGCGCAGCTTGCGATTAACGCATGGAGTTAGTCGCGTGCACTCACCCCCGGTCCCTCTCCCGCGAGCGGGCGAGGGATGAGCGTATGAAGAAGAGGGGAATGTTCGCGTTTCGCTAGCGTGCGCCGACGGAGCGTACTCAGCCCGCCTGATTGATCTCATCCACCGCATCCGCATCCAGATGCGCGATATCGCCCCATTGCAGCAACTGCAGCTTGCCGTCGTCGCAAGCAAAGCGGTTGATGCTGGCGTTGTAGATCGTAACTTCGCGCGGGGCGGACAGCGGCAAATCCCTGGCGGCGCGGTATGCGCATTCCAGTACGCCGCCGTGCGCCACGATGGCGATTTTTTTGCCTTCGAACTGCTGCGCATAATGCAGGATATGCGTCATCACGCGCTGGTGGAAGGCGCGAGTGGTTTCGCCCTCACGTTCGCCGGGCGGGAAAGGCGCGTCCGGCTCGTGCGATTTCCAGGCCGCGTATTCTTGCGGATATAGATGCGGGATTTCGCTGTACAACATGCCTTCAAAGCCGCCGAAGCAGCGCTCGCGCAAGCCGGCGTCGATGCGGGTAGCCAAGCCTTGCAGGCGGGCGATTTCGCCGGCGGTCTGCACCGCGCGCTGCAAGTCGCTGGCGATGATGGCGTGCAGTCTTTCATTTTGCAGTGCGCTGGCCAAGGCCTTGGCTTGGCGCCTGCCTTCGGCGTTCAGGGGAATATCGGTATGGCCCTGCAGGCGTCTGACGATATTCCAGGCAGTTTCGCCGTGGCGTATCAATAGGATTTCCGTCATGGACTGACCTGCAACCAGAACGTGACCGGGCCGTCATTCGTCAGCGCGACTTGCATGTCGGCGCCGAAGCGGCCGGTTTCCACGGTGGGATGCAGGCGGCGCGCCTCGGTTACGAAGTAATCGAAAAGTTCGCGACCGAGTTCCGGCGGCGCGGCCGGGGTGAACGAGGGGCGCGTGCCGGAATTGGTGTCGGCTGCCAGCGTGAATTGCGGCACCAGCAGCAAGCCGCCACGGGTGTCGTTCAGGCTCAGGTTCATCTTGCCGGCGGCGTCGGAAAACACGCGATAGCCCAACAGCTTTTTCAACAGGGCGTCGGCTTGCCGGGTGCTGTCGCCGCGCTCGGCGCATAGCAAGACCAGCAGTCCGGCCGCGATCTGGCCGGTGGTCGCGCCGGCCACCGTCACGCTGGCGTGGCTGACTCTTTGCAACAGGGCGATCATGCCGCCAGCGTCACGCGGGCAAATTTGCGCTTGCCGACTTGCAGTACGAAGGTGCCCGGTTCGACTTTCAAGCCCTTGTCGCTGATCACGGCGCTGTCTATGCGCACGCCGCCTTGCTCCACCATGCGCAAGGCTTCGGAGGTCGAGGCGCACA
>JACPWS010000029.1 GCA_016196925.1 Burkholderiales bacterium | reverse complement strand
TGGGTTCTATTTTTAAGGCTTGGCTTTCGCACATACGGCGCAATACATTCTGCCTTATGGCTTACACGGCGCGTCCATCATCCGCGTGGGCACAAGTGCGGTGCCCACCCTACTTGGCTAAATTCCCATTCTGGAAAGCATTCCATGCTTGTCTGGTTACCCGGAAAAGCAAGCGTAGGTGCGATTAGCGAAGCGTAATCGCACGCATGTTCAGCCTCAGAATAACAGCGCGTACACGACTAGCCCTATTCCACTTTCCATTGAGGCAGGGGTTTATCCCAGAGATTGGGCGGCGATGTCGCGGATGAGCTCGGCGGTGATTAAATGCGTACGATTACGCTCCGCTAATCGTACCTACGCGGGCTACCGCTACACATAATTGCGGATTACGGCCTTAATCGACTTGCAATTTCATCGGCGATTGTTGTCAAAATCTCTCCCGGTATCCGCTTGGTGTGACTGTCGACGAGATCATGTCCAACATCTCCAAAAACCCTATAAAAAATACCCTTGTTTGATTTTTGAGCGTCATTAATTAAAGCCACTGCAGCTGGCACATCCACCAGCCTATCGTTTTCACCAAAATAAAAAAGCATATCGCCAGAAAAATTCTGCAAATCACTCAATGCCTGGACCGCGCCTACTTTTTCAAAGAAAATATCCTGAAAATAACCGACGCTTGCCCTGACAATTGTCGTATGCCTCGCAGCACGGAATTCTTCGGCGTTAAATGGCGGCGCATCTGGAAAGTTCATTATTAATGACGAGCCCGCCACAGACGGTTGAGTCCTTGTCGACAAAAAAGCTGCTCGTGGTTGAGTTCTGAGAATCTCAATCATCTCTGTTCGACCCTTCGCATAAACTTCGTGCTTAACAATTAACTGATCCAAACCAAGCTCAGGCTCGGGCCCGAACTCCTGTGCATAGTCGCTAAGCTTGGGGTAGTAATTGTCTTCCGCGATTTTGAGGATTTCAGACAATTTGATCGTCTTCTTTTCATTGGTGAATTTCGACTGCAAGAGCGCAAACAATTTGGGCGTCGTATCCTGCTTTGTGGACGTTTCCCGAATCGACTCGATCACGCCACCCATAGACGCAAATAGTTTCGCCTTAATGCGACCATTACCGACCACGTTTGCCGCATGCGCAGTTCCCTCGGAAATACTCAAAATCGCCACGCGATTCAAATCGATGTGATTCAGTTTTGCGACGGCTTCATAAACGCTGACGATATCGTCGCGCCAGGTTTTGAAATCGATGGTCCGTTTCAAATCCTGATCCTGACATTGAACAGCAAAAGCCTTCAACGTCAGCTTTTTCTCGCCCTTCATGCAGCGGCGGCCCGCAATAGTTCCGCGCGAGTCGTAGCGCACAACAACGACTCCGCGCTCAATCAGTTTTCTTCCCAAACCCATTAAGCCGTCGATATCTTGCCCGAAATCAGGAGCTACCGGGTTAAAGTAAGCGTCGGAGGTATTTTCAGTTCCGGGGATAACGATAACGACTGGAAATTTTTCATTTTTCAGGTCAGGCCAATTTACCACTACATTTAACTCGCCTTTGCCATCAGCGGTTTTCACCTTGAAGTTCGTTTCAATTAGAGCGCTATTTGTCTCCGCCTTGGCGCCAAAGCAAATCAGTGCAAAAAGAAAGACGAGCATCCGCGCCGGCATCATTGATTTCGGTTCCATTGTATGAAATAGGCAAGTACGAGATCAGTTCTTGCATTAGCACATTTGATTTACTAACACAGCGCGGCAGGGCAGAAAAACACCCCCCCCCCGCATGATGCAGTGCCTGTAATCAGCCTCACTGCCAATCCCCCCGCAAGCCCCTGACTTTTTCCTGCAAGATCAGCGGGCTGATCTGGCGCGGCTCCATCGCCTCGCCGACCACCAGTTCCAGCTTGGAAAACGGGCCGCGGCGGAAGGCGCGTTCGAAGGGGTTGCCCTGGCCGCGCGTGAAAAAGCTGCCCCACAGGCCGCGCAGGGCCATGGGAAAGACGGGTACCGGGCTGCGTTCCAGGATTTTCATGACGCCGCCCTTGAATTCGTTGAGGTCGCCGGTGCTGGTCAATTTGCCTTCGGGGAAGATGCAGACCAGTTCGCCTTCGTGCAGGGCCTGGGCGATGTCGATGTAGGATTTTTCCATCAGCCAAGGGTCTTCCTTGGCCGCTGCGATGGGGATGGCCTTGGCGGTGCGGAAGATCCAGGACAAAAACGGGATTTTGAAAATGCGGTGATCCATCACAAAGCGGATTGGGCGCGGGCTGGAAGCCATGATGACAATCGCATCCATGTAGCTGACGTGGTTACACACCAGCACCGCCGCACCCTGTTCCGGGATACGGTCGGTATTTACGGTACGCACTTTATGGATGGTATGGATCAACAGCCAGGCGATGAAGCGCATCAGGAATTCCGGCACCAGGCTGAAGATGTAGATCGCCACCAGCGCGTTCAGGATCGCAGTCGCCATGAAAATCTGCGGGATGCTCATGCCGTTTTTCAGCATCAGCATCGCCGTCAGCGCCGCCGTCACCATGAACAGGGCGTTCAGGATATTCATGCCGGCGATGGTGCGCGACAGGTGCTTGGGGTCGCAGCGTGTCTGGATGATGGCGAACAGCGGCACCACGTACAAGCCGCCGAACACGCCTATCAGCACGATGTCGAACAGGATGCGCAGGCTGCCGGCCTGACGCACGAAGCTGAACATATCGACCGCCGCGGTGTTGGTATAGGCAACGCTGGAGAGGAACAGGTCAAAACCGAAAATCGACAGACCGATCGCGCCGAACGGCACCAGGCCTATCTCTACCTTGTGGCCGGACAGGCGTTCGCACAGCAGCGAGCCGGCGCCGATGCCGAACGAGAATATGGTCAGCAACAACACGAACACGCTATGGTCGCCGTGCAGGTAATCCTTGGCATACAAAGGGAATTGCGCCAGCACGATGGCGCCGTAAAACCAGAACCAGGAATTGCCGAGCAGCGATAAAAACACCGGCCGGTTCTGTTTGCTGAAGCCGATATTGCGCACGGTTTCCGTGGCCGGGTTCCAATTGATGGCCAACTCAGGTTCGGGCGCGGGCGAATACGGTATGCGCAGGCTGGTCAGGTAACCGAGCACGGCAATCGCGATCGCGCCGTAGGCCACCAATTGTATGCCCCAGGGTTGATGCACCACCAGCATCGCGCCGAGGATTTCACCGAGCAAGATACCGACGAAGGTGCCCATCTCGATCAGGCCGTTGCCGCCTATCAGTTCGTCGCTGTGCAGGTGTTGCGGCAGGTAGGCGTATTTGACCGGGCCGAACAGCGTGGAATGCACGCCCATGCCGGCCACCGCCGCCACCAGCAGCCACAGCTGATGCTGCATCCAGCCGAAGGCGGCGACCAGCATGATGGCGATTTCCAGCAGCTTGACCTTGCGCGCCATGCCGCCTTTTTCAAACTTGTCGGCCAGCTGGCCGGAAGTCGCGGAAAACAATACGAACGGCAGGATGAACAATCCGGGGATCAGATTGTTCAGCAGACCGACATCGAGCGTGGTCCAGTGCAAGGCGTCGTAAGTCAGTATGGTCAGCAGCGCGGTCTTGAAGACATTGTCATTGAAAGCGCCGAGAAACTGGGTCCAGAAGAAGGGGGCGAAGCGCCTTTGCGCAAGCAGGGTGAACTGGCTGTGTTGGCTCATGGAGGTTCTGCATCCGGGAGGAAGAGTAAGAAACGCGAGAATTGTAACTTACTCAACTGATGTTACGCACGTTTGAAAAAAAACGCCGTCCACGAAATTCACGAAAACCACAAAAAGAAAAACCAATTTAACATGGCGAACACGGCCGCGACTTGGACTCTGTTTGCGTTAAACGTTGCTATTTCACCGTATCAGTCGCAAACCGTTCGCCGGCGCGGGTCTGATCAACGAACTCTATTTGCAATGTCATCCCAGCGCGCTGTTAGCTGGGATCCAGCGACTTTCGTGGGGCGCTCAACGACGCTGGATTCCGGCTCAAAAGCATGCCGGAACGACAATTTGAAGTGCGTCAGTAAATGCAAACTCTGCCGGATTTTGAGAGAGCAAGGTTTAACGCAAACATAGCCATGACTTGCCAAGCTTTCGCCGTGCGCGCCCTGTGCGCCGTGTTTAAACAGGTCTTTGAAAATTTTTCGTGCATTTCGTGCATTTCGTAGATTTCGTGGACACAAAACAAAACGCTGCACTGCCCTATTGCGCCTGCAAACCCTGATCCGACAAGTGGAACACGCGGTCGCAACGGCCGGCCAGGCTGGCGTCGTGGGTGACGATCACGAAGGCCGTGCCCAGGGTTTGCGAGAGTTCCAGCATCAGGGCGAACACTTGCTGGGCGGTGCCGCCGTCCAGGTTGCCGGTCGGCTCATCGGCCAGCACGCAGGCCGGCTGTGTCACCAGCGCGCGCGCCAGGGCCACGCGCTGGCGTTCGCCGCCGGACAACTCGCCCGGCACATGCTTGAGCCGGTGGCCGAGGCCGACTTTTTCCAGTATCGCCTGCGCCGCCAGCCTTGCCGCGCTGAGCGGCAGGCGCCGTATCAGCAAGGGCATGGCGACATTATCCAGCGCCGAAAATTCCGGTAACAAATGATGGAACTGGTACACGAAACCGAGCGCATGGTTGCGCAAATCGCCGCGCGCCGTTTCGCCCAGGCTGGACAAGTCTTGCCCTTGCAGGCTGACGCTGCCGCTGCTGGGCGTATCGAGCCCGCCCAGCAAATGCAGCAGCGTCGATTTGCCGGAGCCGGAAGCGCCTATGATGGCGACCCGCTCGCCCCGATACACGTTCAGGTTAACGTTGTGCAAGACATGGACCGCGTCCGCGCCCTGGGTGAAGGTCTTGCTCAGGCTGGAGCAAGACAGCAGCAGTTCGGTCTGAGTGGATTTATTCATAGCGCAGGGCCTCCGCCGGTTTAACGCGGGCGGCACGCCAGCTAGGGTAGATCGTCGCCAGCAAGGCCAGCACTACTGCGATGCCCGCGATCGGGAATACATCGCCGGCGCGCAGATCGGAAGGCAAGGCATTGATGAAATAGACTTCCTTCGGCAAGAATTGCACGCCCAGCACCTGCTCGATCGCCGGCACGATGACGTCGATATTCAGCGACACCAGCACGCCCAGACCGACGCCGATGGCGGTGCCGAGCAAGCCCACGGTCGCGCCCTGAATCACGAAGATCTTCATGATGGACAGCGGCGAAGCGCCCAGCGTGCGCAAAATCGCGATATCGGCTTGCTTGTCGGTGACCGTCATCACCAGCGTCGACACCAGGTTGAAGGCGGCCACCGCGATGATCAGGGTCAGGATGATGGTCATCATGGTTTTTTCCGTCTTGACCGCCGTGAAATACACTTTGTTTTGTTGCGGCCAGTCGCGCAGGTATAAATCGCCGCTCAGCGTGCGCGACAATTCCCGCGCCACTTGCGGCGCCTGCAGCATGTCTTGTATGCGCAGGCGCAGGCCGGACGGCGCGCTCAGGCGAAAAAATTTCTCGGCGTCGTCGATGTGCATGAAGGCGATGCCGGAATCGAATTCGTAATGCCCGGCCTCGAAAATCGCCACCACGGTAAACGCCTTCAGGCGCGGCACCACGCCGGCCGGCGTCATCTGGCCTTGCGGCGCGGCCAGCATCACCTTGTCGCCTAGGTTGGCATGCAAGCCGGCCGCCAGCGCAGCACCCAACACGATATTGAATTCGCCGGGGCGCAAATCCGACCACTTGCCGGCCTTGATCTTGTTGGCGACATCCGAGACTTTCGGCTCTTCCTGCGGCAAGACTCCGCGCAAGACCACGCCGCGCATCACCTCGTCGCGCACTATCATGGCCTGGCCGTCGACATACGGCGCCGTGCCTTGCACGGCTGGGTTTTTCTGCGCTTCCAGCGCGGTCGCCCGCCAGTCGGGCAAGGCGCCGCTGGCGTCGAACACTTCGATATGCGCCAGCACCGACAACATGCGGTCGCGTACTTCTTTCTGGAAGCCGTTCATCACCGACAGCACCACGATCAGCGCCGCCACCCCGAGCGCGATGCCGGCCATGGAAATCAGCGAGATAAACGAAATAAAACTGTTGCGACCGCTGCGCCGCCCGGCGCGCGTGTAGCGCAAGCCGACCAGCCATTCGAAAGGGAGGTTCTTCACTGATTTCATTTATAAAAAATAGGTTGACGCAAAATTGATCCAGCAAGGCTTGCCGACGAAGGCAGTACAGTGGTACGACCAGGAGGCAAAACGCAGCTGTGGCGGTTTTGCGTCAGACCTAAAAATTTGGGCAGCCAGCAGTTTGCCATACAATGACGGCCTATGAATCATTTAGAACTCATTCTTCCCTTCAGCATTCCCCCGGCCGGCCTGGAAAAAGACTTGGCGCGGCAATTGCAAACCCCTGCGCTGGCGCGTCTGATCGCTGCCGCCGGCAAACCCAAGCTGCACAGCATCCCCGATTTTTCCCGGGCGCTCGCGCATGAATACTGGCTTTCCGGCCAGTTTCCGCCGGAAAGCCGCGCCAACAGCCCGTCTACCAGCTGGAATGCGATGCAGGCGCTGGCTATGACGCCGTCCGCCGGGGTTTGGTTCACGCTGCAGCCGGTACACATCCACATCGCGCGCGACCATCTGGTGCTGACCGACCAGCGTCGGCTGGAGCTGGCCGAACACGAAGCGCGCAGCCTGTTTGCAGTGGCGCAAACCGTGTGCGAAGAATCGGGGTTGGAACTGGTGTACGGCGACGCCCTGAGCTGGTTCCTGCGCGCCGACGACTGGGCCGACATGCAGACCGCCAGCGCCGATGCCGCTTGCGGCCACAATATCGACATCTGGATGGCGCAGGGCCAGCACGAACGCGCCTGGCGTAAATTGCAAAACGAAATCCAGATGCTGTGGTTTGCGCATGAAATCAATGCGGCACGCGAATTGCGCGGCGCCAAGCCTGTCAACTCGGTCTGGCTGGCGCACGGCAGCGCCGGCTTACACCACGCTGCCAAGCCTTATGCGCGCGCCACCGGCTGGTCGGAATGGCAGGCCGGCGACGACAGCAGCGCCGCGGTCTTGCTCGACAGCCTGAGCGAAGCCGCGCTCAACAGCGACTGGGGCCTGTGGCTGGAACAGATGCAGCAACTGGAGCGAGACTGGTTCGCCCCGGCCTTGCACGCTTTACGCGATCGACGTCTGAGCGCGTTGAGCCTGGTGTGCAGCGACGCCCAGCGTCTGGCGCAATTCGACATCACACCGTGGTCGCTGCGCAAATTCTGGATCAAACCTTCCCTGCACCATTTATTCAGCCTCCCATGACCCGCATCGCCACCCGCCCCTACCCTTTCCGCGAATCCGAAATGCTGCGCCAGAGCGGCATGCATCCCGTGCTGGCGCGCCTGTACGCCGCGCGCGGCGTGGTTAATCAGCAAGACCTGAGCACCGAATTGACGGCCCTGCAAGCGCCGGCCGGCCTGCTGCATATAGCCGCAGCGGCGGTTTTCCTGGCCGATGCGATTGCAGCGTCTAAGAAGCTGGTGATCGTGGCCGATTACGATTGCGACGGCGCCACCGCCTGCGCGGTCGGCTTGCGCGGCTTGCGCATGCTCGGGGCGCAAGTCGATTACATCGTGCCGAATCGCTTTGAATACGGCTACGGCCTGACGCCGGAAATCGTGGCGCTCACGATCAAAGAAAAGGCGCCGGACGTGATCGTCACCGTGGACAACGGCATCGCCAGCGTGGACGGCGTGGCGGCCGCCAATGCGCAAGGCGTGGCGGTGCTGGTGACCGACCACCATTTACCCGGCGACACCCTGCCTGATGCGGCCGTGATCGTGAACCCGAATCAGCCCGGCTGCGGCTTCCCGAGCAAGAACCTGGCCGGGGTCGGCGTGATGTTTTACGTCTTGCTGGCCTTGCGCGCAGAACTGCGCAGTCGCGGCGCCTACGACCAGCAACAGCAGCCGAAGCTCGACACCCTGCTCGACCTGGTCGCGCTCGGCACCGTGGCCGACGTGGTCAGGCTCGATGCGAATAACCGCATCCTGGTGGCGCAAGGCTTGAAACGCATGCGCGCCGGCCGCATGTGCGCCGGCATCGCCGCGCTGTTCCGCGTGGCCGGGCGCGAGCCGCGCAACACCAGCCCGTTCGACCTCGGCTTCGCACTGGGGCCGCGCCTGAACGCGGCCGGCCGCCTGGCCGACATGGCGCTCGGCATAGAATGCCTGAGCACCGACGACGAAGGCCGCGCCTGGCAGATCGCGCAAGAGTTAAATGCGATCAACGCCGACCGCAAGGACATAGAACGCGAAATGCAGGATGTCGCGCTGCTGCATCTGGACGATTTCCTGCCGCAAGCGTCCAACACCATCACCGTGTTCGACGAGGGCTGGCACCAGGGCGTGATCGGCATCGTCGCCTCGCGCCTGAAGGACAAGTTTTACCGCCCCACCATCACCTTCGCGCCAGGCGGCGAAGGCTTACTGAAAGGCTCGGGCCGCTCTATCCCCGGCTTCCACTTGCGCGATGCGCTCGATCTGGTGTCGAAACATGCGCCGAACCTGATCCAGAAATTCGGCGGCCACGCGATGGCGGCCGGCCTGACTATCCGCGCACAAGACTTCCCGGCTTTCCAGCTGGCGTTCGAAGCGGTAGGGAAAAGCTGGCTACAGGCGCATCAGCTCGAACGCATCGTCGAGACCGACGGCCCGCTGGAAGACGCGTATTTCAGCACCGATTTCATCAGCCTGCTGGATAGCCAGGTCTGGGGCCAGGGTTTTCCGCCGCCTATTTTTTGCGACGAGTTCAGGCTGATCTCGCAACGGATACTGAAAGAGCGTCACCTGAAGCTGGTGCTGGAGAAAAACCAGCAACGCTACGATGCGATCTGGTTCGGCCACACCGGCACCCTGGCCGAACGCGTCACGGTCGCTTATCGCCTCGATGCCAACGAGTACAACGGCGTGACGCGCGTGCAATTGCTGGTCGAGCACATCGAGTAAGGGGGTTAGCCTCAGGCGTGCTCAAACGGCGGCGCCTTCATTTCTTTCATGATCGCTTCCAGGCTGGCCGTGTTGAGCGGCGCGATGAAGCCCTTGATGCCGGCCGCTTGTACGGCCGCCTGGTCGGGCGCCAGTTGCAGTACGGCCTTTTTCGCGCCGTCGGCGAGCGCCTGATCCAGATGCGGCAGCGCAATCAGGTAATGCTCCGGATACAGGACGGTGGAATGCAGCAGCGGAAAGCCGGCATCCTTGCGCTCGTCTATCACCACGAAATCCGCGAGGCGTATCTTGCCTTCGTCAGCCATGCTTTCCAGGATGCCGCTGCGCACGAAGGCCGCGCTGGTTTTGCCTTGCTGCAAAGCCTGCATGGCTTCATCCTGACTCATGCAAAATTGCATGCCGTAATCGCGCCGGGCGCGCAAGCCTTGCTGTGCCGTGTGGTGCGCCTGAAACAGGTAGCCGCCCGCCGATTGCCGGCCCAGCCCGGCCACCAGCCTGGCTTTCAAGTCTTGCACCCGGGCCACGCCGCTGTCTTTTTTCGCCACGATCACGCCGCCGAAACTGGGGCCGTGCCGGCCGACCACCGAGGCCAGCAGGCGGGCGTCTTGTTTATGCTTCAACATCAGGGTCTGGTTGGGGTTGGCCAGAAACAAATCGACCGTCTTGTCGGCCGCGGCGCCGTAGACATGAGCGATCTCCACCGCCACCGCCTCGACTTCGCGCCCCAGGCTGCGCCCCAGGTAATGCGCCAGCTCTTGCCAGCGGTTCTCGGTCTGCCTGATCCCGCGTTGCGCGGTGACACCCAGCCGTATCCGTCCGTTTGCGGCCGGAGCTGCGCCCGCCATGCCCCCAACCAGGGAACTCAAGAGGGAAGCTGCAATAAAGCGACGCCGGTCTATCATCATGTTCTCCTTGCAAAAACTGGCGGTTGAAGCTCAAAACGCGTGGCAACGAGCTTAGACATTAGGCGATGGCAGGCGCGATTTCAAGATCGCTGGAACAAGGCCGCGCCGGCCCGCACGGTCTGCCCCGGAGCGCGCGCAGCGTCCTGAAATTTTTAAAATATATGGGAGTATGTTTAAAAACAACGCTATCGTCAGCGTATTTAAAGGGACATTTTTATATACTAGGGGGTAGTATATTTTTGCTTGCGAGGCGCTGTTTTACATGGAAAACTTGTATCGCCTCTCTTAAACGGCTACGATATAAACGCTTGCCGCATACGCCGCTCCCGGTAAAAACCTGCGCGGCGCAGGCGCCTCCCGGTTTCGGCGGCATGGGAACCGACCGTCCGATTTGCAGCAAAGGAAACGGCATGTCACTCGCGCAGCACCGTCAATGGTACGAAGGCCTGAAAGCCTTGAGCCGCTCCGATTTCCCCAAGCGCTGCGCGTGTTGCGGGCGCGTCTATGCATCCGAAGCCGATTATTTCGAGCAGACGGTAGCGATACGGGGCGACCGCAGCGGCTTAAAATCGGCGCAAGACGAAGAAGATGGCCCGCTGGTCGAGCTGTATCGCAACTGCGTCTGCGGCTCCACCCTGCTGGCGTTCTTTTCCGACCGGCGCGACCTGAGCGATACGGGATACGAACGCCGGGAACTATTCGAAGAATTGCTCGACTACCTCGAGCGCTCGGGGGCCGAGCGCCTGGCGGCGCGCATGGAATTGCTGCGCGTACTGCAGGGCCAGCGCAGCGAAATGCTGGAAGCGTGGTATGCAAGAATTGCCGCAGAAAAACGCGGCCAGGACAGCCCGGCCGGAAATAATTTATAGCCGGCGGCCAGGCTGATGCAAGCGGCCGCGATCCTGTCCTGCACTGGATAAAGCCGTGAAAATTGACCCGGAAAATAGTTTTGCTAACGATGAAACGAAAAGAAGCATAGACCGCAAGCCACCAGGGGAGGCCCCATGACCCCGGAGCTCGCCCACCCGCCGTCGATTTGCCTGCCGCTCCCGGCGAAACGCAGCATGATCTGCGCGCCCTGGCGGAACTTGCTGGCGGCGCTCTGCCACGACATGGGCGAGTTGCACACCGTCCCCGCCATCCTCGCCACCGGGCACAGAATCACGCCAGAAGAAAGGCACTATATGTGTATATCCACCCCATCACCGGCTAAGTCTTGCTGAGTGAAATCGCGGATTTCCCGCCCGAAATCGCCAAGGCGCAGTTGCTGCAGCAACTGCGCCAGCAAAAGCTGACCGGCTATTGCGTAATCTGGTCGCTGGAATAAAACCGGCTTCGCGCAAGCCGTTTTCCTTCCCGCCGGGAAACAAATACTTCCCCCCGGAAACATCTGTGCTGTGCAGCATACATTCTTCGCGAATTGTCTGGCCGCGCCGGGGAAAAATTTACTAGAATGGCAGTTTTTTCCAGAACTCTATCCCGGTATTTCAGTCTACCCCCGGCTGAAACACTTCATCAGCCAACTTCACATCAGGAGACCCCCATAGTGAAAGCTCACGTAATCGGCGCTATCGCGCTCATGTTCGCCGGCGCCGCCGGCACAGCCACCGCCGCCGAACCGGCCAAGGCTGTGACCTCGGCCGCCCCGTCGGTCTTGCTGTCCGGCATAGAAGCCGGCAACAACGACAGCGCCATGCGCGCCCAGGACGATTTCTACCGTCACGTTAACGGCAGCTGGCTGAAGAGCGCCGAAATTCCGGCCGACAAGCCGTCCGCCGGCGCTTTCATGGATTTGCGCGAAGCCACGATCCCACGTTTGCAAGCGATCATCGAAGGTTTGTCCAAGTCCCATAACAAGGCCGGCAGCGACGCCCAAAAGATCGCCGACCTGTACGCCAGCTTCATGGACACCGCCCGCATCGACGCGCTCGGCCTGAAACCGATGGCGGCCGATTTCGCCAAGGTCGATGCGCTGAGCGACAAGCAAGACATCCCGGCCCTGATGGCATGGATGAACAAGATCAGCGTCACCGCCCCTTACGACATCCAGGTCCACCAGGACAATAAAGATTCCACCAAGTACGTGCTCGATCTGGGCCAATCCGGCCTCGGCTTGCCCGACCGCGATTACTACCTGAAAGACGACGACGCCAAGCTCAAGGATGCGCGCGCCAAGTATCTGCAGCACATAGAAAAAATGCTGAGCATGGCCGGCGACAAGGAAGCCGCCCAGCACGCCGCCGACATCCTGGCGCTGGAAACCGAACTGGCCAAAGTGCAATGGACCAAGGTCGAATTGCGCGACCCGATCAAGGCTTACAACAAGATAGAAATCAGCAAACTGGGCGAACTGACCCCAGGCTACGACTGGAACGCCTACCTCGGCAAACTCGGCGTGCAAGGCAAGATCGATTACCTGATCGTCAGCCAGCCTAGCTACCTGAGCGGCTTCAACAGCGTGCTGCAGGCGACTGCGCTCGCTACCTGGAAGACTTATTTCAAGTGGCATTTGCTGAGCTCCAGCGCCGGCCAGTTGCCGCAAGCGTTCAGCGATGAAAGTTTCGCCTTCTACGGCACCGCCTTGCGCGGCGTACCCAGCCAGGAAGTGCGCTGGAAACGCGCCGTGCGCCTGGCCGACAGCGGCATGGGCGAAAGCCTGGGCAAGCTGTACGTAGGCAAGCACTTCCCGGCCGAGTACAAGGCCAAGATGGAAAAGCTGGTCAACAACCTCTTGCTGGCTTACAAGCAAAGCATAGACACGCTGGACTGGATGAGCCCGGAAACCAAGAAAGAAGCGCAAGCCAAGCTGGCGACTTTCATGCCTAAGATCGGTTACCCGAACAAATGGCGCGATTACTCCGCCCTGCAAATCAGCAAGGGCGACACCGTCGCCAACCTGCGCAACCTGCGCCAGTTCGCGGCCCAGGTCGAGCTGAACAAACTCGGCAAGCCTATCGACCGCGACGAATGGGGCATGACGCCGCAAACCGTGAACGCCTATTACAACCCGGAAATGAACGAAATCGTGTTCCCGGCCGCCATCCTGCAACCGCCATTCTTCAACGCCAAAGCGGACGACGCCGTCAACTACGGCGGCATCGGCGCCGTGATCGGCCATGAAATCAGCCACGGCTTCGACGACCAGGGCGCCCAATACGACGGCAAAGGCAATCTGCGCGACTGGTGGACCAAGGCCGACCACGAAAAATTCGCCACCAAGACCGCCACCCTGGTCAAGCAATACAGCGTGTTTTCCCCGATTCCCGGCTACCACGTCAACGGCGAACTGACCCTCGGCGAAAACATCGCCGACAACTCCGGCCTGGCGATCGCCTACAAAGCCTACAAGCTGTCACTGGGCGGCAAACCGGCGCCGGTGATCGGCGGTCTCTCCGGCGACCAGCGCTTCTTCATGGGCTTCGGCCAGGTCTGGCGCGGCAAGATGCGCGAAGCGTCGACCATCATCCAGTTGAAGACCGACCCGCACTCCCCCGGCGAAATCCGCGCCAACGGCTCGCTGCGCAACATGCCCGGCTTCTACGAAGCCTACGGCGTGAAAGAAGGCGACAAGATGTACCTGTCGCCAGCCGAGCGCGTTTCGATCTGGTAAGTCATCTGACCAGCCTGAAATCGTCGCCGTGAGCGGCGATGCTAAGTAAAAAGGGCAGTCCCTCGGGGCTGCCCTTTTTTGTTGGTCTTTGTTACCCGAAAGCGGCTAGCGCCCGAGTTCATTCACGTAGGTACGATTAGCAACGCGTAATCGTACGTATGACTATCTCCACCGACCTCATTCCCCGCGTCGCACCTATCCAAAAAGTGATTTGAACGCCTAAACATGCGTACGATTACGCCTTGCTAATCGTACCTACGCGTGTTGCGTTTTTTTTAGCTGCGTTGGCCGACGAATCAAAAAATGCCAAACACCGTCGGCGCCATCCTCAATTTCAGCCCCGTTCCAGACCTATTCGCGCAGCAACTTCGCCAGCACTTTCTCGATATCGACGCCGTAGAATTCCTGATGCAACTGGTAAGGCTGCTCGCAAGGGACGGTCAGGCTGTCGCCGTTTTTCATGCCCAGCCTGACTTCATGGCGCGCGATGCAGGCGGCCGCCATCGCCGGGCCGGCCGCTGTGCCGCCAAACACGGGCTGGTCTTCGATCCGGGTCACATAGGCGTCGGCTTTCAGGGTCTTGCAGGCGCTCATGCCATCGAGCAGGATGCCGTCGGGCGTCTCGGTCGTGCTGCTGCGGCCGCCGCAATCATCGCGCATCAGTTTGACCACGGCTTCCAAGCTCATCACGTCGCGTTCGTTCTGGGTCGGCGGACGCGGCCGCGCCAGGCCGCTGTCGCTGAGCAACTGATGCCATTGCACTTCCATCGGCGCGCCCTGTCCCAACAACAGCGGCAGCCAGCGCGCCTGGCACTGCTGGTCGGCGCCGCATTCCAGCGCCTGGCCAAAATCGGGCGTTTGCCCCTGCCTTAATTCCTTATAGAAGTCGTTGAAGCGCTTCAGCGCGCTGCCCGAGCCCTGGCGTGCGGCCAGCGCATACACATAGGCCGGCAGGCCGCAACGATATTCGAGGCGATTGCCGCCTATCGCGGCCGGCGTCAGCGCGCGCCAGTTTTTCTGGTTGGTGTACAGCACGCAGTTCGCCAGCGCATTGTCGAGGTCGTCGGCCGCCTCTTGATGGCTCAGCCAGCCTTTTTGCAGCGAAGTCATCCAGCGCAGGAATTCGCCGCCGCCCTCATGGATCAGGCGCGCATCGGGATAATCATCGACCGCGTCGCGCATCTGGAAGCGGTGGCTGAATTCGTGCGCCACCAGCAGCGTCATCTTGGCGTGCTCTTTAGGACCGGGTTGCTGCGGCCAGTTGAAAAAGGAGAGCAACAACACGTCGCTGGCGCTGCCGCCTATATTCGGGCCGCCCGCTTCGGTAGCCGCGACGGCCGCCAGAATCGGCGCTTTGAACACGGCGTCCGGCAAAGCCGTGCGCAGGAAAGAAACCGTACCGTCCGCCACCTCCTTAATCTGGGCCACGGCGGCGGCCGACAGGCGCGCATCGTAGTACGCCAGGGTAGCGGCGCCCGCCTGCATGGGCGCCTGCAGCAGCAGGGCTGAGGTGTCGCCGCCGTTTGGCGCAGAAGCGGTCACGGCGCCCTGGTAAGCCTGGCCTTCGGTGGCGATGCCGGGCGCCTGAAAATGGTAGCTGACCTGGCCGCAAGCCTCGCCGGGCGCATAGTTGGAGGTATGCACATAAATCCCGCCATCCAAAGGAAATGCGCCGGGGTAGCCGCTGATCTTGTTGGTAGTGGCCGGCACGCGGAAGCGCAGTACCGGACAAGCGTCCTGGTTGCGGCTGAGTGCTTCGCCGCCGGCCGTGCCGCAGTCATCCAACGCCTGCCAGGCCGCGCGTATCTGCTGGCCGCTGTTGCCGTTTTTCAGGAAAGGCAATTGCTTGCACTGCGGCGGCAGCGCGTAGCTGACTTCCAGCGCATCGGGTGCCGCCAGCCGGATCTGGACGCTGACTTCAGCCGCATCGGCGATCAAGGGGACGCAAGCGACGCTCAGCGCCGCAATCAAGACGTTTGATTTTTTCATGAGTTTCATGTCTAAAAAAGCAAAGAGCCGAGGATAGCATCTCTTGCTGCGATCCGTATTTGTTTTGCTTTTGTCATCCATATCCACCGAACCGGCGGGGCGTATCAAAGGTTTTCCATGCAGATATAGGGACGTAGATAGGAAAAGCGCAGCGCCTTACTACGAAGGTGTGCAATGCACCGGCTATGGTCGCACGGTGAGATAGGTCGGTGGCGGGTTCAGGGGCTCGGGCATTTGCTAGCAGTCAGTGTCGGAAGGCGCTGCGCTTTTCCGACCTACTGCTTTTCCGACCTACGAGCCCACCACCTGTTTTCTCGGCCCATACGCAGCAAAATACCTATACTCCCCCTAATTTTCAACCAAACCAGCCTGTCGCCGGTATATTTAAAGGCGGGTCTAGATAATACTGGGATGGAGTATATTTTTAGCCGGTTTACCGGCCTGGACCGGCGTCACGACGGCAGTCGCAGTTTTTCAAAGAAAGCCAGCACTTCACCCAGCTCGCGGGTGCGGGCGAAGCTGGGCAGGCTTTGCCAGATGCGTTTGCCGTAGGGTTTGGAGATCAGGCGCGGGTCGCAGATCATCAGTACGCCTTTGTCGCCCTCGTCGCGGATCAGACGGCCGGCGCCCTGTTTCAGGTTGATGATGGCTTCCGGTAGCTGGTGGTGCACGAAGCCGTTCAGGCCTTTCTTTTCCATGGCGGCGATGCGGGCCGACAGCACCGGATCGTCCGGCGGGGCGAACGGCAGTTTGTCGATGATGACCAAGGACAGCGCTTCGCCGCGCACGTCCACGCCTTCCCAGAAGCTCTGGCTGCCGATCAGCACGCCGTTGCCGGCGGCGCGGAAGCGGTCCAGCAATTCGGTGCGGCCGGCGTCGCCCTGCACAAACAGCGGGAAGTTCAGGCCGCGCTGCTGGAATTCTGCGCGCAAGCGCTCGGCGCTGTGCTTGACGGCTTTCAGCGTGGTGCACAGCAAGAAAGTGCGACCGCCGGCCGCCTCAATCACCGGCAAGGCGGCGTCCAGCACCGCGTCGCTGTAATCGCGCGAGTTAGGCTCAGGCATGCCGGTCGGCACGTACAGATAGCCTTGCTCCTGGTAATTGAAGGGGCTGGGCCAGGTGTGCGCCGGCTCGTCCCACAAGCCCATCTGCGAGACGTAATGGCTGAAGTCGTTCTTGACCGCCATGGTGGCCGAGGTGAAGATCCAGGTGCGCGGCACGCCTTCGCGCTGCTTGTTGAAGATAGGTGCGATCGACAAGGGGGTGCGGTGCAATTGCAGCGAGGTGGAAAACGCTTCCACCCACAGCACATAGTCGCCCTCTTTCTGCTTACTTTGCGTTTTGGCGTCCGGCGCGCCGTTCCAGTTGTGCAACTGCTCGTTCAGCAGGATGGCGCGCGCGCGGCATTGCTCCAGGGTTTCGGCCCTTTCCGCCTGCTTTTCCAACACAGCTATCATGTCTTGCATGCAGCTTTTCAGGGTTTCCAGGGTCTCGAAGAAAGGGCTGGAAACGGCGATCTGGTCTATCGCCAGCCGCACGAATTCTTGCGGAAACGCCAGTCGCAAATCGCGCGCGGCGCGCTCTACCGGCGCCACCAGCTTGGCCCATTCGGCGCCGTCGCGCGCATGCGACAGGCCTTCGGCCAGCACGTCGCGGCACAGTTCCAGCACTTGCGAAGTGGAGACGGTTTCGCCGAAAAACAAAGTGGCGGTTTCCGGCAACTGGTGCGCTTCGTCGAAGATCACGGTATTGGCGGACGGCAGCAATTCGGCGATGCCGGTGTCTTTCAGCGCCACATCGGCGAAGAACAGATGGTGATTCACCACCACCACGTCGGCTTGCTGCGCTTCCTTGCGCGCCTTCATGACGAAGCAATCCTGGTAATACTGGCACTCGGAACCCATGCAGGTATCCTTGGTCGAGGTGACCAGGCTCCACACCGAAGCGTTTTCCGGCACGCGCGCCAGCTCGGCCTTGTCGCCGCTGCTGGTAGTTTTCACGAAACGCGCGATGTCGCGCAGGTAGCCAACGTCTTCACGCGAACTGAGGCGGCCGTTCTGCAGCGTGCGCTCCAGGTGGTAGTGGCACAGGTAATTCGCCCTGCCCTTCAGCAAGGCGACCGAGACCGGCGCCTTCAGGACTTTCTTGATGGTCGGGATATCGCGCAGAAACAACTGGTCTTGCAGGTTCTTGGTGCCGGTGGAGACGATCACCTTGCCGCCCCACAGCAGGGCCGGGATCAGGTAAGCATAAGTCTTGCCGGTACCGGTGCCGGCTTCCGCCAGCAGCGTAGTCTGGCCGGCAATCGCATTGGCGATCGCTTTCGCCATCTCGGTCTGCGCCAGGCGCGGGCTGTAGCCGTTCACCGAGGCGGAGAGCGGGCCGCTCAAGCCAAATAGCTGTTCGACTTCTTGATCGTGAATGCCAGGCGCATTCGGGGCCGCTAGTGTTACTGTCAAAATAGGGGGTGCTCGGAAACTGTGGGAAGAGTAATACTCAAAGAGTGAAAAATAAATTCAGGCGGGGACATCCGGCATGAGCTGCATCTTTAACAAAGTTATATGATCCTTCAATTGCAATTTGCGCTTTTTCAGGCGGCGCAACTGCAATTCGTCGTGTCCGGCGTCTTTGATCAGCGTTTCTATCACCACATCCAGGTCCCTATGCTCGACTTCCAGCTCAATAATGCGTTGTTGTATTTGTTCCGGATGGCTCATAGTCTTCTGCTTACAGTAAAATTAAGTTAAATTAATACAAGACCATTTTTTGGGTTCATCCCGCTAGTTTAATCTACCAACACGTATGAGCCAATATAAGATCGAAGCCGGCACCGGACAACATATCGGCGACCGGCAAGAACAGCAAGACCGGGTCGCGCTGTTTGCCGCCCCGCATGCGCCCGGCCACATGATGGCCGTGCTGGCAGACGGCATGGGCGGCAAGAGCGGCGGCGCCCTGGCTGCCGATCAGGTGATACGTACCGCAAAACAATTATTTGACGACTTTTACCCCGGCAACGATGTCCGCAGCCTGCTGGAAAACATCGTCAACGAAGCCCATACCGTCATCAAATTAGCCGGCGTTTCTGCAGAAAAAGAACCGCACAGCACTTTCGTTGCCTTAGTCATCACCCCGCAAAAACAGGCGATCTGGGCGCATACCGGCGATTCGCGCCTGTATCGCTTCAGCGGCCCGAACTATGCAGAAAGAACCAAGGATCACTCCTACGTCGAGAAATTGGTGGACGAAGGCAAAATCAGCCCGGAAGAAGCCAAGAGCCATAAGCTGTCGAATATTCTGGTCAATGTGATAGGCTCGAGCACCGCCGTCCCCTACGTCACTTTTGGCCAATACGACCACCTGAAGGCGACCGACTGTTTCCTGCTGTGCTCAGACGGCCTCTGGCATTACTTTGACGATGCCGAATTATCGGCCGCAGTCGCCGCCAACACGCCGCGCCAGGCGGCGGAATTATTGATCAGGAAAGCCAGGGAAAGAGCTGCCGGCCGCGGCGACAATTGCACGTTCGCCATCGTTAAATTAATCAAGCCGCCGGTCGAAGCCAAAACCTATACCGCGCAAAAAATGCGGCGCGCCGTCTGAAGCAAAATGCGGAGCTTGCTGCTCCGCATTTTTCCCGCTGAGAATTATTTTTTGCGACTCGCCAGCTGTTCCTGATTGATCTTGCGGTCTGCATTCACTCTTTGCACCGTAGCTCGCTCCACCATGCGCTTGCCATAGTCGCGCGCGGGCAAGGCTTCCAGAAAATCGCGTCCGTAAATCGCCTTGGTCGCCATGCTAATCACCGGTAAATGCGCGATGGCCGCGCAATCGGCCATGGTGAATTCGGCGCCGGCAATATACGGAGAAAATTTTGCCAGCTTGCCGAAGGCAACGATATTGCGCGTCAACATTTTTTCCACCTTCGTTTTAACTTCTTCGCTGACCGTGCCGCCGAAAAAAGCCTGACCGTACAACTCGCGCGCGATCAACTCCAGGTGCAGCTCCATAAACGTCATCAATTCGCGGATTTTCGCGGCCGCATACGGGTCGGCCGGCAGCAGCGGTTTTTCCGGATAGCGATCTTCCAGATATTCGAGTATCACTTGCGATTCGCACAGCGGGCCGTCCGGCGTTTCTATATACGGCACCTTCCCCAGCGGCGATTTGGCCAGCAATTCAGGCGAGCGCCCCGACCAGACCAGCTCTTCCTCGAAAGCGATGTCCTTTTCCAGCAGAGCCAGCTTCACTTTGTTGTAATAGTTGCTGATGGCGAAACCGCATAACTTGATCATCATTTTCTCCGGCGCCGCCCCGGACCGCCATTCGGGCGTCCGGGCGTACGCTATTTGTTTTTCTTAAAATCGATCACTTCAAAATCTATAGCATGGCGCCCGGCTTCGGCGCCATCCGCATCGTCCTGCTTAGCGGATGACTTGAGCCCGTTCTCCCTCGCGCCGGCTCTGCGCCGTTCTCCGTTCAATACCTTGGCGCGCTCGAGTTCATTGGCAATCGCAATCAATAACAAAATATCGCGATACACCGGCAAATCGAAACCCACGCGCGTGCCGTCGCGGTCATCCACCAGCAAGCCCTGCAAGAAAGGCAGGACGGCGGGACCATTCCATGCGGCGCAAATACGCTCCATCAGATGCGCGAAATCTTCCAGGTGCCGCTCAGGCAATGTTGCCGGATCGGTCACGAACGCTGGAATATTGGCATTGAAGAAGGCGATAAAGCGGTCGCGCAGGCCATCGTATCGCTCGCGGTCGCCGACGATACGGTACAAGTCCAACAGATACAGCCACGGCACGGGAGATTCCGGCGCTTCCTGCGCCGCCTGCGACGCCAGGATTTCTATCGCGCGCTGCGGGTCATTGACCGACATCCAGAATTCCGCTTCCTGAGTGACATCGGAAATCTCCTCCACCTTCACGGATTGCCCGCGGGTAGAGAAAAAATTAAACGTGCTGTTATTACTCTCTTCCAGCGTGGGAGAGTGACGATGATTGCCGAAGACGGAAGGACTATCCATCTCTTCCCATTGACGTTCAAGGATGGCTTTTGCCTTCAGCGCCGGTGCGCTGCGCAACGGCGATGGCTCCGGCTCCGTCTCATGCGCGGCCGGCGCGGCGGCGGCGCTGTCCGGCCAATAAGACTCCTGTATGCCGTCGAGCAGTTCTTCTATATTTCTCTTCGGTTCCGCCCCGGTTTTGCTTTCTTTCTGCTCCCACCAGGAGGAAGAAAATTTCTTATGCATACGCTGAACATAAGCCAGCAGCAGCGCGATCACCGCCATTCCGGCCAACGCGAACAGCGACAAACCGAGCACCCAGTTGCGCGAAAAACTGGCTTCTTTCAACTCTTCCAGCGCAGCCTTGTCGATCTGGCTCCGGCGTTTCAATTGCGCGGCTTCCTGTTGCAAGCCGAGAAT
This sequence comes from Burkholderiales bacterium, assembly GCA_016196925.1. Lineage (GTDB taxonomy): Bacteria > Pseudomonadota > Gammaproteobacteria > Burkholderiales > Burkholderiaceae_D > Undibacterium. The sequence goes on along the minus strand of JACPWS010000029.1, from coordinate 96,071 downwards.
TTTCTGTTGTTCCGCGCGCAGTTTGTCGCCGGAAAATTGATCCGGTTTTTCATCGCGCAAGAACGCCGCCAACTGCGCTTGCGCGGCACGCAATTCTTCCCTGTTCGCCGCACCGGCGTGTTCGGCCGACAAGCTCTCACTCAGTCGCAAAGCCTGCGGCAACACCAGGACATCATCCGACAGTTTGAGCGTATCTTTGACCGCTTTCGGCAGTTTTGACGTTTTAGGCTTGGCGGACGGCGGCCTGGTTCGCAAGGTCTGGTCGCGTACCAGCGACGGCTGCGCTACAGTCGGTTTATTGCCGGCCGGTGCCGCTGCGACAGAAATTACCGGTGCAGCTTCCGCATCGCTCTGCGGCGCCATGTACTGCGGCGGATCGAGCAACACTTGATATTCACGATGCAACTGTACGTCGCAACCGAGATCGACCACGACCCGGATCGCCGGCTCATACAGACCTTGCCTGGTCGACAGCAGCAACATGCGAACACCGCCAGCCAGGGACAGACGCAGGCTGGCCGGCGCCAGAAACAGGCCGTCCGCATTCAGTACTTTTGCCTTAAAACAGCCCTGCTCCACAGCGCCGCCATCTGCGCCCGCCACTTCCAGTTCCGCCTTCAACTGTTGCCCCAGAGCGGAATGCAGCCGTAAATCGCCCAGACTCAAGGCGTGCGCACTCCCCACCACGCCTGAAGTGAGGGTGGCGGCACTAATCAAACGCAAAATTGTTCTGTGGAGAATGGCGGAAATAATGATGACCTCAAAAAAACGCTGGTATTAAAACAGACCTGAAATGACGAAATGCATATTCAGGACATTCTTACTGAACTTATAACAAACCTGTCAGCGCTTGCAAAGCTAAAACGCGAGGTATTGGCGAAAATTTCAACTTATTTATCATTTAAAATCATCATCGTCAGCAATCTGCATCTAAATATTTCCGATCGGAAATTTTTTCAATCCTTGCGTCCATCCAAAATTTTCTTTGCTATTCCGCGCAAGATATTCACCTCTTCCGTCTCCAGTTGCGTGCGTGAAAACAGGCGCCTCAGGCGCGGCATCAATTTTTTCGGATGTGCGGGATCTAAAAAATTGATCGCTACCAGCGCTTGCTCCAGATGTGCATACATGCGGTCTATCTCATCGGCTGAAGCCAGGTCCCCATGAAATCCGATAGGGGACACGCTACCGGCATCGCCCAGTTGGGCGACCCGGCATTCGTAAGCCAGCAACTGTATCGCCTGCGCCAGGTTCAGCGAAGAATAATCGGGATTGGCCGGAATATTAATCAGCGCATTGCACTTGACCACGATTTCATTCGGCAAACCGTAACGTTCATTGCCGAATACGATCGCCACCGGTTCTTGAATTTGCCCCGATAAATTTTCAGCGAGCGCGCGCGGGCTAAGCACCGGCGGGGAAAATTCGCGCAGACGCGCACTGACCGCCGCCACAAAATGGCAACCGGCCAAGGCTTGTTCTATGCTGCTCACTATCTTCGCCGACGCCAGAATATCTTGCGCTCCGCTGGCAAAGGCGATCGCTTCAGGATCCGTCAATGCATAGTCAAAACGCGGATTGACCAGCACCAACTCAGAAAAGCCCATGGTTTTGATGGCGCGCGCGGCCGCGCCTATATTGCCGGGATGACTGGTTTCCACCAGGACGAAACGCAGGCGCTTGAAAAGAGATGTGACGGTTTGGGGCAAGTTCATTTAAAATAGCGGTATCAAGCGTTAATTTGTTGTGGTTGTGCTTATCAACATTGCCTGACTGGCGACAATGACGCACGCTCTTTATCATTTTTGTGTAGCTCCGTCACTGGCTATCATCCTATCGATGATAACAGTCCGGATGCCGTCATTTTATCGGAAACCTTATGCACCCAATGCTCAATACGGCTGTGAAAGCCGCTCGCCGTGGCGCGACTATCATCAATCGCGCTTCTTTCGATCTCGACCGCGTCAAAGTCACTGAAAAGCAATTCAACGATTTTGTCACCGATGTGGATCGCGCTGCCGAAGCCGCCATCATTGAAGTATTGACCACCGCTTACCCCGATCATGCCATCCTGGCGGAAGAATCGGGCGCCTCCGCTAATTTGCACGACGACAATGATAATGTCTGGATCATCGACCCGCTCGATGGCACCACTAATTATATTCACGGTTTCCCGCAATACTGCGTCTCGATCGCGCTGCAACAGCGCGGCGCGATTACGCAAGCGGTGATTTACGACCCGACCCGCAACGAAATGTTCACCGCCAGCAAGGGTGGCGGCGCCTTCCTGAACGACAAGCGCATCCGCGTCACCCGCTGCGACAAGCTGGCCGACGCGCTGATCGGCACCGGCTTCCCTGCCCGCGATCTGTCCGGCCTCGATCAATATCTGGACATGTTCAAAGTCATGACAACCAAATGCCAGGGTTTGCGCAGGCCAGGTTCGGCTGCACTCGACCTCGCCTATGTCGCCATGGGCCGCCTGGACGGTTTCTTTGAAAAAGGACTGGCGCCCTGGGACATCGCTGCCGGCGCCTTGCTGATCAGCGAAGCGGGCGGCATCATCGGCGATTTCAGCGGCGAATCGGGCTACCTGCATAAAGGCGATATACTGGCAGGCACGCCAAAAGTATTTGCGCAAATGGTTAACGTCATGCAGCCTTTTGCCGCTTCCAAATAAATTCAAATAAAGTATCACGTCGCACCCGGCCAAGCCCGGATGCATCCCCTGGGGCTGATTGATACCAGCCCCGGCTTTCAGAACCTCAGTAGAAACACATGCCTTCATTCAGCGAACTCGGCTTATCCGAGTACATCGTTCGCGCAGTCAGCGAACAAGGTTACACCAGCCCTACCCCTATCCAGCAACAGGCGATTCCCGCCGTCATCGGCGGCGGCGATTTGCTGGCCGGCGCGCAAACCGGCACCGGCAAAACCGCCGGCTTCACCTTACCTATCCTGCAGCGCCTTTCCACCTCGGCCAATGCGCCAAAAGACACGGCCGGCCGGCGTCCGATACGCACCCTGGTGCTGACGCCGACGCGCGAACTGGCGGCGCAAGTCGAGGAAAGCGTGCGCACTTACGGTAAATACACCAACCTGACTTCCGGCGTGATTTTCGGCGGCGTCGGCATCAACCCGCAGATCAAGCTGTTGAAGCACGGCGTCGATATCCTGGTCGCGACCCCGGGCCGCCTGCTCGATCATCACCAGCAAGGCACGATCGATCTCCGCAACATCGAAATCCTGGTGCTGGACGAAGCCGACCGCATGCTGGACATGGGTTTCATCCACGACATCAAGAAAGTGCTGGCGATCTTGCCGGCCAAGCGCCAGAACCTGCTGTTTTCGGCCACCTTCTCGGACGAGATCAAGACGCTGGCCGACCGTTTGCTGAACAATCCCGCCATGATAGAAGTGGCGCGCCGCAATTCCACGGTGGACGTCATCGCGCAAAAGATCCATCCGGTCGATCGCGACAAGAAACACCCTCTGCTGGCGCACCTGATCAAGAGCCATAACTGGTCGCAAGTGCTGGTCTTCACCCGCACCAAGCATGGCGCCAATAAACTGGTCGAGCAACTGGGCAAGGACGACATCGCCGCGATGGCGATCCACGGCAACAAGAGCCAGTCGGCGCGCACCAAGGCATTGGCCGAATTCAAGGACGGCAGCCTGCCGGTGCTGGTCGCCACCGATATCGCGGCGCGCGGCATCGACATCGACCAATTGCCGCACGTGGTCAACTACGATCTGCCGAACGTACCGGAAGACTATGTGCACCGTATCGGCCGCACCGGTCGCGCCGGCGCCACCGGCGAGGCAGTATCGCTGGTCTGCGTCGACGAATTCAAACTGTTGGCCGACATCGAGAAATTCATCAAGCGCAGCATCCCGCAAGAAATCGTCGACGGTTTCATTCCCGACCCGAACGCCAAGGCCCAGCCGATACAATTGCGCAGCTTCGAAGCACGCGGCCGGAATCAAAACGCCGGCCGCGGCGCACGTCCGGCGGCGGACGCCGGTCGCGGCCAGCCACGGCAGCCGGCCAAAGCCGGCGCCCAGGGCGGCCCGCGCAGCGGCCACGGCGATGCGCGCCATCCCGGCAGCGCCCCCGCCGCCAGACAGTCGACGCAACGCCGCTCGGGCGGCCGCGGCAACGGCTGATCGCTGAGAAAAACGCCGGAATTCGCCCCGTAGTCGCATACAATACGGGCTTTAGAATTCCGGCTTTTTTCGACAATGCAACAAGACTTAACGAAGCACACTCCCATGATGCAGCAGTACCTGCGCATCAAAGCAGACCATCCCGACACGCTCGTGTTTTACCGGATGGGCGATTTCTACGAATTATTCTTCAGCGACGCCGAAAAAGTCGCGCGTCTGCTCGGCATCACGCTGACCCAGCGCGGCAGCTCGGGCGGCGAGCCTATCAAGATGGCCGGTGTGCCGTTTCACTCGCTGGAGCAATATCTGGCCAAGCTGGTCAAACTCGGCGAATCGGCCGCGATCTGCGAACAGATAGGCGACCCGGCCACCAGCAAAGGCCCGGTAGAGCGCAAGGTGATGCGCGTAATCACGCCCGGCACCCTGACCGATACCGACCTGTTGCCGGAAAAATCCGAGCGTCCACTGCTATCGCTCTGCATGCTGCAGCACAGAAAAACCATCAACGTCGGCCTGGCATGGTTATCGCTAGCCAGCGGCGCGCTGAAACTGATGGAATTCTCTACCGACGAGAAATCCCTGCTGCAGCGTCTGCAGCAAGAACTGGAGCGCATCTGCCCGGCAGAAATATTATTATCGGCCGGCACCCTGCTGCTGGATGAACACTACGCCCTGTTGCCGGGCAAATTTTCCGAAGTGCCGGACTGGCATTTCGATCTGAAGCAAGGGCAGAAAGCCTTGCAAGACCAGTTGGCCACCGCCTCGCTGACTGGCTTCGGCGCAGAAAATCTGGGGCCGGCACTCGGGGCTGCCGGCGCCCTGCTGCGCTACGCGGAAAGCACCCAGGGGCGCGGGCTGAAACATGTCAACACGCTCAACGTCGAAACTGAACATGAATTCATCGGCCTGGACACCGCCACCCGCCGCAACCTGGAGCTGAGCGAAACCTTGCGCGGGCAAGAAGCGCCCACCCTGTTTTCCCTGCTCGATCATTGCCGCACCGCGATGGGTTCGCGCCTGTTGCGCCATTGGCTACACCATGCACGCCGCGATCAGGCGGTGGCGCGCTCCCGCCACGATGCGATCGAGGCGCTGATACAGGCCGATGCGAGCGACGGCCTGGCTGGCACGCTCAATGCCGTACCCGATATTGAGCGTATCACCACCCGCATCGCCTTGCAATCGGCCCGCCCGCGCGATCTGTCCGGCTTGCGTGACGGCCTGCAGCATCTGCCCAGTTTGCGCTCTTACGTCGGCATGTGCATCGCCGATAACCAGACCAGCGTATTGAGCAAAGTATTGGCCGACCTGGCGACGCCGGCGGAATGCTTGGACTTGCTGGAACGCGGCCTGCTGCCGCAACCGGCTACCATGGTGCGCGACGGCGGCGTGATCGCCGGCGGCTTCGACAGCGAACTCGATGAATTGCGCGCGCTTTCCGAGAATGCCGGCCAGTTCCTGATCGAGCTGGAAGCCTCGGAAAGAATACGCACCGGCATCGCCAATCTGCGCGTGGAGTACAACCGGGTGCACGGTTTCTACATCGAAGTCACCAATGGCCAGAGCGAAAAAGTGCCCGACAATTACCGCCGGCGCCAGACCCTGAAGAATGCCGAACGCTATATCACGCCGGAACTGAAGGCGTTCGAAGACAAGGCCTTGTCGGCGCAGGAACGCGCGCTGGTGCGAGAAAAGTTTTTGTATGAAAGACTGCTGCAGGACTTGCTGCCGCACATCAGCCGCTTGCAAGCGATAGCGCACGCGATTGCACAACTCGACACTCTGGTCAGCCTGGCCGATCACGCGACGAAGAACAACTGGTGCGCGCCGCAACTGGTGGAGGAACCGGCGCTGCATATCGCACAAGGGCGGCATCCCGTGGTGGAAAATCAGATCGAGCGTTTCATCGCCAACGATTGCGATTTCTCGGCCGAGCGCAAATTGCTGCTGATCACCGGCCCCAACATGGGCGGTAAATCGACCTTCATGCGGCAAGTCGCCTTGATCACTTTACTAGCCTACATAGGCAGCTATGTCCCGGCCAGTGAAGCCGTGATCGGCCCGATAGACCGCATCTTCACCCGCATAGGCGCGGCCGACGATCTGGCCGGCGGACGCTCTACCTTCATGGTGGAAATGACGGAATCGGCCGCCATCCTGAACGGCGCCAGCGAAAACTCGCTGGTGCTGATGGATGAAGTCGGGCGCGGCACTTCGACGTTTGACGGGCTGGCGCTGGCGTGGGCGATCGCCAAGCATCTGATCCAGGTATCGAAAAGCTACACCTTGTTTGCGACGCATTATTTCGAACTGACGCAATTGCCGGAGATACACACGACGGCAGAAAATGTGCACCTGTCGGCCGTCGAACATAAGGAAAACATCGTGTTCCTGCACGCCGTGCAGCCCGGACCCGCCTCGCAAAGTTACGGCTTGCAAGTGGCGCAGCTGGCCGGCATACCGCAGGTCGTCATCCGCTCGGCGCGCAAGCATCTGGCGGAACTGGAAGCCCACTCACTGCAAGCGACGCCACAATTCGATCTGTTTGCAGCAAGTACGCAATGCCCCGGACCCGAGACAGAGGCAGATATCCCCGCCGACTCCGAATTACAGGATGCGCTGGCGTCGCTGGATCCGGATGCCATGTCGCCGCGCGAGGCACTGGACGCCCTGTACCAGTTGAAGAGCCTGGCAAAGAATTTCTGATGTTTATAAGCTATTTATAAGCGTCTCTGCACAAAAAAGCCCCGTGCTATCGCGGGGCTTTTTTTGTGGTGCTGCGCCTGCTTAATGAATCGGATGGCTGCGATATTCGTCGCCGGCATCGTCTTCATCATCGCCATGATGATGGCCGTGCGCGCCATGGACATGGCCATGAGCAATTTCTTCGTCGGAAGCGGCGCGCACATCTTCCACCGTCAGGCTGAAGCGCAAAGCGACGCCGGCCAGAGGATGGTTGCCGTCCAGCACCACCTTGTCATCGGCGATATCGGTGACGGTGAAAATATTTGCTTCGGCCTCTTCGGATTCTTCCGGCATGCCTTCGAATTGCATGCCGACTTCCAGCGGAGAAGGAAAACGGTCGCGCGGCTCCACTTTCACCAGTTCCGCATCGTAATCGCCGAAAGCGTCTTCAGGATTCAATTGCACGGTCGTGCTGTAGCCGGCTTCCTTGCCTTCCAGCGCTTCTTCTATCTTAGGGAAGATATTATCGTAGCCGCCATGCAGGTAAACCATAGGCTCCTGGCCCTCTTCGATCAGATTGTCTTGCGCATCCGTCAGCTTATAACGGGCAGTAACAACTGAATTTTTGACAATCTTCATAGCATTTCCTTAAAAATTTAATTCGCAGACGAATTATACCCGTCTAGTACGACGCTTCAGCCGCGCCTATAATGCGGGCATGAAAAAAAATATCACTGCACTGCCGTTGCTGGGCGGCATAACCCCAGACCAGTTTTTGAGCGAATACTGGCATAAAAAACCTTTGCTGATACGCCAGGCAATTCCCGGATTCCAGCCTCTGCTTCCCCCTTCTGCCTTATTTGAACTCGCTGCACGCGATGACGTCGAGTCGCGTCTGATCAACTTCTTCAAGCAACACTGGGAAATGAAGAACGGGCCTTTGGCCACCTTGCCGGTCAAGGAAAAAAAGGACTGGACCTTACTGGTACAAGGCGTGAACCTGCACCACGATCAGGCGGACGCCCTGTTGCGACAATTCCGCTTCATTCCTGACGCCAGACTCGACGACCTGATGATCAGCTATGCCGCCGACGGTGGCGGTGTCGGCCCGCATTTCGATTCCTACGATGTGTTTCTGTTGCAAGCGCACGGCCAGCGCCACTGGAAAATCAGCGCGCAAAAAGACTTGTCGCTGGTGGAAGGCATGCCTTTGAAGATTTTAAGCAACTTCCAACCAGAACAAGAGTTCGTGCTCGAGCCGGGCGATATGCTGTATTTACCGCCGCACTATGCGCACGACGGCGTTGCGATCGGCGAATGCATGACCTATTCCATCGGTTTCCGCGCCCCGTCCTACCAAGAGTTGGGAGAATCGTTTTTGCATTTCATGTCGGAATCGATAGACTTGCCAGGGCGCTACGCCGATCCCGATTTGAAGAGCAGCAGCAAACCGGCAGAGATTTGTAACGAGATGCTGAAAAAAGTTGCCGAACAAATCGCCAAGATTCACTTTACGCCGGACGACATCGCCATTTTCCTCGGCGAACATCTGACCGAACCCAAGCCCAGCGTATTTTTCACTTCACCGGAAAAACCCTTGTCCCCCAAGCGCTTCGGGTCCGCGGCCTTAAAAAAAGGGATCAAGCTGTCGCGCAAGACGCAAATGCTGTACAAGGGCAAGCATGTATTTATTAATGGCGAATCGTTTACTGTCGGCAAGGAAGATAAAAATACGCTAGACAAATTGGCCAACCAACGATATCTGGATGGCGCGGACTTGGCCGCCGCCTCTGCCGATGCGATGGAGGCTTTTTGCATGTGGTATGAAGATGGCTGGCTGGAATTGCATTCGTAACAAGTAAATTGTCCTGCATTTCGCCAAAGAATTACCGTACTTGCCGCCAAAATTTTCTTATTAAAAACAAACCACTCTGAGGAAAAACAATCTGTTTTCCAAAAGAATTGTTCCCAGATTGCAAATAATGAATATTTTGAGTGCAAAAAAGCATCTATCCCTATTCCAATAATGGAAAAATCATTATAATCTCGGGTTAGGAAACTTTCGTAGGGGCCGAGTGCCGTTTTGGCATGAAGCTCGCGAATTAACCTATAGAGCGATAATTACCGGTAATTATTCATCGCAAAGTTTTGATCTTATTTTTGATCTATTTATTGAAAGTATAAACATGAAAAAATCACTCTTGCTCGTTTCCCTGTTGGCAATCGCTTTGGCTGCTTGCGGCAAAAAAGAAGAAGCAGCATCCGCTTCTGCAGCAGCTTCCGTAGTAGCTCCAGCTCCAGCATCCGCACCAGCAGTTGAAGCTCCAGCAGCTCCAGCAGCTTCCGCTGACGCAGCAGCAGCTTCCGGCGCAGCTCCAGCAGCTTCCGCAGCAGCTTCCGCTCCAGCAGCAGCTTCCGCAGCAGCTTCCAAGTAATTTTTAATTACTTGAAAAAAGCCGGCCTTTGGCCGGCTTTTTTTATTTCTACAGTCGGTTTTTCATCGATACAAAAACATCCGATGTCGCACTTCCGCTCAGAAAATAAAAAAGCGCGAGCCTGATGGCCCGCGCTTACTTTAGTTGAGAGTGGAACTTACTTCAACTGCTCGTTCAACAATTGAAGTATCTTTTCCGCTACCGGCGAAGAATCGATCTTGCCGTCGTTGCCATGCACGGTCACGTGACTGACTTCTCCGGCACCAGCATTTTTGATGAAAATCCTGTATTTCTGAGCATTTTTTGCCGCATCGCTGGACGAGCCGAACGAGAACAGCCTGGAGAAGAAACCTTCGCTCGCCCCCTTGGTTTTGGCGTCGATATCCTGGTCTATGTAACGGACAAAATACAAGCCTTGCGAACGATCGCGGTCTTCCACCGTAAAGCCTATGCGATCCAATGCCAGGCCGACACGACGCCACGAGCGGTCGAAGCCCTCATCCACTTCTACATAACTTGCAGCGCCATCCTTCAACAACTTGGAGCGAACTTTCAACTGAGCCGGGGAGGCATTAACGGCGGCCTTTGCCTGCTCGCCATCCGTTCCCAAGCGTACCATCAGGCGCGCCAAAAATTCTGCTTCCAGGCCGCTATCGGCGGCGCGCGGGGTCCAGACCGTGCCATCTTTCTGCGCCCCAAGCAATACTTCCTGGGCGCCGCGGTGGCTGATATAAATCTCTACATCGCCGTTCGCAGCGCGCTCGATACGGGTGCGAAACTTGTCGCGCTCCCCGGTGGAATACAGGGAATCGAGTACCCTGCCCAAAGTGCTACGTATCACGTCCTGAGGGATTTTTGCGCGATTCTCGGCCCAATCGGTCTCCATCACTCCGGCTTCCTGATTTTCGATATTGATCAGAAAACCCAATTCTTGCCAGAAATCCTTAATTTGCGGCCACAACACTTCCGGCGTCTGCCTGACCACCAGCCAGCGCTGCGAACCGTCGCGCTCGATATGCATGTTCTGCAACTGGTTTTGCGCGATAGCAGTGACTGCGCCGACGCTGGCCGTAGCCTTGCCGCCTTTTTCCAGGTTGTAGCCGGAAGCCGTGGCACTGCTCTTGTTAGCCTCGGGAATGGAGAAGCGACTATCACGACGTATCTGCGTCAAATCGGGAGGAACTTCCAGGGAAGCAGTCGTTACCTTGCCGGCGCTTTTATAATCAATCCGGTTTGGTTCAAGGGCATTGTTAATCGAGCTGCAGCCAGTCAATCCAGCCAGCGCCAGTGCGCTGACGATCCCGTTTTTAGCAACAAAGCTTTTTGCCATGTGAAAGTCCCTACGAATTGTAATCAATCAAAAACTGCATGGAGTGAACAGGCGGCGATGCCGCCTGTTCAAGGGTAATTATTGCAATACGCCCGATTCGCGCAAAGCGGCGCGCACCGTTTCATGGTACTGCTCGGCCATAGGTACCAAAGGCAGGCGTATGCCTGGAGGAATCAAGCCCATTTCAGTCATAGCCCATTTAACCGGCAAAGGATTAGGCTCGACGAAGAGCTTGTTATGCAAAGGGATCAGACGGTTATTGATGGCGATCGCTTGCGCCACATCGCCCTTCATGGCAGCCACGCACAGCTCATGCATGGCGCGCGGAGCGACGTTGGCTGTCACGGAAATATTGCCTTTGCCGCCGCAGAACATCAGCGCCATTGCGGTAGGATCGTCGCCCGAATACACCGCAAACGATGCCGGCGCCTGGCGTATCAGATCGGTGCCGCGACCGATGTTGCCGGTCGCATCTTTCACGCCGATAATGCCGGGAATCTGCGCCAGACGCAGGATAGTCTCATTCGACATATCGGCCACGGTGCGGCCTGGGACGTTGTACAAGATCACAGGAATATCCACCGATTCGGCGATTTTCCGGAAATGCTGATACATGCCTTCCTGAGTCGGGCGGTTGTAATAAGGAACCACCTGCAAAGACGCATCGGCGCCGATTTCCTTGGCGAATTTTGTCAGCGCTATCGCTTCCGCCGTCGAGTTGCCGCCGGAGCCGGCGATGATAGGCACGCGCTTATTGGTGTGCTCAACCGCCACCCGTATCAATTCGCAATGCTCTTCCACGGTAACGGTGGGCGATTCGCCGGTAGTGCCGACGATCACGATGCCATCGGTGCCTTCGGCGATGTGCCAGTCGATTAATTTGCGCAAGCAAGGCAAATCGAGGCTGCCATCGGCATGCATGGGGGTCACAATAGCAACCAGACTTCCTTGAATCTTAATCATGTCAGTGCAAGAAAAAAGTAAAACCTTGATTGTAGCGGATAGGACGCCGATATGGGCGCAAATAGCTGGAATTTGCGCGCAAACATGCGACCCGGCTCAGAGTTGATCGAGTGCGGATGCCTGGCCGGCTTTGCGCGCACAGATACGCTGCACCATCGCAGCCTGGGGGCGCTCCAGATACCCTTCTTCGTAAGCGATGACTTGCATCTCGACTGCGGGATTAGACTGCACCTGCCGCAGAAGTTCGCCATGCCGCAATAAAAACGCCGGCTTGGCGGGCCGCCCAAATGCCTCGTTTCCCATGGCGAATGTTTCGTAAATCAAGACGCCGCCATCCTGCAAGCTGGCAAGCATAAATGGAAACAAGGGTCTATGCAGGTAATTGCACACGACGATCGCGGCAAATTCATGCGCGGCGAATGGCCAGGCGGCGGTTTCCGCGCTCGGCTCGAAATCATGTTGCAAGGTGTGCGCGCCGAGATCCTGTAGCGCGGCAAACGCGGCGCGATCGCGATCGACCGCCAGCACGGCATGTCCGGCATCCAAGAACAAGCGAGTATGACGTCCGCCGCCGCAAGCCAGATCCAGCACAGTACCGGGCGGTAGCAAGGCAGAGAAACGCTGCACCCAGGCCGACGCTGCAGTCGCGGCGACCGGCTGAGTAATCGAAGTATGGACGACCATTTAGTGATAACTGAGGCCCATCGCTTCGCGCACGTCGCGCATGGTTTCCTGCGCCAGTTTACGCGCCTTGTCGCAGCCATCGGCCACGATGGCGCGCACCAGCGAAGGATCGTCCAGATATTGCTGCGCCCGTTCGCGCATCGGCTCTTGTTCTTTCAGTACGCCGTCAATCACCGGCTGCTTACACTCCAGGCAACCTATGCCGGCCGACTTGCAGCCCTTGACCACCCATTCCCGGGTCGCCGCATCGGAATACACCTGATGCAATTGCCATACCGGGCATTTTTCCGGGTCGCCGGCATCGGTGCGGCGTATCCGGGCCGGGTCGGTCGGCATGGTGCGTATTTTCTTGACGACGACGTCTTGCTCTTCGCGCAAGGAGATCGCGTTGCCATAGCTTTTGGACATTTTTTGCCCGTCCAAGCCGGGCAGGCGCGAGGTTTCGGTTAACTTCGCCTGCGGCTCGACCAGGATCAGCTTGCGGCTGCCTTCGAGGTAACCGAACAGACGCTCGCGGTCTATCATGCTGAGGTTTTGCATGTCGTCCAGCATGGCCTGGGCTTGCGCCAGGGCGTCGCCATCGCCTTTTTCCTGGAATTGCGTGCGCAATTCGGCATACAGGCGGGCGCGCTTGCCGCCCAGGCGCTTGATCGCTTCCTGCGCCTTTTCCTCGAAACCTTTTTCCTTGCCGTACAGATGATTGAAGCGGCGGGCGACTTCGCGCATCATTTCCACATGCGGCACCTGATCGTCGCCGACCGGCACCATGCTGGCGCGGTAAATCAGCACATCGGCCGCCTGCAACAAGGGATAGCCGAGAAAACCATAGGTGGCCAGATCGCGATCGGCCAGTTTTTCCTGTTGATCCTTATAGGTCGGCACCCGTTCCAGCCAACCGAGCGGAGTCGCCATCGACAGCAGCAAATGCAATTCCGCATGTTCAGGCACGCGCGACTGAATGAACAAGGTCGCCTGCGAAGGATCGACGCCGGCCGCCAGCCAGTCGATCAGCATATCCCAGGTGCTGCCTTCGATAATCGAAGGGTCGTCGTAATGGGTGGTCAGCGCGTGCCAGTCCGCCACGAAAAACAGGCAAGGCAATTCCGTCTGCAGCTTGATCCAGTTTTTCAGGGCGCCGTGATAGTGTCCCAGATGCATGCTGCCGGTCGGCCGCATGCCGGAAACCACGAGATCAGGATACATACGCGTTCACCCCAGCAAAAAATTGAAAGGAGAGATCAGAATTTGCAGTAAAAAATTGGTCAGCAACATGACGGGAGTCATCCAGAATTGCAACACATGCATCATCACCAAACCCATGACGATAAAGAAACCATAGGGTTCGATTTGCGCAAATTTATAAGCAAGCTTGTAAGGCAACAGGCTGACCAATATCCGCCCGCCATCGAGCGGAGGAACCGGAAACAGGTTAAATGCAAACATCACCAGATTGGTCAAGACGCCGGCCCTGGCCATTTGCAGGAAAAATTCCTCGTTCACGTCCATGCTATGCAGCGTCAGTGCAAACAACAACCAGCCGAAACCCATGACGAAATTGGCGGCCGGCCCTGCCAGGGCGACCCATGCCATGTCGCGCTTGGGCTTGCGCAAGCCGGCAAAATTGACCGGCACCGGTTTGGCGTAACCGAACAGGAAAGCGCCGCCGGTCGCCAGGTAGAGTACGGCCGGTATCACGATGGTGCCGAAGGGATCAATGTGCACCAGGGGGTTCAGGCTGACCCGCCCCTGGCTGTACGCGGTCAGATCGCCGAAATATTTGGCTGCATAGCCGTGTGCCGCCTCATGCAGGGTAATGGCGAAGATCACCGGCAAGGCATATACCGCGATCGTTTGTATCAGTTCATTCATGGGTAAATTCTAACAGAGGGGAAGTGTGTGGCAAAAAAGGGCAGTCATCTGGCCCGGCAAATAATTTCAGAGGCCGAATATCGCCGCGTCTCCCCTGCCCTGGCGTATCAATTCCGGCACATCGCCGGTCATGTCGACGACCGTGGTCGGCACCAGGCTGCAAGCGCCGCCATCGATGACCAGATCGACCAATTTTTCCAGCTTGTTGCGTATCGATTCCGGGTCGGTCAGCGGCACTTCTTCATCCGGCAAGATCAGGGTCGCGCCGAGCAAGGGCTGGCCCAGCTCTTCCAGCAAGGCGTGCGTAATGGAATTTTCCGGCACCCGCAAGCCTATGGTCTTGCGCGCAGGATGACTGAGGCGGCGCGGCACTTCCCTGGTCGCTTCCAGTATCACCGTGTACGGGCCAGGCGTGGCGGCCTTCAGCATGCGGTACTGGCGATTATCGACTTTGGCGTACTGCGCGATTTCCGACAGATCGCGGCATAACAAGGTCAGATGATGTTTTTCATCGACGGCACGGATGCGCCGCAAGCGGCTTACCGCACCTTTGTCGTCCAACTGGCACACCAGCGCATAGCAGGAATCGGTGGGCAAGGCGACGATGCCGCCGCTGCCTATGATGTGCGCCGCCTGTTTGATCAAACGCAGTTGCGGATTATCGGGGTGGATTTGGAAAAATTGGCTCATAAAAAATAGAAAAGCGGTAGCAAGCGCTACCGCCGTAACATCATCCCAGTCTTACTGCAGGTTTTGCAAGGCGGCGATGCGCTGCTCCATGGGCGGGTGAGTCGAAAACAAGGCGGCAAAGCCCGGCTTGTCGCTGATACCGGCCGCCGCCATCGATTTCGGCAACTCGCCCGGCTGCAGGCCGCCCAGGCGCGCCAGCGCGTGGATCATGGGCTGGCGATTCCCGAGCAATTTTGCCGAACCGGCGTCCGCGCGGAATTCACGCTGACGCGAAAACCAGGCGACGATCACCGATGCGGCAATGCCAAACACGATCTCGCAAACAAAAACGGTGACCATATAACCGACGCCCGGCCGCTCATCCTCGTCGTTGCGGAATACCGTCTTATCGATCGCGTAACCGACCACGCGCGCCAGGAACACGACGAAGGTATTCAGCACGCCCTGGATCAGGGTCATGGTCACCATATCGCCGTTGGCGATGTGCGAAATTTCGTGGCCGAGCACCGCCTCCACTTCTTCCTTGGTCATGCTCTCCAGCAAACCGGTGGAAACTGCGACCAGGGCCGAATTCCGGAATGCGCCGGTGGCAAAAGCGTTGGCCTCGCCCTCGTACAGCGCGACTTCCGGCATGCCTATGCCGGCTCTTTCCGCCAGCGCTTTTACGGTATTCACCAGCCACAATTCGGTCGAAGACGATGGCGCCGCTATCACGCGCGCCCCGGTCGACCATTTCGCCATCGGTTTGCTGATCAATAGCGAAAAAATCGCGCCGGTAAAGCCGACCACCAGCGCATACACCATCAAAGTCCCCAACTGCAAACCATGCGCGGTCATATAGCGGTTGACGCCGAGCAGCGACAACACGATCGACATCACCATCATGACGGCCAGATTGGTCAATAAAAACAGCACGATGCGTTTCATGCGGATTCCCTCATGTAGAAAAGAACAACTAGGAATAAGAAAGTATAGGCAATAACGCCATTTTCAAGATCAGAACCAGTCCGCCCACACCGGACGTACGGTGGGCGACAGCGGCGGCAAGCGCCCGATATCGATCACCGCATCGCCCGGCGCATGAAAATCGGAGCCGCGCGACCCCAGAAAACCGTATTGATTCGCGATCTTGCCGTATTCGTCATATTGATCCGGGGTATGGCTGCCGGTCACGACTTCGATCGCCGCGCCGCCGCAGGACAGGAATTCGCGGAAGAAGGCATCGAAAGCCAGCGGACTCAAGTCATAGCGCCCCGGATGCGCGACCACGGCCACGCCGCCGGCCTTGCGTATCCAACCGACCGCTTCGGCCAGCGTGGCCCAACGATGCGGCACATAGCCGGGCTTGCCTTCGGTCAGATAGCGCCTGAACACCTCGCCGACATCGGCGCAGACGCCGATTTCCACCAGATAACGTGCAAAATGCGAACGCGAAATCAGGTCGGGGTTGCCCACATACCGGAACGCCCCTTCGAAGGCGCCGGGTATGCCGGCCCTGGCAGCCAGGTCTGCGGCCATGTCGCGCGCGCGCCGCTCGCGCCCCGAGCGCGTCGCCGTCAGGCCGCGTACCAGTTCAGGATGAGTTTCGTCGATATTCAAACCGACGATGTGGATGGTCTTGCCGGCCCAGGTCACGGAAATTTCGACCCCGGTGATATAGCGCATGCCGAGATCGGTTGCGGCTTCGCGCGCCGCCGCAATGCCGCGTATCTCGTCGTGATCGGTCAGGGCCCAGACATCGACCCCGTTCGCCTTGGCGCGCAGCGCCACTTCGGCGGGAGAAAGTACGCCATCCGAGATGATGGAATGACAATGAAGATCGACGTTTAAGGCTAAAGCGGACATGGCGGGCAATTCACGGCAAGCGAGAGTACATCATGCGATCATTGTACTCCGCCGGCGGCGCTTGTGCGGCAGGCAGCGCCGCAGCAAGGGCAATCGCATGTAGCCTAAAAGCTGTCCACGAAATACACGAAACCGAAACTGAGGAACCCGCGAAACCAGCAAAAAAATTTGCTGGCGATCACGACTAAATCGACCAGGAAATATCTTGCGCGGTTTTCGTGTATTTCGTGGACAAAATGCCTAGCCTCAAAATCAATCAAAGCTTCATTTCCAGCCTTAAGGTCCAGGTGGTGTATGTTTTTGCGCTGCTGTCGTCGACGTGCTCGATGCCACCGGTCGTCACCGCGTTGCCGCTCAGGTAATCGCCCGCCTGCAGATTATTGGCGGACAAGCGCAGTTGTACGGCGGGGCTGAATTTCCACAAACCGTACAGATCGAGCTGGCGCTTCAAGCCGCTTGAGCTGATTTGCGTATCGCTGCTTTGCGTCACATAGGCCGGAGTCCAGTTAAGGTTGCCGCCCAGGATCAGCGGCCAGCCGGCGGCGCGGTAATCGATACCTAAATTGGCGGTTTGCTCCGGCTGCTGATCGAGCCTGTTGTTCGGGCCGGGAACATGGTCGACGCTGGACCAGAAATGACTGTAATTGCTGCGCACGTCAATGGTGGGGCCGTCCGGGAAAAACTCCTGCAACTGGAACTTCGCTTCCAGCTCGATGCCGCGCGTCACGGCGTGGCCGACATTCTGCGGCGACGACACCCAGCGCGGGCCGGTGACGGTATCCATCAACACCGCGCGGCGCCGCATCAGGTCGTCTATGCTGCGCACGAACAGATTCGCACTCATGATCCCGGCGCGGCTCAGGTAGTGCTCGTAAGCCAGGTCTATGCCCCTGGATAATTCCGGCTTCAATGCGGGATTGCCGCTACGGTCCGGGCGGGTCGGGCTATTTAAGCTGGAAATCGCTGGCAAGGCGATCAAGTCGTTCAGGGCCGGGGCACGGTAACTATGCGTCAGGCTGACGCGCACCTGATCCTTGCCGCCACCGGGAATGCGCCAGACTGCATGCAAGAGCGGGCTCCATATGCTGCTGCGATTATCGACCGCGCCTGTGGTCGTGCTGCTGGTTGTGCGTATGCCTTCCCAGCGTAAGCCGGCATACGCCGACCATTGGGCGCTGATATCGAATTCGTCTTGCGCAAACAGGGCGAGGCGGCGCGTGCCGGCGTCCAGATTATCGCCGGATTCGGCGAATTGCGGCGCACCGTTAGCGAGCGACACCCGGGTCTGCGTGCGGTTGCCGGCCTCGATTTCCCAGCCGGCCGCCAGCGTATGCCCTTCACCCAACGGTTTGCTGTATTTACCGCCGGTATTGATGCTGCTGTCGCGCGTGTTGTCGACATCGCTGATCAAGTCCACTTGTTTACCGCTGGCGTCGTATTGGTAGCGCAAAGAATTGCTTTCCATGCGCCCGACGCCGCCGCCGAACTTGACATTCAGCCGGGCGTTGTCGGCGAATTTGTGTTGCCAGTTGCCGAAGCCGCGCGCAAAACTGGTCTCCGCATGGGCGGAAGCAAAGGCTGACGCATAGGGTGCAGCAACGCTGCTCAGCGTTTGCGTGAGCTGGCTGTCGCTATTGGAATCGCTGCGCGTATTCATAAAAAACGGCTGCAACATCAGCGTGTCGCCGTTCTCCCAGCGATAGCTGAAACGCGGCACCAGGTGCACGCCGGTGGAACGGCGCCTGGTCTGGTCGAACTGGTTCTGTATCAAGCTGGGCTGGCCGGCCGGATTGAGCTCCACGGTTGCGGTGCCGACCTCATCGCCTTGCTGATTCTGGAATACGGAACCGCTCAGGGCGTACGACAAAGCGCCCGCGTCTCCGGGATAAGTGAGAGAAATGTTGTGGCTGTTGCGCCCCCGCTCAAAGCTTTCGGAAATTTTGAGATCGGCGTTTTTTTGCTTGTATTCCTCGCGCAAGACGATGTTGATGGTGCCGGCAATCGCCTGGGTGCTGTATTCCGCCACCGGGCCGCGCATGATTTCTATACGCTCGACCTGATCCGGCGTCAGGCTATCCATGGAAAAGCCGCGCGGCGCTCTTTCGCCGTTGATCAAAATCTGGGTATAGCCGCTGCCCATGCCGCGCATGCGGATGTCGCCGCCGCGCCCGGGCCGGCCGCCGACCGTGACGCCCGGCAAGCGCTTCAAAATTTCGCCTATGCTGGCGTCGCCGTTGCGATCGAGCTCTTCCCGCCCGAAAATCATTTTCGCGGCGGTGGACTGGCGTCGCTGCTCCAGTTCCGATGCGCGGCCGGCGCTGATGGTGACGCTTTGCACGCCGGCCCTGGCGTCCGCCGGCTTAGGTTTAGGCTGAGGCTTAGTGACGGGCTGTTCCTGCGTTTCTTCATTTGACGCGGGGCTGATCGCCTGCGCCTGTGCGGTGGCGGAAAAAGCGCCGGCGAGCGCAAAACTCAACAGGCGGCGTGGCAGATGTCTGGGCATGGGGAGCGGTGGCTAGGTTCGGTCTGCAGCACCGGCGGTGCTGCGCTTGGCCGCCATTGTATGGCTGTGCGACCCGCTTAGCCAGCCCGCCCGGCCTCGGATTTGTATGGAATTGAAACAGCATGCATACGGCTGTTACTTAAGCGGCGACGGCGCCTGAAGCTTCCAATATACTCCTCTCCAGTATATTTTAAGGCGCTTTAAATTCACGGACGACAGGCCGTTTTTAGCACATACTCCCGTAAAAAAGCCCGCTACGCGGGGCGCGGCGGGCTTTTTTGGGCGGGACGCCGGGCGGGGTTTAATCGCCGCGTTCAGCCAGGTTCAGGTTCAGTTGCGAACGCAGCAAATCCTCGCTGTCCGGACGCGGACTATTGCGCGCGGCCTCCAGCTTATCGAGGTAGCCGGCAGTCACGTCGCCGGTGATGTAAAAGCCATCGAAGCAAGATGCTTCGATGTTTTTCAGGGCGGGATTGACGTCGGCAATCGAGCGCTTCATCGCGGCGACATCCTGATACACCAGGGCGTCGGCCGTGATTTCGCGGCAGACTTCTTCTTCGCTGCGGCCATAGGCGATCAATTCGCTGCGGGTAGGCATGTCGATGCCGTATACGTTGGGGAATTGCACCGGCGGCGCAGCGGAAGCGAAAATCACGCGCCTGGCGCCCGATTCGCGCGCCATCTGCACGATTTCGCGGCTGGTGGTGCCGCGTACGATGGAATCGTCGACCAGCAACACGCTCTTGCCCTTGAATTCGGAGCCGATTGCATTCAGCTTCTGGCGCACCGATTTGCGGCGTATGGCCTGGCCCGGCATCATGAAAGTGCGGCCTATATAGCGATTCTTGATGAAGCCTTCGCGGTAATCGAGGTTCAGTTTCAGCGCCAGCTCCATCGCCGATGGGCGGGAAGAGTCGGGAATCGGCATCACCACGTCGATTTCACCGTCGCGGAATTGATTGCGCACTTTGTCCGCCAGGTACTCGCCCATCTTCAGACGGGTCAGATACACCGAGGCGCCGTCGATGATGGAATCCGGACGGGCCAGATACACGTATTCGAAGGCGCAAGGATTGAGGCTAGGATTCTCTGCGCATTGCTGGTTGTACAGCTTGCCGTCCAGGTCGATGAACAAGGCTTCGCCGGGCGCGACGTCGCGCAGGAATTTGAAGCCCAGGCCTTCCAGCGCCACCGATTCGCTGGCGATCATGTATTCGGCGCCGGACTCATTTTGCGACACGCCTATGCATAGCGGACGGATGCCGTAAGGATCGCGGAAAGCCAGCAAGCCGTAACCGGCGATTTGCGCCACCACCGCGTACGAGCCGCGCACGCGTCTATGCAGCATGGAAACGGCGTGAAACAAGGCGGCCGGGTCGAGCGAATAACCGCTGGTGACTTCCTGGATCTGGTGCGCCAGGATGTTCAGCAAGACTTCGGAATCGGAATCGGTGTTCAGATGGCGGCGGTCGTTCTTGAACAATTCGATCTTCAGTTCGACCGCATTGGTCAGGTTGCCGTTATGCGCGAGCACGATGCCGAAAGGCGCGTTGACGTAGAACGGCTGCGCTTCTTCTTCGCTGGTGGAGCCGGCGGTAGGATAACGCACCTGGCCGATGCCGACATTGCCCGGCAGCGAGCGCATGTTGCGGGTGCGGAACACGTCGCGCACCAGGCCGTTGGCCTTATGCATGGCGAACTTGTTGCCGTGGCTGGTCGCGATACCGGCCGCATCCTGGCCGCGGTGCTGCAACAGCAGCAAGGCGTCATAAATCAGCTGGTTCACAGGATTATTTGAAACTACACCTACGATGCCACACATGGTGGACTCCTAAAAAAAAGACAATTAAAACTTTACGTGTCCGGAAATGGATGCCGGTAAAAACGGGATAACGGTGCGCGCGGCGGTTTCCGCCAGCGGGCTCAGCAAGGCATTTTTCCAGAATGCCTGTTGCGGGATCGCAGTCATGCCGCACAACAGCACGGCGGCCAGCACCAATACACAGCCGCGCGCCAGACCAAACAAGCCACCCAGGCCGCGATCGGCGAGTTTCAGGCCGCTGGCCTTGATCACCGCATCAACCGCCATCATCACCAGCGCCATCAACAGCCGTACGCCGACGAACAGCGCCAGGAAGGCCACGATCAGGCGCAACATCTGGCCCGGAAATAAGTTGGGCAACCAGGCTGCCAGCGCCCCGCTATACGCATTCGCCACGACGAAGGCCACGATCCAACTGACTAACGACAAGATTTCTTTGATCAAACCACGCATGGTACTGATCACTATCGAACAAATCAGGATCAGCAATACCAGGTAATCGAACAGGGTCACGGGCAATCCAGTTTAGTTCGCGATCAGGTTGCCGTTCAAGCCCAACTTGAGCAAGTTGGCGCGCACTTTATCCGCTTCCTCTTTCGAGTCAAAGGGGCCGACCTTGACCCGGATGATTTCTCCGGAGGTGGTCGCCACTTTTTGCGTATGAGACGGGATATTCGCCGCCTTCAGTCTGCTTTGCAGTTCGCGCACTTTTTCCTGGCTTGCCAAGGCGGCCACCTGCACCACATAGCTCGATTTTGCTGCGCTTTCCGGCTTGCTGGCGGCCTTGGGAGGCGCCTTGCCTTCCAGGATAGCCATGGCGCGCGCCGCTTCATCGCCGGCCGGGGCAGTCTTGACGATGGCCGGCTTCGCATGTTCGCCGGGCTTGCCGTCGAAATTGTCTTTTCCCGAAGTTTTCACATTCGGCGCCAGCGCAGCTTTTACCTCGGCGGCCGCTGCTCTGGCCTCGGGCTTCGCTTCCAGCGGTCTATCCGTCTTGGCGCCCTTGTCTTGCAGAGGCGTGACGGTTGCCGGCGCATTGTTTTTGGCAACGGGCGGCAGTGCTGCATCAGGAACGCCGGCAGCGTGGCCGGCCGGCGTTTTTTTATCGACCGGAGCAGGATCGATGATTTCTTCTATAGACTCATTCGCGGCGGCGCTGTTATTTCTGCCGGCGGCCGGTTCCGGCGCGGCGGAAGCGGCCAGCGGTTTGTCTTTGGAGGGGATTTGTATCGCGATGTCGTCGGCCAGAGGTTTCGGTTCGGAATCGAGGATCATCGGCAAGCCTATCACCGCCGCCAGCACCAGCGCCACCGCGCCGATCAGGCGCCGTCTGGCGCGCTTCTTCTCAGGCAACACGGGATCGGCGGCCTTGCCGGCTTTACCATTGCGCGGCGCATCGTCTTTCTTGCCGCGCGCGCGCGCCTGGTTGGTCTCATCCTCGGCGCGGGAACGGAATTCGCCATTATCCTGATCGACGGATGTTTCTTGCTTCTGTTTGAACAGCGAGAGCAAACCCATGTGCAATTATCGGTTGGTAGCGGTTGGTTAGCGGTGCCCCGCAGGGAGCTGTTCCGCGCGAGTCATCTTCAGTGCCTGGCCGACCGTCTGGCCCGCATGACGCCGGCCACGGTGAGGAAAGAACCAAAGACCACTATTCTATCATTCTCACCCGCTTTTCCTATGGCATATGCATAGGCTTGCTCGGGCGTAGCGAAACTTTGTATGCTGCGTTCGGCGTCGGCCGGCACGCCGGCCGCGTGCAAGCGCTGTTCCAACTGCTGCGCACTGGCGGCGCGCGGCAGGGGCAAGCCGGTCACGCACCAGTGATCGACCTTGCCTTTCAACTGGGCGATCACGCCGTCTATGTCTTTATCCAGCATGGAACCGAACACTGCATAGGTGTAGGCGTGGAAGCCCATATTGTCGAGGTTCTGCGCCAGGGTGGCGGCCGCATGCGGGTTGTGCGCCACGTCCAGCACCACCACCGGACGCCCCGGCAAGACCTGGAAACGTCCCGGCAAATCGACCATTACCAGGCCGTTGCGCACTTCTTGCGCACCGACCGGCAAGCGGTGCTTCAAGACTTCCAGCGCCGCCAATACCGCCGAAGCGTTCAGCAACTGATTCGCGCCGCGCAGACTCGGATAGCCGAGCGAATTGCGGCGCTGGCTGCGGCCGGCGAAATTCCATTGCTGCTTATCGCCGTTGTAATTGAAATCGCGTCCGAACAGCCACAGATCGGCGCCGATTTCCATGGCGTGATCGATCAGCGATTGCGGCGGCAGTGGATCGCCGCAAATCGCGGCCTTGCCGGTGCGGAAGATGCCGGCCTTCTCGAAACCGATTTTTTCGCGGGTATCGCCGAGGTAATCGACATGGTCGATATCCACGCTGGTGACGATAGCCACATCGGCGTCGATCACATTCACCGCATCCAGACGGCCGCCGAGACCGACTTCGAGTATCACCACATCGAGTTTGGCGTCGGCCAGCAGCTTGCAGATCGCCAGCGTGGTGAATTCAAAATACGTCAGGGAAATCTCGCCGCGCTGTGCCTCAACTTCGGCGAAGGCCTCAATGAAGGCCGGGTCTTCCACCATCCGGCCGTTGATGCGGGCGCGCTCGTTGAAATCGAGAAAATGCGGCTTGCTGTACAGGCCGACGCGATAGCCTGCCTGCAGCAAGATGGCTTCCAGCATGGCGCAAGTCGAACCCTTGCCGTTGGTGCCGGCCACCATGATGACCGGGCAATCGTAAAGTATGCCGAGGCGCTGCTTAACGGCGGCGACGCGCTCCAGCCCCATGTCGATTTCTTTGGAATGGCGGGTTTCCAGCAGAGCCAGCCATGCAGGCAGGGTGGCAGGTAGTTTAGTCATAGGATAAAAAAAGCCCGAACACAGCGTCGGGCTTATCTTTAGTAGCAGTAAAAATCAGGAAACGGCATCGGCTGGCTGGTTTTGCAACAAGGCCAGCAGGCGGGCGATTTCTTCGCGCATCTTGCGGCGGTCGATGATCATGTCGACCGCGCCTTTTTGCACCAGGAATTCGGCGCGCTGGAAGCCTTCCGGCAGTTTTTCGCGCACGGTGTTTTCGATCACGCGCGGGCCGGCAAAGCCGATCAGCGCCTTAGGTTCGGCAATCACCACGTCACCCAGAAAGGCGAAGGAAGCCGAGACGCCGCCCATGGTCGGGTCGGTCAGCACGGAAATGAAAGGCAATTTCTTTTCAGACAACTTGGTCAGCATAGCGGTGGTCTTGGCCATCTGCATCAGCGACAGCAAGCCCTCCTGCATACGGGCGCCGCCGGTCGCGGTGAAGCAGACGAAGGGCACTTTTTGCTCGAGCGCGTTCTGCACGCCGCGCACGAAGCGCTCGCCAACGACCGAGCCCATGGAGCCGCCCATGAATTCGAATTCGAAGCAAGCCGCCACCACCGGCACCGCCATGATGGAGCCGCCCATGACCACCATGGCATCGGTTTCGCCTGTGGTTTCCAGCGCACCTTTCAGGCGATCCGGGTATTTCTTGCTGTCCTTGAATTTCAGGGTGTCGACCGGCAAGACTTCCTGGCCGATTTCATAGCGGCCGCCGGCGTCCAGCAAGGCATCCAAGCGCTCGCGCGCACCGATGCGCAGGTGATGGCTGCATTTAGGGCAGACATGGATATTGGCTTCCAGATCGGAACGGTACAACACGGCTTCGCACGATGGACATTTGACCCACAGCCCTTCGGGTATCGATTTACGATTCGCAGTTTCCGAGCGCTGTATGCGCGGTGGTAACAGTTTTTCCAGCCAACTCATGTTTTCTCCTTTTAGCAGCCGGCATGCCTTTTTAGCAGGCCGGCATCAGGTTCATTTTGGTCAAAGAACCGGTTTTGGCGCGTATTTTACCCTAGCCTTACTCATCCAAAGCCTGTCTGACACCAGAAATAAAGCTTTTTACTGCGGCAACAGCGTTTTCACGCGGCGTATTTTCCAGTTCCTGGATGATGCGCGAGCCTATCACAACGGCGTCGGCGCTCGCCGAAATCGCCCGGGCGGTAGCGCCGTCGCGGATGCCGAAACCGACGCCGACCGGCACCTTGACTTGCCGCTTGATGCGCGGAATCATGGTCGCTACCGCCTCCAGATCGAGTGCACCGGAGCCGGTCACGCCTTTCAGCGAGACGTAATACACATAACCGCTGGCGATCTTGCCGACCTGGGCGATGCGCTCATCGGTCGAGGTCGGCGCCAGCAGGAAGATGGTATCCATGCCCTGCTGCTGCATATTTTTGGCGAATTCCTCACACTCTTCCGGCGGGTAATCGACCACCAGCACCCCATCCACCCCGGCTTCGGCCGCCTGCTGTATGAAGGCAGCCTGCCCCATGCGCTCGATGGGATTGGCGTAACCCATCAGCACCACCGGCGTGTTTTGGTTGCTGCGGCGGAATTCGCGGACGAATTGTAATACATCGCGCAAACTGACACCAAGCAGCAGCGCCCGCTCGGAAGCGCGCTGTATCACCGGGCCGTCCGCCATCGGATCGGAAAACGGCACGCCGAGTTCGATGATGTCGGCCCCGCCTTCGACCAGCGCATGCATCAGCGGCACGGTCAGTTGCGGCGCCGGATCGCCGGCGGTGATGAAGGGGATCAAGCCTTTTTTATGCGTGGCTGCCAGCGCAGCCATGGTAGTTTGTATTCTTGACATATTCACGATCTCTGTAGCAGGCTGCTGCAAGCCTCTCCGGCAGCCAAAAACGAAACAAAATATATACTCCCCTCCAGTACCATTAAGGCCCGCTTTGTTTTCCTTGATGGCAGACCGAAAAGCTGGTTTTCAGTGGGGAGTATGTCCTTTTTGCGGCGTATTAAGGAAACGCAGGTTAAATCGAAAGACGTCATTCCCGCGAAAGCGGGAATCCATGCAAATCAAACACTTAGGTGGATCCCCGCTTTCGCGGGGATGACGAAATCGGAATAAATCCGTGCTTCCTTAAAACTTCAAACCGGCGCGCTCGGCCACGGTGTGCATGTCCTTGTCGCCACGTCCGGACAAATTCGCCAGCACGATTTGGTCTTTCGGCAGGCTGGTCGCCAGCTTGGTCGCATACGCCAGCGCGTGGCTCGATTCCAGCGCCGGAATGATGCCTTCGATGCGGCAGCAATCGTGGAAAGCCTTGAGCGCTTCTTCATCGGTAATCGTCACGTACTGGGCCCGGCCGGAATCCTTCAGCCAGGCGTGCTCGGGACCGACGCCGGGATAATCGAGGCCGGCAGAGACCGAATGCGTCTCGATCACCTGGCCGTTTTCATCCTGCAACAGATAAGTGCGGTTGCCATGCAAGACGCCGGGCGAGCCGGCCGTCAGCGAGGCGGAATGCTTGCCGCTATCCATGCCCTCGCCTGCCGCTTCCACCCCTATCAGTTTGACCTCGGCATGGTCGATGTAAGGATAGAAAATCCCCATCGCATTCGAGCCGCCGCCGACGCAAGCCACCACGTAATCGGGCTGGCGGCCAGTCATTTCCGGCATCTGCCACAGGCATTCTTCGCCGATCACGGACTGGAAATCGCGCACCATCATCGGATAAGGATGCGGTCCGGCCACCGTGCCTATGATGTAAAAGGTGTTTTCGACATTGGTGACCCAGTCGCGCATGGCCTCGTTCAGCGCATCCTTCAGGGTCTTGGAGCCGGATTCGACCGGCACTACGCTGGCGCCGAGCAATTTCATGCGGTACACGTTTTGCGCCTGGCGCTTGACGTCTTCCGCGCCCATGTACACCACGCATTCCAGCCCGAAACGCGCGCAGATGGTGGCGGTGGCGACACCGTGCTGGCCGGCGCCGGTCTCGGCGATCACGCGCGGCTTGCCCATGCGCTTGGCCAACAAGGCCTGGCCGATCACGTTATTGATCTTGTGGGCGCCGGTGTGGTTCAGGTCTTCGCGCTTGAAATAAATTTGCGCCCCGCCCATGATTTCCGACCAGCGCTTGGCGTGGTACAGCGGCGAAGGACGGCCGACGAAATGCTTAAGCTCAGCGCGGAATTCGGCCAGAAACGCGGGATCGTGCTGATACCTGGCGTAAGCGTCTTTCAGCTCGGACAGCGCATGCGTCAGCGTTTCGGACACGAAGCTGCCGCCGTAAGGGCCGAAATGGCCGCACGCATCGGGCAGATGGTAATGCTCGGCTTGGTAGATCGCTTGCGTGGGATGGGTCGAACGGGCGTTTCGCGCGTCCGCTGCAGGTGTTTGTTTCATGCCTTACCTCTATGCTGTGGTGAAGCCCGACGTCGGCGACGTTCAGGCTGCCTGGTCTGCCAGGCGCACCGCTTCAACGAAAGCGCGCACCTTGGCAATATCCTTGATCCCTTTCGCCAGTTCGACACCACTGCTGATATCGACCGCAAAAGGGCGAATCCGGCTGACGGCGTCAGTCGCGTTTTGTACGCTCAAGCCACCACTTAAAACGACCCGAGGCGCGAGTTCTTTTGGAATGAGAGACCAATCAAAAACCTTTCCACTACCACCAAAACCTTCGACGAAGGTATCCAGCAGCAAGCCACGGAATAAGGGGCTTGCCTTGCGATAAGCATCTTCGCATTCTAGCAAATCGGCTGCGGTCGTGTCAGGTTGGACGCGATAGGCGCGCATAAACGGCAACTTGGCCGCCGCCGCCAGCCGCCGGCATTGCTCCGGGCTTTCGTCGCCGTGGAATTGCAGCAATTGCAGCGGCACTTGGGTCAGCGCGGTCAGCAATTCTTCCGGCGTCGCATTCACAAACAAACCGACCGCCGTGACAAACGGCGGCATGGCGCCGATCAGGGCAGCCGCCGCAGACGGGCTGACATAGCGCGGGCTGGCCGGATAAAACACGAAGCCCAGCGCATCCGCCCCGGCCGCCGCGACCTCGCGCACATCTTCGGCCCTGGTCAGGCCGCAAATCTTAATACGGGTTCTGCGTTGCATGGCTCAACCTCGATGAAATTGGATGCCGCCATTCTACCCTCGCAATGAAAAAAGCCGCACAGCAAACGCTGCGCGGCTTTTCTTGAGACCGAAAGAGCTTAAGCTACTTTTTTCGCATCGAAGAATTGCTCATCTTCGGTCGAACCATGCAAGGCAGTGGTGGAAGACTTGCCTTGCTGGATAGTCTGGGTCACGGCGTCGAAGTAACCAGTGCCGACTTCGCGCTGATGCTTAACGGCGGTAAAGCCTTTTTCTGCGGCGGCGAATTCCGCTTCCTGCAACTCGACGAAGGCCGACATCTGACGGCGTGCATAGCCGTGCGCCAGGTTGAACATGCCGTAGTTCAAGGCATGGAAGCCGGCCAGCGTGATGAACTGGAACTTGTAACCCATGGCGCCCAGTTCTTTCTGGAATTTGGCGATAGTGGCGTCGTCCAGGTTTTTCTTCCAGTTGAAAGATGGCGAGCAGTTATACGACAGCAACTTACCAGGGAACTTGGCGTGGATCGCGTCGGCGAAGGCCTTGGCGAATTCCAGATCAGGCTTGCCGGTTTCACACCAGATCAGGTCGGCGTATTCGGCGTAAGCCAGACCGCGCGAGATCGCTTGTTGCAGACCTGGCTTGGTTTTGTAGAAGCCTTCTACGGTGCGCTCGCCAGTGCAGAAAGGTTGGTCGTTGGCGTCCACGTCGGAAGTCAGCAAATCAGCCGCTTCAGCATCGGTGCGCGCCAGGATCACGGTAGAAGTACCCATCACGTCAGCCGCCAGACGCGCTGCGTTCAATTTCTCGATCGCTTCACGGGTAGGCACCAGGACTTTACCGCCCATGTGACCGCATTTTTTAACGGATGCCAATTGATCTTCGAAGTGCACGCCGGAGGCGCCGGCTTCGATCATGGCTTTCATCAATTCAAACGCATTCAAGACGCCGCCGAAACCGGCTTCCGCGTCGGCCACGATAGGCGCGAAGAAGTCGATGTCGTTTTTGCCTTCGGACCATTGAATCTGGTCGGCGCGGGTCAGGGTGTTGTTGATGCGCTTGACCACCAGCGGCACCGAGTTGGCTGGATACAGCGATTGGTCAGGGTACATTTCGCCGGCCACGTTGGCGTCGCCCGCCACTTGCCAGCCGGACAGGTAGATCGCTTTCAAGCCGGCTTTGACCTGTTGCATGGCCTGGTTACCAGTCAGCGCGCCGAGTGCGTTGATGAAAGGCTCGTTGTTAACCAGATCCCACAGCTTGAGCGCGCCATTCTTGGCCAGGGTGTGCTCAACCTTGATGGAACCGCGCAGACGTACGACGTCTTCTGCCGTGTAGTTACGCTTAATACCCTTCCAGCGTGGATTGGTATCCCAGTCTTTTTGCAATTCAGCAACTTGTTGTTCGCGCGTAGTCATGTTTCTCTCCCGTGGGCAATGTGAAATGAAATTGAATTCCGTTGAGAGAAATAATAGGACATTTTTTGCACAGCAACAAGGTCTTATATAAGACACATAACAAATATTTTTACATTTTAAATCAATAACTTAGCAAGTATATTTTGCGATACGAAATGAAATTTCTTAAAATGAGAAAAATAATTTGTGCATCACACGCAGGCCATTTCACATTATGAGATTAAAATTTCGCATCATAAAATTCGGCTAAACAAATGCTTTCTGAAAGAAAATTCTGTTTCATCGCAGAAGTGAATTTGGCGGAATTCCAGACAAGGCTCGATGCGAGCCATGCCATCACAGGCATCCGCGCCGACCGGCAAACATCGGACTCCCGATTCGCGGGCACGAATCGGGGGGGGCGCCTCATCTCCGCTGGTCGTGATGCGAGAAATAATCCTGCAGAGTGTCATGCAATCCAGCATCGATAGCCTGGTCGACCAATGCGGCCAGATGACCGCCGCGGCTAGCGTCGAACACAAAGCGCCGGTAGATATCGGCCACTTTCAGACTGGCGGGATTGGCAAGCATCATCCAATGTTCGGCCCCGGTATTATGCTTGCGCCACCAGGTGCGCTTGGCGGCGCCCGGCACATCGGATACGACGCGGGCGACCCAGCCCGCATCCAGCATGCGCTCCAACAATCCATCTATTTCATCGAGACCAAATCGGGTCTGCGCCCGTATCACGGCAACACTGACCGCGCCGCCACGGGGAGCGTTTCTGGCGGCGACCAGCACCCCCAGGATGCGAACCGCGTCTTCAAATGCGCTGCCCGGCGTGGGCAGATGCCACCAGCGTTCGAATTTCACGATAGGCAAGGCCGCCGCAATGACGGCGCCGATCAGGGTTATCAGCCAGGAAAGATAAATCCAGAGCAGGAAAATAGGCACCGCAGCCAGCGCGCCATACACGATGGTATAGGTAGGAAAGCGCATGACGAATACGGCGAAAAACCGTTTGGCAATTTCGAAAGCCACCGCCGCAAACAAGCCGCCGCAGGCCGCGTCGCGCCAATCGACGGTGCGGTTGGGCACCGCCAGATACAACAAGGTAAACGCGCCGGTGGTGAATGAAATTGAAACCAGGGTGTAAAACACGCTACCAATGAAGGGCACCGCGCCGACCACGCCGCTGGTGGCGGTGAACAAGTAAGACGTGATGGAAATGGAGACGCCGATCAGCAAAGGCCCGAGGGTGACAATGGCCCAATACACCAGCACCCTTTGCAGCAAGGGTCGCGCGCGCTTCACTTGCCAGATCTGATTGAACGATTTGTCTATCATCGCCATGGTGGCGATGGCCGTCATCATCAGGGCCACGCCGCCCACGGCGGAAAGCCGCGTCGCCTTGGTGGCAAACTGCGTCAGGTAACCGAGTATCGTGTTCGATATCCCTTTCGGCATCAGGTTCTGAATGAAATACGCTTCCAGCGAAGTGCGGAAGGTATTGAATAAGGGGAAAGCCGTAAAGATGGCGAGCGCCACCGTCAGGACAGGAACCAGGGCCAGCACGGTAGTAAAGGTCAGACTGCCGGCGACCTGCGGCAAACGCCCTTCTTGCAAGCGCTGCCGGGCGAACCTGAACAGATTGCGAATTTGTTTCCACGACAGTCCGCGCATAAAATAATTTTATCCCGTTAAAAACGACCCTCTATTTTACTGAGGGAGCGCGAATAAAGCCCCATATAATAGCGGGCATGAAAACGAATCGACTCACCATCCTGGTTTTATACTACTCACGTCATGGCAGCACCCGCAAACTGGCCGAATATATCGCGCAAGGCGTGGAAAGCGTCGCCGGCTGCGATGCGCGCTTACGTACGGTGCCGGCAGTGTCGACAGTCACGCAAACCGTAGAATCCGATATTCCGGCAGAAGGCCCGCCGTATGTGGAACTCTCCGACCTGGCGGAATGCGACGCGCTGGCGCTAGGTTCGCCTACCCGCTTCGGCAATATGGCCGCCGCCATGAAATATTTCTGGGACGGCACCGCCGCCGATTGGCTATCCGGCACCCTGAGCGGCAAACCGGCCTGCGTATTCACGTCCACCGGCAGCATGCACGGCGGCCAGGAATCCACTTTGCTGAGCATGATGCTGCCGCTGCTGCATCACGGCATGCTCTTGCTGGGCCTGCCTTACGGCCATGCCGAACTGATGACCACCGCCACCGGCGGCAGCCCCTATGGCGCCACGCATTGGTCGGGGCTAGACGGCAAATTCCCGTTCTCCGACGACAGCCGGCGCTTGGCTATCGCCCTCGGCCGCCGCTTGGCGCTAACCGCCTCTCAACTTCGCGTTACCGTATGAATTCCGCTCTGCAAAAAAAATTCCATCTGCTCGCGTGTTGCAGCCTGCTGTCCCTGATCTTGCTGTGTGCGTTATGGGAAATGCTGCTCGCACCTTTGCATACTGGTGGCTCATGGATGGTGCTTAAAATCATTCCGCTATTGCTGCCTTTACGCGGCGTCCTGAAGCACGACAATTACACCATGCAATGGTCGTCCATGCTGATCTGGTTGTATTTCACCGAAGGGATAGTCAGGGCGACCAGCGACAAGGCGGCGCTTTCCGCCATGCTGGGATGGGCGGAAACGGCGCTGTCGCTGCTGTTTTTTTTCGGCTGCATCCTTTATCTGCGCCCTTACAAAAAAGCGGCGAAGGCGTTGGCAAAATCAAAAAATGGATGACTTCCTCGACCTGTGCCGCCGCGCCATCGGCGCCGAATTCGTGCTGACGGAACAAACCGAGCTGCTTCCCTATGTTGCCGAATGGCGCCAGCGCTACAGCGGAAAAGCTCTGGCGGTCTTGCGCCCGGCATCGACGGCGGAAGTCGCGGCGCTGGTGCGCCTGTGCGCGCGGCACCATGTCCCCATCGTGCCCCAAGGCGGCAATACCGGCCTGGTGTTAGGCAGCGTGCCGGATCAGAGCGGCAAGGCGGTCGTCATCTCTCTCAAACGGATGAACCGCATCCGCGCCATCGACGGCGCCAACAATACCGTCACGGCAGAAGCCGGCTGCCTGCTGGCGCAGGTGCAGCACGCCGCCGATGTAGCCGGGCGCTTGTACCCTTTGTCGCTGGCGTCCGAGGGCAGCTGCACCGTCGGCGGAAACTTATCGACCAATGCCGGCGGCACCGCCGTTCTGCGCTACGGCAATGCCAGGGACTTGTGCCTGGGGCTGGAAGTGGTCACCGCAAACGGCGAAATCTGGCACGGATTAAGAGGCTTGCGCAAGGACAATACCGGTTACGATTTGCGCGATCTTTTCATCGGTGCCGAAGGCACGCTGGGCATCATCACGGCGGCGGTGCTGAAACTTTACCCGCGCCCGAAAGCGCAAATTACCGCTTTCGCCGCGGTCGCCACACCGCAAGCGGCGCTGGCGCTGCTGAATTTCGCGCAAGCCGAATTTGGCCCCGCATTGACCGGCTTTGAACTGATTTCCGATTTTTGCCTGCAGCTGGTGCTGAAACATATTCCGCACTTAGCGCCGGTATTTGACGTCAGTTATCCGTATTATGTTTTACTGGAATTATCCGATCATGAATCGGAACAGCATGGCATGCAGCGCCTGGAAGCCACGCTCGGCCAGGCATTGGAACAAGGCCAGATACTTAATGCCGCGATCGCCGCCTCGCTGAGCCAGTCGGAATCGATGTGGGACTTGCGCGAAAACATCTCGCTGGCGCAAGCAGCCGAAGGAAAAAACATTAAGCACGATATTTCGCTGCCGGTATCCGCCATCCCCGAATTTATGGCCGCGACCGAGCAACTGTTGCAGCAAAATTTCCCCGGCTGCCGCCTGGTTTGCTTTGGCCATATGGGCGACGGGAACCTCCATTACAACATCTCTCCGCCGGCAAATATCAGCGATACCGAATTTCTTACGCAGCAAACCGCCATCAACCGCGTCGCGCATGACAGCGTCCATCATTTCGGCGGCTCAATTTCCGCCGAACATGGGCTGGGCGCCTTAAAGCGGGATGAAATACGTCGCTATAAAACCGAACTGGAGATGCGCATGATGCAGACCTTAAAGTCTGCACTTGACCCGCAAAACCTGATGAACCCGGGCAAAATATTCTGAGGATGCCGCCATGCCGAGAACGACGCCACTCAAATCCAGCGTATTCGCAATAAAATTGTCTTATCTGTTGCTGATCTCCATGTCGATTTCCGACGCCGCTTTTGCCACCATCTACCAATGCCAGCAAAACGGCAAAAACAGCTACAGCCAGACCCCATGCCCGCAAGATGCCCTGCAGGTGACGCGCGAACCGGAGCAGCTCGCTGCCCCCGTTTCCAGCGAAGCCCAGCTGCATGCACAGCAACAGCTGGAGAAAGAAAAGAAAGAAGTTAAGCGCTTAGAAACCGACAGGCATCGGCTCGAGGCCAGGCGCGACAGAGAAATACAGAAAATTGCGAACCATGCTGAAAAACAAAAACAGCAATGCAGCAATATGCATCTGCGTGTCAAATGGGCGCAAGAAGACTTGGCGAATGCGGCACCCAGGGCGGAATCCAAAGCCAGACAGAAGTTAAAAAGGGCCGCAGAAAAAGCGGCACTGGTCTGCGACGCACGTTAGCGCAAGGCTGGAAATTATTCACTACTTTGAATGATTTAATTTCTTTGGCGCACTCCAAATATTCTATGGATACGCTGTAGTTTTCTTCGAGAGTATCGAATTCGCCCGAGCGATGAGTCTGAGATGCGCTCTGTTTTTCGCCCATATCTACCAGCCACTTCTAAATCGGCTTGCGCGGCAGTTGCAACAGCACCAGAAAGCAAATAGCCCGGTCGTTTAACCGGGCCCGATGTGTTTGGCCTGTCCAGCAGGAATCGAACCTGCGACCCCGAGCTTAGAAGTGTCAGAAAAACACCATTTATTGCCGTTGATTAACGCTCACAAAAACACTAAATTCCATAAAAAACAAAGACTTAGCAGTTTTCACCATTCCATCCGTGTTGATTAAAATTGATTGGGATATAATTTATTTTCCTACACAGCCCCTACACGGAAGGGTATCACAATGAAATGGGAAAATTTCACCGCCGAAAGAGTGGCCGGGTTCAAATGTGCAGAAGGAAAAAAACAGAGTATTTTTTGGGACGGCAAAACATCCGGCCTGGGTTTGCGTGTAACCGCAACCGGAGCCAAGTCCTACATCTTTGAAACCAGCCTGAACGGAAAAACCATACGCCTGACGATAGGCGATATTTCCACCTATACGATTGCAGCCGCACAAAAAATTGCCATCGGTTACAAAGCGCAAACTGATAAGGGCACCGACCCGCGCCAGGTAAAGGCGGATGCCCTGGCCGCCGCTCAAGCCGCCCGCGCCGCCAAGGAAGCAGAAGCCGCCGCCCGGCAAACCCAGCTGATGCGCGAATCGGTAACCCTGGGCATGGTGTGGCCTGAATACCTGACGAACATGCGCCCTGAATGGGGCGATGGCCACTACCAAAACCACATCAAGCTTGCCGCAGCCGGCGGCGAGAATCGAAAGCGCGGCCAGGGCTTGACGGTAGCGGCCCCGCTGGCTGCATTGATGCCGATGCGATTAGCCGATTTAACCAGCGCCACTATCGCCGCGTGGCTGAAGAAGGAAGCCAAAATGCGCCCCACCAATGCGGCGCAAAGCTTCCGACTCTTAAGGGCGTTCATGGGCTGGGCGGCGACTATCCCCGCCTACAAAGGCATCGTATCGACCGACGCCTGCAAGGCCAGCGACGTGAAGCGGGTTATTCCGAAAAACAATAGAAAAGAGGACGTTCTACAGCGCGAACAATTGCAAATGTGGTTTGCAGCAGTGCGGACTATCGCCAACCCCGTTATCAGCGCCTACCTGCAAGCCTTGCTGATTACCGGCGCGCGCCGCCGTGAATTAAGCGGCTTGCGCTGGGAGGACGTCGATTTTCAATGGAACAGCATGAGCATACGCGACAAGGTAGAAGGCGAACGAACAATACCGCTCACGCCTTATGTCTCGCAGCTACTGGCGGCCCTCCCACGTCGTAACGGCTGGGTATTCTCCAGCCCTACCGCCGCCGATGGCAAGTTGACGGAACCACGCATTGCACATACCAAAGCGTTAAACGTCGCTGGCCTGCCTCACGTGTCATTGCATGGCCTGCGCCGGTCTTTTGGCACGCTGTGCGAATGGACAGAATGCCCGGTAGGCATCTCAGCTCAAATCATGGGACACAAACCCAGCGCGACTGCTGAAAAACACTACCGCCAGCGCCCGCTCGACCTGCTGCGCATGTGGCATACCAAACTGGAAGCCTGGATATTGGAGCAAGCGAAAATCGACTTTATGCCAGTGCCAGCAGGTTTGCGGGCAGTCAAGTAATCCACCTTGAACAATTCAATTTGTAACGTATAATTCACAAAAAGCCATGTATCAAATATCGGATTACCTGACTGAAGACGGACGCGACCCCTTTAAAGAATGGCTGGCAGACCTGGCCGACCGCCAGGCGCGAGCGCGGGTATTGGTGAGAGTGCAGCGCATGGCCGCCGGTAATTTTGGCGACTGCAAACCACTTACCGAAGGCGTGTGGGAGCTGCGTATAGACCACGGCCCCGGCTACCGCGTGTATTACACCCGAACCGGCGGAAAACTGGTGTTGCTGCTGATAGGCGGCGACAAACGCAAGCAGCAAGCCGATATTGATACCGCCGTGGCGTATTTGAAAGATTGGAATAGGAGGAATGCACCATGAACAAACCCACATCCAGACCGCATGACGAAGCGGTGATAGAACTGCTGCGCGAAGACCCCTCCTTTGCGGATGAATACCTTGCCGCCGCATTGGAAGAAGCCGACCAGACCGGCGGCCGTGAAGCCCTGTTAGCTGCCTTGCGCCACGTCGCCGAAGCGCAGGGCATGGCCGCCGTGGCCGAACGCGCAGGCATGCCGCGCGAGAGCCTGTACCGCGCCCTATCCCCAAGCGGCAATCCCACGATCAAAACATTGCTGGCCGTGCTGGGCGCGGCTGGTTTGAAATTGGGAGTGCATAGGGCTGTTGCTGCTTGACGCAAGAAGCAATTTCGCCACGCGATAGCGCGCGACCAAGACAGCCTGGCCACGAGCAAGACCACGGCCAGCAAGATAAACGAGTTAGCGCGCCAGCCTAGTTTTAGCGGACGAAAAGCCGGACACCTTCACCGTCCAGGCTGGCGCCGCGTTTTTTTGAAGGCTCCTGAGAGAATACAGCGTGAAATTACCGGAAAAAGCACATCTAACATTCAGCGAGTTAATGGAAGAGTGGAGCTACCGAGAAGACGATTTGCAGCATCTCATTTGGACGGAGAGGCTTCGCCCATCCGTTGAATTATGCGGCGAATTCGACCCGGTCTATTGGTTTGAAGATGGCGAACGTGGTTTAGGTGGCGTCCCTTATTACTGCACCTCCAAGCCCTTCTGCAAGGGTTTTTATTACCTTCAGAATGGCATCCCAGAAGGCGGCAAGAAAGTCCGCTTTAAATCATTTTCAAAAAAACGAGACCCGAAACGAGATGTACATGAGCATGGAACAGCGGGTAAATATGATGCGGGCATAGACCAAGGCTTTACCGAATGGGGAGAGTATGACGAGTGGTATGCCATTCCAGAACCAGGATATGACCATCTATGGATTAAAGAACATGCTGTTTTCCTGCGCGAAGAAATTGAACGTTTCGAGCGAGAGGGCAAGAACCTTCGGCCCGCCAATGAGGATAAAGGCAAGACTGCCGAGCTATTGCAATCGCGAGATAGCGAAATGGGAGCAGGCGCCATCACTGAACGCCACCCTGACGTAGGGGGAACGTCGACCAAATATAAAATCAATGGCCGCTCTCAACCACTGGACGCCGAAATCAAAAGCGCCACGAAAAACGCCCTTGAAAAAAACGACCCGACTAGCGTATGGAATGAGTTGGTGAAATTGGCGATAAATCAAACTGGATGCCTTTTAGGGGTAGTCGACAAAGAAATCAAATATCAAAGCGACGACGTAGTGAAATTCTTTAGAAAGAGAAATTTAGCCGCCAGAATGAAGCGCGCTAAGTCTCGCTAAGTCTCGCTAAGCCGCGCATCTATCGGCAGTATCAATCATGCGGTATTGAATGGGAACCCTCTCAACAAGAAAGAGGTGTTCCGAATGTCAAGCATCACAAATAGCCAAGTACAGCAAGCAGTCCATACTGCGGTCGCAATCAAACAACTGCCGCACTTCCCTTCGATTGACCATGAAACGCGCAGCCATGTAGAAACGGCCTGCGCTGCATTTCACTTGACCCGCAAAGGGCAAACGCTAAGAGCCTGGGCATGCTTAGAAAACGGGCCAATTCGGCCTGTTCGCATCAATGGCCGCCTGGCATGGGCCGTGTCTGACATTAAGCGTTTGCTGAACGGGGGCAAATAATGAAAAAGGCCCAACTCCCCTTGATAGCAGAATTGAGCCTTGGCGACACCGAGGATTTTACAGCGAAAGCGACTTGCAAATTCACCGGCACAGACAACCCGCGTCATTTGCGTGTCATTCATGCGTTGCTGATTCGGACAAGAAAGCGCGAAGAAATTGACCGTATTGCAGGCGCATCCAATGGCCCTGAGTTGATAGCGGAATTGCGCCGACGGGGCTTGCACATACCATGCGTAAACACGCCCGCAATCGACCGCGATGGACGCCCTATCAAATATGGCGCGTATTCACTGACGGAAGATGACCGCCGCAAAATCAAGATATGGCAACGCAAAGGCGGTGCAAAATGAAGCGCCTAAAGATGAAATTAATCAGTGCCGTTGTCCTGATATCGCCTGATTGCGCCGTCGCGGCTTTCATGTTCCTGATGCTGGCATGGGAGTGGCTGGCATGACGCACACCCATTTCTTGAGAATCAAAAAGCTGACCGGGAAGGAAATCATTCAGGCCGCCGCCAAGCACAACTTGCGCGAAATCGCCGCCGAAATCGGCGTCAGCGCAGACAGCCATATTGACCCGCAACGTGTCGGCTTAAATGTCGCGCTACGCGGTTCAGCTACGGCAGCTGACGTGGCGAAAACGGCGCAGGCATTGATGGATAATGCAGGCGTCAAGTTTTTACGCAAAGACGCAGTGCGCGCCCTGGAAATCATCTTCAGCTTGCCGCCGGAAACCACGATTGCGACCGAACCGTTTTTTACCGATGCTGTGCAGTGGGCGGAACGCTATTTCAGCATTCCGATAATCAGCGCCGTCATTCACCACGACGAAGCCGCACCGCACTGCCATGTGCTGCTCTTGCCCTTGGTCGATGGCCGCATGCTGGGCAGCGACCTTGTGGGCGGCAAGGCCAAGCTAAAAGCTATGCAGGACGATTTTCACGAACAAGTGGGAACACGATACGGATTGACCCGGCAAGCGCCGCACAAGCGCGCGAGCGCCGCGCTACGGCGGCAAGCGATAGAACTTGCGTTCAACACATTGGACGCGAATAGCGGGCTGCAAAGCAAAATTAATCGTGTTCTGGTGGAGGCGCATCTGAATAACCCGGAGCCGTTATTGCTGGCGCTGGGTTTGGCAATGCCTAAGCAAAAGGTAAGAGAAACCTTTGCCGGGATTATGACCAGGCCGACCAAGCCGGAAAAGCCTATAGGGTTTGTACACAAGAAGCCTATAGGGTTTGCCGCTGCGACCAAACCGAAAAAAGAGCAAACCCTATGCTCTGTAGGGTTCGGTATTTCCCCGCCTGTCATTTCAACGGAAATTCCCCAGCAAACCGAGGAAATCGCAACGAAATATTCCCGCCAGCACGACACGGATAACGCTGCCAGCTATTGGAATGAAACGACTGGCGAGTTTATTAAGCCACCGGCCAGAACATCCGCCAAGCAGGCGGTAGCCGCTATGGTCAAGGCTGCATTGCAATTACATTAAAGGACGAACATGATGAAAGACAGTTTGCCAGACCTGAAATTTGAACTGATAGCCGACGGTATAGGACAAGGGTTAATCCTGCTGGAGCAAAATGATTGCGGTGAAGCCCATAGCGTAGCGATTCATCCGCTGCACCTGCGCTATCTGGCCGAGCAATTCGGATTACTGCCAGCAAGCGACCCGCCGCCACAAAAGACCATCGCCATGCTGACCCGCCGCCTGCTTGTCCTGCATGAGCGCATCAACCATCTGGCGGATTGGCTGGTTACCTATTCAGACTTTAAGCATGCCGACCTATCCTATGAACAGACCTATGCGAGAGCGACCGCCGACATTGCCGATGAATTTTGCGCCGAATTGATTGATACGGAATCGACCGGCGCAGAAAACGCTTTCATGGGGTGTTTTGAAACGCCCGCCGACAAAGACGATACAGATAACCCCGCACCACCAGCGCAGGCATCGCTTATTTGACGAGTGATGTGACATGGCGTGACCGATTACGACAAACAAGCCAGCCTGACCCGCTGGCTCTTTCTTTTGAGTAGCGTGGAGTTTGCCGTCCGTTTGCCTTCAAGGTTACAAGTAACGCGCGCGAGGGCTGAATTGGTTTGAAATCAATCTCAGCAAAAACGGGGGCCCTGAGCTGTTTTGAGCCATGAGGGGACGCAGAGCCCCGGCGGTCGGGAGTTTTCCAATTTGATTAACTTGATTAAAGCCATCCGCAAATCCTACATAGCCCCTACATGAACCATAAAAAGCAAAAAGCCCAGACTCATTATCTAGGCTAAGTGTTTGATTTTATTGGCCTGTCCAGCAGGAATCGAACCTGCGACCCCGAGCTTAGAAGGCTCGTGCTCTATCCAACTGAGCTATGGACAGCTTGTAGAACGACTTTGCCTCAGTATTGAGAGTGGGCCGAAAAACTGAAGGCTGAATAGTACATGGTATCTACGGCAGATTCAAGAATGATGAGCCTGCCGCGCGAAAAATATCAGGCTGCGGCCGGGACTATGCAATCGGCCAGTCGACGTGCGCATGCGCCGGCCAGATCGCCGTCGTCAGCCTCGACCATCACCCGCACCAGGGGTTCGGTGCCGGAAGCGCGTATCAACACCCGCCCTCGATTGCCGAGCTCGCTCTCCACGCGCTCGATTTCGAGCAAAGTTTTTTCATTTTTTTGCCAGTCAAATCCGGGAGCCACTTTAACGTTGATCAGCACTTGAGGAAACAGAGTCAGACTTTCGAAACACTGGTCCAGGCTCTTTTCGCTACGACGCAAGGCCGACAGCACTTGCAATGCAGAGACGATGCCGTCGCCGGTGGTGTGCTTATCGAGACAGAGCAAATGCCCCGATCCCTCGCCGCCCAATTGCCAGCCGCGCTCCTGCATCTGTTCGAGAACATAGCGATCGCCGACCTTGGCCCGGACGAAACCGATGCCAAGCTTCTTCAACGCCACCTCGACCGCCATATTCGTCATCAGCGTACCGACCGCGCCCGGCACCGGACCGATTGCCAGACGGTCCATCACCATCAGGTACAACAACTGGTCGCCATTGTAAATTTTTCCGTAGCGGTCCACCATCAGCAGGCGATCCGCATCGCCATCCAATGCGATGCCGAGATCCGCATGGTTGGCCCGCACCGCCATCGCCAGCGCATCGGGTGCCGTGGCGCCAGCTTTATCGTTGATGTTTAAGCCGTTCGGCTGATGGCCGATAGCGATGACTTCCGCGCCCAGCTCATGGAAAACATTGGGCGCAATAGCGTAAGCGGCGCCGTGGGCGCAATCCACCACGATCTTCAAGCCGCGCAGATCGAGCTCCGTTGGGAACGTGCTTTTGCAAAAT
Source organism: Burkholderiales bacterium (assembly GCA_016196925.1). Classification (GTDB taxonomy): domain Bacteria; phylum Pseudomonadota; class Gammaproteobacteria; order Burkholderiales; family Burkholderiaceae_D; genus Undibacterium. Next base: position 54,918 of record JACPWS010000029.1, on the reverse strand, counting down.
TCTATATAGCGTCCATTGGCGTCGCGCAGACGCTGCGCCTTGCCCAGATGATCCGAACTCACGCATTGCATGGGGCGCTCCAGCTCCGCCTCGATCGCCAGTTCCACGTCGTCCGGCAATTTATTTCCTTGGGCGGAAAAAAATTTGATGCCGTTGTCGTCGTAAGGATTGTGGGATGCAGAAATCACCACGCCAGCCGACAATCGCAAAGCCCTGGTCAGATATGCCACCGCCGGCGTAGGCATGGGTCCGCACAACATCACATCCACGCCTGCTGCGGCGAAGCCGGCCTCCAGTGCGGCTTCCAGCATATAGCCTGAAATACGCGTATCTTTTCCTATCAGCACCGTAGGGCGCGTTCCGCCGCTGCCATCGTTCTGCGCCAATACTTTTCCTGCGGCATAGCCAAGGCGCATCACAAAATCGGGGGTGATCGGCGCCATCCCGACCTTGCCGCGTATACCATCCGTGCCAAAATATTTTCTGTTCATGAGAAATCCTGCTTAAATTAATTTGAGAGTGCTTGCCACACTTTGATTGCATCCACCGTTTCGGCCACGTCGTGCACCCGCAAAATTCGGGCGCCGCGCTGCACCGCGGCCAGCGCCGCGGCCAGACTTCCCGCCATCCTGTGCTCCACCGCTTTGCCGGTCAGCTCACCGAGCATGGTTTTGCGCGACACACCTACCAACAGCGGCAAGCCCGTTACTTCCTGAAATTCGGCGATGTGTTGAAACATCGCGATATTGTGTTTCAGAGATTTTCCGAACCCGAATCCCGGGTCTATGCATATCCGTTCTTTTGCAATGCCGGCGCTTACAAATGCGCCGATACGTTCGCACAAAAAACTCATCACTTCTGTATTGACGTCCGCATAAACAGGACTAACCTGCATGTCCGTCGGCGTATTCTGCATGTGCATGACACATATACCGACATCCGCATGCGCTACCGTAGCAAGCGACTCTGCCGACCGGAAGCCGCTGATATCGTTAATCATGTCTGCGCCTGCGAGTATCGCTTCGCGCATGACTTCGGGTTTATAGGTATCTACCGACAAAGGCTTGCCGCAATCACGCAAGGCGTAGATCACCGGCATGACACGATTCAATTCCTCTTCCAACGGCAGCGGTGCAGAACCGGGACGGCTCGACTCGCCGCCTATATCGATGATATCAACGCCTGCGCGTATCATCTGCTCGGCGTGTGAAATGGCGCCGTCCAGGGACAGGTATTGCCCGCCGTCTGAAAAAGAATCCGGCGTGATATTCAGTATCCCCATTACCAAGGGTTTGAATGGCGCGCCCTGAACAGGAAAGCTATATCGGCCGCATTGAAATCGATTAATCATGGCAATAAAAAGCAAGGGTGAGGATTTCTCCCCACCCTTGTATCTACATTAAACATTTATCACAAAAAAATCATCAGGCGGTCGCAGTGCTGTTTTGCGAAACGCCTCCCGAAGTATTGTCGGAAGAAGATTTGCGCGACGCTTGCCCCAACTTAGGCTGGCGCGGATCGATACCTGCCATGATGTCGTTAATCTGGTCCGCATCAATCGTTTCCCAATCGAGCAAGGCTTTAGCCATGACTTCGACCTTATCCCTGTTTTCTTCCAGCAGGCGGCGCGACAAGGCGTATTGCGCATCGAGGATAGTGCGGATTTCCGCATCGACTTTTTGCTGAGTCGCTTCCGATACGGTCTTGGACGCCATGCGGCCAAAGTAGGCATCTTGTTCGGAATCCTCATACACCATGGTACCCAGGGCTTCCGACATGCCGTAGCGGGTAACCATGGCGCGTGCGAGTTTGGTCGCGCGCTCAAAGTCATTCGAAGCGCCGGTCGACATCTGGTTCATGAAGATCTCTTCGGCGATGCGGCCGCCAAACAAGATGGCGATTTCTTCCAGCATCTTGTCTTTATACATGCTGATTCTGTCATGCTCGGGCAATTGCCAGGTCAGGCCGAGCGCAAAACCGCGCGGCATGATGGTGACTTTATGCACAGGATCGGCTTTCGGCAGCAATTTTGCGACGACCGCGTGGCCCGACTCGTGGTAGGCAGTATTCCGGCGCTCTTCTTCGCGTATCACGGCCGACTTGCGCTCAGGCCCCATCACTATCTTGTCTTTGGCGTCTTCAAAATCCTGCATTTCCACCAGACGCTTATTGCGGCGTGCCGCGAACAAGGCGGATTCATTGACCAGGTTCGCCAAATCGGCGCCGGAGAACCCAGGCGTGCCGCGCGCCAGCACATCGGCCCTGACATCGGGGGCGATCGGTACTTTGCGCATATGGACATTCAATATCTGCTCGCGACCGCGAATATCGGGCAGACCCACCGTCACCTGACGATCGAAACGCCCCGGACGCAGCAAGGCTTTATCGAGCACATCGGCCCGGTTAGTCGCAGCTATCACGATCACCCCGGAATTCGCTTCGAAGCCGTCCATCTCGACCAGCATCTGGTTCAGTGTCTGTTCGCGCTCATCGTTACCGCCGCCCATGCCGGCGCCGCGGTGACGACCGACCGCGTCTATTTCGTCGATAAAAATAATGCAGGGAGAATGCTTTTTAGCGTTATCGAACATGTCGCGCACGCGCGAGGCACCGACGCCGACGAACATTTCAACGAAATCCGAACCGGAAATGGTAAAGAAAGGTACCTTGGCTTCGCCGGCAATCGCGCGCGCCAATAAAGTTTTACCTGTGCCGGGAGGCCCGACCATCAATACGCCGCGCGGGATGCGGCCGCCGAGTTTCTGGAACTTGGTCGGATCGCGCAAAAAGTCGACGATCTCGCTGACTTCTTCCTTAGCCTCGTCGCAACCGGCAACGTCGGCAAACGTCACATTATTATTGGTGTCGTCCAACATGCGCGCCTTGGATTTGCCAAAAGAGAATGCCCCGCCCTTGCCGCCCCCCTGCATCTGACGCATGAAAAACACCCAGACCCCGATCAGCAACAGCATAGGGAACCAGGAAATAAACACTTGCGACAGGAAGGAAGGTTCTTCCGGCGGTTTGTTGTCGAACTTAATACCGTTATTGACCAGATCGCCAACCAGGCCGCGATCGAAAATAGTCAGCTGCGATTTGATTCTCTTGCCATCGGCCGTGGTCGCCACCACTGTGCGGTTAGCATCGTCAATGGTCGCCTCTTTAATATGTTTAGCCCTGACTTCATCCAAAAACTCGGAGTAAGGCATGGAAACGGCACCGGATCCTATGCTTTTTCCATCAAACTGCTTAAAAAGTGTGAAAAGCACCAGGGCAACCACCACCCAAATAGCAGCTTTTGAAAACATATTATTCACGACAACTCCTTGAACGCAGGGCGCGCCATTTGACACTATAAACAGTCATTCTACCCCCATTGGGTAGAGCTTGCTAGCCAGCATATGCAGGCGTCATTGAGGATTATCAAGGGGAAAATGCGTCATCCAGGATTCTTTAAACCCTTGCCAAGCAAAAATATCTCGGAAGACTTATCCTTGCTCGCTTTGGGCTTCTTATTTGCGACCGTTTTAAATTCGCTTTTAAACATGTCGACTATCGTGTTGTAGCTGGGGCCGTGAAAGCACTTGACCAGCAAGGCGCCCGTCGGCTTCAGATGGGCACGGGCGAAACTGAGCGCCAGCTCGATGATGTACTCGACGCGCGCAGCATCGACCGTGGAATTGCCGGACAAGTTCGGCGCCATATCCGACAGCACCAAATCCACCTTGCGCCCTTTCAGTTGCGCTTCAAGTTGCTCCAGCACTGCATCTTCGCGAAAATCGCCCTGGATGAAGTGCACATCGGCAATCGCCTCCATGGGCAGCAAATCGAGCGCGAAAATCTCACCCTGAATGCCGCCGCCCTCTTTGCCGGCCAACTTATTCCTCACATACTGCGACCAGCTGCCAGGCGTGGCGCCCAGATCGACGATGATCTGTCCGCTGCGCACCAATTTTTCAGCCTCGTCTATCTCTTTCAGCTTGTAAACGGCACGGGCACGATAACCCTCCTTCTGCGCGAGTTTCACATACGGATCGTTAATATGATCGTGAACCCAATTTTGATTGAATTTATTCTTTGCCATTCGCGTAAAATACTGCTTTTAAAGGAATTACTATGTTAAAACTTACGCCCGCCGAACGTAGCGAACTGCGTTCTGAAGCCCATGCATTGAAACCCATCGTCCTGATAGGCGAAGCCGGTCTGACCCCCGCCGTGCTAAAAGAAATCGATGCCGGCTTAAACGCCCACGGCTTGATCAAGGTTCGCGTATTCGGCGACGATCGCGATGCACGGATTGCTATGTACGATACCATTTGTGCCGAGCTTGATGCAGCCCCGGTGCAGCATATTGGCAAATTACTGGTTGTTTACCGTCCTAAACTGGACGGCATCAAGGAAACCAAACTGGTTAAAAAAGGCAAGGGTCTGCGCGAAGTGACTATCGTCAAACCTAGCCCCAGCGGCACCAAAAAACCTACCGTATCGAAAGTGATGGTGAAGGGAAATGAGCGCGTTACGCAAGGCGGCAACATCAAACGCGCCAAACCGCGCCAGAGCAGCGTCAAAAAATCTTCACTAGGCAACGCCTGATCCATTTTTTGCGCTCTGCAAATCAGCCCGGACGTGTCCGGGCTTTTTACATTATCACGGTCTGAAATTTATCAGCCGATCAGATATAGAGCACGTCCAGCACTTCATACTCGCGGACGCCGGCAGGCGCCTGCACGCCGACCACGTCCCCGGCATATTTACCGATCAGCGCCCGCGCAATCGGAGAAGTGATGGACACCTTGCGCACCTTGATATCGGCCTCATCTTCGCCCACGATCTGATAGCTGACTTTCTGGGCGGTTTCCAGATCTTCGAGATGCACGGTCGAGCCAAAAACCACGCGCCCTTCCGCATCCAGATCGGCCGGATCGATCACCTGAGCCGAACCCAATTTCCCTTCCAGCTCTGCAATGCGCCCTTCGATGAAGGCCTGACGCTCCTTGGCTGCGTCGTATTCCGCATTTTCCGACAAATCGCCCTGCGCGCGCGCCTCAGCAATCGCGTTAATCACGGACGGCCGCTCTTTTGTCTTCAGTTTATGCAATTCCTGCTTCAACAATTCTGCACCGAACTTGGTAATGGGTACTGTACTCATTTCATTCACGCTTATAAAAGTAAAAATACAGAGGCCACATCCGACACCAGCACGACTGATGCCTTTTGTGACCTCTGTATCGAAGTTCTCGCTAACCGGCTAAACCCCAGGACACGCCGCTTCGCCTAGTTTAAGGACTTATGCAAGCCTTGTAAATCATAGACATGCAATTCGGCCAGATGACGCATGCCTTCGACCGCCGCTTCCGCACCGGCTATCGTGGTAAACGTTGTCGCACGAGCAATCAATGCCGAAGTACGTATCGCACGAGAGTCCACAATCGCGTTGCGCTTCTCTTCCACCGTATTGATGACCATGGCAATTTCATTATTCTTGATCATATCAACCACGTGCGGCCTACCTTCCACCACTTTATTCACGATGGAAACCGGCACACCCGCCGCGGCAATCGCTGCCGCGGTACCGCGGGTAGCCACGATGGAAAAGCCGAGTTCGACCAGGTCCCTTGCCACTTTGACAGCACGCGGCTTATCGCTGTTCTTGATACTCAGGAACACCTTGCCGGAAGTCGGCAATTTGACACCGGCGCCGAGTTGCGACTTGACGAAAGCTTCACCGAAAGTCTTGCCCACGCCCATCACTTCACCGGTCGATTTCATTTCTGGGCCGAGAATGGTATCGACGCCAGGGAATTTCACGAACGGGAACACGGCTTCCTTGACGCTGAAGTAAGGTGGCACCACTTCGTGTGCGATACCTTGCGAAGCCAGCGACTGGCCAACCATGCAGCGCGCTGCGATCTTGGCCAGTTGCAGGCCGGTCGCCTTCGAGACATACGGCACGGTGCGCGAAGCGCGCGGATTCACCTCCAGCACGAACACGACATCCTTGCCGTCTTGCTGCTGAATCGCAAATTGCACGTTCATCAGACCGACCACGTTCAAGCCTTTGGCCATCAGTGTAGTCTGGCGCTTCAGCTCAGTGATGGTTTCTTGCGACAGGGAATACGGCGGCAAGGAGCAAGCCGAATCGCCCGAGTGCACGCCAGCCTGTTCGATATGCTCCATCACACCGCCGATGAAGGTACGCGCGCCATCGGACAAACAATCGACGTCGACTTCGATCGCGTCGTTCAGGAAGCGATCGAGCAAGACCGGCGAATCGTGCGACACCTTGACCGCTTCGCGCATGTAGCGCTCGAGGTCGCGCTGCTCGTGCACGATTTCCATGGCGCGACCACCGAGTACATAGGATGGACGCACTACCAGCGGATAGCCAATTTCCTGCGCCAGGCGCAGCGCATCCTCTTCGGTACGCGCAGTGCGGTTCGGCGGCTGGCGCAAGCCCAGGTCGTGCAACAGCTTCTGGAAACGTTCGCGATCTTCGGCGGCATCGATCATGTCCGGCGAAGTGCCGACGATAGGCACGCCATTCGCTTCCAGATCCAGCGCCAGCTTCAGCGGAGTCTGGCCACCGTACTGCACGATCACGCCGTGCGGCTTTTCCTTGTCGACGATTTCCAGCACGTCTTCCAGCGTCAGCGGCTCGAAATACAGGCGGTCGGACGTATCGTAATCGGTAGAAACGGTCTCGGGATTGCAGTTGACCATGATGGTTTCATAGCCGTCTGCGCGCATCGCGAAAGCGGCGTGTACGCAACAATAATCGAACTCGATACCCTGGCCGATACGGTTCGGGCCACCGCCCAAGACCATGATTTTTTTCTTATCGGTAGGATTGGATTCGCACTCTTCTTCGTAAGTGGAATACATGTAAGCGGTGTTGGTCGCAAACTCGCCGGCGCAAGTGTCCACGCGCTTGTAAACCGGACGGATGTTCAGCGCCTTACGCTTTTCACGCACGGCGGCGTCGCTGGTTTTCAGCAATTTTGCCAGGCGACGGTCGGAGAAGCCTTTTTGCTTCAGCTTCAGCAAAGTGGTTTTATCCAGACCATCCAGCGATTGCTCATCCAGCCACAATTCGATATCGACGATATCCTTGATCTGCACCAGGAACCATGGATCGATATGGGTCAGATGATGCACTTCTTCCAGGCTGAAGCCTTGGGCGAATGCATCGCCGACATACCAGATGCGGTCCGGGCCGGGTTCGCCCAGCTCCTTTTCCAGAATTTCGCGATCCTGGGTTTTTTCATTCAAGCCGTCGACGCCGACTTCCAGGCCGCGCAAGGCTTTCTGGAACGATTCCTGGAAAGTACGGCCGATCGCCATCACTTCGCCGACAGATTTCATTTGCGTAGTCAGGCGGTTATCGGCGGTCGGGAATTTCTCGAACGCGAAGCGCGGGATCTTGGTGACGACGTAATCGATGGAAGGCTCGAACGAGGCCGGGGTCGCGCCGCCGGTAATTTCATTGCGCAGCTCGTCCAGCGTGAAACCGACCGCCAGCTTGGCGGCGATCTTGGCGATCGGGAAGCCGGTGGCCTTGGACGCCAGTGCCGAGGAACGCGATACGCGCGGATTCATCTCGATCACGATCATGCGGCCATCGGCCGGATTGACCGAAAACTGCACGTTGGAGCCGCCGGTATCGACACCGATTTCGCGCAACACCGCCAGCGAGGCGTTGCGCATGATCTGGTATTCCTTATCGGTCAGGGTCTGCGCCGGCGCCACGGTGATCGAGTCGCCGGTATGCACGCCCATAGGATCGAGGTTTTCGATAGAACAGACGATGATGCAGTTGTCCGCCTTGTCGCGCACCACTTCCATCTCGTATTCTTTCCAGCCTATCAGCGATTCTTCGATCAGCAATTCGTTGGTAGGCGAAGCTTCCAGACCGCGTTTGCAGATGGTCTCGAATTCTTCCGGATTGTAGGCGATGCCGCCGCCGGTGCCGCCCATGGTAAAGGAGGGACGGATGATGACCGGGAAGCCAACATCTTTTTGCACCGTCCAGGCTTCTTCCATCGAATAGGCCACGCCGGAACGGGCCGAACCGAGGCCGATCTTGGTCATCGCAGCCTTGAACTTGCCGCGGTCTTCCGCCTTGTCGATCGCTTCCGGCGACGCGCCGATCAGTTCGCATTCGTACTTGGTCAGCACGCCGTGATGGTGCAGGTCGAGCGCGCAATTCAGCGCAGTCTGGCCACCCATGGTCGGCAGGATCGCGTCCGGCCTTTCTTTGGCGATGATGCGTTCCAGCACTTGCCAGGTAATAGGCTCGATGTAAGTCACATCGGCCATTTCCGGATCGGTCATGATGGTGGCCGGATTGCTGTTGACCAGGATGACTTTATAACCTTCCTCGCGCAAGGCCTTGCAAGCCTGGGCGCCGGAATAATCGAATTCGCAAGCCTGGCCGATGATGATGGGGCCGGCGCCGATGATCAGTATGCTTTTTATGTCGTTACGTTTTGGCATGTTTCTTATTCTCCTGTCTTTGCCTGCGCATTTACCTGCGCTTTTGCCGTGTTCATCAACGCGGTAAAGCGGTCGAACAGGTAGCCGATATCGTGCGGGCCGGGGGAAGCTTCCGGATGACCCTGGAAGCAGAATGCAGGCTTGTCGGTGCGCGCAAAGCCTTGCAGCGAGCCGTCGAACAAGGACACATGCGTGACGCGGCAATTGGCCGGCAGCGATGTTGCATCCACGGAAAAACCATGATTCTGCGAAGTAATCAGCACTTGCTTGCTATCCAGATCCTGCACCGGATGATTGGCGCCGTGATGGCCGAATTTCATCTTCATGGTTTTCGCGCCGGAAGCCAGCGCCAGGATCTGATGGCCGAGGCAGATGCCGAAGATAGGAATGCCTTTTTCCAGCAATTCTTTCACGGCGGCGATCGCATAATCGCAAGGCTCAGGATCGCCGGGGCCATTCGACAAGAAGATGCCGTCAGGATTCAAGGCCAGGGCGTCGGCCGCGCTGGCTTGCGCCGGCAACACGGTGACCTGGCAACCGCGCTCGGTCAGCATGCGCAAGATATTGCGCTTGATGCCAAAATCAAACGCCACCACCTTGAACTTAGGCGCGGCCAGCTTGCCATAGCCCTGCCCCAAGACCCACTCGGCTTCCGTCCACGCATAGGCTTGCTTGACGGACACGACTTTCGCCAGATCCATGCCAGACAAACCGGGGAAAGACTGAGCCAGCGCGATCGCCTTGGCGGCGTCGTCGCCGACCAGGATAGCGCCACCCTGCGCACCTTTTTCGCGCAGGATGCGGGTCAGTTTGCGGGTGTCGATGCCGGCGATGGCGACGATATTCTGCGATTTCAGATAATCGGACAGCGACTGCTGCGAGCGGAAATTCGACACCAGCAGGGGCAGATCCTTAATGATCAGGCCGGCGGCGTGTATCTTGAAAGACTCGACGTCTTCCTCATTCACGCCGGTGTTGCCGATATGCGGATAAGTCAGCGTGACGATTTGCGTGCTATAGCTGGGATCGGTCAGGATTTCCTGATAACCGGTCATCGAGGTATTAAAAACGACTTCACCTACGGTATGACCGGCGGCGCCAATCGAATAACCGGTGAAAATGCTTCCATCGGCCAGAGCGAGCACAGCAAGGTCTTGGCCGGAATGAAGTAGGGACTGCGGAATGGGCAGCAAGGGCAACTCCTGTATTGTTACCGCCGCTGCGTCGCCCCAAGCTTACCTTTCCGTTTGCCGCACGATCTCCGCGTGGCCTGTGAAATGATGTTGGAGCGATGTGGATTTGGGTAGGCGCTACGGCGGGATTTCGAATTAGTTAAACCCTCGAATTATAGCCCAAAACAGCCCTTCAGGCAAACACCCTGGCCCGATATTGCCGCAAATCATCGCATCGCAGGCGATCATGCGGACACCCGCTTGATCGGACTACAACATTACAAGCCGAGGGCGGCGATGCCTGCCTTGGCAATCTGCGCATCTTCCGCCGACTTCACGCCGGAGACGCCGACCGCGCCGACACAATGCCCGTCCACCATGATAGGCACGCCGCCTTCCAGCATGCCCTCGATATAGGGGGCGCTCAAGAAAGAATAACGGCCGTTGTTGATGATGTCTTCGTAGATTTTCGATTCGCGCTTGCCCAATGCCGCCGTGCTCGCCTTGGCCGGCGCGATATGCGCAGAAATCGGCGCCACGCCATCCAAACGCTGCAGCCACATCAAATGGCCGCCATCGTCCACGACGGCGATCACCACCGGCCAATTATTGGCCTTGGCTTCCGCTTCGGCCGCAGCCGCAATTTTCTTTACATCATCCAGCGTGAGTACAGGTTTTGTTTGCATGATTGCCTCCCGAATTAAAGTCTGCGGATTGTACGTGATGGCTGATGACTTATGTATACAAACAGTTTTTACTGCCTCAACAGCTTCAAAAGTCAATTGCATTTTAATAAGTTTCTCATCCAAGGTTTACATTCATTCCAAGTTCGCTTAAAGTTGAGCGGTTTTTCCAATCAGGTGCCAAGATGCTAACAAACGTTTCCCGCTATTCCAGGAAAGTCAGATTAGTGCTCATCGCAGCATTAGCATTAGCCCAGGCCGCCGTCAGCAGCCCCGCCTGGAGCGCGGAAAACCCCTTCCCCGAATCGTCCACCGCCTTCACCAAGTTACAAGAACTCAAAGACCGCGCCTCCGACCTGACCATGAAAGCCATGGATATGATGGGGATACGCTATAAGCGCGGCGGCAATACGCCGGAAAACGGCCTCGATTGCAGCGGCTTCGTCCGTTATGTATTCAAGGATGTGCTGGGCGCCGACCTGCCGCGCACTTCAGCCGAAATCAGCCGCGTCGGCGAGCGCGTTGAGCAAAAAGACTTGCAGCCGGGCGATCTGGTTTTTTATAACACCTTGCGACGCGGCTTTTCGCACGTTGGAATTTATCTCGGCGACAACAAATTCATCCATTCTCCCTCGGCCGGCGGCCAGGTGAGAATCGAGAGCATGGATCTGGCCTACTGGAAAAAACGCTTCAACGGCGCCAGACGCATCAACGAAGACGAAGCAAAGTAAGTCATCTTCACATACCCCCCCTGAAAAAAGTCAAATCCCGGCTGGCGCCAGCATAGTCAAAGGCATCAATATATACTCCCCCCCGAGTATTTTCAGCGCCAAATCAGCCTATTGACGTTCCTGCATCATTTTAAGTTTGTGCTTCAAGTCGGGCATGACTGCCATCGCCGCTTTTTCACCGGCCAGAATTGCCAGGTTGCGGCCGGCAAAATCGCTACCCTTCATGCCGGCCAACTCGGGCCGGATCACGATCTCGGCCTGTTTCAATTCAAATTGATTCAGGCTTTGCCCCATGATGGTAAAGGTCTGCAGCAAGACATCCAGGGTGCTGTTGCCGTTTTGCGCAGCCGGCTGGGAAGAGATGTTAACGGCGATCACCAGGTCCGCCCCCATTTCGCGCGCAAAGCGCACCGGCACCGGCGACACCAGACCGCCGTCGACATATTGCCTGTCATTGATCTTTACCGGCTGAAACACGCCCGGCACGGCCGACGAAGCGCGCACGGCGGCGCCGGTATTGCCGCGCTGAAACAGTATCGCCTGCCCGCTCGACAAATCGGTCGCCACGGCACCGAAAGGCTTGCGCAATCTCTCTATCGGCGACTGCTCCACCATGCGATTCACATACGCTTGCAAGGCTTCGCCCTTCAGCACGCCGCTGGACTTTGAGAACAGGGGTAAGGACCAGTCGGAAATGGTCGCCTCATCCATATCGAGCGCCATTTTTTGCAAGCTAAAGCCGCTATTGCCGGCCGCATACATGGCGCCCACCACGCTGCCGGCGCTGGTGCCGACCACGATGTCGGGGTAAATGCCTTGCGACTCCAGCGCCTTGATCACGCCTATGTGCGCAAACCCGCGTGCCGCGCCGCCGCCCAGCGCCAGACCGATACGGACCGGCTTGAGCGCCTTCGCCGGCAACGCCGCCGGCGCCGCCTGCGGCAAGGCCGGCGGCCGAGTCGTCGAGCAAGCCCCGAGCAAGCTCAGCACGGCAATCGATATGCTTGAAAAAAATCTGTATCTGGACACCGCAACTCCCGTATTAAATCCGCACCCGCCTATCGGCTTCAAGTGCGGCGCACAATAAAAAAGCCCTTGAAATTCAAGGGCTTTTATAATTTTTGGCGGAAGGTGTGAGATTCGAACTCACGAAGGCTTTAACACCTCGCCAGTTTTCAAGACTGGTGCATTCAACCGCTCTGCCAACCTTCCGGGCCGACCATTATAGCCGGACTGCGGCTGGCAGACAATATTTCAGGTCAACTATAGTCGCGAAAATCCTTTTCCAGCAAAATCGATATCTGTTCCGCCGCCACCGGGCGGGAAAACAAATAACCCTGGGCTTCGTCGCAACCGGCTTGCAACAGGAAGTTCAGCTGCTCGCGGGTTTCCACGCCTTCGGCGATCACCTTGTGCCTGAGTTGCTTGGCCATGACGATGATGGCGCCGGCAATCGCACAATCGTTGCGGTCGGCAGGAATGCCTAGTATGAAAGAGCGGTCGATCTTCAAGGTGGCGATAGGGAAGCGCTTCAGGTAAGACAGGCTGGAATAGCCGGTACCGAAATCGTCGAGCGCCAGCACCACACCCTGCGCAGTAATTTGCTCCATGATGGCGATCACGCTTTCGGCGCTGTGCATCAACATGCTTTCGGTGATTTCCAGCTCCAGCCATTGCGGAGAAATACCGTGCCGCGACAGCGCCGCATCGACGCGCACCGGCAAGGCCGCAGTAAATTCTTTGGCCGAGACGTTCACGGCAATCCGGAACGGGGCCAGGCCGAGATCTTGCCAGACCCGCGCCTGCGCACAGGCAGTCTCCAACACCCAGGCGTCGAGCTGCAAAATCAAGCCGGTTTCTTCCGCCAGCGGGATGAAGTCCAGCGGCGAAATCCAGCCTTTTTCGGGATGCTTCCAGCGCAACAGTGCTTCCACCCCGACGATTTTTCCGCTGCGGATATCGACTTTCGGCTGGTACGACACGGAAAATTCGTCGTTATCCAGCGCCCTGCGCAAGCCCGATTCCAGATACAGGCGCCCGGCCGTAATCTGATTCATGCTGTGATTGTAAAACGCATAGCTGCCGGAAATCCTGTCGGCGTTGCGCTTGGCCTTGACCATGGCGATATCGGCCTTTTGCAGCAAGGTAGCGGCATCACCGCCATCTTGCGGATACACGCTGATGCCGATACTGGCGCCTATGCGCAGCTCATGGTCGCCCACTTGAAATACCGCATCCATGGTCGCCAGCAATTTTTGCGCTACCAGGCTGGCGTGATAATGTTGATTGATGTCCGGCAGGGCGACCGCGAATTCGTCGCTGCCTAATCTGGCCACGATGTCGTGCTCGCGCAAAGCCTGGCGAAAGCGCTCAGCGACTTGTCGCAACAAGGCATCGCCCACCTGGTGGCCCAAGGTGTCGTTGATAGGCTTGAAGCGGTTCAAATCGACAAACAACAGCGCGCTCAGCGTACTATTCCGCTGCGCCTGGGAAATGGATTTATCCAGCAATTGCCGGAGCAGGCTGCGGTTGGGCAAATCGGTCAAGGCGTCGTAGTAAGCCAGATGGTTGATTTTTTGTTCGGCTTCTTTGCGCTGCGTGATATCGCTCAGATAGCCGATGATGCCTATCGGCTGGCCGCCGGGATCGCACAGCGGCGACAAGCTGAGGCTGGCCCAAAACACTACACCCGACTTTTTGCGCCGCCGCACTTCCATCTCGCGGCCGCCCTGCTCCAGAAAAGCATCGAACAGGCGCAGGCCATCGAGTTCTTCATCTTCATATAAAAACAGGATATTTTTCCCGACGGCCTCGCCGGCGGCGTAACCGAACAGATTTTCGGCGCCGCGGTTCCAGCTGATGATGAAACCGGCCAGATCCATGGTAATCACGGATTCGTGGATCTGGTCCAGTATCTGCATCTGTTGCAGTTGCGCGTGTGCAGATGCGCTGTGACGCTGGTCGAGTTGCGCGCGGGTGGCGAATAAGCCGGAGGTCAAACTGGCCAGCACATTCAGCTTATGCACATCGGCTTCGTTATAGTTGCCGTTTTTCCCGGACAAGACATAGTAAGTCTCGGGCGACGCCGCGCAAAACAAGGCTGCATCGTCTGCGCCGGGACGGGGCCGCTCGCGCACATAGGCAGCAGTTGAGTGGCGAAAGACACTTCCGACGATACGATTGAGTTCGGCATCGAGCGTCGCGCCTTGCAGGCTCAGGACGGCCTCGCCCAGTGCGGCCCCCAGGCCCAGATCGCTCACCTCAGCAAATGCGTCCATGTTTACATGTCCTGGCAGACCTGATTCACCCACACATACGCATTGATCATGCAGTCGTAATAGCCATCGGCATCGAGGCCGGCGCCTTGCAGCAAAGTGTTGAGGGATGCGGCTTGCGGGCGATCGGCATACTCGGTTAATTGCAATTGCCGGCCCAGCTGACCGCTCTTGTTCAACAAGGCAGCCAGCACGTCTTCGCTCAAGTTCAGCGGTTGCAGCACTTCTTCGAGTTCGCTGCCGAACAGCTTATCCAGCAAAGAAAACATGCCGACCATAAAGGCGCCATCGAGCTGATCCTTGTTGGCGCCCTGCTTCCGGCAAATCATTTCCATCATGCTGGCGCGAAATGCGGCGCGCGGCATCAGAGGATTCAAGCCACCGCCGTTTTCCTGCTGGCGCGCATACAACAATAACTGCAGCCAGCGCTGCAACTGGCGCCGCCCCAGCAAGTTGATCGCCTGGCCGAAACTCGATACACGCACCGTTTGCGCAAATGCGGCGGAACTGACCAGCTTGAACAACATGAATGAAAGCGTAGTGTCTTGCTTAAACAGCTCTTCCAGTTCGCGCGATTCGGCGTCGCGCGACACCAGGCCGAGCAATTTCAGCAAACGCGTTCTGGCCGAGCCGTCCGAAGTCTTGTTAGCGGCCGGCGGATTAAACGCATAATCGCCGGAAAACAGTTTGAATCCGGCAGCGCCGGCCTCATCCAGCTGCGTCGCGTCGGCAATATTCTTTGCCCAGTGCGGTACGCCGCTCAGGCGCGTCAGCCACGGCTTAATGAAAAACGGTAAACCGGCGGCACAATCCACCCCTATGATGCGCGTGTCTTCCCACGCCAATCCGATTTGAGACGCGAAATCGTCGACGACGACTTGAAATCCCCGGAGCACAAAATGCTGTAACCGCGTCTGCACTTCTTTATCCGCACAGACGGATTCGGGTATGCACAAGACGATACGGGATGCCGGCAATCTGGTGTCGAGGTCAACCGGTATCGTCGCCGGTGCCTCGACGCGCAGCATGAGCGAGAGCGCGGGCAAGCGCTCGAAAAAACCGATTTCCTTCCAGTAGCGCAGCAAAGAAAAAATTTCCGCCGCCGGGATATTAGCCACATCGGGATAGAGCGCAACAAGCTGCTGCTTGTTATTCATCACGGGCAACAAGCTACTGAGAGGTAAAGCGAATCCTGAGGTTTCCGTCATAGGTATATCTGCATCCGATTTTACAAATTTTGGCAAAGATAGTAAGTTGAAAATTAACCAATTGCAACACAATTTATGCCGGCGCATCCGGTATTCAAAAACCAGCGCCTTAACATGTAAAAAAAGCGCCTCGCCCTCCGCGTCTGGCGAGCGGCATTTACTCTACTTTTAAAAAAATCTGCTGCAAATCATTCAAAAAAAGTCGCCCTAAAGGAGTGGGCGAAATAATCCGATGATCTCGGTGCAGCAAGCCTTTACGCTCCGCTTCCGCCAACTCTTTTTCCAGCGTATTGAGTAACAGACCGGTGCGCTCCTGAAATAAATTGACGGCAAACCCCTGCTGCAGACGCAATGCATTCAACATGAATTCGAAGCCCATTTCATGCATCTGGATTTCCACCGACTCTTGTATCGCGTTGCCCAGTATGCTGGCTTCCATATACGCCTTAGGCTGCTTGTAGCGCGCCTGCCGGATCACGCGATGCGGAAACGATAATTTGGAATGCGCGCCGGCACCTATGCCCAGGTAATCGCCGAAATTCCAGTAATTCAGGTTATGGCGCGCCTCTCTGCCCGGCTGCGCATAGGCCGACACTTCGTAATTGCCATACCCGGCTGCGGCCATACGCTCGTGTATCAATTCCTGCATCTCGGCACTCAGATCGTCGTCCGGGATAGTCGGCGGGTACTTGGCGAAATACGTATTCGGCTCCAGCGTCAGGTGGTATAGCGACAAATGCGGCGGCGCCAATGCAAGCGCCGTCGCTACATCTTGCCGCGCCTCTTCCAGCGTCTGCCCGGGTAGCGCAAACATCAGATCGAGGTTGAAGTTGTCGAAATGCGTGCCGGCGATATCGACCGCGCGCCGCGCGTCTTCGCCGTCGTGGATGCGCCCTAGCGCCTGCAAATGCCGGGAATTGAAGCTTTGTATGCCGACCGATAGGCGGTTGATGCCGCTTTGCCGGTAAGAACGGAATTTTTCAGTTTCAAAGGTGCCGGGATTGGCTTCCATGGTGATTTCGGCCGCGCCGTCGACCGGCAGCAAGGTGCGCACATCCGACAGCAAACGATCGAGTCCGGCCGCCGACATCAGGCTGGGGGTGCCGCCGCCGATAAAGATCGTGTAAATCTTGCGTCCCCAGATCAGTGGCAGGGCGGTTTCCAGATCGGCGCGCAGCGCGGCCAGATACGCGGCCTCATCAAAACCACCCTTGACTTCGTGCGAATTGAAATCGCAATACGGGCATTTTCTGACGCACCACGGAAAGTGTATGTACAGCGACAAAGGCGGCAGGCCAGTCAAATTCAGGCTGCCCGGCGCCAGGTAGTGGCTGGCGACGTTCTGCGGAATTTGCGACAAATCGGCCGCTTTCTGCGGCGTGCCGGCGCTCGCCGGTATAGGCTTAATCGGTATCATTTCAACTTCTCAAACAAAACCCGCAAAGCCTGGCCGCGATGCGACAGCCGGTTTTTCTGTTCTGCAGACAATTCCGCCACGGTCTTGCCTAAAGACGGCAGCCAGAAATGCGGATCGTAACCGAATCCGCTTTCCCCTTGCGGTTTAGCGATCAACTCGCCTTGCCACACGCCGTCGGCGATCACCGGCTGCGGATCGTGCTCGGAACGCACATATACCAGTATGCAATAGTAGTAAGCGGAACGGTCGTCAAAAGCAGCCAGATCGGCCACCAGTTTCTGATTGTTGCGCTGGTCCGATCTCGGTTCGCCGGCATAGCGCGCCGACATGACCCCGGGCGCGCCGTGCAAGGCACGCACGCAAATGCCGGAATCATCGGCCAGCGCCGGCAGTCCGGTCAGGCGCGCGGCATGCCTGGCTTTGGCCAGCGCATTTTCCACGAAAGTGGCATGCGGCTCTTCCGCTTCCGGCACATCGAATTCGGACTGCGCGTGCAAGTCTATGCCCAGCGGCGCCAGTATCTGGTAAAACTCCTTGAGCTTGCCTTGATTGTTGGAAGCGAGAACGATTTTGCGTGTCATGGTAGTGGCCCCCTTCAAACTGCCGGCAAGCCCAGCACTTGCTTTTGCAAGGCGATCAGATCCGCGATGCCTTCTTGCGCCAGATCGAGCAGGCAATTCATGGTGACGCGATCGAAAGCCACGCCCTCGGCCGTACCCTGTACTTCAATGAAATGCCCGGCTTCCGTCATCACGACGTTCATGTCGGTGTCGCACCCGGAATCTTCCGGATAATCGAGATCGAGCAGGGGAACGCCCTGATACACGCCGACCGAAATCGCCGCCACAAAATGTTTGACCGGCACCTCGGCGATTACGCCCTGCGCCACCAGGGTAGCAAACGCATCGTAAGCGGCCACCATGGCGCCGGAAATCGAGGCTGTGCGCGTGCCACCATCGGCCTGGATCACGTCGCAATCGATGTGCAGGGTGCGCTCGCCGAATGCCTGCAAATCGAAGGCGGCGCGCAAGGAGCGGCCGATCAGGCGCTGGATTTCCTGGGTGCGCCCGGATTGCTTGCCTTTGGCGGCTTCTCTGTCCATGCGGCTATGCGTGGAGAGCGGCAACATGCCGTATTCCGCGGTTAACCAGCCCTGCCCTTTGCCCTTCAAAAAAGCGGGAACCTTGTCTTCAATGCTGGCGGTGCAAATGACGCGCGTATCGCCGAACTCTATCAGCACCGAACCTTCGGCATGCTTGGTGAAATGACGGCTGATGACGACCGGACGCAAGGCGTCCGCCGCGCGCCCGCTGGGGCGAATTGTGAGTGACATAATCAATTAATTTTTAGAGGTGATACGGGATGATTTATGGATGGCATTGCGAATCTCCGCAATCGCCTTTTCGATTTCTGCGTCATTGAAGACGTCGGTTTCGGCGTCCTCCGCGTCGGCTTCAAGCGACGCCTGTATGGTGGTGGTGACCGAGCCTACCGGCAGGGTGTTGGTCGAGATGATGGTGGAGTCTTCCAGGCGGTTATCACCCTCCCACATCATCGCCAGCGCGGTGACGTTATCGCTTTGTTTGCCGGCGATATCGACCGCCGAACGTATCAATTCCGGTATGGCACGGACTATCGTGTGTTCGTGCAAGCTTTGCGCCAGCATGTGATCAGGCAATACCGACCACAAGCCGTCGGAACACAACAAAATCAAGTCGCCCGGCTGCAGTGCGGCGCGGCGCGACAATTCGACGATAGGCGCGTTCGGCGCGCCGAGACAGTTAAACAACTTGTTGCGATCCGGATGGGTATGGCGCTCGGCAGGATCGACCTTGCCTTGGGCGATCAGGGTTTCCAGGCGCGAATGATCCTTGGTCCGCAGTAATATCTTCCCTTGCCGTATCCAGTACAGGCGCGAATCGCCGCAATGCGCCCAGTAAGCGTGCCCATGCTGAATCAGACAGGCGACGATGGTGGTGCGCGGGGTTTCGGGCAGATTATGGAGGGCGCGGTAGCGATGGATTTCCTGATGCGCCGCAATAAAGCTATCTTCGAGGAAACGTTCCGGGCGCCCTATCATAGGATGCGCCTGCTGCTGGAACATATTGCCTATGGTTTGCATGGCGATTGTCGCCGCCATTTCCCCCATGATGTGTCCGCCCATGCCGTCCGCCAGCAGCAGCAAAATAGAATCGCGGGTAAAGCTATAACCCATGCGGTCCTGATTGACCTTGCGGCCACCGATATGACTTTCTTGATAAACAGAAAAACGCATGAGTAGTGAAAAATCTTAGATGTAGCAATTTATGATGAATGCAGACGGATCCGCCGGCGGACTAATGCAAAGTGCTTTCCTGTATCGTCGTATGATCTTTTTCCAAATTTTTTTTCTTGCCAAGACTGAGCAAAGAAGACAATTTTTGTTTAGCCTTCTCCATAGTACTCAACTCTTTTTGCGGTTGCGCCTGCGTTAACAAAGCCTTTTGCAAGGCAAACACGCTTTGCGGTCGCTCGAGCGGATCCATTTTCAGGCACCAGTGCACCACCTCGATCAACTCGGGAGAATACAAGCCTTCCAGCTTGCGATAATGCCCCTCCATCTTGTCGGCATTCTTGCGTTGATCGGCCGGTTGCGGCGGCGCGCCTACCATGCAGGCAAAAATCGAAGCGCCTATGCTGTAAATATCGGTCCACGGCCCCAGATTGCCGTTTTTCTGATACAGCTCGGGGGCGGCAAAGCCCGGCGTGTACATCGGGTATAGCTTGGGGATGTCGGTCTTCAAGGTCTGCCGTGCCGCACCAAAGTCCAGCAAGATAGGCGTGCCGTCCAGCCGCAAATAGATATTCGCCGGTTTCAGGTCCAGATGCAGCAATTTATTGGTATGCACTTCACGCAAGCCATTCATGACTTGATTGAACATGCGCCGTATGAAGCGCTCGGACACCAGCGGCTTCTCGCCCTTATCGCGCCGACGCAAGATGTGCTCCTGCAAAGAGCGGCCGGACTCGTAAGCCATCACCATATACACGGTTTCATTGGCGCGGAAAAAATTAACGACGCTGACCACGTTCGGATGAGAAATGCGCGCCAGCGCCCGCCCCTCCTCGAAGAAGCACTTCAAGCCTATGCGGTAAATCGGCAAATTCTCGGCCGAAATCGCCGGCATCAGCTCACCCTGCTGGCGCAAGGCCAGCGAGCTCGGTAAATATTCCTTAATGGCAACCGCATTGCCGTCTTCATCCGAAGCCAGATACACAATACTGAAGCCACCGGAAGCAATTTTCTTTACAATGCGGTATCCGGCTATTTCCAGGCCATCTGGCAGGGGTGCGTTGTTTTGTGCAGCCATCTCTCATCCAATCTGATTATTAAACGGATTGTGTTGATTATTGGAGCATTTGTAAAGAATATCGTGGGGCTCGAGTCCCGATTCACCCCTCCCTGCGCCATCCCATCCATTTGAAGGAAACATTTTGAGCATATTTAGCATGACCGGCTATGCCGCCAGCACCCAGGAAACCGAGGCCGGCACCATCACCATAGAAATCAAGAGCGTCAATTCGCGCTTTCTTGATCTGCAATTTCGCATCAATGATGATTTCCGCTCAGTAGAATCGCTGTTTCGCGACGCCATCGCACGCAAACTGGTGCGCGGCAAGGTGGAATGCCGCTTCAGCTTCGGCAAAAAAGTGGCGAATGGGATCAGCAAAGCCTTAAACGCTGATTTGCTGGCGCAACTGGCGCTGTTCCAATCCGGGCTCAAGGCGCAATTTGCCGATGCGACTCCGCTCAGCATCAATGAATTGCTGCGCTGGCCAGGCGTGATCGAAGAAGCGGAAATCAATGCCGAGCATTTGCAAACCGCCATTGCCAACACCATCAACGCCACGCTGGAGGCGTTCATCCTCAGCCGTGAACGCGAAGGCGCGGCGCTGGAACAGGTTTTGTGCAGCCGCATAGACGCGATGGAAGCAATCGTGCAAAGGATTACCCCGCTGATGCCGCAGGTAGTGCAGCAATTTCAGCAAAAAGCCACCGCCAGGCTGGAAGAAGCGCTCGGGCTGGCATTGCAGTCGTCCGGCAGCAATGCCGGGCAAACCATCACGCGTGAAGAAGCGCTCGATCGCATACGTCAGGAAGTCACCGTGTATGGCATACGCGTCGACGTCGCCGAAGAACTGGCGCGGCTTTCTGCTCATCTGGGCGAAACGCGGCACATCCTGAAAAAAGGCGGCCAGGTCGGTAAGCGCCTCGATTTCATGATGCAGGAATTGAACCGCGAAGCCAATACCCTGGGTTCCAAAGCCGCCATCAAGGAATTGGCCGACGCCTCCATGGAATTGAAATTATTGATAGAACAGATGCGCGAACAAGTGCAGAACCTTGAATAAGCGCAGGCATTTGCTTATACTGCGGCCGGCATTTTTGCTGTCACTCGATTAGGAAAGACAAACAAACCCTATCCTGGCGCCGTTTGCCTTCCTAGTTGAGGACTCAACGATAACAAAACCAGAGGATAAACTCATGCTCCCTCCCAACTCGACTTCCGGCAGCCTGTTCGTCGTTGCCGCCCCTTCCGGCGCGGGCAAATCCACCCTGGTGAACGCCTTGCTGGCGCAAGAACCGGCCATCAAACTGTCGATTTCCTATACCACCCGCCCGCCGCGCCCCGGCGAGCAGGATGGGCGCGAATATCACTTTACGACGGCGGACGATTTTCTGGCGCGTAAGGCGCAAGGCGAATTTCTGGAGTCGGCCGAAGTGCACGGCAATTATTACGGCACCTCGCGCATCGTGATCGAAGGGCAAATGCGCGCCGGCACCGATGTTTTGCTCGAGATAGACTGGCAAGGCGCGCAACAAGTGCGCAAGCAATTTCCGCACGCGGTCGGCATTTTCATCTTGCCGCCGTCGATACCGGCCCTGGAAGAGCGTTTACAAAAACGCGGTCAGGACGAACCGCACGTGATCACGCGCCGGATTTTGGCTGCCGGCGGTGAAATGGCGCACTCGCCCGAGTTCGAATATGTTATTATTAATCAAGACTTTGCAACTGCCTTGTCTGAATTGAACGCTATCGTCAAGGCCACCCGCTGCCGATTTGCACAACAGGCAACACGCAACACTGAACTGTTTGCCCAGCTTGGCATCCATGCCAACCAAAATTAATTCGCGAACTCATTTGTATTAGGAAAAACTATGGCACGCATTACCATTGAAGACTCTTTGAAGCAGATCCCTAACCGATTCCAGCTGACGCTGTGCGCCACTTACCGCGCCCGTCAGTTGTTGCAAGGTCATACGCCCAAGGTAGAATCGAAGGACAAACCGACCGTCATCGCCCTGCGTGAAATTGCCGCAGGCAAAATCGGTATCGAGATGCTGAAGAAAGTCCCTGTGTAATTCTGCTTTGCGTCCGAAGTAAATAGCAACACAGTCAAGCGGCCGGG
Organism: Burkholderiales bacterium; assembly: GCA_016196925.1. Classification (GTDB taxonomy): domain Bacteria; phylum Pseudomonadota; class Gammaproteobacteria; order Burkholderiales; family Burkholderiaceae_D; genus Undibacterium. The sequence goes on along the minus strand of JACPWS010000029.1, from coordinate 32,488 downwards.
AACCACAGAATGAACCTCACCAATAGCAATTCATCTCTGGCAAACAAACCGGTCGACGCAGGATCAGCCGCCCCCGCACCTGCACGCGGGGCGGCATTTTCAAAAAAAAACTCCCCCACTTTTGCTGACGACAATCTGCGCGCAGTTGCCGTCAACGCCAGCGTAGCCTCGACCAGTGCCCTCAGCGCCCGCCTCGCGGAATACATGTCGCCCAGCGACTTGAAGCTGGTCAAGGAAGCTTATCGCTTTTCCGATGAAATGCATCTCGGCCAGGTGCGCAAATCGGGCGAACCGTACATCTCGCATCCTATCGCCGTCGCCGAAATTTGCGCCGAATGGAAGCTGGACGTGCAAGCCATCATGGCCGCGCTGCTGCACGACGTCATGGAAGACCAGGACGTCAAAAAAGAAGAATTGATAGAGCGCTTCGGCGCCCCGGTGGCGACGCTGGTGGATGGCTTATCGAAACTGGAGAAAATCGAGTTCCAGAGCCAGATCGAGGCCCAGGCCGAGAACTTCCGCAAGATGCTGCTGGCCATGGCGCGCGATGTGCGCGTGATCCTGGTGAAGCTGGCCGACCGCCTGCACAATATGCGCACGCTGGGCGTGATGTCTAGCGAGAAAAAGCGCCGCATTTCGCGCGAGACCATGGATGTCTATGTGCCTATCGCGCACCGGCTAGGACTCAATAATATTTACCGCGAACTGCAGGATCTGGCATTTTCGCATCTGTATCCGATGCGCTACCGCACCTTATCCAAAGCAGTGAAGGCGGCGCGCGGCAACCGGCGCGAAGTGGTCAACAAGATCATGGAAGCGGTCAAGATTGCGCTGGCTGAAGCCGGCATCAAGGCGGAAGTGTATGGCCGCGAAAAGACCCTGTACGGCATTTACCGCAAGATGCACGACAAGCACTTAAGCTTTTCCCAAGTACTCGACGTCTACGGCTTCCGCATCGTGGTCGACAGCTTTCCCAGCAGCTATTACGCGCTCGGCACCCTGCATGCGCTGTACAAGCCTATGCCGGGCAAGTTCAAGGATTACATCGCGATCCCTAAGACCAATGGCTATCAATCGCTGCACACCACGCTGATCGGCCCCTACGGCACGCCGGTCGAGTTCCAGATCCGCACGCGCGACATGCATCATGTCGCCGAATCGGGCGTGGCCGCCCATTGGCTGTACAAGAACGAGGAAGGCGACCTGACCGATCTGCAACACCGCACCCACGCCTGGCTGCAATCGCTGCTGGACATCCAGAAACAGACCGGCGATTCGGCGGAATTCCTGGAACACGTCAAGATCGACCTGTTCCCCGATTCCGTGTACGTGTTCACGCCGAAATCGAAGATCATCGCCCTGCCGCGCGGCGCCACCGCGCTCGATTTCGCCTACAACATCCACACCGACATCGGCGACCAGGCGATCGCCACCCGCATCAATCACGAACCGGTGCCGCTGCGCTCGGAGCTGAAGAACGGCGACATCGTCGAGATCATCACTTCGCCCAATTCGCGCCCTACCCCGAACTGGCTGACCTATGTGCGCACCGGCAAGGCGCGCTCGGCGATCCGTGGTCGAGGACGATTCTTCCTCCATCCCTTTTCAGCAATTCGGCGACAAGGCATCCGCCAAGCGCGATCCCGTCATCATTTACGGCAGCGAAGGCGTGTCGGTGCAACTCGCGCCTTGCTGCCTGCCGATACCAGGCGACGGCATCGTCGGTCAGCTGAAACGCGATCAGGGACTGGTAGTGCATACCGACGATTGCGAAAACGCCAAGCGCCTGCACATCAGGGAGCCCGATCGCTGGATCGATGTCAGCTGGGGCGAAGACCTGAACCGCCGCTTCGACAGCCGGATCACCGTCACCGTCACCAACGAACGCGGCGCGCTGGCGCGGATAGCGGCAGAAATCGGCGAATCGGACGCCAATATCAGCCACGTCAACATGGAAGACGGCGACGCCAACGACATGACGAATATCCACTTCACGATACAAGTCGAAAACCGTGCCCATCTGGCCAGGATCATGCGCAACATCAAGCACCTGAGCGGCGTCTCGCGCATCCTGCGCGAGCGCGGCTGAATCCTGCCCCGCTTCAATAAATGGCTGTATTCAGATTTCGTGTTGATGGCCGGTTTTGTGAAGATCCCTGATCTTATTAACGTCATTCCGGCATGGTGTTAGCCGGAATCCGTGCAAGGAGTCCTTGCACCTTTGTGCGCATAAGCAACATCGCCACTGCCAACACAGGCGCGTCAACGCAACAAAAGTCGCTGGATTCCGGCTTAAAGCGCACCGGAATGACATCTCCCACTTTTTTAAACATTAACGTAACGGCATCTACACGAAATCTGAATACAGCCCAATAAATCATATACTCCCCCTCGTTTTGACAAAATTATGCCCGGGGTCAGCGCATTCATTGGCCTTCAAAATATACTGAGGGGGAGTATATTTTCAACCTGGAAGCAGTTTATTCGACGTCAATGCAGGCCACGGTGCATCCTGCGCAAGCCCCACCAGACCGCGCCGGCAATCGCCGGGATCAGCATGCCCGTCACCAGATCCGGATTGACCGCCAACCCGGCCGCTTTCAAGCCCTTGCCGGCGTATTGCAATAATCCGGCGACATAATAGGAAATCGCCGCCACCGACAAGCCTTCCACCGCTTGCTGCAAGCGCAATTGCTGCGCCGCGCGGGTATTCATGCTTTGCAGGATTTGCCGGTTTTGCTGCTCTTGCACGATGCCGACCCGGGTGCGTAACAGATCGTTGGTATGGGCGATACGCTCGGCCAGGGTTTCCTGCCGGCGCATGATCGCCTCGCAGGTATTCATCGCCGGCGCCAGTCTGCGGTCCATGAATTCTTCTATGGTAGGCACGCCTTCGACGCGGATTTCGCGCAACTCTTCTATGCGCGATTGCACCAGCCTGAAATACGCCTTGGACGCGGAAAAGCGGTAACTGTTTTCCAGCGACAGTTTTTCTATGCGCGCCGCCAGCGCGATGATCTGGCGCAGCAAGCCTTGCTCGGACTCGGTATCGCTCAATTCAGCGCTGACACTATTGCTCATGGTCATGGCCGCGGTCAGCGTCACCAGCGCGTTTTCTATCGCATTCAAGAGCGGCGCCGAGCGTTGCGCATGCGGCAAGCCCAGCAGCGCCATCATGCGGTAAGTCTCGATTTCCAGCAGCCTTTGCACGATGCGCCCGGCTTGCTGGTCGAGAAAATCGACATCCTTGACGATGAAACGGCTGAAACCGTCGGCCTGGATCAGAAAATCGGTCCACACCTGGCCGCGCTGCAAGACTTCGCTGCCGACCAGCACGCTGCCTTCGAAAATCCGGCCGAGCGGCCCGGCATCGGACAGACAAGCCGCCGCCGGCGCCAGCACCACATGGGTAGCCACCATGATTTTCCCTTGCAACTCCAGCAACCACTGTTGCGGCAGATGGCGCAAGGGCGCGCGGGAAAATGCCTGCTCTGCATCCCACTCAGGCGCCGCCAGCCCGGCCGCATTTTCGACAAAGGAATACGTGGCGAATTCGGTATGGCATTCCCACTTCAGGCGAAAGCGGCCATAGTCGTGAAAGAAATATTTAGCGTCGCCGGCCGGGCTGGCGACGCCGAAATGGGCACAAAACGCCGATAAAATCGCGTGCTGCGTACTGAGGTTGTCGCCGCCGACGTGCGCGTCGTCGCGCGCATAGATCGCCAGATGGGTGATCGTTTCCGGCGCCCGCAGGCGCAAAGACGGTCGGGAATGAACTTCGGCGGCCAGAGGCACGCGCAGCGGATGATTCAGTTGGGAATAAGCAAGCGCCATGTCGAGAGAAAAAAGTGAGGAATTCTTCAGGCTGGATAGCTGACATTGAGGATGGTCAGCTCATCGCTACCGGCCGGCGTCTTCAGCGTGACGCTGTCGCCGCTTCTGGCCTTGGTCAGGGCGCGCGCCACCGGCGATATCCAACTGATCTTGCCTTGCAGCGGGTCGAATTCATCGACCCCGACGATGGTCACCGTGACTTCTTCGCCCTGCTGGTTTTCATAGGTGACGGTTGCGCCGAAAAAGATCTGGTCGGAGCCATGGTGGATGCGCGGATCGAACACTTCGGCGATATCGAGCCGCTTGGTCAGGAAGCGGATGCGCCGGTCGATCTCGCGCAGGCGACGCTTGCCGTAAATGTAATCGCCGTTCTCTGAGCGATCGCCATTCGATGCCGCCCAATGCACGACGTTCACCACTTCCGGCCTTTCCACGTCGATCAGGTGCAACAGCTCGGTCTTCATGCGCAAATGTCCCTCCGGCGTCATGTAGTTCTTGACACCGGCTGGTATGGCCGGGGCGGCGATCTCTTGATCGTCGTCCTGCTCGTTTTCCTTGACGAATGCTTTGTTCATCGTCACATTGTAGCGGACTTGCTCAAATTAATTGTCGACCGCTTACCACATGCCGCCCATCCCTTATAAAATAGACGCACTCATCTAAAGGGATCGTGCATGACTCAGAGTGCAGCAATCAAAGTATTCATCGTCGATGACCACGCGGTGGTCAGAGAAGGAATAAAAAGTATCATCGCCGCCACCCCCGATATCGCCGTCGTCGGTGAAGCGGAAACCGGGCTGGAAGCGATACGCTTGTCGCGCCAGCTTGATTATCAGGTGATGTTGCTGGATATCGGCCTGCCCGACAAAAACGGGATAGAGGTGCTCAAGCAGATTAAAGCGGAAAAACCGGAAGTCGGCATCATCATGTTTTCCATGCACAAAGAAGACCAGTATGCGATCCGCTCGCTCAAGGCCGGCGCTTCCGGCTACCTGAACAAGCAATGCCAGGCCGGGCAAATTCTGGATGCCATACGGCAAGCAGCAAAAGGCTTGAAATACATCAGCCAGCAACTGGCGCAAGAACTGGCCAACAACCTGAATCAGGAACATGAAGGGGCTTTACATAAAACGCTTTCCGACCGCGAATTCCAGACCATGACCATGATCGCCTCCGGCAAGAGCGTCAGCGACATCGCCAAAGAATTATCGCTCTCGGTCAAGACCATCAGCGAATACCGCGCCCGGATTTTATTGAAAATGAAATTACGGCACAATGCGGAACTGACGCATTACGCGATCAAAAATCAACTCGTAGATTGAGCGGCATCACCGCTGAAATGGCAAGGCATCATGGCGACTCCCCCAAATAATCCGCAATTCAAAAACCCCACCGATGTCGCGCGCGAAACCTTCCGGCGCCTGGCGATAGAAAGAGTTGCGCCTACCCCGGATGCTTACCGCAAGCTCTACGAAGAAATTTCGTGCGTCGCTCCGGACGTCGGCGAGGCCGCGGAAAGAACCTCCGCCGCCAGCGCGTTGAAAACTTCGGAAGCGGAACAGCTGCTCGCCAGTTTCGCCAGCAGCCTGCAAGCCTCCCCCGGCGATCTGGCCACTTTCGGCCATCGCTTCAACCGGGCACTGAATAGCGGCAACTGGACCGACTACGGCAAAGGCTTGATGCAGCTGGCGGAACGCCTGTCCGCTAAACCCGGCACCCCGCTCAGCCCTCCCGCCCCTATCCCTGCCGCGACCGGCAGCGCCGGCATCCCGCTGGTCGATGAAACGCCGGCAGAAGATGCGCGCCAAAATCTGCTCAAAGATCTATTATTCCGCACGCTGAGCCTGGCCCTGGTTTCCCTGCTCAAGCCGACTCCCCAGCTGGCCAACGAATCCGACGCGCTCGCGCAGGCGGTCAAGGCGGCGAACAGCGAAAGCGAACTGAAGCAAGTTGCCAATAATCTCAAGCAACTCTGCTTTAAGATCGAATTGCAAAGCGGCGACAGCGCCGAACAACAGGAATTATTGCTGCGCTTATTCGACCTGCTGCTGACCAATATCCACGACTTGCTGGATAACGACAACTGGTTGCGCGGCCAGATCGAGGTCGTGCAAAACCTGATCGCGGGTCCGATCGACCACCGGGTATTGCAAGAAGCGACCCGCAGCCTGAAAGAGGTCATCTACAAACAAGGCGTGCTGAAAAACAGCATCGCCGAATCCAAGACTTCGGTCAAAAACATGATGGCGGCCTTTATCGACCGCCTGAATGCGATGGCAAACAGTACCGGCGCCTACCAACACAAAATGGATGCGTATGCGCAAAAAATCAGCGCCGCAACAGACGTAGGCGAAGTCCATCATCTGATCGCCGACATCCTCAGCGAAACGCGTACGGTACAAAGCGAGACCCTGCGCTCGCGCGACATGATAGTCGCGGCGCAAAAAGAAGTGAGCGAAGCGGAAAGCCGCATCAAGGACCTGGAAAACAAACTCGCGCACATGAGCGAACTGGTGCGCGAAGACCAACTGACCGGCAGCCTCAACCGGCGCGGCATGGACGACGTCTTTGCGCGCGAAGCCGACCGTGCCGACCGCCGCAACACGCCCTTATGCATCGCCCTGCTCGACCTCGATAACTTTAAAAAACTCAACGACACCCACGGCCATGCCGCCGGCGACGAAGCCCTGGTGCACCTGGTCCGCATCGTCAAACAAACGCTGCGTTCTATCGACGTGGTGGCGCGCTACGGCGGCGAAGAATTCCTGATCATCATGCCGGAAACCCAGCTCGACGAAGCGGCGCAAGCGATGACCCGGGTGCAAAGAGAACTGACCAAGCACTTCTTCACCGCCGACGACCAGCGCCTGTTCATCACCTTCAGCGCCGGCGTCGCCTTGCGCGCACCGCGGGAAGCGCAAGAGTCCACCATCAAGCGCGCCGACAAGGCCATGTACGAGGCCAAGCAGACCGGGAAGAACCGGGTGGTCAAGGCGGGCTGACCGGCTCTTAGTGAAGCACGGATTTAATCGGATTTCGTCATCCCCGCGAAAGCGGGGATCCACTTAAGCACCTAAATATTTGATTTACATGGATTCCCCCTTGCCGGGCGCGCTTGAGCATGCATGCTCAAGTCGTTACGCAGGCGGGTAGCAGGCTACCCGAATTCCCAGCTTCACCTTTCGCGGGAACGACGCTTTTTGAATTAATCCGCGTTTCATTAGTTGCAAAATCCCCCAGAGAATCACCTCAAAAATAATTTATTTATCTCTAAAGATTTTTATATATCCGTCGTTTAGCGGGTATCAGATAAAAACTTTACACCTTAAAAAAAATATTTACCTACGGAAATTAGTTAAACTTTTTGAGAGGCCGTCCGATACCTGATAGCAACGGCGGTCCGATAATCTTGGTAGGACAGACCAAAGTTTAAGGCTTAGGCCGAATTTATATAACTTAGGTAAGGGGAATTAACATGAGCTCATTTATTAATACCAATATTGTTTCGCTGAATGCGCAACGTAATCTGACTACATCCCAGTCTTCACTGAATACTTCGATGCAGCGCTTGTCTTCCGGCTTGCGCATCAACAGCGCCAAGGACGACGCCGCAGGTTTGGCGATCTCCGAGCGTATGACTTCCCAGATCGGCGGCTTGAACCAGGCTACACGCAACGCCAACGACGGTATTTCTCTCGCGCAAACCGCTGAGGGCGACTTAACGCAAATCGGCGCCAACCTGCAGCGCATCCGCGATCTGGCAGTGCAATCGGCCAACGCCTCCAACAGCGCAAGCGATCGTGCCGCGCTGAATAACGAAGCAACACAGCTGATCTCAGAAATCGACCGCGTTGCCAGTTCATCCAACTTCAACGGCGTTAATTTGCTCGACGGCAGCTTCGCATCCCAAACTTTCCAGGTTGGCGCCAACAACACCAGCAATGACCGTATCTCGATCGCTTCGATTTCCAGCGCAAAATCCGCCTCGCTGGGTGTAGGCTCCAGCTCCAGCTACGCAACCAATTTAGCCCAAGGTACCGCTGTTACCGCCGTGGCTCTTGCAGCTGGCGATCTGTCCATCAATGGCTACCAGGTAGGCGCGAGCACACCCGACGGCGTTTCATTTGTCAATAGCGCCGCCAGCGGCATTGCCAAAGCCGCCGCGATTAATGCCGTCAGTGCCAACACCAATGTCACGGCGACCGTCAGCGCAACCGCAGCAGTTGGCGTGGCAGCAACTACTTTTGCCGGTACTATTGCAGGCTCTGTTTTAATTAATGGTGTAGATATTGGCGCAATGGGTGCGGCAACTGGCGCGGTTGACCGCGGTTCGCAAACCGCCGCCGCAATCAACTCCAAATCTGCCCAAACCGGCGTGACGGCGACATTTTCCACCTCCACCGGCGCGGTATCTTTGTCCGCTGCCGATGGTCGCAATATTACCGTCACAACAACGGCACTCGGCGGAACAGAAACAGGCTTGAACGCCGCCGCTGCTAACACTCTGACAACAACATCAAAATTAACCCTCAGCTCGACCAGCTCCGCTGGCATTACCCTTGCCGGCGCCACCGGCTTGACGGCAACGGGGCAAACAGCTGGCTTTACCGCAGCTACCGCTACCGCCGGTGCCGGCGTATCGTCTCTGGACCTGACGACCGCTGCCGGTGCAACTGCGGCCCTGTCCACGATTGATGCAGCGCTGCAATCGATCAACAGCTCGCGCGCTTCGCTCGGTGCTTATCAAAATCGTTTTTCGTCGGCGGTCACCAGCTTGCAGACCACCTCTGAAAACTTGACTTCGTCCCGCAGCCGCATCCGCGACGCAGACTTCGCTCAAGAAACAGCGAGTTTGACCCGCGGTCAGGTGTTGCAACAAGCAGGTACTGCGATCCTGGCGCAGGCGAATGCACTGCCACAAGGTGTGCTGGCTCTGCTGCGTGGCTAATCAATGAGAGAGAATTAACTTTTCATTGAAAAAGTGCGATCCCCTGGTCAAATTTTTGATCAGGGGAATTTTACTTAAAGGAAACGATCATGGACATTCTCTCGATAGCTAATTCAACGTCGCCCGCGATACCGATTTCAGACCGGGTTTCCGGCGGCAATCTCGCCCATCAAGCAGTCAAGACGGCAGCGCCGGTTGAAACTGACAAGCCGGTTGCGCCCTCGGGCCTGGTGCAGCAGGCTGCCGGCAGAGAGCAAGTACTCAAGGCAGTGCACGATATCAACAAGACGATACAGGCTGCATCTCAAAATCTTGAATTCAGTGTGGACCATGATTCCGACCAGATCGTAGTCAAAGTGATAGACCAGCAAACCAAACAAGTATTACGTCAAATTCCAACGGAAGAAGCCCTGGAAATTGCCAAGTCGCTGGATAAATTGCAAGGTTTACTGATTAAACAAACAGCCTAAAATGTTTATAAGCAGATTAAAAACAAGTAGGTAAATCCCCCTCTAAAGTCTGATTTGCCTTTGCCGTTAATAAAGTAGAGTACTGGCTAGCAAAGGGGAATAAGGTGGGAATTCAATCTACGGGTATAGGTTCGGGTCTGGATGTAAATAGCCTCATCACTAAGTTGATGCAGGTAGAGAGTCAGCCTTTGACCATCTTGGCAAAAAAAGAGGCCAGTTATCAGGCTAAATTATCCGCCTACGGCACGCTGAGTGGCGCAGTGGCGGCGTTCCAGACTTCACTGTCGAGCCTCAATAGTTCTTCAACATTTCAATCGCTGACAGCAACCGCTGCAGACTCAACGATAGCATCGGCTTCCGCCACCAGCATCGCCTCTGCCGGCACCTACAATGTCAACGTCAGCAAACTCGCCCAGTCGCAAATCATTTCCAGCGCAGGCCAGAGCAGCACGACCGACGCTATCGGCGGCAATACGACAACCACACTTTCCTTTCAATTTGGCACCATTACCGGCACCGCAGTCAATGGCGTTTATCCAGGCGGCAGCACTTTTGCCCAGGATGCCAATCAATCGACCGGAACAGTCACGATAGATAGCAGCAATAACTCGCTGCAAGGCATTCGGGACGCGATCAATGCGGCGAATATAGGTATCAATGCGTCGATTGTCGGCGATGGCAGCGCAACACCCTATCATCTGGTTCTCAACTCGAGCAAAACAGGCGCCGCCTCTAGCTTGAAAATTAGCGCAAGCGGGGACGCCTCCGTCGCGGCACTGATGAATTACGATCCGGCAGGAACTCAGGGGTTTACCGAAGTTGCGACCGCTCAAAACGCCGCATTAACGGTGAACGGCATCGATATTACCAGCGCTTCTAACAGTGTTGCCGGAGCGATCCAGGGCGTCACCATTAACGTCAGCAAAATAGGCAGCACCAGCATTTCTGTCGCCAATAATCCAAGCGCTATTCAGACCGGCATTTCCGGATTTGTCAAAGCCTATAACGACCTCGCCAATACCATCAAGACTTTGACGGCTTACGACCCCAATACCAAAAGAGGCGGCTTGCTCTTGGGTGATGCTGCGACTCAAAGCATACAAAACCAGATAAGAAATACACTGTCTGCGGCAGTGAATGGATTGGGTAGCGGCCTGACCACCCTAACTCAGGTTGGCATTACGTTTCAAAAAGACGGCACCCTGGCGCTGGATTCCAGCAAACTGACTGCCGCACTCAACAACAAACTCAATGATATCGGCGGCTTGTTTGCCGCAATAGGCAAAGCGAGCGACAGCCTGAGCAGCATCACAGGCTCTGGCGCAGCAACTAAAGCGGGAAGTTATGCCTTAAACATTACTCGCGTCGCCACGCAAGGTGGCTTGACCGGCGATACGGCATTGGCGGGTTCTACCCACATCAATGCAAATGCCACTTTAAATGTCACGCTGGATGGAATCAGTTCAGCTGTTTCTCTTGCTGAAGGCGATTACACCCCCGCCCAATTGGCAACGCTATTGCAATCTTCCATTAATGGCACATCTGCATTTTCCACCGCCGGTCTGGCGCTCAAGGCAACTGTAAACGGCTCAGGATATCTGGTACTGCAATCAAATACATATGGATCGGCGTCCAACGTCACGCTGGCCGATGGTGCAAACACGACTGCTGCTACGTTTACTGGCTCGGTGACATCGGGCACCGCCGGCCAGGATATTGCGGGTACATTAAATGGCGTCACTGCAGTCGGTTCCGGACAGACGCTGACCGGCGCCACGGGAACCGATGCAGACGGCTTAAAAATCCTGGTGGCGGGCGGCGCAAGCGGAGCGCGCGGAACGGTGAATTTTTCTCTCGGTTACGCTTATCAACTGAATAAACTTCTTAACGGTTTTATTGGCAGCGCAGGCACTATTTCCAGCACCACCGATGGCGTTAACCGCAGCATCAAAGATATTGGCAAACAGCGCGACAAACTCAACGACCGCTTATTTGACGTAGAAGCTCGCTACCGCGCCCAGTTCACCGCACTGGATCGTATTGTGAGTAGCTTAAACAACACCAGCACCTTCCTGACGCAGCAATTATCGGCGCTGACAGCCAGTACTAAGTGATTTTCGCAGGCAAAGTAAAGTACACGAGAGGAATATCGATTATGTTTGGCTCATCTAAGACGCGTGGAGCAAATGCTTACGCCAAAGTCGGCATCGAAACTGGCGTCATAGCTGCCAGCCCGCACAAACTGATAGTCATGCTGTTTGAGGGCGCCATTGTAGCGATCTCCAATGCAATACAGCATATGAAAAATGGCGACGTACCGGCTAAAGGACAGGCAATTTCCAAAGCCATCGCTATTATTGACAATGGTTTGCGTGCCAGTCTGGATAAAAAAGCTGGGGGCGAAATTGCCGTCAGCCTGGATGCGCTATATGAATATATGACCAACCGTTTAATTCTCGCGAACATCAACAATCAAGATGAAATGTTGATCGAAGTTCAAAATTTATTGCGCGATTTAAAAACGTCGTGGGAAGCCATCTCACCGGCGAATATTCCTGCAATGGAAAAACCACCTGTTGCCCTTGATGCACTGACACCCCGCCCCGTAAAATTTGTTGAGGCTTGATGCGAGATGAATAACTTCGAATTAATTTCTTTATATGAAAATGTCGCGGTCATCACCAGCCACATGCTCGATGCCGCGCGCACCGGAGATTGGGAATTATTAGCCCGACTTGAGCGCGATTGCACTTCCCGTGTTCAAAGCATACGCGACAATGAAATACCGATTGAATTGCCGGCCGATATGCGCGATAAAAAAATCCGCATCATCAAGAAGATACTCGCCGACGACAGGGAAATCCGGGATATCACTGAGCCCTGGATGGCGCGATTGTCCGACTTGATGAAAAACTCGGGCACTACCCGCAAGCTGGCGCAAACCTATGGGGCGGGTAATTCTGCCTGATTAATATGCCTTACCGCTTCGATATTTACCCTAAATCTGCCGCCAATATCGAGGCTCCGTCAGCTACAGCGGCGCTCAGCGGAATCAAGCAAGAAGCGATTCCTAAACTCGCGCATATCGTCTTGGGGCAGCAACTTAAAGGCGAAGTGCTGGCGCGACTACAAGACGGCAGCTATACGGTCCGGGTTGCCGGCATCACCGCAAAAATGCTTTTGCCGGAAGGAAGCAAAGTCGGCGATGCGATTCCTTTGCGCCTGATATCTACCAATCCGCGGCCTACATTTTTGCTGGACAACAGCAACAAAAACGCCGCCGCCTCCACCGCTGTTTTCAGCCCTTACCTGGACCAGGAAGCATTAAGCAAATCAACGTCGGGGCCAGAATTCGTCCGTCTGACGGAATATGCAGATGAAACCGGCGCCGACACATCTAATCCTACTGTCGGTCATCCAGCGAAACCGATAGACACGAACGGAATAGCGACTGCCAAGGCCATGGCATCGGCCGGGAATGCCGCGGACAATGCGGCGACAAGGGTTGCCACAGATGCGGACAGCAGCACACCGACATTGCTAAGCACTACCGGGAAACTGATTGATCAAATCTTACATATAACATCCCAGGCCGCCACCTCACCCCCGACGATCAATCGCCCCCCCGTGCTGAGTACCGTGTCCGATATTAGCGACACGGTTGAGGCGGCTAAAAATTTACAGAAAAGCCTGTCCGCCAGCGGTTTATTTTACGAATCCCATCTGGACGAGTGGGCGCAAGGAAAGCGCTCACTGGCGGATTTACTTAAAGAACCGCAAGCGCAAATACTACGAGCGGCAGAAGCCTCTTCTGCATCGACGACTTCCCCCAACCAAGAACTGGCGCAACTAATTCATCAGCAATTAGACGTGCTGGAGCAACAGCGCATGGTCTGGCAAGGCGATTTATATCCCGGGCAAAAGCTGGAATGGGAAATTTCCAAAAAACATACCTCACCCCAACAAGATGACGTGGAAAATGAAACGAAATGGCAAAGCATCGTTTGTTTCGAGCTTCCACATCTGGGACAAGTTACGGCCGTACTTAATCTGCAAGCGGATAAAATTGGAATAATTATGCGCGCAGATCGCCAGGAGACCGTTTCCGCATTAACAGCGCATGGTCCCGAGTTAGCCGCGGCATTGGGACAGTCGGGTTCTCCCCTGCTGTCATTCATCGTCAAGCAAAATGCCCAAGCCTAGCCGCCCCGCCAGAAATGCCGTAGCCCTCGCCTACCAGACCGGCGACGCGGCGCCGCGGGTGGTAGCCAAAGGAAAAGGCTTGATTGCGGAAGAAATCATCGCCCGTGCGCGGGAACATGGCATACATGTGCATCAATCTGACGAATTGGTCTCATTGTTGATGAAAGTCGATCTCGATCGCGACATTCCTCCGGCACTGTATCGCGCAGTTGCGGAACTGCTCGCTTGGCTTTACCATATTGACACTGAAAAGTCCGAGAGGCTTTCGGGCGCAACCGGACAAGATCAAGTTTTGTAGCCTGCTCTATTTTTGACTGTGATTATAAAAATATGCTATCCGCCCCACCCATATTAGGCACTGAAAATCAAAGCCCTTTTCAAGTTGACTCCCGACGGGAAATTATCGCCTTGTTGCGCGGTCTGAAAGAGAGCAATCAGTTGATCGGCATGATGATCAACAGCGGATCGGAAATATTTATCACGACAGTTCTCGATGTCGATGACGCCAACAATAGCGTTATTGTCGACAGCGCTCCCGGCCAACTGGCAAATCAAAGAATAGTAGAAGCGCCGCGTGTTTCATTTGAAGGCTTGCTGGACAGGATCAGCATACAGTTTTCTTCTTCCGGCGTACAACGCACGGTTTTTGAAAACCGGCCAGCCTTGCAATTCGCCATCCCTGCCAGCCTGATACGCCTGCAAAGGCGCGAGTACTATCGCATAAATACGCCCGTTTCCAACCCTATCCGCGTCTTGATTCCCGTACCTTTAGCGGACGCAATAGAAAACCTGAAACTATCGCTGGTAGATATCAGTTGCGGCGGCGTTGCGATGCTGGACGAAAAAAAAGTCTTGGATAGCACCATAGGCACCGTCTATGAAAATTGCAAATTGGACTTACCCTCAATAGGGCTGCTTGATGTGGTGTTGCAAGTAAGAAATTCTCAGGACGTAATTTTGTTAAACGGAAAGACCAACCGTCGCCTGGGCTGCCAGTTCGTCCACATGTCCAATGCGGTTCTGGCGAATATTCAACGCTACATCATGAAGCTGGAACGTGAGCGCAATGCGAAACTGACCGGCATACGCTGATCTCCTCTCCAGGCGACACCCTCGCTATATCTGCATATTCATAATGTCGTGGTAAGCGGAGACGAGCTTATTTCTGACTTGCACCGCAGTCTGAAAGGAAATATTCGCTTTCTGCATAGAGATCATTACATCTGACAGGCTGACTTTGTCGTCACCCAATGCAAATTTCTGGCCTAATTGCTGTGAACTCAACTGCGACTCATTTACTTGATCCAGCGAAGCTTTCAAGGCATCGGCAAAATCCAATTTAGCCGGAGCGGGATTCGCCCCCTTGATGCCGATGCCGGCGCCGGCCTCCATTTTTGCTGCGGTGGCTTTTAGTTGCGCCACCATTGCGTCGATACGAGCCGTATCTATTCCACCCATTTTCATCATTTTCTCCTGTTTCAACCAGAGTTCTACCCCCCCCATACCATAGCATTGGCAACATCTGGCTTTTCAATGAGTAGAAGTCATAAAGTAGCTGTTTTCCCGCAATTGATTTCACAAAAACGTCGCACAATCGCTAACACGGAAAAAACCAATATCAGCCATGAAAACGCAGCAAATCTTCAACACGACAATTCCAAAGGTAATCTATGGCAACCGCTGAAGACACCGCATTTGCTCAGCCGAAACCAGTGTTGCCAAGCTTGTTCGGCATACCACAAACGCCCGGCCTACGTACCCTGATACTTTCCGTCGGGGCGGCGATTACGCTCGCCATCATGGTAGGTGTATGGATGTGGAGCCAGCAACCCGACTATAAGGTACTGTTTTCCAATTTCAATGACCGCGATGGCGGAGCGATTGTCGCGTCTCTCCAGCAAATGAACGTGCCGTATAAATATTCCGAAGGCGGCAACGCCATTCTGGTGCCTGCAAATCAAGTACACGACGCGCGCTTAAAGCTGGCGTCCCAAGGCTTACCGAAGGGGGGGAATGTCGGATTTGAGTTGATGGAAAATCAAAAACTGGGTATTTCTCAATTCTTGGAGCAAGTCAATTTCCAGCGCGCCCTGGAAGGTGAACTGGCCAGATCGATTCAAGCTGTATCCGCAGTACAAACGGCTCGCGTCCACCTGGCCATTCCCAAGTCTTCAGTATTTATACGCGACCAGCAAAAACCTACCGCATCTGTCCTTTTGAATTTATATCCTAGCCGCGTTCTGGATACGCAACAGGTAAGCGCCATCCTGCATCTGGTAGCCAGCAGCGTGCCTGAACTATCGGCCAAAAATGTCACTATCGTGGACCAGAATGGCAATCTATTGTCTGACCCCACGAAGCAAATAGGGGCCAACAATCTCGATCCTTCTCAGTTGAAATATATTCAGGAATACCAGCAAAATATCGTCAAAAGGATAGAGTCCATCATAACGCCCATCGTGGGCGCCAACAATGTCAGGGCAGAAGCAACCGCCGACATCGATTTTTCCCGTAGCGAACAGGCGGCAGAAAGCTATCGCCCGAATTCGCCGCCAGAAGCATCGACTATACGCAGCCAGCAATCGAGCGAAACCTATAACAAAACGGCTGGCGCATCCGGTATACCCGGCGCCTTGAGCAATCAGCCGCCGGTGCCGGCCACCGCGCCCATCGTCGCCAGCGGCGCCGCTGCAACGCAAGCGACAGCTGCCTCCAATACCGGCCTGACGCAAAAAGACGCCACCGTCAATTATGAAGTCGACAAGACCATCAGATTCACGCAGCAACCGATGGGGGGAATCAAGCGTCTGTCGGTAGCGGTAGTCATCAACTACAAGAGCGAAACCGACAAATCCGGCAAGGTCACCACCAGGCCGTTAACTGATGTAGAGAAAACACAGATTACCGACCTCGTCAGAGAGGCGATGGGATACAACAAAGAGCGCGGAGATACGCTGAATGTTGTCAACAGCCCCTTTGCCAGCCCTGAAAAAGAAACTATAGTGGAATTGCCGATCTGGAAGCAACCGGACAACATTCAAACGCTGAAAGAGATCGGCAAGTATCTGATCGCCGCAGGTATATTGGCCTATCTGTTCTTTGGCTACCTGAAACCCCTGTTATACAAAATCATGGGAAAAGACAAAGCGGCGGAGGAAGAAGCTGCCGCCAAAGCGGCAGAAGAGTTGAAGGCGTCGGAACAGGAAGCTGAAGAAGGTGCCATCGTCAAACTATCGCATGAGGCGGAACATCCGGCAAGCAGACAGGCATCGAGTTACGAAGCGAACCTCGAACTGACCAAAGAACTTGCCAGACAAGACCCTAAGATAGTGGCAAACGTAATCAAGACATGGATAAACAATGAGTGACGACGGTATTCAAAAAGCAGCCACACTGATGCTCGCATTGGGCGAAGACGGCGCCGCCGAGGTCATGAAATACCTCGGTCCGCGCGAAGTGCAGAAAATTGGTGCAGCGATGGCGGCAATCGGCCCTATCCCGCACGAAAATATTGCCAAGGTACTGGAAGAATTTAAGGCGGTGGCAGATATCAGCTCTTCGGTCGGACTCGATTCCGATGAATACATACGCAATGTATTGACCAAAGCACTGGGCGACGACAAGGCAGCCTCCCTGCTCAATCGCATCCTGGGCGGCAAGGATGCGAGCGGCATAGAAAGCCTGAAATGGATGGATTCAGCCTCGGTGGCCGAATTAATCAAGAACGAACATCCGCAAATCATCGCAACCATCCTGGTTCATCTGGAAAGCGACCAGGCGTGTGAGATTCTGAACCATTTTACCGAACGGCTGCGCAACGACATCGTGCTGCGTATTGCGACGCTGGACGGCATCCAGCCGACCGCCTTGCGCGAGCTGAACGATGTCTTGACCAAATTACTGACCGGCAATGAGAGCCTGAAGAAAAAATCCATAGGCGGCGTCAGGGCGGCGGCAGAAATTCTGAACTTCATGAGCGGCGATAACGAAGCATCGGTGATGGACAATCTGCGCAAATACGACGGCGACATGGCAGAAAAAATCATGGATGAAATGTTCGTCTTCGACAACATCATGGACATCGACGACAAAGGCATACAACTCCTGCTGCGAGAGGTTCAATCCGACTCCCTGATCGTCGCACTCAAAGGCGCCAATCAAGATATGCGCGACAAGATTTTTAAAAACATGTCGCAACGTGCAGCGGATATGATGCGGGAAGACTTGGAATCCAAAGGCCCGGTTCGCCTCTCCGAAGTGGAAGCGCAGCAAAAGCAAATTTTGCTGATCGTCCGCCGTCTGGCCGACGAAGGACAAATCATGCTGGGCGCAAAAGGCGAAGACGCTTATGTCTAATATCGTCCGCAAAGGTGAGTTGTCGGCCTTCCAGCGCTGGGAAATGGCGTCGTTCGGGGATGACCGCCCTGCATCTGTCAGCGAAACGCAACTTGCGTCCATCGCAGCGGCGAAAGCCAGCCAGGCCGAGACAGACTCTGTACGGGAAAATGCTCGTCAGCAAGGTTATGCGGCTGGTTATAAAGAAGCCTACGAGTTAGGCTTGAAGGAAGGACGGGATGCCGGCTATGCCGCGATGGAAGCGAGTATCCATGTGGAAATCGCTGCATTGCAAGATTTGGCGAACGCGCTGTCCGCACAAATCGCCTCCGCCGGTAAGCAGATGGGGCGGGATTTGCTCAATCTGGCGATAGACCTGTCGCAGACGATGTTGAAAACAAAATTAGAGCTTGATAGTGAAGCGATCATCCCCATCGTTGAAGATGCGATTGAACAGTTGCCCTCGGCGCAGCAACCGGCGCAAATTTTCCTGCACCCGGACGATGCCGACGTGATTAAAAAACGCATCGGTGACACCCTCAATGAGCAAGGCTGGCGCATCGTCGTCGACCACCACATGGAGCGCGGCGGCTGTAAGCTGGAAACGGTACAGAACATCATCGACGCCAGCTATTCAACCCGCTGGCAACGCCTGACCGACGCCATCAAAATAAATGCCTCTTCCTCTGATTGAGCATCATGCAAGCCACACTCACTTCCGACTGGAAATCGACCCTCAACAACTGCAGGGAACAACTTCCCCATATCCAGGCTGCCCTGCTGTCCGGCCGCGTGACCAAGGTGACCGGGCTGGTCATGGAAGCGGTAGGCTTGAAACTGCCGGTCGGTAGTGCATGCACGGTACATTTGCTCAGCGGGATGAAAGTCGATGCCGAAGTAGTCGGCTTTGACGGCGACCGGCTGTTTCTGATGCCGCACAGCGATCTCGATGGCGTAACCCCGGGCGCGCCGGTCTTTCCTGCCGAGTCTTTGCACGCGGAAGCGTCCAGGCACCCTAAACGGCGCCCGAGCGACCGCAGCAGGCACCTGCCGGTCGGTTACGGATTGCTGGGCAGAGTATTGGATGGCAACGGCCGCCCTTTGGATACTTTAGGCCCTTTGCAGACGACAGAATCCGCCCCGCTGGGCGCCCGCATTTACAACCCGCTGGAACGCGCGCCCATCGTCGACACCCTCGATGTCGGCGTGCGCGCCATCAATAGCATGCTGAGCGTCGGACGCGGGCAAAGGCTGGGCTTATTTGCCGGTTCCGGCGTCGGTAAAAGCGTATTGCTGGGTATGATGGCGAGATATACCACCGCCGACATCATCGTCGTGGGCTTAATCGGCGAACGCGGTCGCGAAGTGAAAGAATTCATCGAACATATACTCGGCGCCGAAGGCTTAGCCAGATCCGTGGTGGTGGCCGCGCCGGCCGACGCCCCGCCTCTGATGCGCTTACAAGGCGCCGCCTATGCCACCACGATCGCCGAATATTTCCGCGACCAGGGACGCAGCGTCTTGCTGATCATGGATTCGCTCACCCGTTACGCCATGGCGCAACGCGAAATCGCTTTGGCGATCGGCGAACCGCCGGCAACCAAAGGCTATCCGCCCTCTGTTTTTGCAAAATTGCCGATCTTGGTGGAACGTGCCGGCAACGGCAAAGAAGGCTGCGGCTCCATCACCGCCTTTTACACCGTACTGACGGAAGGAGACGATCAGCAAGATCCGATCGCCGACGCCGCCCGCGCGATTCTGGACGGACATATCGTTTTAAACCGCACGCTGGCGGAAAGCGGGCACTATCCGGCGATCGACGTCGAACAATCGATCAGCCGCGCCATGCACAGCATCACCACGCCCGAACATCAACAACTGGCGCGCCGCTTAAAGCAGCTTTACTCGCGCTATGAGCGCAGTCGCGACCTGATCAGTGTCGGCGCCTATTCGCCAGGCTCCGACCCCTTGCTGGACGAAGCTATCCGCCTGCATCCGCGCATTGTTTCTTTCTTGCAGCAAGATATACAAGAAAAATGCGCCATTCCGGAAAGCTTGAGGGAACTTGCCGCTCTATTCTAAGGATAGAAAATTTCAGCAACATCTATACTTAACCCTATATGGCACCCAGGTCCCCGATCAGCACGCTGATAGAAATAGCAGAAAAAGACACCGACGAAGCAGCCAAGCGGCTCGGCAAGGCGATTCGTTCGCATGAAGAAACCGAAAAAAAATTATCGCTGCTACTTCAATACAGAGACGATTACGCCCACAGGTTTCAAGATGGTGCGGCAAAAGGCTTGAGCGCCTCGCAATACACTAATTTTCTATCATTCATCGGAAAACTGGATAGCGCGATAGAAGGGCAAAGACAAATTGTAAAAGACGCGGAACATAAAATTAAATTGGCAAAAACAACTTGGCAAGAAAGCGAAAAAAAACGTCTTTCGTACGACACTTTACATAACCGGGCACAACACAGCTTGCAAAGAAAAGAAGCCAAACTCGATCAGAAACAAACCGACGAACATGCCGCCCGCGCATTTTTTTACAAACGTTAGCACCTTGCTTCAGACAGGTTCATCATGCAAACTTCGACGATACTGACATCGCTTGGTAGTCAGACCAGTGGCGTCAAAACGAACAGGGCAGCCAGCGCCGCGCCGACTGAAACTTCGTTCAGCCAACATTTAAATAAAGAAATTTCCAACAAGAAAAATACCGGAACCGCCCGCGGCGATATGCAAGCGAGGATAGCGGAAACGAACTCGAGCGCCGCCTCAGAGCCAGCCGAAGGCGGGAAAGTCGCAAGCGAAGAAAAAGAAGAAGTTAAAGAGTCTGCGGCCCCGCTAGACAATGCTGATGCTGGCGCAAGCGCTGGAACGCAATTGCTTGCGCTGGTCAGCAATCTGGCGCAGTTTGCGACCGCCGCAACAAGCGCAGCGACTCCCGGCCAGGCAGCGAACATAACGACGCCCGCAGAAACCGCAATGACCCTGTCTACCGTGCCGCTAAACGATGCCGCGGACGTACCTAAGAGCGCGCCGACTACGGTTGACGATGTCGCCGGAGAAAAAATATCCGCATTCAATCCGGCGCGACCAGACCTGACGTCCAGCCGGGCCGATCGCCAGCTGCCATCGGACGGCGAACTTAAGCCAATTGCCGATGCCGACGAGGTGGCAAAGCAATTATCCCCCCCGATTCAAGATCAAAATTCGCCCGACGCGGTTGCGGATCAGAATACCTTGAATCCGAAAGACCAGCTCGTCGCCACCTTAAAAGCAGGCGAGCGCCAGCAAAAATCACCCGTACTGGCAGAGCAGGCAAACCTTGCACAAGCTCAACGCGTCGACATACATGCATCCATCGCCGAAAAGCTGGGCGAGCAACAGGCCGCCGTCAAATTAAGCGAGTCCGACCGTGACCTGGCAGTCGTCCCACCCGCTACGCCCAACCCTGCTCAGCAACTCAATCCGACAACGCCGGCGACGGCGAATACGATAGCGCAAGAACATATCATGCCGCGTGTCGGCAGTTCCGGCTGGGATAAAGCGGTGGCGCAAAAGCTCGTCTGGATGGTCGGCGGCGCCTTGCAATCCGCCGAGCTGACCTTGAATCCCCCCGATCTCGGCCCATTACAGGTGGTATTAAATGTCAGCAACGATCAGGCCAATGCGACTTTTATTTCCGCCCAGCCCGAGGTAAGAGAAGCGCTGGAGTCCGCCTTGCCGCGGCTGCGCCAGATGATGAGCGACGCCGGGGTGCAACTCACCGGCTTCTCGGTGCATGCCCAGACTTCAGGCCAGGGCCGTTCCTACGCAGATCAACGACAAAATGAAAGGCATGACGCCAGAGTTGGCGGCGACAGCCCACAAGAAGGCAGGCCGCCGACGACCGCCGTCAATGCCGGCGTCTCGACGCAACTCGGCATGGTAGATACCTTTGTCTGATAACTCTGCTGGAAACATCGCCGCCCTAACAGGTAAAATGATAGCGAATGGCTATTTGCCGTGATGGCGTCGCCGGCTTGCCGGCTGAAACGCTTATTCTTTCAGATGCAATGAAGAAGATAAGCTGAATTACGCCCTCTTTTTCTTGGATATTAATAGCCTACATTCACCGATAATATTCAAAACCCGGCAATTGATGCCAAGCGAGAGGAAAACCATGGCGAAAGCACCGGCCAAAGCGGCCCCAGCCCCCGGAGATGCAGCACCTGCCGGAAAATCTAAAAAGAAACTGATTATCATCATTGCCGCAGCGGTTTTAGTGCTGGGCGGCATAGGTGGCGGCGCCGCCATATTTTTAGCGAAAAAGGGCGCCTCATCGAAAGATAAAGAACATAAGACTGAGCCAGCGACAGCCCCGGTTTTTTTACCGCTGGAGCCGTTTACCGTCAATTTGCAATCTGAAGATAGCGATAAATATCTGCAGGTGACGATGACCTTGCAGGTACAGGACAATGAACAAGTAGATTTAATCAAGGCCAACATGCCGCAGGTACGTAGCCGCTTGTTGCTGCTGCTATCGAGTAAAGACGCGACCGAAATTCTTTCCGCCGAAGGCAAGGAAAAATTGGTCGCAGAGATTGTGGACAGGGTCAGCCAGCCGTTTACCGCCAAGGGCGAACCACAAAAAGTGAGTGGTGTATTTTTCACTTCTTTCGTAGTCCAATAAAGCCATGTCTGATAATTTCCTCTCCCAGGAAGAAGTCGACGCCCTGTTAAAGGGCGTCACGGGGGATCAGGACGACCTGCAATCGCAAGAAGACACCTCCGGGGTCCGGCCCTACAATCTTGCGACGCAAGAACGTATCGTCCGCGGCCGCATGCCGACGCTGGAAATAATCAATGAACGTTTTGCGCGCTTATTAAGAATTGGCTTGTTTAATTTTTTACGCCGTAGTGCCGAGGTATCGGTAGGCACCGTCAGGGTTTCAAAATACAGCGAATTTATCCGCAATCTGGTCGTCCCGACCAACCTCAATCTGGTGCACATGAAGCCCTTGCGCGGCACCTCGCTGATAGTGCTCGATCCCGGCCTGGTATTTTTGCTGGTCGACAACCTGTTTGGCGGAGACGGCCGCTTCCATACCCGCGTTGAAGGCCGCGACTTTACCCAGACCGAGCAGCGCATCATCCACAGAATCCTCGAAATCATCTTCGAGACTTATGCGAAATCGTGGGAACCGGTCTACCCGGTGGAATTCGAATACATACGTTCGGAGATGAATACGCAATTCGCGAATATTGCAACGCCGAATGAAGTCGTGGTATCTACCACCTTCACCATAGAGTTGGGGCCGGTCAGCGGCGAAATGCATATGTGCATGCCCTATTCGATGATAGAACCGATACGCGACATCCTGACCAGCAGCCTGCAAGGCGAAACCCTGGAAGTGGATAAACGCTGGGTGCGCCTGATGACGCAACAAATCCAGATTGCCGAAGTCGAAATAGTGGCCGATCTCGGCACCACCCGCGTCACCCTGGGCGACATCTTGAACATGAAAGTGGGAGATGTGATCCCCATTTCCATACCGGAAGTTATTTCCGCGAAAGTTGACGGGACCCCGGTCATGGAATGCAAATATGGTGTATTTAATGGACAGTATGCATTGCGCGTGGAAAAGCTGATCAGCTCCAGCGTACAAGAGATAGCTCAAGGAGAAAGTCATGGATGAAAGTGGAGACGCGCCAATCAGCGACGATGATTGGGGTGCCGCGATAGCGGAACAGGAAAAAGCAGAAGCCGCTGCTGCCGAGAAAGCAGCCGCCGCGCCGGCCACTTCCGCAATTTTCAAAGAATTCAGCGGAAAAAGCAGCAGCACGGAAACGCACAATGATATCGACTTCATACTCGATATCCCAGTGCAACTCACCGTGGAATTGGGACGCACGAAAATCGCCATCAAAAATCTGTTGCAACTGGCGCAAGGCTCGGTGGTCGAGCTGGACGGGCTGGCCGGCGAACCTATGGATGTGCTGGTGAACGGCTGCCTGATTGCCCAGGGCGAAGTGGTCGTGGTTAACGACAAGTTTGGTATCCGCCTGACCGACATCGTCACGCCGGCCGAGCGCATACGCAAATTAAACAAATGAAGATACAGAACAGACAGCTGACTTTTTTCTTCTCGCTGATGGCGCCCGGGACCGGCAGCATGGCCGCCGACAGCGCCGCCATCTCGCCCGGCAGCGGCTTGCTGCAAATCGCTTTCGGCTTATTCGTCGTGCTGGGCCTGATGGCCTTTGCCGCCTGGATAATGAAGCGCCTGGGGCCGGTCGCCGGCGGCAATAAGCTGGCGGTCAAGGTGGTCGGCGGCGTCAATGTAGGCAACCGCGAACGCATCATGGTGGTCGAGGTTGCCGATCAGTGGCTGGTGCTGGGCGTCACTGCCGGCAACATCACTACGCTGACTACCCTCCCGAAACAAGACGATTTCCTGCAGCAAGCAGCGCACCCGCCAATGGCCGGGCAATTCTCCATGTGGCTGAAACGGACTATGGATAAACGCAAGCTGGATAGTACCGAAACGAAATAAGCAAGACACTGCATGAAAACCTTCCCCCACATTTCGAGCAGCCTATGCTGGTTGTCTATCGCTTTACTCAGCCTGTTGTTTCCTGAGGCAGTGCAGGCGCAGGCCCATGCTGCGCTACCGGCGATTACGTCCACGCCGGCCGCCGGCGGCGGACAAAATTATTCGCTCAGCATACAGACGCTGCTGTTTCTGACGGCGCTCAGCTTTATTCCCGCTGTATTGCTGATGATGACCAGCTTCACGCGCATCATCATCGTCTTGTCGCTGTTGCGTCAGGCGCTGGGCACGCAATCGGCGCCGCCGAATCAAGTCATGGTCGGCCTGGCGCTGTTCCTGACCTTATTTGTCATGGGGCCGGTATTCGACAAGATTTACGCCGATGCCTACCAGCCGTTCGCCGAAAACAAAATCGCCATGTCTGAAGCACTGGACAAGGGGGCGGCGCCGCTCAAACAATTCATGATGAAACAGACCAGGCAAGCCGATCTGGCGCTGTACGTCAAATTATCGAACACGCCGCAACTACAGGGACCGGAAGAAGTATCGCTGCGCATTTTGATACCGGCCTTCATCACCAGCGAATTAAAAACCGCATTTCAAATCAGCTTCGCCATCTTCATTCCATTCTTAATTATCGACATGGTGGTCGCCAGCGTCCTGATGTCGATGGGGATGATGATGGTGTCCCCCGCTATCGTCTCCTTGCCTTTCAAGCTGATGCTGTTTGTTCTGGTGGACGGCTGGCAATTGCTGATAGGTTCGTTGGCGCAAAGTTTTTACTAAGGATAGACACATGACACCCGACAGCGTAATGACATTAGGCCGCCAGGCGATGGAAGTCACCTTGCTGGTATCGGCGCCGCTGCTGCTGGTGGCGCTCGGCGTCGGCCTGATCGTCAGCATTTTTCAGGCAGCCACGCAGATTAACGAGACCACGCTCTCCTTCATCCCCAAGCTGGTCGGCATCTTTGTAACGCTGATTATCGCCGGCCCCTGGATGCTGTCCGTATTGCTCGACTATATGCGGCAAATGTTTTCCAGCATCGCCACCATGGCCGGATAAGTGTCCGACGCGGCCATGATTTCCGTCTCCGGCAATGAACTGATTGCACTGATCGCCTCGTTTATCTGGCCCCTGACCAGGATTCTGGGCTTGATCGCGCTGGCGCCGCCGTTCGGCAATAACGCGGTACCGGTACAGGTCAAACTGGTCCTGGGCGTGATGCTGGCGCTGATCGTGGCCCCCACCCTCCCCCCGCAGAGCGGCGCCGATCCGCTGTCGCTGACCGGCATCATGATACTGGCGCAACAGATGGTGATAGGCATGGCGATGGGCTTTATCATGCGCATGGTGTTTGCCGGCATAGAAATGGCCGGCGAGATTTCTGGCTTGACGATGGGACTGGGTTTTGCCACCTTTTTCGATCCGCAAACGCAAGGCCGCTCATCGGCTATCGCCCAATTCCTGGTGCTGCTGGCTACGCTGCTGTTCCTGACCCTGAATGTGCACCTCTCGCTGCTGGCGACACTGGTGGAAAGCTTTAACACGATCCCGGTCTCCACCACGCTCACCAGCGGTTTCGGCTTCCAGAAGCTGGCGATCTGGGGTGAACAAATCTTCAGCACCGGCATGCGTTTGTCCTTGCCCATCGTCGCGGCCTTGCTGATCACCAACGTGGCGCTCGGGATATTGACCAGGGCGGCGCCGCAATTAAACCTGTTCGGCATCGGCTTCCCGATCACCATAGGCGTGGGTTTCCTGATGCTCGGCATGATACTGCCATACCTGTTGCTGCCGATAGGAAACGTCTTTCAATCGGGCATAGAGGCGATACAATCTTTAGGTATGCCGCCGCCCTCACACTAAGCTCAATTCCCGCCATGCTCCCAATTTCCGACCGCGCCATGCGTTTATACGACGTGCAACAGCTACGCGGCGTGGAAGCCGCCTACAAGGGCACGCATCCGGCCGGCACACTGATGCGCGCCGCCGGAAAAGCCGCCGCCGAGCTGGCCGCCCAACTGCTGGAAAATCGGGGCGACACGGTCCTGGTTCTTGCCGGCCCCGGCGACAATGGCGGCGACGCCTGCGAAACCGCCGCCCTGCTGGCGGCCGCCGGGCGACAGGTAACGCTGCTGCTGTGCGCAAATCCGGAACGTTATTCGGCCGATGCGCGGGCCAGCCTGCGACGGGCGCAAGCCAGCGTGATCGCGATGGCCGAGCTGCACGGCTGGTCCGAGCTCAAGAGCAGACCCTGGGCCTTGCTGATAGACGGCCTGTTTGGCATAGGCCTGACGCGCCCGCTCGGTGGCGAATTGGCTAAGCTGGTGCGAGAGCTGAACCAGCTGTCAAGCCAGAAAAACATTCCGGTGCTGGCGCTCGACGCCCCCAGCGGTCTCGATGCCGACAGCGGGCAAGCCTTGGGCAAGCCAGGGCTCGCGGTGCGCGCCAGCCACACCCTCAGCTTCATCGGCAACAAGCCGGGCTTGCACACCGGCGCCGGCAAAGACTGGGCCGGTCTGGTCGCGGTGACCGACCTCGCCATACCGGAGCAACTGCTCCCGCCCGCACAGGCCGAACTCATCGACCCGCCGCAATTCGCAGCGGCGCTGCCTCCGCGCACTCATGACAGCCATAAGGGCAGCTATGGCGACGTCATCGTGCTCGGCGGCGCGCCTGGCATGGCGGGCGCGGCGATTCTGGCGGGCCGCAGCGCCTTGCATGCCGGCGCCGGCCGCGTGTATCTGGGATTCATAGCCGAGCCGCCCGCTTACGACAGCCGGCATCCGGAACTGATGTGCCGAGCGGCGCTGGATCTGGAATTCAGCCGGGCCGTACTCGTGATCGGCCCCGGCATGGGCAGTTCGGCCATCGCCAGGCAATTGCTGGCCCAGGCGCTGGCAACGGCGCCCGGCATGGTGATCGATGCCGACGCGCTGACTCTGATCGCCGGCGATAGCCACTTGCAACATTTGCTGGCGCAGCGCGCTGCGCCGACACTACTGACACCGCATCCGCTGGAAGCCGGACGCCTGTTGGGAAAGGATGTCCAGGAAATTCAAGGCGACAGGCTGGGCTCGGCGCGCAAGCTGGCCAAAAAATTCCACGCCATCGTCGTGCTGAAAGGCTCAGGTTCGGTTATCTGCCGCCCCGACGGCCACATCAGCATCAATCCCAGCGGCAATCCGGGGCTGGCCAGCGCCGGCACCGGCGATGTGCTGGCCGGCCTGTGCGGGGCACTGCTGGCGCAAAAGATTGCGCCCTGGACTACGGCACAGATGGCGGCCTGGGTACATGGACATGCGGCAGATAGTCTGGTGCAACGGCAAGGCGGCACCGTGGGCCTGACCGCCAGCGAATTGCCGGCGGCGATCCGCACTTGCCTGAACCGGCTGGCGGCGGCATAGGAACGGCCATCACGGCACGCCTAAGCTTGCAAAAACAACCGCAGTTAATGATTTTCAGGGGAGTATGCGTTAAAAATGCCCTGGCGTCAGCGCATTCAAAGGCTTACCACACATACTCCCCTCCAGTATTTTTAAGCCGAGGAAGCCGTCCGGAGCCGGCTGCGGCCTTAATCGACCAGGCTATTGATCTGTTCCGGATTCAATTTATCTTTTTCCGGCCCGGTTTCGCACACGATGCCCGCCGCGGATAAGGCAGCACTCAGCTTCTCTATCTGTTCCTGCTGCGACACGGCATGATCGATCAGGGTGTGCAGCACCTTGGAAATGGGATCGTCACCATTTTGCGTGACGCCGTAAGCGGCAAACAACTGGGCCGCACCGGAATCCGGCGTGCTGATATCCTTTTTGATGATATGGGCCGGGTTGCCGACCGCGGTGGCGCCGGCCGGAACCGGCTTCACTACCACGGAATTCGAACCGATTTTCGCGCCAGCGCCGACCGTAAAGCCGCCCAGCACCTTGGCGCCGGCACCGACGATCACGCCTGCCTCCAGCGTGGGGTGGCGTTTCGCCCCGCGCGACAAGGAAGTGCCGCCCAGGGTGACGCCCTGATAAATGGTGCAATCGTCGCCCACTTGCGCGGTTTCGCCTATCACCACGCCGAAGCCGTGATCGATAAAAACGCGGCGGCCTATGGTCGCGCCCGGATGAATCTCTATCCCGGTAAAAATCCGCGCCAGATGCGAGATCAAGCGCCCCAGCCATTTCAAGCCGCGGGACCAGCACCAGCGCGCCCAGCCATGCATGACGATCGCCTGCAAGCCTGGATAACAAGTCAGCACCTCCCAGGCATTACGGGCGGCCGGGTCCCGTTGAATGATGCTGGCAATATCTTCGCGCAAACGACTGAACATGAATTTGAATCACTGAAAAATTGAAGACTTACATGGTAGCGCGTTCAGGGCAGACGCGCTGCCCGCCCCTGAATAGCCGGCGTCCGACACGGGCGCCGGGCCGGACAGCATCACGCGCGCGGCAGGCGCTGGCGGCGCGCTTCGTACAGGCAGATGCCGGACGCCACCGAAACGTTCAGGCTTTCCACCGAACCGAACATGGGAACGCTGACCAAGACATCGCAAGTTTCGCGCGTCAGGCGGCGCATGCCTTCGCCCTCCGAACCCATCACGATCGCGCAGCCGCCCTTGAAATCAACGTCGTAGATATTTTTTTCGACTTCATCGCTGGTGCCGACCAGTAAAATATCGCGCTCTTTCAATTCGCGCAAAGTGCGGGCCAGGTTGGTGACGGTGATATACGGCACCGTTTCGGCGGCGCCGCTGGCAACCTTGGCGGCGGTGGCGTTCAAGCCTACCGCCCGGTCCTTGGGAGCGATCACCGCATGCGCGCCGGCACCGTCGGCCACCCGCAAACAAGCGCCCAGATTATGCGGATCGGTAATGCCGTCCAGCACCAGCAGCAAGGGCGGGCCTTCGATTGCATCGAGCAATTCATCGAGATTGCGCGCCAGCGACAGCTCGCCGGCTTTCGCCACCACGCCCTGATGGCGACGAGTGCCTACGATATTCGACAAACGCTGGTCGTCGGTCTGGATAATGCGTACGCCGGCCGCCTTGGCGGCATGCAACAACTCTTGCATGCGGCGATCCACGCGCTGCGCATCGACATAAATCTCTTCCACCGAAGCAGCTTCGTGACGGATACGCGAAGTCACCGCGTGGAAACCAAAAATCATTTTACTTTTCATAATGCACTTATTTTCATTGATATTAACGCCGTTTTTTGCCCGGCTTAGCGCTCAGGCCCGATGCGCGTTTCTTGCCGCCGGACGCGCCGGGCGGCTTGGCCGCCCCGGCGGCACGGGTTTGGCCTGTGCTTTTGCCGGCGCCTGCCTTGGCCGCCGGCTCGCCCCGGGACTGGCGCACGGCCGGCGCGGCTGACGGCTGTGAGGACTTGCCCTTGCGCCCGCTACCCAGCTCGGTGCGCGCTTCGCGCTCGGCCACGGGACGGGCGCCGGCAGCCGGCACGATGCTCAGATCGATCTTGCGCGCGTCGAGATCGACACGGCTGACCTGCACCTTAACCCTGTCGGTCAACTGATAACGTTTACCGGTACGTTCGCCGCGCAATTCATGGCGGGCGTCGTCATACTGGAAATAATCGGCGCCGAGCTCGGTCACGTGGACCAGGCCTTCGATAAAAATATCGTCGAGCTGGACAAAAATACCGAACTGCGTCACGCCGGAGATGGTGCCGGCAAACTCTTCGCCCAGCTTATTGCGGATGAAATAGCACTTCAGCCACGCCTCCACATCGCGCGAAGCTTCGTCCGCCCGCCTTTCGTTAGCCGAACAATGTACGCCGAGCGCATCCCAGATCGTCAAGTCCTTTTCCGGCTTGGTCTTGCCGGCCGCCTTGTCGATGACTTGCTGCTTGCGCGCAGAATTGGATA
This sequence comes from Burkholderiales bacterium, assembly GCA_016196925.1. Lineage (GTDB taxonomy): Bacteria > Pseudomonadota > Gammaproteobacteria > Burkholderiales > Burkholderiaceae_D > Undibacterium. The sequence goes on along the minus strand of JACPWS010000029.1, from coordinate 2,276 downwards.
TCGAGGTGTTCAGCAAGCTCAGGTCTATGCCCTTGGGCTCGTAGCGTTTGCCGTGCAAGATCGCCTTGATCGCCCTGTGCGTCAGCAAATCGGGGTAGCGCCGTATCGGACTGGTAAAGTGCGCATACGCTTCGTAAGACAAACCGAAGTGACCGATATTGTCCGGGCTGTACACCGCTTGCTGCATGGAGCGCAACAGCATGGTTTGCAATAAGGCGGCGTCGGGCCGGTCCTTGATCTTTTTCATCAGCTCGGCGTAGTCGGACGCCGCCGGCGCGTCGCCGCCGCCCAGATGCAAGCCGACTTGCTTCAGGAAGTTTCTGACCTGGGTCAGCTTTTCCTTGGTCGGCCCGGCATGGATGCGGTAAGTGCCGGGGTGCTTATAGGTATCGAGCAAATCGGCCGCACACACATTGGCCGCCAGCATGCATTCTTCGATCAGCTTATGGGCGTCGTTGCGGGTGCGCGGCAGAATTTTTTCTATCTTGCCGGCCGCATTGCAAACGATATAGGTTTCGGTCGTTTCAAAATCGATCGCGCCGCGCACATGGCGGGCCCGCAACAAGGCGTGAAACACTTCATACAAATGCAGCAGATGCGGCACCAGCGTCTGACGCTTATTGGCTTCAGGCCCCTTGGTGTTGCCGAGGATGGCGGCGACTTCGGTGTAGGTGAAGCGCGCCGCGGAATGGATGACCGCCGGATAAAACTGATAAGCCTTCACCTCGCCGTCCAGCGTGATCACCATATCCGCCACCAGCGTCAGGCGGTCGACGTCGGGATTGAGCGAACACAAACCGTTAGATAGTTTTTCCGGCAACATCGGGATCACGCGGCGCGGGAAATATACCGAGGTGCTGCGCAGCAAGGCATCGTGATCGAGCGCATCGTTCGGTTGCACATAATGACTGACATCGGCGATCGCCACGATCAGCCGGTAGCCTTTGCCGCGCCCGATTTTGACCGGCTCGCAATACACGGCGTCATCGAAATCGCGTGCATCTTCACCGTCTATGGTGACCAGCGGAATGTCGCGCAAATCGACTCTATCGGCCAGATCGGCAGCGCGCACTTCCGCGGGCAGTTTGGCGGCGACTTTCTTGGCCGCTTCTGAAAATTCATGCGGCACGCCAAATTTACGGACCGCAATTTCGATCTCCATGCCAGGGTCGTCGACATCGCCCAAAATCTCGACGATACGCCCTACCGGTTGCGCATATCGGGTCGGTTGCTCGGTCAGCTCCACGCTGACCACTTGTCCCGATTTAGCCTTGCCGGGAGAACCGGCCAGCAAGATATCCTGACTAAAGCGCTTATCTTCAGGGGCGACGATCCAGACCCCGTTTTCATTCAGCAACCGGCCGATGACGTGGGTGTTGGCGCGCTCCAGAATTTCCAGTATGCCGCCTTCCAGGCGGCCGCGCCGGTCGGTGCCGACGATGCGCGCGACGACACGATCGCCGTGCAGCACGCGCTGCATTTCTTTTTCCGGCAAAAACAGATCTTCGCTGCCATCATCGGGAATCAGGAAACCGTAGCCATCGCGATGGCTGCTGACTTTTCCTGAAATTAAATTATCCTGATACGCGAGCGTGTAATTTCCGGCCTTATCTTGCTTGATCTGACCATCTCTTTCCATCGCATTTAGTCGTCGCGTCATGCCATCAAACTCCTCAGGTTTCACACCTAGCTTGTCTGCAATCGCTTCCGCCTTGTGCTTGGCTTGATCTGCGCGCAAGACGCCCAGAATTTCTTCGCGGCTGGGAATGGGGTATAAATGTTTATTCAAATGTTGTAATTCTTCTCTATGTATTGATCTATGTCCGCGTCTGCAGGACATCTTGTTAGTTTACCGGAGCAAACGACATTTACCTAATAAATCTTACATGCGCACCAGCCAACATCTTGACATACGCGGGCAACAATCTATAATAGCGATCTTCCGTTGCCCACGTGGCGGAATTGGTAGACGCGCATGGTTCAGGTCCATGTGTCGCAAGATGTGGGGGTTCGAGTCCCTCCGTGGGCACCAAGCTTCGAAAGCCCGTTGATACGTCAACGGGCTTTTTCGTTTTTACGCTTCCCCGCATTTCCTCAATTTCACTTCGCAATGCAGGCATTATCTGCTTTCAATAAAACATGTAATGTTAAAAATAATTCCCCACGGATTTAACAGATACTATATAATTACGTCTTTCGTTGCCCACGTGGCGGAATTGGTAGACGCGCATGGTTCAGGTCCATGTGTCGCAAGATGTGGGGGTTCGAGTCCCTCC
>JACPWS010000027.1 GCA_016196925.1 Burkholderiales bacterium | reverse complement strand
CTGCGACCTGGTCAACCTGTATCACGGCGGCCAATACCAGTTATACAAATACCACAAGTACGCCGACGCCCGCATCGTCTTTGCGCCGGAAAAAGCCTCGGCCTCGTTCGGCGGCGATCCCGACAATTTCAATTTCCCGCGTTACGACCTGGATATGGGCTTGATACGCGTGTATGAAAACGGCAAGCCGGCCAAGATCGGAAACCACTTCGCTTTCAGCAAGAACGGCGCGCAAGAAAACGAAATGGTGTTCGTCACCGGCCACCCCGGCTCCACCCAGCGCCAGCTGACCGTGGCGCAATTGCTGAGCTTGCGCGATATCGGCCTGATCGATAGGCTGCTGCGCCTGGCCGAATTGCGCGGCGTGGTCGAGCAATACCGCCAGACCGGCGCTGAAGCCGAACGCGTCGGCGAGGGCTTGATCAACAGCGTGGAAAATAGCTACAAGGCGCTGTACGGCGAACTGCAAACCCTGCTCGATGCGCAATTCATGCAGCGCAAGCAAAATGAAGAACTGGCCCTGCGCCAGTTCGTGGCCGCGCGGCCGGAGCTACAAGCGAAAATCGGCGGCGCCTGGGATGCGATAGAACAAGCCCAGATTGCCTATCGCCAGCAATACAAACCGTTTTCCTTTATCGAAGGCAGTGCCGCCTTCATGAGCACGCATTTCAAGTACGCCCGCATGTTGGTGCGGGCCGCACAGGAGAAAACCAAGCCGAACGCCGAGCGTCTGCCGGAATACGCCGATGCGCGTCTGCCCATGGTAGAACAAGCGCTGCTGGCCGGAGAGCCGGTCCATCCCGACTTTGAAAAAGTGCAGCTGAATTTTTCGCTGACCAAAGCCAGGGAAATCCTCGGCAGCGATCATCCTTTCATCCAGCGCGTACTCGGCAAGGCTTCGCCGGAACAACTCGCGGAGCGCATGATCAAAAACAGCAAGTTGGCTGACCTCAAAGCACGCAAAGCCTTGTGGGATGGCGGTCTGGCTGCGATACAAAAATCCGACGACCCGTTCATCCAGCTGGCGCTGGCGATAGACCCGGAAGCACGCGCCCTGCGCAAACGCTTCGAGAATGAAGTAACTTCCGTGATTTCCAAGAACTCGGAACTGGTGGCCCAGGCGCGCTTCGCGCAAACAGGCACCGACGCCTATCCTGACGCCACCTTCACGCTGCGCCTGTCGTATGGCAAAGTCAAAGGTTGGGATGAAGCCGGCAAGCCGGTCGCGCCTTTCGCCGATTTCGGCGGCGCCTTTGCGCGCGATACCGGCGCCGATCCTTATGCCCTGCCCGCTTCCTGGCATGCGGCCAAGAGCCGGCTGAATCTGAAACAGCCGTTCAATTTTGTCAGCGACAACGACATCATAGGCGGCAATTCCGGCAGCCCTATGATTAACCAGAAAGGCGAAATCGTCGGTCTGGCCTTCGACGGCAATATCCACTCGTTGGGCGGCGCGTTCTGGTTCGATCCGCGCGTCAACCGCACCGTGGCCGTACATAGCGGCGGCATCCTGGAAGCGCTCGACAAGATTTACGACGCCAAGGAATTGCTGAAAGAAATCGACGGCAAATAATTTTTAACAGACACTGCTTTGCCCGGAGCAAATTCCGGGCATTTTTTATCGCAAGATAACTATTCAGCCCCCGCTCGCGGGAGAGGGATGGGGTGAGGGTTGGTGGCACTCCGAAATTCATCAAAAAAGGAAATAACGATGCAAAAGAAATGGTTGTTTGCCGCTCTGGCATTCCCGAGCCTGGCCCTGGCCGCCGAAGGCATGTGGACGCTGGATAATCTGCCCGCCGGCAAAATGCAAGCCGAATACGGCTTCCAGCCGAGCGCTGACTGGATCAAAAACGCCATGCTCAGTTCGGCCAAGCTGGGCGCCGGCTGCTCGGCCTCTTTCATCTCCCCGGACGGTCTGGTGATGACCAATCACCACTGCGCCTCCAACTGCGTCGAGCAGTTGTCGAACGCCAAAAAGAATTACATGGAACAAGGCTTCCTCGCCAGAAAGCACGAAGAGGAGCAAGTGTGTCCGGCGCTGGAAGTGAACCGTCTGGAAGACATCAAGGACGTGACGGAAGAGATCAAGCAAGCCACGGCCGGGCTGGAAGGCAGCGCCTTCAAGCAAGCGCAGAACGCGATACGCGCCAGGCTGAGCGCCGATTGCGTCGGTGGAGACAAGGAACGCACTCGCTGCGACATCGTCGACCTGTACCACGGCGGCCGCTATCACCTGTACAAATACCACCGCTATGCCGACACCCGCCTGGTGTGGGCGCCGGAAAAAGCCACCGCCTTCTTCGGCGGCGACCCGGATAATTTCAATTTCCCGCGCTACAACCTCGATATGACGCTGGTGCGCGTGTATGAAAACGGCAAACCGGCCACCGTCAAGAATTTCTACCCGTTCAGCAAAACCGGCCCGCAAGCCGGCGAGATGGTGTTCGTCACCGGCCACCCCGGCTCTACCCAGCGCCAGCTGACGATGGCGCAATTAACCACCCTGCGCGATATCGGCCTGGTTGATCGCTTATTGCATGCGGCAGAATTGCGCGGCGTGCTCGAGCAATACCGCAAGTCCAGCCCGGAAGCCGCGCGCACGGCCGAACAGCAATTGTTCTATCTGGAAAACAGCTATAAGTCCGGCTACGGCAAATTGCAAACCTTGCTCGATCCGGCTTTCATGCAAAAGAAGTTGGAGGAAGAAAACGCCTTGCGCCAGTTTGTCGCGACCAATCCGGCCTTGAAAGCCACGACCGGCGGCGCCTGGGATGCGATAGAAAACGCCCAGCTCAAGGTGCGCGAGATGAACAAGATTTACGCGGCCACCGAAGGCGGCGCTGCGTTTGCCACCAGTTACTTCCGCATCGCCCGCACCCTGGTGCGGGCCGCCGATGAAAAGCCCAAGGCGGACGCCGAGCGTCTGCCGGAATTCAGCGATGCCCGCTTGACTGGCGTGCAGCAGACGCTGTTCTCCAAGGCGCCTATCTATCCTGAGTTTGAACGGCTGAAACTCGCGCATTCGCTGACCAAGATGCGCGAAGAACTCGGCAGCGATCACGCTTTCGTCAGGCAAGTGCTGGGCAAACTGTCGCCGGAACAACTGAGCGAAAAACTGACAGCCGCCACCAAACTGGCCGACGTCGCTTATCGCAAAACCCTGTGGGACGGCGGCAAGGAAGCGATAGCCGCATCCAACGATCCCTTCATCAAGCTGGCGCTGGCAGTCGATGCGGAAGCGCGCGTGCTGCGCAAACGCTATGAGCAGGAAGTCGAGGCGGTGGTGCAGAAAAATTCCGAACTGATCGCCCAGGCCCGCTTCGCCCAGACCGGCACCGACGTGTATCCCGATGCCACCGGCACCCTGCGCCTGTCGTATGGTGAAGTCCAGGGCTGGGATGAAGCCGGCAACAAGGTCAAGCCGTTCACCGATTTTGGCGGCGCCTTCGAACGCGAGACCGGGGCCGATCCGTTTGCCCTGCCGGCTTCCTGGCGTGCCGCCAGGGGCAAGCTGAACCTGAAGCAGCCATACAACTTCGTCAGCAATAACGACATCATAGGCGGCAATTCGGGCAGCCCGCTGATCAACCGCAACGGTGAAATCGTCGGCCTGGCCTTCGACGGCAATATCCACTCGCTGGGCGGCGCCTTCTGGTTCGACCCACGCTCCAACCGCACGGTGGCCGTACATAGCGGCGGCATCCTGGAAGCGCTGGACAAAATCTATGACGCCAAAGAGCTGTTAAAAGAAATCAACGCAAAATAAGCTACGCCCCACGCCCGCCCCACGCCGTTTACTGCGCCGACCTCGCCCGCCATACTCCGGCGGCGAGGTTTTTTTTCGCCTTGCTGCGCATAGAGAATTTCCTCGGATACGATGCCGGTGGTCGGTGCGGCGCATCAGAATACCCACCCCCAACGACACTTCCAGATTTTCGTTTCCGGAACTAGAATTGGTGTAAAACGATAGCCAAGACAGCCAAGTCAGCATCCCGAATAAATATTCAAGCAACAACAAGATTTGGCGACTTGGCACTGCACGTGATAAAGTTGACGCAAGGAAACTTTCTGGCGCGACGACGCCCCTGCTTGTTGTTATGCGTGAACAATCATAAACTTTACTCGTAAAACTGTTCACCCATTCTGTATGCATCGCCGGCTATAGCAAAAAAACGCTAAGCGCAGAGGCGCAGAGAATGCAGAGAAAAGCTTTTTGTAGCCTCTGCGCCTCGGCAGCGAAGGATTTTCATCTCCGGCTGAATAGTTACCTTTACTCTTAAGTCAGGGAAAACGCGCCTATCCTTGCCTGTCGCAGCAACGCGCGGCCTTCCCTTTTTAATAAAAATATTCATGACTTTGCACAAACGTTTAACAGGGATAGCGCTGTCGCCTTGGTACTGGGCGCTATTTCCCCTGGCCTCCCTGAGCGCTGCTGCTTGCGCCTCGGCTGGCAATGAACTGACGGATTTGCCGATAGAGCAATTGCTCGCCATACAGATTTCCACCGCATCCAAATTCCCCCAGGCGCTGACGGAAGCGCCTTCCGCGGTCAGCGTCATCACGGCGGCTGAAATCCAGACCTACGGCTGGCGGTCGCTGGCCGACTTGCTGGCCAGCGTGCGCAGCCTGTATGTCACCAATGACCGCAATTATATGTATCTCGGCGGACGCGGCTTTCTGCGGCCCGGCGACTATAATTCGCGCTTCCTGCTACTGGTCGACGGCCATCGCAATAACGATGCGATTTACGATCAGGCATCGCTCGGGCAAGACTTTAACCTCGACCTCGACCTGGTAGACAGGGTGGAGTTCGTGCCCGGTCCGGGCTCCTCGATTTACGGCTCGAACGCTTTTTTCGGCGTCATCAACGTCATCACCAGACGCGGCCGCGATTTGCCCGGCCCGCTGGCCAGCGTCACGCTGGGCAGCGCGGGCGAGCGCAATGCGCATGCCAGTTACGGCTGGAGTACGGACGACGGCCATGCCGAATTTCTGCTGGCTGCCGGCAAATTCCGGCGCGACGGCCGCGACCTGTATTTTCCCGAATTCGACAGCCCCGCCACCAACCGCGGCATCGCACACGGGCTCGATTACGAACAAGGCGACCGCCTGTTTTTCAAGGCCGGAGTAGGCGCGCTGACGTTTTCAGCGGCGCATGTGGCGCGCAGCAAGGGCATCCCCACGGCCTCGTTCAGCCAGGCGTTTAACGACCCGCGCTCGCGCACCGACGACAGTCAAAGCAATATCGCATTCAGTTACAGCAAGGATCTCGACGCGCAAAATAGCGTGTCCGCCCGATTGTTCTGGGGCAGTCACGACTATTACGGCGCCTATCTCTATGCCGACCCGGATAAACTCAATGACGACGGCAGTTCTTCTTCCTGGTGGGGCGGCGAATTCAATCTGGTCAGCACACACTTTAACCGCCATAAGCTGCTGGCCGGACTGGAGTATCAGCGCGACTACAAACTGCATCAATTTAGCGCCGACAATTACCCGGCCAACGCCAGCGCCGCGCCGGCCTATATCCCCCTGCTGGACGACCGCCGGCGCGCCGCTCGCAGCGGCATCTATCTGCAAGATGAATACAGCGCCAGCGATAGTCTGCTGATCAATCTCGGGCTGCGCCACGACCACAACAGCCTCAGTTCCGGCGCGCTCAGCCCGCGTCTGGCGCTGATTTACAAACTCAGCCCCGAACGCACGCTGAAAGCGATCGCCGGCAATGCCTTCCGCTCGCCGAACAGCTTCGAGCTGTATTACGCCACGCCGGGGCCGGGCGGGCAAAAAATCAATCCTGCGCTGAAGCCGGAACGGATACGGACGCGCGAACTATCACTGGAACAACAGCTTTCGGCCGGCAGCAAGCTGCTGCTTTCCGTATACCGCAACGAAGTGTCCGGCCTGATCTCGCAAACGCTGGATGAAACCGACCGTTTATTGGTATTCCAGAATTTATCGCGCGCCGTGGCGCGCGGCGCCGAAGCCGAGTACGAGCGCATCTGGAATGACGGCAGCCGCCTGCGCGGCAGCTATAGCTGGCAGCGCGTAACCGACGGCGCCAGCGGCGCGACCCTGGTCAATTCGCCGCGTCATCTGGGCAAGCTGAACCTGAGCGTGCCGCTGGCGCAAGGACAGGAAAAACTCGGACTGGAGGCGCAGTACGTCGGCCAGCGCGACAGCCTGCGAGGGCGCCTGGGCGGCTACTGGCTGGCCAATCTCACCCTGCTTTCCACGCGCATCCGGCATACCGACTTATCGTTCAGCGTGTACAACCTCGGCGATCGGCGCTATGCGGTTCCCGGCGCGGAAGAGCATTTGCAGGACGTTTTGCAGCAGGATGGGCGTAGCTATCGCCTCCAGTTAACTTACCGTTATTAAATCAGAGTGAATAAATTGCTCTACCTTCTCCGCAGCGCCGCCGCTCTGGCTGCGGCGGCGCTGGCCTGCGCCGCCGGCCATGCGCAGCCGCGACATGCGCCGGAGAATCAGTTGAAAGCGGCCCTGATTTACAATTTCGCCCTGTTCACCGCATGGCCCGCCGGCGTACTGCCGGAAGGCGAAGCGCTGACCCTGTGCGTACTCAAGAACACGGAAGTGACGGAAGCCTTGAGCCAGCTCGAACAAAAAGCTGTCGCCGGCCACGTGCTGCGCCTAAAATTAATAGCGGACAACGAAACCTGGCAAAGCTGTAAGCTCGCTTATCTCGAGGAAGACGAGCATGCGCGCCTGGCCCAGCTCAGAAAAAAACTGGAAGGATTAAGCGTACTCACCATTTCCGACCGTCCGGCCGCCGTCAACGAAGGCATCATGATAGGCATCAGCATGGAAAACAATCGCTTCGTCTTCGATATCAATGCCAACGCGGCGCATCTGGCCAGGCTCAGCATCAGTTCCAAGTTATTGCGCCTGGCGCGTAAGGTAGTGCAATGACCGCCAGACAATTCCAACTGCAGGGATTGAGTGGCAAGACGGCCATGCTGGCCCTGATTTCCGTTTGCGCCACGCTGTTGTGCACCGCCGTCTTGCTGGTCGCGGTACAGTTTTTATCGCTGCGCAAAACCTTCCTGGAAGACTTAAACGCACAAATCCGCATCGTCGGCGCCAACAGCACGGCCGCGATCGCGTTTCGCGATGTGCGCGCCAGCGAAGAAACCCTGGCGGCCCTGCAAACTTCGTCCAGCATAGAATCCGCGGCCATCTATCTCGACGGCGGGCCGGCTTTCGCTTATTACTTGCGCGACCCGGCCAAGCCGCTGCCGAGTCCGGGCGCCGGCTTACTGGAGCAAGGCCATCAATTCGGCTGGCGCTATCTGGATCTGGTGCAGACGGTGGAATTGAACGGCAAACGCATCGGCCTGGTGGCGATACGCGCCACGCTCGATATGCTGTACGGCAGGCTCGCCATGTATGCCTTCATCACCATGCTGGTGGTCGGCGCTTCGCTGGGGATCGGATATCTGCTGGTGTCGCGCATGCGCAAGGTGGTAGCGCATGCCGAAGCGCACCTGACTTTCCTGGCCCACGTCGACGCCGTCACCGGCTTGCCGAACCGGCACGCCTTTAATGAACATTTGTCGTATGCGCTGTCCAAGCTTGAGCAATTCGGCGGCCACATAGAGTTGCTGCTGCTCGATCTCGATAATTTCAAATCGGTCAACGATACGCTCGGGCATAGCAAGGGCGATCAGTTACTCAAGGCGGTGGGCCAGCGCCTGAGCGGCTGCCTGCGCGATTCCGATATCGTCTGCCGCATAGGCGGCGACGAGTTCGCCATCATCATCGAATCCAAAAACACCGAGCGCCACGGCGGCACGGTGGCACACAAAATCACCCAGTCGCTGGCGGCGCCGTTTATCGTCAACGAGCATGAAGTCTACGTCACCGGCAGCATAGGCGTCAGCAGCAGCGCCGACGACAGCTGCGACATCCTGGCCCTGACCCGTAACGTCGACACCGCCATGTATGCCGCCAAGGCCAAGGGCAAGAATACCTTCGAAGTATTCCGGCAAGAGATGAACCAGTTAGCGCAAAAGCACCTGGCGATAGAGCACAGCTTGCGCAAGGCCATCAAGAACCAGGAATTTTCCCTGCATTACCAGCCCAAGCTGCATTTGCGCCACAACCGCGTCACCGGCTTCGAAGCCTTGCTGCGCTGGAATAATCCGCAACTGGGCATGGTCAGCCCGGTAGAATTCATCCCGGTGGCGGAAGAAACCGGGATGATCAACCAGATCGGCCTGTGGGTGGTGCAGACCGCCTGTCAGCAAGTCGCCGCCTGGGAAGAACAAGGTCTGGCCGACTTCAAGGTATCGCTCAACCTCTCGCCGCGCCAGACCAGGAATCCGCAATTGGCCAAACAAATCCTGGCCGAGATCCACAGCGCCGGGATAGACGCCAGCCGCCTAGAGCTGGAAATCACCGAATCGCAATTGATGGAAAACGTCGGCGCCAACATAGAATTGCTGGCGCAACTGCGCTCGTACGGCCTGCGCCTGTCTATCGACGATTTCGGCACCGGCTATTCATCCATGGCTTACCTGAAGCGTTTTCCCATCAACGAGTTGAAAATCGACCGCAGCTTCATCCGCGACATCCCCGGCGACGGCGACGACGAGGCGATCGTCGCTTCCATCATCGCACTCGGCCACGGCCTGGGCCTGACGGTGATCGCCGAAGGCGTGGAAACCGCGCAACAAATGGCGTTTTTGCGCACCGTCGATTGCGACAGCATCCAGGGTTATTACCTGGCCCGGCCGATGCCGGCCGCCGACGTGCCGGCTTTTCTTGCCCACATGCGCAGCCGCCCCCTCTCCGCCTGAAGCCTGCCATATCCCGGATGGCTATCTCAAATCCTGCTGAACACCTTTGACGCGCATCAAAAGCCCCTGTCGACGAGCCGGTTACAGTATAAGAAACAACAGTGAGGAGGCGCGCCATGTCTGTCAGGATCATTCATCCCGTTTCATTAAGCATCATTCACGAGGAACATGAGCATCTGTCGGCAGTCATACAAAGCATGCTGTATTTCGTGCGCGCCATAGAAAGCGGCGGCAAAACACCGGAGCTGCGCATGTTCCGCGCCATGCTGTACTACATCACCGAATATCCGGAACGCGTGCATCACCCCAAGGAAGACCAGTATCTGTTCGCCAAGATCAAGGAACGCACCCATCAGCTCGACGCCGAGCTCGACGCGCTGAGCGATCAGCACCGCCATGGCGAACTGCTGGTGCACAGGTTGCAAGACGCCTTGCTGCGTTTTGAATTCGGCGGGCCGGCCGCCTTCCCCCACTTCCGCGACCTGGTCGAACAATATGCGCATTTTTACTACGCTCACATGCGCAGCGAAGAAGAGCGCATCATGCCGGTCGCCAAACAGATATTGAATGACCAGGACTGGAAAGAAGTCGACGCCGCCTTCCTGGAAAACCGCAAGATGCTGGATGAGGCCGGCGAACGCTACCGCTACGACGAACTGTTTTCGCTGATCGCCGCCATCACCCCGGCGACTATGGGCATGGCCGATCCGGTGTAGAATGCCACCTCGTCAGCGGCGCGACGACAAGACGATGCCGCCGACGATGAACGCGAAAGCCAGCACGTGATACAGATGCGGCACTTCCCCCAGAAATGCCGATGACATCAGGGCGGCGAACAGCGGCGTCAGGTTATTGAAAAACGCCGCGATATTCGGCCCCACCCGCTGCACCCCCGCCCCCCAGCAACGAAACGCAATCACCGCCGGCCCCAGCGCCACGAACGCCACGGCCGCCGCCAGCGGCCAGCTCCACAGTATCCGCGGTGCGCTCTGCCCCCATTCCGCCGCCGCGAACAGCGCCGACCACAGCACCCCGAAGCTGACCTGCGCCAGCAGAAATTGTGCCCAATCGCGGCGCAGGACGTCGCCCGTATCGCGCGTCAGCAACCAGCTATACACCGACCAGGCAATCGTCGCCACGATCATGAACAGATCGCCCGGCACCAGACGCAGCGCCAGCAATTGCCGCACATCGCCGCGGCTCAACACCGTCAACACCCCGGCCATGGACAGCAGCGCGCCCGCCAGTTGCCAGCGCGACACGCGCGCCTTGAAAAACAACGCGCCGACCAGCAACATCCAGACCGGCATGCTGGCCGCCACCAGCGTCACATTGATCGGCGAAGAACTTTGCAAAGCCAGATACTGCAAGGCGTTATACATGCCCACGCCGAGCAAGCCGAGCAGCGCGTAACGGCGCCAGTTGCGCCACAAACTGCTGTCGCGGCGATAAATGCCGGCGGCCAGCGGCAACAAAATCAGCAAAGCCAGGGCCCAGCGGAAAAAATTCAGGGTAACAGGCGGCACCATCGCATGCACCATGCGCCCGACGATGGCATTTCCTGCCCACAATAAAGGCGGAATCGCCAGCAGCAAGATCGTGGTCGGGGTGAGTTTTTGATTCATGGCGATAAACCGGTTGCAGGCAGGAAAAAAAACAGCGCTCAGCATACAGTAAGCGGCACCAAACCGCCCGTGCCCGCAATATCCATGCGGCTTCCCCCGGCAATACCGCCGTCAGACGCATCGATACGGCAGGTTGACGTATCCCTCCCCCCCCACTTTTCGCGCAGGGCAACATAAGCTTTTCTCTTACACACACTTACCATTTTTTACATAATGCCTTGTTTTTTCGACTATATCTGTAAACAAGAGACGCAGCAGGCGCCAAGGATTTGACATCTGGAAACAAGGAGGCGAGGTATTGCAGCAAGATTTGGCTTTTGCATTGCCACCAGTTGCTTGTTGCCATCTCAGGCAGCTAAGCCGGCCAAGGCAAGGCAATAGCAATGACCAGGCGGTCGGCCTGAGAAGGAGAGCAACATGATGAACTTGAAAAAATCGGTAATCGCCCTGTCTACGCTGGCGCTCTTGAGCGGTTGCGCCAACATGACGACACGCGAGAAAAATATGGCCATAGGCGCCACCGTGGGCGGCGTACTCGGCTCAGTGTTAAGCAACGGCAACGGTGCTGCCACCGCGGGCGGTGCGGCCGTAGGCGGCTACATCGGTCACGAGATCAAACACTAGGGAAACGCAGATTAAATCACAAAACGTCATTCCCGCGAAAGGTGAAGCAGGGAATGCGGGTAGCCTGCTACCCGCCTGCGCAACGACTTGAGCACGCATGCTCAAGCGCGCCCTGCAAGGGGGAATCCATGTAAATCAAACACTGAGGTGTATCCCCGCTTGCGCGGGGATGACGAAATCGGAATAAATCCGTGTTTCCCTAGAACCGCTCCGTAGTATCGCCGGAGCGAATCGCTACGGGCTTTTGCAAGCGGGGAGCGGCGTCAGGAGCGGGTCTGCAAGACCGCTCCTGAAAGACTCAGTGCGCAGGGTCGGTTTTCAGCGAAAAATCGAGAAATTGCTGCGGCGGCTGCCTGGGCACTTTAAAACGTATGTAGCCATAGCCCAAGGCCGTATGACAACCCATGCAGGCATTGCTCGCTTCTTTAAAACGCCGGTTAAACAACTTGATATCCTTGTTCTCTATCGCCTGCGCCAGCGGCGCCAGAAACGTCTGCTCGTTCGCCTTCAGCATGGGCGCCCGCTGCGGCCGCGTGATTTCCGCCACTTCCTGCGCCTCCAGCAATTCCTTGAGCTGGTATTGCGCCAGCCCCCAGTTGCCGCCATTGGCCGCCCAGTAAGTGTTCGCAAAGCGCCAGCCGATTTCGTGCATCACCACCCCCAGCCCCGGCTGGATGGACGCCAGGGTTTTCACCCGGTCTTCCAGCGAACCCTGCTCCAGGCTTTTTTCCGTCGGCGCCGCGGTTTGCGCGCCGGCCCATGCACTGCAACCCAGGCAAATCAGAACCAATAGTCGACTCAACATCATGCTTCCTTTCCAGGTTACGCCATCCTGTCTATGCCCTCATACGAGGACAGCCGCGCAAACGTGCCGGCCGTCGAACTACAGCTTAGAGCATGCGGGCGGATACACAAGAGCAAGCCTTGTTTTACTTCAGCACAAAGTTAAGCCGCCTCAGCCTGCTGCATTTGCAATTCTTTCAAAGTCCGCCCCCGCGCATCTTTCCATTCTGCCCGGCCATTGGCGCTACGCCCCAACACCACGGTGGCGGCCATGGATGGGCTGGAAAAACTATAGTCCTGAGTAAACACATAGCACTCTGCAGTACCCCGCAGCACGCCATTCGCGATCACCTCTTGCCACATGTCATAGGCGCCCCGCGCATGCTCTTGCATGGAAGGGACGGCCTCCAGCGTCGCTTGCGAGCCAGCTTGCACCACGAAGCCCTGGGTAGATTCGTAGCCTCGCGCCTCCAGGCCCTTACCGCGACAAGTCAGGATAGTCGTGCTGGCATTGCTCACAGGCACGGTACTCGCCAGCTCAAACGCCTGTACGCCCAGCACCGGCAACATGCTCAGCATGTGCTCCAGAAACACCGTCATGTCGGCCCTGTCCGCTTCAGACAGAGTCGGCTCGGTCGGCGTATTGGCGTTATCCAGCGGCATACGCTTGGCCGCCTTAGCGCGCCGTATCAATTGCGACTCCAAAAACTGCACATGCGCCTTATTCAATTGCCCCGCTCCCGCGACAAAAAACACTGCGCGCGTCCAAAAATCCTTATTGCTGAAATGACTCTCCAAGCGCTGTCTGACCGGATCACCCTCGCCTATGTAGATCATCTCCCCCTCACCGTCCGGCCGTGGGCCAAGCAAGAGATACACGCCAGTTTGATTAAACTCTTCGCGTTGTTTGATGGCCGGCAGCAAGGGGCGCGGAAACACGACGGCGCGGCCTATCCAATTGCTACGCTCGACGATACGCAAGCCGTCCGGGTCGCCGTTGGCGACGAAAATTTTTAGGGAGAATGGTTTGTTCATAAAAAGCTATTTCATTCAAGCGCCAATTGCTTTGCGCAATTGCGCCGCCACTGAGGTAGCAGCCGTTTTCGCGTCGGTAACCATCGCAAACACGCAGCGCCCATTGCTGGCTGCCGCCCACACCGCACCGATATCGCGCTTCTCGCGCGAGTCGTCATTGCTATAGCGATCCCCGCCTTTGTACTCAAGCACAAAGAAACGTCCGTCCTTCAGTTCTGCGACAAAGTCTGGATAAAATCTATCGCTCGAAGTCGGCAACCAGAAAGCGCGTTCCGGTTGACGCTCAAGATTACGCACCCAGCGCTCGACCTGACTCATGCGGTCCAGTTCGATCGCGCAAGCCGTCTCTTCCTGCATCAGGTCGTCATCCAGTTCGCCGGGGCGTGGATAGTAGTGTTTTTCAAAATTGTAACGACCGTTGAACAACCAGCGCGCTGGATAATTACGCGCATCGAAACGGAATTGATGCACATCCGTCAGCCTCACTTGCTCCGGCCCGTCCACCAGACTGCGCTGAAAAATGCAAGTGCGCTGACTCTTTACCAGCGCGTCCATACGTTTTGCTACGGTTTCAGACAACTGGTTGATATGCCGCGCCACGTAATTGAGTTCCACTCCGCGCGCCGCCAAACCGTCGAGTACGCGCCCCAGCCAGGCGATCATATCCGGCTGCAACACGTCGTCGCGCCGCACGCGCCGGTCAAGTTCGCGGATCACGTCTTCGCGTCGCACGGCGTCGGCTCCTGCATTCAAGTCCAGAGTATATTGCGTGCGGTCCTGCTCTATGCGCAATTGCCCACGCGCAATGTCGATCAAATACGGCTTGTCGTCTTCAGTCCGCGCAAAATCCGGCAGGTCGGCCGCTGCGGTAGCCAGCCTTACCTCGGCCAATTCGGTCAGCAAGGCGGGTTCCAGCAACAGCAACTCTCCTTGCACCGGCACGACCAATTGCGGCAAGGCGCCGAACTGTACGCCGCGCTGCGAAGGCGCCAGTGCCGCCAACGTGCGCGTCTGATGCCGTTCCAACAAACGGCTAAGTTCTTCCCGCTCTTTTTTCGGTGCGGCGGCTAGCGCCGCCTCTATCGCAGCGGCCGGCAGCAAACCGGTCAGCGTCACGACATTCGGCGTTGCAGGTTCCAACACGGCTGATGTCGCTGACGTGGGCGAGGTAGGTGCAGCGCGCACAAACTCAGGCATGGCTGCACGCAATATCTCGGCCACACTCGCAGAAACCTCGACTTCGCTTTGGGGCGGCGGCGCCAGCGGACGCGCTACCTGCGAGTCATTAAACAAGTCGTCCTGCGACACTTGAACAAAACTCGCCGCCTCCATTTCCTCGAAACCCATCGCCACCAGGCGGTCGGTCAATTGATTGGCAACCGCCGCCGTGCTCGGTCCGCAGACATGCGCGTAGGCGCGATTCAGCGCTTCCGCCTTGCGCTTCTTGGCGTAAGGCAGGCGCAGCACCCGTCCCAGCAACTGCTCCATATCCTTGGCGGAGCGGATGTTTTGCACGGTGCAAAACACATAGGCGAAAGAACAGTCCCAGCCTTCCTTGAGCGCTTCCACCGTGATCACGAAATCGATAGCACAATCCTGGTCAAACAAGTTCACCCCATCCAGCCCGCGCTGTGTGCCGGTCGCCACCGCGATCCGGCGCTCTTCGATGTTGTGCACCGTCATCAGATGTTGCTTGAGTGCGTCCACCGGCACTTCACCGTTAATCGCATCCGCCTGCAACAAAGCAATCGGCCTGACATACTCGGTTTCGTCCAGGGCGGATACAGCCAGGCGTTCGCGCGATAACACGGCGTCGCGCACCGCTTCTTGCCAGTTAGGATGAGGCGAAAGCACGATAGGCAATTTAATCATGTTCTCGGCCTTCAACTCCTGCGCCGAGACGTGATACAGCACGTTCTGATCGCGCGCCGGTGTCGCAGTCCACTCGATCACGCAGGCAGGGCGTATGCGGCGAAACACTTCGTAAGACAGGTCGCCGCGCGCATTGTGCGCCTCGTCCACCATCACGATCGGTCTATGGCAGGCCAGCAGATTCGCGAACGAGCGCTTGACCTTGCCCATCCCGGCAGCGCCGAGCAGCTTGCGCAGCGAGGCGTTCGCATCCAGATCGGCTTGACTGACGCGCTCGAAATACGCCTGATCGGCCACGCCGGAAAAGTGCGGCTCAAAATCTTCCTTGTAAGCATACACATCGCGGCTGGCGGTGTTTTCCACCTGCAAAGTCTGGCGCGTGGCGACGATCACGATGGTCTTGCTGCCAAAATCCTGCGCGCGCAATTGCGCGCAATCGGCGATATCGATCACCGCCAGCCTATCTGCTGGCCAATATGCCAACAAGGCCTCGCGGTAGGGGTGGCCCGGCTTCAGCAAGGCATCGCGGGTCTGCGTGCGTATGGTGTTGGTCGGCACCAGCCACAACACTACCGGCGTGGCAGTTCCGACATACAAGCGCGCGGCGCGGTCGATGGCGTGCGCCGCCATCAGAGTCTTGCCGCCGCCGGTAGGGATGCGTATGCACACTTGCGGCACGCTATGGCCTTCGTCCGTCGCCGGCGCCAGCGGCCGGTACGGCAAATCGCGCAGATTTTCGCCCATGGCCGCGCGGCGCGCCGCGTTGTAAGCCATTTGCAGCGCCGCGCCGTCGCTGGCGCCACGCGCCTGGGTAAAGAAAACATCTAACGCACCAGTCACATCCGGCGTACCGAGCGCTTTTTTCTGGTAATCCTTGAGTTCTAAGGCCATGTTGTGTTCGTTTTCGTTTTCGTTTTTTAGGAAACCGCAGATTAAATTAAATCAAAGCGTCATTCCCGCGAAAGCGGGAATCCATGTAATTCAAGCGCTTAACTGGATCCCCGCTTTCGCGGGGATGACGCAATTCGAATAAATCCATGCTTCCCTAAGGTGGAATCCAGCGACTTTCGTAGCGCAACGACCGCCGCTGGATGCCGGGTCAAGCCCGGCATGACGGCAAATAGGGTTAAGGTGTTTCGACGTGCGCACATCCTCTTGACTTCATTCGACTTACTTCATGCGTATGTCATAAGGAATCTGCTTAAAGCTCACGCCCAGCGCGCGGCGGCGGCTTTCCGGCATGCGCGCCGCCTCGCCGTAGATCACCCAGCGCCCCCGGTGTTCCGGCGCCAGGTGTTGTATATACGGCCACATCACCGAGGTCAGCACATTGCCGCTCTCGGGCCGGCGGTCGCCCAGGATGCCGTTGTACAGCAACAGATAGGCCACCGCATTCTCGCCCTCGCCGACGATGCCCAACAGAGGCGTATCGAAAGCAGCCACGGTATGCGGCGCTCCGGTCTCCAGGAACCATAAATAATTTGCCAGCGTGCAAAAGCGTATCGCCGGGCTGATGCTGCCGTCTTCTCTAAACACCGGCTCGCCCAGTTGCATATAGCGAAAACCGCCGCCGCCCTGCCACGCCACGGCCTTGGAAATGCCGCCTTGCTCGCCCCCGAGCACCTTTTGCAAGCGCGGCAGGCAATGCGTGTGCGCATGTTCGCCCATCTCTATGCCTATCCAGCGCCGGCCCATTTTGTGGGCGACCGCGGCGGTAGTGCCTGAGCCCAGGAAGGAGTCGAGCACGAGGTCGCCGGGTTGCGTCGCAACCTGTAGCACGCGAGAGATGAGTAACTCAGGTTTTGGAGTAATGAAGTCGTCGATAAGGGAAATGCTGCCAAGCACTTCACGAACTTCTTTACGCGATCCGTCGGTATGCCCTGCGAAGTCGTGCATCCACAGGGTCTGTGGCACTATGCCGTCATTTTTCAGCAAGTGCTTATAGCGTTTATAAGCTGGCGTTTTACCTTTTCCATCTTTGCCCCAATAAATAAATCCTTCAGCCACATGCCGCAAATGCTCTTCACGCGAATATGCCCAGACTCGGGTCTTACTAGGCCAAATTTCCGCTCCTGTGTTGGGCTGCGCAATGGAATAATAAAGATTTGGACGTTCTTCTGCAGTCTTATTGCATGTGTAATCACTACTCCGAAATATCCCTTTTTCGTCTTCAAATTTATACTGCCGATCCTTTTCGTCAGTGCGCGGCATCAAATTGCGCATCCAACTTTGACTCTTTCGATAAACCATTATGTGGTCATGCATTGGGGCAATGGTTTTGTGGTCGTTGGCAACCGCATACTTTTTCTGCCAAACTACATTCGCAACAAAATTCCTCCGTCCAAACACCTCATCCATCATCACCTTCAGATAGTGCGCCTCGTTGTCGTCTATCGTCACCCAGATACTGCCGTCCTCGGCCAGCAAGTCGCGCAGCAGTTCCAGGCGCGGATACATCATGGACAGCCACTGGCTATGTTCGAGATTGTCGTCGTAATGCTCGAACGCGCTCCTGGTGTTGTAAGGCGGGTCGATGAAGATGCACTTCACGCGCCCGGCGTAAAACGGCAGCAAGGCCTTGAGCGCATCGAGGTTGTCGCCCCGGACCAGCCAGTTGGCGGCGTCGGCGTCGCCGTGCTGGCTGACGGTTTCGAGCAGGCGATAAGGGACGTGGCGCGCAGTGTGCTTGGCGGCTTGATCGCCTAGCCAGGTCAGTTGTGGCATGGGTTTGGTTTCCTGTTTTCTGGTTTTTGAACGCCGGGTTCAAAGTCGAGAGGGATTATACGTGTCGAAACATCAAAGTTTTAACAAAATGCAATAAAGAGCGTGCGGACAAATACTGGAGGAAAACGCAGATTAAATCAAAAGGCGTCATTCCCGCGAAAGCGGGAATCCATGTAAATCAAACACTGAGGTGGATCCCCGCTTTCGCGGGGATGACGAAATCCGAATAAATCCGCGATTCCCGAGCGTTCAGACTTGCGTAACTATCCAATTTTCCATCTGCAGCGCCGGCACACGCGCAAACTCGCTGAGATTATTTGTAACCAGTATCAAACCTTCGCTGCGCGCATGGGCGGCGATGTGCAGATCGTTGACGCCTATGGTCTGGCCGCTTTTTTCCAGCGCAGCGCGGATAGAACCGTAGTGCTGCGAGGCTTTTTGACTATATGGCAGGACTTGCAGGCGACTGCAAAAGTCTTCGATGGCGTAAAGATTTTCGCTGACTTTCTGGCTTTTTTCCGCGCCGTGGAATAGCTCGGACAAGGTGATCGCTGAAATTGCCATGCGATTGGCATGTTGATTGAACGTCGCCAGCACCTCGATGGGGCGGCGCTTCATCACATAGATGACGATATTGGTGTCGAGCAAATATTTCAGCATCAGAGCGCTTCCCGCTCGGCTTGCGTTTGCGAGGCGCGCTCTGCCATGAAGTCTTCGCTCACGCCGGGGCCGTTCAGGAAGAAGCTATCCCAGTTTTGCCCCACCGGAGAAATGATGCGTTCATTCCCTTTAGCGCGCACGTCCACTTTTTTGACGTTATCCGGCAAACGCAGCTCGGCCGGCAAACGGACGGCCTGGCTACGGTTATTGGTAAAGACTGAGCTGATGGTCATTGCAACTTCCCGAGATTGGTATATAGCAAAAGTATATAGCAACATCAAGCAAATGAAAACAGCGCAACCAAGGACAGCAAGCAAAACCAGCACCGTCCACCATCGCAAGCTGCCGAGCAATGCCGTATACTCGGGCGTCTCCCTTTTCTTATCAAGCTTATGTCAGACAATTGGAATACCCTGCGTTCGCAGCTGGAGTACTTTGCCAAACCGTTTCCGCACGAAGCGATCGCTTTGGCCAACGCGCATCGCGCTGAAGTCGCCCCGTTTTTAGTGGAAGTCTTGGCAAACGTGGCGGACGATCCCGCTATCACGGAAGACGGCGAGTACATGTTGCATCAGTATGCGATGCACCTGCTGGCCGCCTGGCGCGAGCCGCGCGCTTATGCGCCGATGGCGGCGCTCGGCCATCATCCCGAAGCAGCGATAGAAAAAATGATGGGAGACACCGTCACCGAAAGCTATGGCCGCTGCCTGGCCTCGGTGTGCGACGGCAATCTGCAATTGCTAAAAGACTTGTTTGAAGATACGCAAGCCTCGCACTGGGCGCGCGTCGCCGCGCTCAATGCCTGGCAAGTGCGGGTGTTGGAAGGCGATAGCGCACGCGAAGACTTGCTCGCTTACCTGATCGCGCGCGGCGAGGCCGAAGCCGCCAGACTGCGCCTAGACGGCGGTTGCGGTCTGGAAGTGCTCGATTGGATAGTCTCGACCGCCACCGACATCTCGGCGACCGAGATGCAAGATTTGATCGCCGGCTGGTATGACGATAATTTGCTGGATTCGACCATTGCCGGCAAAAAATGGGTGCAAAAAGAGATTGCGCAAGCTTTCGAAAGTAAGCGCGAACAAGAGCTCCGTCGCGGTCAAGGCTACATTCAAGATACTGTAAAAGAAATGAGTTGTTGGGCGGCGTTCGCGGAGGAACCGGCAAAAAAAGCCAGCTACCATCACGCTCCGTCGCCGGCGCGCCAGGGACCGAAGATAGGCAGAAACGATCCCTGCCCTTGCGGCAGCGGTAAAAAATACAAGAAATGTCATGGGGCGAACGTGTGAGCCGCGTCAGATTTTCCCTGAGTAGTTACCCGTCCGAGAACCAAGTCATGCCACCCGCCGCGCTGGAAAATGTAACACAAACGTGCTACATTTAATTCATATAAGGAGCTGACTATGTCTACCACTACCATACGGCTGCAAGACGATCTGAAGCTGCGCGTGACGGCCGCCGCCGAGCGTGCCGGCACCACGCCGCACAACTTTATTCTGGAAGCCATTGCTGAAAAAGTCGATCAGGAAGAGCGCCGCAACGACTTTCACGATCTGGCGGAACAACGCTATGCCAACATCCTGGCTTCAGGCAAGACCATTCCCTGGGATCAAATGCGCAGCTATCTCGAAGACAAGCTGGCAGGAAAAACCGTTTCCCGTCCGCTTGCAAAGAAGTTGGCGCGCTGACGATGTCGCGCATCGAATTAGCCCCTGAACTCGGGGACGACTTTGATCGTATTTTCCAGCACCTCGCTATGCATGAAGTTGCCGACATTCCAACGCGCATCGAGGAAATCATGCTCGCCATTTCCGTGTTGGAAATGAACCCGCTGATAGGTCGTCCGGTTCGCGACGATCTCAGGGAACTGGTTATCGGCAAGCGCTCACGCGGCCATGTTGCCTTGTATCGCTATGCCACCGAAATCGACACGGTGTTTGTGCTGGCTTTGCGAGGGCAAAGAGAAGCTGGCTATGCGGGCGAGTAGCTCAAATCCCGCATCGCATTAAACCAGGCCGCGTCTGCAATTAGCGGTCGGGTTGATGGCAACGCATGGAAAGCACATGAGAGTGTGCCGCCATCCTTTTCCCGGCCGCCCCCCCCATCCTAACCTTCCCCATCGCAGGGGGAAGGGACAGCGCCAGTCCTAAGCTATGGCCCAGTGTGCCATCCATCCCCTAGCGCTGCATACTCTCCCACACCTTCTGCAGCCGCTTGACCGAGACCGGCATAGGCGTGCGCAGCTCTTGCGCGAAGAGCGAGACGCGCAGTTCTTCCAGCAGCCAGCGGAATTCCGTCAGCTTGGGGTCGGCGTCGGGCCCTGTTTTGCGCGGGGCGCGTTGCCACGGCTGGGCTACGCTATTCCATTCGGCCAGCAGTTTGGCGTCGCGCGCGGGGTCGGCGCGTAACTTGTCGAGACGTACCGTAATCGCTTTCAGGTAGCGTGGGAAATGACTGAGCTGGGTGAAATCGTTGTCGGCGATGAAGCGTTTGCTTATCAGCAGTTGCAGCTGGGCTTGCATATCTCTCTCGGCGGCGGCATGGGCCTTGATGCCTTGCAGCTTCTTCGGCAAGCCGTGGAATTCGGCCAGGATCAGGCCGGCCAGGCGCGCGATTTCATTTGCCAGCAGGTTCAGGCGGCTCTTGCCCTCTTCGCGGCGCTGGTTGAATTCGCCGGAATTGGTCGGCAGCGGATTTTGCAAAAACGCGCGCTCAAGTGAAACCTGGATGATCTGCTCGCGCAACTCTTCTTGCGAACCGAGCGCCATGAATTGCATGCCCATTTGCTGCAAGCCGGGGATGTTTTTTTCCAGGAACTTGACTTGCTCTTTCATCTGCAGCGCGAACAGGCGGCGCAGGCCGATGCGGTGCACGCGTGCGGCTTCGTCGGGGTCGTCGAACACTTCGATGTGGCAATGGGTGAGCTTGTCGACCAGGGCCGGATAGCCGATCAGGGTTTGTTTGCCTTGCTGGACTTCCAGCAGTTCGGGCAGGCTGTCGAAGGTCCAGGCGGTGAGGTTTTCTTGTTTGATGGCCGGGGCTGCGGATGTTGCGCTCGTTGCGGCGGGCGACACTGGGTTCCCGCCTGCGCGGGAACGACGGTTGTCAGATTGCGGCGCGGATTCCGGCTTGGCGTTGGCATCCAGCAAAGCCAGCTTCTCGGCGCTGGCGATACGCTGAAAACTCTCGCGCGCCTGGCCGCCGAATTCGGCGCGCAGGGTGGCCAGGTTGCGGCCCATGTCGAGCTGGCGGCCGTGTTCGTCGACGATCTTGAAATTCATCGACAGATGCAGCGGCACGGTCTCGAACTTGAAGTCGGTGCTCTTGCACAGCAAGCCGGTTTGTTCGCGGATGTCGGCCATCACGGCGTCCAGGAAATTGCCTTTGCCGAAATCGCAGCGCTCGCAAAAGCCGGCGGCGTAGTCCGGAATCGGCACGCAGTGGCGGCGGATTTTTTGCGGCAGCGACTTGATCAGCAGGTGGACTTTTTCCTTCAGCATGCCGGGCACCAGCCATTCGCAGCGATCAAACGAGACCTGGTTCAGCGAAAACAGCGGCACGGCGAGGGTCACGCCGTCGCGCGCGCTGCCCGGTTCAAAGTGGTAACTGAGCTGCAGCGCCACGCCCGAGACTTGCATCGCTTTCGGGAACAGTTCGGTAGTGACGCCGGCGGCTTCGTGCCGCATCAGCTCGTCTTTGTTCAGGTACAGCAATTTCGGATTGGCCTTGCTCGCTTCCTTATGCCATTGCTCGAACAAGACCGCGTTGTAGACTTCGGCCGGGAGAATCTTGTCGTAGAACGCGGCGATCAGTTCTTCATCCACCAGCACATCGAGGCGGCGCGATTTGTGTTCCAGGTTTTCTATCTCGCGCACCAGCTTCTGGTTGTAGGCGAAGAAAGGGGCGCGGGTGTCGAACTCGCCGCCGACCAGGGCGTCGCGGATGAACATTTCGCGCGCTTCGGCCGGATGGGTCAGTCCATACTGGATGCGGCGCTGGCTGTACACCACCAGGCCGTACAGGGTGGCGCGCTCGAAGGCCGAGACCTGGCCGGCGCGCTTTTCCCAGCGCGGCTCGCCATAGGATTTTTTCAGCAGATGGCCGCCGATTTTTTCCAGCCATTCGGGCTGGATCTGGGCGATGCAGCGGCCGTACAGGCGCGTGGTGTCGACCAGCTCGGCCGCCATGATCCAACGGCCCGCTTTCTTGGCCAGGCTGGAGCCGGGCCAGATATAGAACTTGATGCCGCGCGCACCAAGGTAATGCGCTTCTTCCTCGGACTTGTAGCCGATATTGCCGAGTAAGCCGGTCAGCAAGGCCAGGTGTAATTGCTCGTAAGTAGCCGGGGCCTCGTTCAGGCGCCAGCCCTGTTCCTTGACGATGGTCAGCAACTGGCTGTGCACATCGCGCCACTCGCGCAGGCGCAGCTGGCTCAGGAAGTTCGCGCGGCAATTGTCTTGCAACTGGCGGTTGGTTTTCTTGTTCTCTATCGCGTCTTCAAACCATTTCCAGATTTTTAAATACGACAGGAATTCGGATTTTTCATCGGCGAATTTCTTGTGCGCCTGATCGGCCGCGGCTTGCGCTTCCATAGGGCGGTCGCGCGGGTCTTGCACCGACACCGCGGCGGCGATAATCAAGACTTCGCTCAGGGCCTGATAATCGCGCGCCGCCAAAATCATGCGGCCGACGCGCGGATCAAGCGGCAGCTTGGCGAGTTGCTGGCCGACCGCCGTCAGCTGATTGCCTTCGTCCATCGCACCGAGTTCTTGCAGCAACTGGTAGCCGTCGGCGATCGCGCGGCCCGGCGGCGGCTCGATGAAGGGGAAAGTCTCGACATCGGTCAAGTGCAGCGATTTCATGCGCAAGATGACCGAGGCCAGCGAAGAGCGCAGGATTTCCGGCTCGGTAAACGGCAGGCGCTGCTGGTAATCTTTTTCTTCGTACAGGCGGATGCAGACGCCGGCGGCGACGCGGCCGCAACGGCCGGCGCGCTGGTTGGCGGCCGATTGCGCCACCGCTTCTATCTGCAATTGCTCGACCTTGTTGCGGTAGCTGTAGCGTTTGACGCGCGCCAGGCCGGTGTCCACCACGTAGCGGATGCCGGGCACGGTCAGCGAAGTCTCGGCCACGTTGGTGGCCAGCACGATGCGGCGCGCATTCGACAGCTTGAAGACGCGTTCCTGCTCTTGCGCCGACAGGCGGGCAAACAGCGGCAGGATTTCTACATGGGCCGGATGGTGCTTGCGCAAGGCTTCGGCGGCGTCGCGGATTTCGCGCTCGCCCGGCAAAAACACCAGCACGTCGCCGGAACCGAGGCGGCATAGTTCATCGACGGCGTCGGTGATCGCCGTCATCAGGTCGCGCTCTTTATCCTTCTCGCCTTCTTGCACAGGGCGGTAGCGCACTTCCACCGGATACAGGCGGCCGGAGACTTCGATCACCGGCGCCGGTTTTGGCTCGGGGCCGCGCGTGTCGGCGAAGTGATGGGCGAAACGCTGGGCGTCGATGGTGGCCGAGGTGATGATGAGCTTCAGGTCGCGCCGTTTCGGCAACAGCTGCTTCAGGTAGCCGAGCAGGAAGTCAATGTTCAGGCTGCGTTCATGCGCCTCGTCGATGATGATGGTGTCGTATTGACGCAGCAGCGGATCGGTCTGGGTTTCGGCCAGCAAGATACCGTCGGTCATCAGCTTGACCGAGGCGCCCTTGGAGAGCGTATCGGTGAAACGCACCTTGAAGCCGACATGTTCGCCCAAAGGCGAACCGAGCTCTTGCGCGATGCGCTTCGCGGTGGACGATGCGGCAATCCGGCGCGGCTGGGTGTGGCCGATCAAGCCTTTTTGCCCGCGCCCGAGTTCCAGGCATATCTTCGGCAGCTGGGTGGTCTTGCCGGAACCGGTCTCGCCGCAGACGATGATGACTTGATGCTTTTGCAAGGCTTCTGCAATTTCAACACGCTTGCCGGAGACCGGCAACTCTTCCGGGAACGTAATCGTCGGCAGCGGATTGCGCAGCGGCATACTGGGCGCAATGGGCCGCGCCTCAGGCGCAGGCCGGGGCCGCTGGCCGGGCCCGGCCTCGGTTGCGGCTTTGTTTAGGGGCGGCGGCGCAGGCTGACGCAGCTGGTTGCGCAAGGCGCGCAAGCCATCCAGGCCGGTAGCGGCGGCGGTAGCGGCGGGCCGGGCGTTTTTCGGGGAATTTTTAGAGGAATGATTAGCAGACATAGCGCTGCGCATTATAATGCGCGGATGGAAAATCCTGTTCAATTCGTTCACTGGCTGCGCTCGGTCGCGCCATATATCCACGCGTTTCGCGGCAAAACCTTCGTGGTCGCCTTTCCCGGCGAGCTGGTGACGGCAGGCGCCTTGCCGGTGCTGGCGCAAGATTTGTCTTTATTGCATGCGCTCGGCATCAAGATCGTGATCGTGCACGGCTCGCGCCCGCAGGTGGCCGAGCAGCTCGCGCTGCGCAATGTCGAGGGCAGCTTTCACAACGGCATACGGATCACCGACACCGCCGCGCTCGAATGCTCGAAAGAAGCGGCCGGCGAATTGCGCCTCGACATCGAAGCGGCCTTCAGCCAGGGCTTACCGAACACGCCGATGGCGCATGCGGCGATCCGCATCATTTCCGGCAATTTCATTACCGCCAAGCCTATCGGCATCGTCGACGGCGTCGATTTCCAGCTGACCGGCACCACGCGCAAGGTCGATTACGACACCATGCACAGGATCATGGATGGCGGCAGCCTGGTGCTGCTGGGCCCGCTCGGCTTTTCGCCTACCGGCGAAGCGTTCAACCTGACCATGGAAGACGTGGCCGTCTCGGCCGCCGCCGCCCTGCGCGCCGACAAGCTGATCTTCATCACGGAAACGCCGATGATGGCAGATCAGGACGGCGACGAAATCCGCGAACTGTCTTTCATGCAAGCCGAGCACGAGTTAAAAGCCGGCTACCTGCCGGCCGATGTCGCGTTTTACCTCGAACATGCGGTCAAGGCTTCGCGCGGCGGGGTGCCGCGTATCCATATCGTGCCTTACCAGATGGACGGCTCGGCGCTGCTGGAATTGTTCACGCACGACGGCGTCGGCACCATGGTGTCGTCGGAAAACCTGGAAAGCCTGCGCGAAGCGACGGTGGAAGACGTGGGCGGCATCATCAAGCTGATCGAGCCGCTGGAAGCCGACGGCACCCTGGTCAAGCGCGGGCGCGAGCTGATCGAGCGCGAAATCAATTACTTCTCGGTGATCGAGCACGACGGCGTGATCTTCGGCTGCGCCGCGCTGTATCCCTTCCCTTTCGAGAAGATGGCCGAGATGGCTTGCCTGACGGTGAACCCCGAAGTGCAGAGCCAGGGCGACGGCGAACGGATACTCAAGCACATGGAAAAACGCGCGCGCCGCGCCGGCTTCCATTCGCTGTTTGTGCTGACCACGCGCACCGCGCACTGGTTCCTGAAGCGCGGCTTCGTCAGCGCCAGCGTCGACGATCTGCCCAAGAACCGCCAGAAGATGTATAACTGGCAGCGCAAATCTTTGGTGCTGGTCAAGCAGCTCTAACGCGTTCAGTCTTATAATCCCGCATCGTCACAGCTTATTTTTAGGAGTCACATCATGGCCCGCATGGTCCACTGCATCAAACTGAACAAGGAAGCCGAAGGCCTCGATTTTCCGCCGTATCCGGGCGAACTCGGCAAGCGCATTTACGAAAGCGTGTCGAAAGAAGCCTGGGCCGCCTGGCTCAAGCACCAGACCATGCTGGTCAATGAAAACCGCCTGAATCTGGCCGACACCCGCGCCCGCAAATACCTGGCGAGCCAGATGGAAAAGCATTTCTTCGGCGACGGCGCCGACGCGGCGCAAGGCTACGTACCGCCCAGCGCATAATTGCCGCCTTTGCCTCACTGAAAGCCCGCTCGCGTAGCGGGCTTTTTGCTTGGATTGAAGCTGAAGTTTCTTCGCAGTTGAATCCGCCGGCGCATTTCCATTTTCAACACGAAATATACTGCCCCCTAGTATATTTTCAAGACCAATAAATACGCTGACGATAAGGTGATTTTTTTAAAAATAGGGGGGAGTATATGGATGGCGGGCGCTATCGGGCATCGCAGCGGCTGCGCAAGCGCTCAGCGTTCATTGCCGGCATGCACCAATCCGACCCGGCTTTTACCCGGCGGCGGCAAGCTCAGGGTTGTGCCTTGCGCCAGCATGGCTTCGAAATCGGCGGCCGGTAGCGGGCGGCTGAAGTAATAGCCCTGCATTTCATCGCACAGGTGTTCGCGCAGATAGAGCGCCTGCCCTTCGGTTTCCACCCCTTCGGCGATCACTGTCATGTGCAGGTTATGCGCCATGCCTATGATGGCGCGGCAAACCGCGGCGTCTTCCGGATCGCGGATCAGGTTGCGCACGAACGATTGATCGATTTTCAGATGGTCGAACGGCAGGCGGCGCAAGCGGCTCAGCGAGGAATGGCCGGTGCCGAAATCGTCGAGCGAAAGCTTGATGCCGGCCGCGCGCCATTCATGCAAGGCGGCAATGGCGTCGTCCAGGTTGTCCATCAGGGTCGACTCGGTGATTTCTATTTCCAGATAGCGGGTTTCCAATGCGTTGGCGGCCAGTTCGACGCCGATCAGCTGGACCAGGCTCTCCTGGCGGAACTGGCGCGCCGATAAATTGACGGCGACCGGCAAGGCCGGCAAACCGGCATCCAGCCACAGCCGCTGTTGCCGGCACACGCTCTTGATCACCCATTCGCCCAGCGGCAATATCAGTCCGGTCTCTTCCGCCAGCGGGATGAAATCGGAAGGCGGCACCAGGCCGCGCCCGGGATGCTGCCAGCGCACCAGCGCCTCGGCGCCGCACATGCGGCCGCTGGACAGGTTCACGCGCGGCTGGAAATACACGCGCAGTTCGCCTTGCGCGATGGCGTGCCGCAACTCCGTTTCCAGGGCGAACAGCGCCGAAGTGCGCTCGTTCATTTCCGCCGCATAAAAGCGAAACAGATTGCCGCCCATGGCCTTGGCGCTGGACATGGCGATGTCGGCGTTTTGCAGCAGATGGTCGACCTCCAGCCCGTCTTTCGGATAAAAACTGATGCCCATGCTGGCACTGGTGAAGATGGTGTGGCCTGCCAGCGTCATCGGCTCCAGCACGGCGGCCAGCAGCTTGAGTCCCACCGCAGTCACTTCACCCGCCGTCACCAGATCGCCAATGGCGATCGCGAACTCGTCGCCCGACAGGCGCGCCACGCTATCGTCCTCGCGCAGGCTGGCCGTAAGGGCACGCCCGACGTGCTTTAGCATGGCGTCGCCGGCGTCGTGCCCCAGGCTGTCCTTGATGGTTTTAAAGCGATCCAGCGTCAGCACCAGTACGGCGGCCTTGCGCCGGGCGCGCGCCGCATGCACGATGGCCTGCCGCAGGCGATCGCTGAACAGGTTGCGGTTGGCCAGCCCGGTCACCTGGTCGAAATTGGCCTGATAAGCCAGCGCGCGCTCGGCCTGCTCGCGCCGTTCGGCGTCGCGCAGGCTGGCGATGCCGAACGCGAGGTCGTCGGCCAGCTCTTGCAGCAGGCAAATTTCATCGACGTCGAAGGCGTCGGCTTCGGCTGCATGGATGCCGAGTATGCCCAGGATCTCGCCCTTGGCTTTGAGCGGAAACGCCATGCAGGAAGCAAATCCGTATTGCAAGGCGGCTTCACGCCACGCCTCCTGGGCGCTGTCGGTGGTGATATGGCGCGCCACCACCATGCGGCCGTCGTGCATGGCGCGCCCGAACACCCACAGGCCGTGCCGATCGCCACCCTGCTTCAGATCGTTCACATAATCGGCGCCGGCGCCGGCGCTGGCGATCGGCTGCACGCCCAGCGTTTCGTCATTGCGGTCGAAACCGACCCAGGCCAGGCGGTAGCCGCCGTTTTCCACGATCTGGTGGCAGATCGCATCGAGCAATTCCTGCTCGCTCTTGCCGCGCACCAGCGCCTCGCTACAGCGCGACAACATGTGCAGGGTGCGGTTCATGTGCAGCAATTCGGCGGCCCGCAACTGGTCGCGTCTGTGCGCTTCCTGCATGGCGTCCGCCATGCTGTTGAGCGCCACTGCCAGCACTTCGAATTCACTCGGGCGGTGCGACAAAGGCAGGCGGGCGGTCCAGTTGCCGCCGGCCAGCTGGCTGGCAAAATTCACGCAAGCCAGCACCGCCCGGTTGGTGTTGCGCACGATGAAGCCGGCCACCAGCAAGCCGAGCAAGATCGCCGCGACCGCCATGCCCGACAAGGCGATGCTGGTCGCCCGCCCCAGCCCGTGCAGCGTGGCGCGCGTGTCGACCACCGCCTGGTCGACAAAGCTGCGCAACTGCTCCAGTTCCGGTTCCATCTTGTGCACGGCGCCCAGATATTCCAGCGTCGCCGCGTTGATTTCGGCATCGGTGGCGACATAGTCGCGGAACAAGGCGAGGTATTGCGCGCTTATTTTCCGCAACTCCTGCTTGCGTTCGGGCGGCAAATTGCTGTCCGCCAGGTCTTGCAGGAATTCGGCGGCGGCGCTCTCCACCGCCCCGGCTTCGCGCACCGAGCCGCGCAGGATGAAATCCTTTTCGTAGCGCCGCACGGCGAACAGATCGGCGCGCAGACGTTCCGCGCCGGCCTGGTTCAGGCCAGACTCGAGCGCGTGCGCGCGGGCCCGGAACTGCCCCTCCAGGCCGCTTTCCCGGCGCCCGATGCGGCCGTACAAATCGACCACATGCAGGAAACCCTTTTCATACAAGCGCGTCACGTCTTCTATGGCATGGGTGGCGCTCCGGATTTCGGCGTCGTCGCTCAGCTCGCGGATGGCCGCCATCTTTTCCCGCACCACCTCCAGCTGGCTGGCCACCAGCGTGGCATAGCGCGAGCGCGCTTCTTCATAACTGAATTCCTGGCGCTTGAGCAGGAATTCTTTTTCATAACGGCGCGCCTTGCCCATCGCGATGCTGCTATCCATGCTCAATTCTTCGATGCGGTCTTCGCCCTCGATAAATGCATCGATCGCCGCCAGCGAACGCGCATGGATCAGCCAGGCGATGGAACTGCCCGCCACCATCAAACTGATCAGGGCGCCGAACCCTAAGGCGAGTTTGGCGCGCAGACTCAGTTGCTCAAACCAGGCCAGCATGTTCCGCATACCTTTGATCCTGCTCAATCGAGATAAGGGACGAAACCGAGCGCCAGGGCAATCTCGGTGATCTGGGACGAAACGCAAAATTCGATAAAAGTCCGGGCCGCGCCGCTCGGCAAATCGCGCGTCACCAGATTCAGCGGCCGGGAAATCGGGTAATTGCCGTCGCGTATGCTTTTACTGCTGGCCGCCACCCCGCCCACGCTCAACAGCTTGACCGGCATGCCGCCGCGCGCATTGCGCTCGGCTTCTCCCAGTGAAATCCAGATGATCGCGAGCGGGTCGGC
Organism: Burkholderiales bacterium; assembly: GCA_016196925.1. Lineage (GTDB taxonomy): Bacteria > Pseudomonadota > Gammaproteobacteria > Burkholderiales > Burkholderiaceae_D > Undibacterium. Next base: position 41,564 of record JACPWS010000027.1, on the reverse strand, counting down.
CACCACGGCGGCCAGCCGGTCGGCGTTGGCGGCGACGCGCCGCTCGGCCCTGATCTGATCGAAGGGCAGCCGCAGGTATTGGCCTATCATTTCCGCCGAGCCGCCATCCGGCGAACCGGCCAGCACATGTATAGGCGCATCGCGCCCGCCGACCTGGCGCCAGTTGCCGATCTTGCCAAGATAAATATCGCGCAATTGCTGGTCGCTGAGCGCCGTGACAGGGTTGTCTTTATGCACGATCAGCGCCACGCCATCCCTGACGATGGAAATCGCGCGCAGATCGCGCTCGCTGTCGAGCAAAATGCGCGACACCATGCCGATATCGCTCTTGCCCTGGCGCACATCGCTGATGCCTGTGGCCGAACCGCCCAGGCTGACCTCGACCGCCACCTCCGGATGCCGGGCGTGAAAGCGGCGCGCGACTTCCCGCATCAGCGGCGCCATGGTGGTGGAGCCGGACAGCGACAAGCGCAGCGGCGCGTGCGCGGCTTGCCCGGCGGCGCCTACGCTCAGCAACAGTAGCGGCAGCCAGCAGAATACGCGCACCCACCGCCGGCATGCCTTGAGCAGCTTAAGCGCACCAAACGAGCTTAACGAGCTCAACGATGTCGGCAATTGATCCACGCTACCCTCCCGCAACGGCCAGAACGGCTCCCGGCGACACGCGCTACCGGCGCTACCGTAGCGTTTCGGCGTACCGGCCGGGCGTCCCCGGACGCCGCCTGCGCACCCGGCGGAATATTACCCCGAGGAAAAAAAATTCCAAAAATTACATGGCTTAGGTATAGCTCCGAAGCGCGCCAATATCAAGGCGGGCCGGCGCTGAAACTGGCATTACTGAGAGGTTTATTGCACGCAGACCAGCGTGCGGCGAGCGGACGCCTGCAACGGCGCCGTGCATGCTTCAGGAAGGAAAAATATACTCCCCCCAGTATATTTTCAAGACCAATAAATCCGCTGACAACAGGCCGATTTATTTAAAAACAGGGGGGAGTATCTGCAGGGATTAAATGTAGCTATCAGAATTGCAAAGTTTTGACGCCTTCCGCCGTGCCGAGCAGGCAGACATCGGCGCCCTGGCGCGCAAACAAGCCGACCGTGACCACGCCGACGATATTGTTGATGGCGGCTTCCAGCGCGACCGGGTCGGCGATCTGCATGCCGTGCACGTCGAGTATCATGTTGCCGTTATCGGTCAGCAAGGGTTGGCCGTCTTTCAGGCGCAGCCGCGCTGCGCCGCCGAGAGCATTGAGCTTGCGCGCCACCACCGCATGCGCCATCGGTATCACTTCCACCGGCAGCGGGAACTTGCCCAGCATCTCGACCAGCTTGGAGCCGTCGGCGATGCAAATGAATTTCTGCGCCACCGAGGCGACGATTTTTTCGCGCGTCAGCGCCGCGCCGCCGCCCTTGATCATCGCGCCCTGCGGCGTGATCTCGTCGGCGCCGTCGATATACACCGGCATCGACGTCACCTCGTTCAGATCGAGCACCGCGATGCCGTGGCTGCGCAGACGGGCGGCGGTCGCCTCGGACGAAGCGACCGCCGCCTTGATCTTGTGCTTGATCTTGGCCAGCTCATCGATAAAAAAATTGGCGGTAGAGCCGGTGCCTACGCCGACGATCTCGTTTTCCACCACATAGGCAAGGGCGGCCTGGGCCACGGCCAGTTTCAATTCATCCTGGGTCATGCTGCAACTCCATTTATACGTTAATACGTTAGTCAAATCGGGCGCTATTTTAACGCTCAAACCGGCCACAAGGGCGGCTCATCCATCAGCGCCACTTGTTCGCGCAACTCCAGGATGCGGTCTTGCCAGTAGCGCTGCGTGTTAAACCAGGGGAAGGCGAGCGGGAAAGCCGCGTCGTCCCAGCGCTGCGCCAGCCAGGCCGAATAATGCAGCAGGCGCAGGGTGCGCAGGGCTTCGATCAGGTAGAGCTGGCGCGGCTCAAAATCGAAGAAATCCTCGTACCCGGCCAGGATATCGGCCAGCTGGCCTTGCATCTCGCTGCGCGATCCCGACAGCAGCATCCACAAGTCCTGGATGCCCGGCCCCATGCGGCTATCGTCGAAATCGACGAAGTGCGGCCCGGCCTGGGGGCCCGATTCCAGCCACAGCACATTGCCCAGGTGGCAATCGCCATGCAGGCGCAAGAGCGGCAGCTCGCCGGCGCGCTGGTAGCAGCGCTGCACGCCGTCCAGCGCTTGCTGGCTGATGCTGGCATAGGCGGCGCGCAAATCGGGCGGTACAAAATCATGCTGCAGCAGCCATTGCCTTGGCCCGACGCCGAAATTTTCAGGATTCAGGCCAGGCCGTTCGCGATACGCGCGCACCGCGCCGACTGCATGGATGCGGGCGATGAAGCGCCCCAGCCATTCCAGCGTGGCGGCGTCGCCGGTTTCCGGCGCGCGCCCGCCCTGGCGCGCAAACAAGGCGAAACGATAGCCCTGGAAATGCCGCAGGCTTGCGCCGTCCGCCGTCGCCAGGGCCGGCACCACCGGTATTTCTTGCGCCGCCAGCTCTTGCACGAAAGCATGCTCTTCCAGGATAGCCGCATCGCTCCAGCGCAGCGGCCGGTAAAACTTGGCGATCAGCGGCGGGCCTTCTTCCATGCCTAGCTGATACACCCGGTTTTCATAGCTATTCAGCGCCAGCAGGCGGCCGTCGCAACGCCGGCCGCTGCTCTCGACCGCGTCAAGCACCAGTTCCGGCGTCAGGCCGGCAAAGTTAATAGGGGAAATGGAATTTGTCATGCACGCTATTCTACGTCGATAGATTAATAGGACTTACGCAAAATTGCGCCAGCAAGGCGTGGCGATGAAGGCAGTACGAAGAGTACGACTAGGAGCCATAACGCCGCTGGGGCGGTTTTGCGTAAGTCCTACAGAATTCAAAACTCCTGCACAGCCAGCTGACAAAGCGCTAAACTTCCGGTATTTTCATCTACTTAAGAGTCTCACCATGCATCTCGACGAACCGCTCAGCGATAAAGAATTTAATGAACTCGACAAATTTCTGATGTCGGATCGCGTCGGCGATGACGGCATGACCATGGACGCCTTGCACGGCTACCTGACCGCGATCGCCATGGGTCCGGAAATGGTGCCGATGGCGGAATGGCTGCCGCTGGTGTGGGGCTTGCCCGACCAGGCTGAGCCGCAGTTTAAGAACGACAAGGAAATGCAGCGCATCACCAACATGATTGCGCGCTTCATGAACGAAATCCAGATCACATTCGAAGTGGCGCCGCAAGAATACGAGCCGCTGTTTTGCATCATGGAACAAAACGGCAAGGAATTGATCGACGGCGAAACCTGGGCCTGGGGTTTCTGGGAAGGCATGCGCCTGCGCGAAGTGGCCTGGGAAGCGGCCTGGGAGTCGGAAGAAATCGCTGAGCACCTGCAAACCATCTACCTGCTCGGCGCCGAAGAAATCGAGGAAGAAGAAATGCCGCTGGTGGACACACCGGAAAAATGCCATCAGCTGGCGCTGCAACTGGAAGCGGCGATCCCGCTGATCCGCCGCTTCTGGGCGCCGCTGCGCAAATCGGGCGTCGCCACGGTCAAACGCGAAGGCGCCAAGGTCGGCCGCAACGATCCCTGCCCTTGCGGCAGCGGCAAAAAATACAAGGCTTGCTGCGGCGCCGAACCGACCCTGCATTAACTCCCCAGAGGAAAACCTCTAGCGCGGCGCTGGTGAAACGACAAGGCTTCGTGCTATTTTTTGCGTTTTCACTGAATACCACCGGAGACTTCCATGAGCCTGCAAGACCAATTCAACCTGGCATTGGCCGATTCCAAGAACTTGACTGAACGCCCCGACAACATGACGCTGCTGAAAATCTACGCCTTGTACAAGCAAGGCAGCAGCGGCGACGCCGGCGGCGACCGTCCCGGCATGACCGACTTTGTCGGCCGCGCCAAGTTCGACGCCTGGGCCGGCTTGAAAGGCACGACGCAGGACGCCGCCATGCAACAGTACGTGGACTTGATCGACTCGCTCAAGGCTTAAGCCCCGGAGCGGTGCCGCGCGGCACAGCGGAATTCAGCAAATTCGGCGGCGTTTTGCCGCTCAGGGCGGCGATCAGATTATCGGCCGCGCAGTTCGCCATCGCGCGCCGGGTCGCCTCGGACGCGCTGGCGATATGCGGCGTCAGCACCACATTGTCCAGCGTTAAAAAATCGGGATGGAATTGCGGCTCATGCTCGAACACATCGAGGCCGGCGGCGGCGATGCGTTTCCGGCGCAAGGCGTCGATCAGCGCCGCATCGTCGACGATGCCGCCGCGCGCCAGATTCACCAGGGTGGCGGTCGGCTTCATCAGCGCCAGCTCGGCTGCGCCTATCGCATGATGCGACGCCGCCGAATACGGCAAAACCAGCATCAGGTGATCGGCGCTGCGCAATAATTCTTCCTTGCCGACATACTGCGCCCGGTCAAGGCTTGTTCCCTGTTTTTCAGGCGCGGCAATAAATTTCATCGATGCAACACGGGCGGAATATGGCCACTTTTAGATGCATATCAATGCCGGCGCCGTAGTTTTCCCTTACAATCGCCATCCCGCACAGCCTGAAACATGCAAAAAGCTTTCCGGTGCGCCGTATTTGCTTATGCGTAATCTATCTAAGTCTGATTTGTGAGATGCGCTAAATTGCCTTAAAATACAAGGCTTTGCAGCTATGGCTTTCGCTTTCAGGCGAAGCGGCTGTGCCGAACCCCGAATTTTTAAGATTGGACACTGTTATGACCCACGTTGTGACCGAATCCTGCATCCGCTGCCGTTACACCGATTGTGTCGATGTCTGCCCGGTGGACTGCTTCCGCGCCGGCCCGAATTTCCTGGTGATCGATCCCGACGAATGCATAGACTGCGCCGTCTGCGTCGCCGAATGCCCGGCCAATGCGATTTTCGCCGAAGAAGACGTACCGGCCGATCAGCAGCAATTCGTCAAGATCAATGCCGACCTGACGCGCAACTGGCCGTCGATCACCAAGACCGTCAGCCCGCTGGCGGATGCGGACGACTGGAAAGACGTCAAGGACAAGCTGCAATATCTGGAGCGCTGATCTGCGCCGACGCCGTTTCACCGCTTTTTATTGCACCATCACTGCATTCTCAGGACACACAGGAAGTATTTCGTCGTATGGAAAACAAACACTCTATTCAGGCCGGCGCCGTAATCGAAGCCGATGCCGTCATCGTTGGTGCGGGCCCGGTCGGCTTGTTCCAGGTATTCGAACTGGGCTTGCTGGAAATTAAAGCGCACGTGATCGATTCCCTGCCGGTCGTCGGCGGCCAATGCGTGGAACTGTATCCGGACAAGCCGATTTACGACATCCCTGCGGTGCCGGTCTGCACCGGCCAGGAACTGACCGACAACCTGCTCAAGCAAATCGAACCGTTCGAACCGACCTTCCACCTGAGCCAGGAAGTCACGCTGGTAGAGCGGCGCGAAGACGGTCGCTTCGATCTGGAAACCTCGCTCGGCACCCGCTTCATCACCAAGACGATTTTCATCGCGGCCGGCGTCGGCTCGTTCCAGCCGCGCACGCTGAAGGTCGAAGGCATAGAAGCCTACGAAGGCAAGCAAGTGTTTTACCGCGTCAAGGACCCCAGCCAGTTCTACGGCAAGAATCTGGTGATCTGCGGCGGCGGTGACTCCGCACTCGACTGGGCGCTGAACCTGGTCGGCAAGGCCGAATCGGTCGTCGTCCTGCACCGTCGCGAAGATTTCCGCGCCGCGCCGGCTTCCGTCGCCAAGATGAAAGAATTGTGCGACAACTACGAAATGCAATTCGTGATCGGCCAAGTGACCGGCATAGAAAGCAAGGACGACGCCTTGAGCGAAATCAAGGTGACCGGCGCCGATGGTGTGACCCGCCGCCTGCCGCTCGATAACTTGCTGGTATTCTTCGGCCTTTCGCCTAAGCTCGGCCCTATCGCCGAGTGGGGCCTGGATATCGAGCGCAAACAGCTCAAGGTTGTGAATACCGAGAAGTTCGAAACCAATGTGCCCGGCATTTTTGCCGTGGGCGACATCAACACTTATCCTGGCAAGAAAAAACTGATCCTGTCCGGCTTCCATGAAGCGGCGCTGGCGGCTTTCGGTGCGGCGCCGTATATTTTCCCTGAAAAGAAAATCCACATGCAATACACCACCACTTCGCCGAAACTGCACAAGATCCTGGGCGTAGAGACACCGGTATTCGATTAAACCTGGTCTACCCCGGTCAAAAAAAGCACCGCGTTACAGCGCGGTGCTTTTTTATTATCAAAACACGTGAAAAAATTGCAAACATTCAGCCGGAGATGAAAATCCTTGGCCGCAGAGGATACAAAAAGCATTTCTCTGCGTCCTCTGCGCCTCCACGGTTAGCGTTTTTGTGCAATCGGCGGCGATGCATACAGAATGGGTGAACAGTTACAAAAAATTCTTCGCAGCATTATCCAAACGATAAACATTTAACGCAATTTAACATTGCCCCGCTTTGCCCCGCTGCAGCCGTGCGACAAATGGCAAAAAGTGGTTTATGATGCATTGCAGCAGACCAGTTTTACCCTGACTGGTTCTGGGTTCCAACACAGAGAGACACGATCATGCTGTATCAATTTCACGAACTGAACCGCGCATTCCTGAACCCCTTGACCCAATGGGCGGAAGCATCATCCAAACTATTTACCAATCCAGTCTCGCCGTTGGCGCACAGCCCGTATTCGCAAAGGATCGCCGCCGCCTACGAACTGATGTTCCGCCTCGGCAAGGATTATGAAAAACCGGAATTCGGCATCACGTCCACCACCATGGGCCAGCAAGTGGTTGAAATCATCCAATCCACGACCGTCATCAAGCCCTTCTGCAAATTGCTGCACTTCAAAAAAGTCTTGGCCGACAAAGCGCTGACGAAACTCAAGCAGCCCAAGGTTTTGCTGGTCGCGCCCTTGTCCGGCCACCATTCCACCCTGCTGCGCGACACCGTGCGCGGCTTGCTGCCACAGCACGATGTGTATATCACCGACTGGACCGATGCGCGCATGGTGCCGCTGTCCGAAGGCGCTTTCCATCTGCACGACTACATTTACTACGTGCAGGATTTCATCCGCCTGCTCGGCAATAATGTGCATGTGATTTCCGTGTGCCAGCCTACGGTGCCGGTGCTGGCTGCGATTTCGCTGATGGCGACGGCCAAAGACCCCAAGCTGCCGAAAACCATGACCATGATGGGCGGCCCTATCGATCCGCGCAAGTCGCCGACCGAAGTTAACAACCTGGCGACAGAAAAGAAATTCTCCTGGTTCGAGAATACCGTGATTTACAGCGTGCCGGCCAATTACCCCGGCTACGGCCGCAAGGTGTATCCCGGCTTCCTGCAACACGCCGGCTTCGTCGCCATGAACCCGGATCGCCACGCCCAGAGCCACTGGGATTATTACCAGCATCTGGTGCAGGGCGACGACGAATCGGCCGACCAGCACCGCAGGTTTTACGACGAATACAATGCCGTGCTCGACATGCCGGCCGACTACTATCTGGAAACTATCAAGACCGTGTTCCAGGAATTCCGTCTGCCCAAGGGCAGCTGGGAAGTCGAAGGCAAGCCGGTGCGGCCGCAAGATATCAAGACCGTCGCCCTGTTCACGGTAGAAGGCGAACTCGATGACATTTCCGGCCCCGGCCAGACCCAGGCCGCACACGAACTGTGCAGCGGCATTCCAGCACATATGCAGCAAGACTTTGTCGCCCCCGGTTGCGGCCACTACGGCATCTTCTCGGGCCGCCGCTGGCGCGAAATGATCTGCCCGAGAATCACCGACTTCATCAAGGCGCATTCCTGATCCTTACCCACGTTCGCACTAGCCACCGCCACGCCGGTGGCTTTTTTTGTTTGTCCCGCCGTGCTTTTGAGCGGATAATGCTGCACTTTCCCGGCCACATTCCCGCCTTCCCGTGACGCTCACTCTCGCCGACCAGATCGAAGACTTGCTGCCGCAAACCCAATGCAGCAAATGCGGCTATCCGGCTTGCCGCCCGTATGCCGAGGCGATCGCCGACGGCAGCGCCAGTTACAACCAATGCCCGCCGGGCGGACAAGCAGGCGTGCAAAGGCTGGCCGGCCTGCTCGGCAAGCCCGTAATCCCCCTGAATAAGGCGCATGGCGAGGAGCGTGAGCGTCCGGTGGCCGTCATCGAAGAAATCTACTGCATAGGTTGCACCCTGTGCATCCAGGCTTGCCCGGTCGACGCGATCATGGGCGCACCCAAGCAAATGCACACGGTTATCCCAGAGCTCTGTACCGGCTGCGATCTGTGCGTCGCGCCCTGCCCGGTCGATTGCATCTCCATGCATAGCGTCACGCCCGGCCAGACCGGATGGGATGCCTGGTCGCAGCGGCAGGCCGATCAGGCGCGCCGCCAATTCGAATTCAGGCGCGAGCGCTTGCAGCGCGAACAGCTGGAAAACGAGGCCAGGCTGGCCGCCAAGGCCGCCGCCAAACTGCAGGCGCTGGAAGCGGAGCCGGCCCTGAGCGCGGAAGAAATCGCGAGCAAGGAGCGCAAGAAAGCGATCATCGCCGCCGCCATCGAGCGCGCAAGAATCAAGAAACTGGAAGCCGAATCGGGGAACAAGCAGCCATGAACGCCGCCAAACGCCACGAAATCTTCAGCCGTTTGCGCGCGCAAAATCCGCATCCGACCACCGAACTCGAATACACGACCCCGTTTGAATTGCTGATCGCGGTCTTGCTGTCGGCGCAGGCCACCGATGTCTCGGTCAACAAGGCGACACGCCTGCTGTACCCGGTCGCGAATACCCCGGCTGCCATCTATGCGCTGGGTGTCGACGGCTTGATCCCCTACATCCAGACCATAGGCTTGTTCCGCACCAAGGCGAAAAACGTGATCGCGACTTGCCGCCTCCTGCTCGAGCAGCACGGCGGCGCGGTGCCGCGCCAGCGCGAGGCGCTGGAAGCCCTGCCCGGCGTCGGCCGGAAAACCGCGAACGTGGTGTTGAACACCGCCTTCGGCGAACCGACCATCGCGGTCGACACGCATATCTTCCGCGTCGCGAATCGCACCGGCCTGGCGCCGGGCAAGAACGTGGAGATCGTCGAAGAAAAATTAATGAAATTCGTGCCACCGGAATTCCGACTCGATGCACACCACTGGCTGATACTGCACGGCCGCTACACTTGCCTGGCGCGCACGCCGAAATGCTGGAATTGCATGATCGCCGACCTGTGCGAATACAAGCAAAAAACGCCCTTACCGAAAAACGTGTAAGGGCGCGGCGCAACAACGATCAGACGATCTTGCAGGCTTCGTCGAATGCCAGGCGTGGCGAACGCGGGAATAATTTATCCTTATCGCCGTAGCCGAGACTGCAGATGAAGTTGGCCTTAACGTCAGTCCCGGCAAAGAACGCCGCATTGAGCTTATCGGCATCGAAACCGGACATCGGGCCGCAATCGAGGCCGATCGCGCGCGCCGCCAGCATCATGTACGCGCCTTGCAGCGAAGAGTTACGGAAAGCGGTCGCTTCTATCAAGGCCGGATTGCCGGCAAACCAGGAGCGCGCATCGGCGTGCGGAAACAGTTGCGGCAGCTTGTCGTAAAACGCCATATCCATGCCTATGATGGCCGTAACCGGCGCGGCGAGGGTCTTAGCGGCATTGCCGTGCGATACGCAAGCCACCAGTTTTTCTTTTTCGGCGGTAGTCTTGACGAAGACGATGCGGGCCGGCGAACAGTTGGCGGAAGTCGCGCCCCACTTCATCAAATCGTAGATTTCCTGCAATTGCGCATCGGTGACCGGCTTGTCTTGCCAGACGTTATGGGTGCGGGCAGCGGTAAACAAAGTATCCAGAGCTTCTTTAGTCAGCATAGCATTCCTTTCGTATAGAGCGGCATGATAACCGAAGTCGGCCCATCCTTCAGCCCACGGCCGCCGAATTCCTTTTACAATACGCGCATCCTCACTTTTCAGCTTCTCCATGTTTAACCCCAGCCAGCACGATGTGCGCCGTTTTTTTTGCGAAACCTTCCGCAAAACCGGCGCCAGGGAAATACTGACCCCGCTGGAAGCCATCGCTTCCGACTGGATCAGCCAGCATCCCGAATATGAAGCCGACCTGAAAGACCCGGAAGCCGCGCTGCAAGCCGACTACGGCGTGGATCAGGGCCAGACCAACCCCTTCCTGCACCTGTCCATGCACTTGTCGATTGCCGAGCAGATTTCGGTCGATCAACCGCCCGGCATACGCGCCGCCTTCCAGTTGCTGGCGCAAAAAACCAATTCCGAGCACGAAGCCCATCATCAGATCATGGAGTGCCTGGGCGAGATGATCTGGACTTCGCAGCGCAGCGGCTTGCCGCCGGACGGCGCAGCGTATATCGAAGCCTTGAAAAAGCGCTGCCGATAAAAAAGCCGCGATGATACGCGGCTTTTTTGTGGCTGCCCCTGCGGGTCTATTTCTTCAGCACCAGGCTGCCCGGCAAGCTGTGCAGATAAGCCGCGATATTCTGGATATCGGTATTCGACAGGGCTTTGACTTGCGCGCCCATGATCGCGTTGCCGCGACCGTTGGCGGCATCGGCGCCGCGCTGGTAAGCCTTCAATGCCTGGGCGATATAGTCGGCGTGCTGACCGGCCAGCTTGGGATAAGTAGGGTCTATCGGCGAGCTGAAATCCTTGCCGTGGCAAGAGGCGCAATTGGATTTTTCCGCCGCGGCTTTACCGGCCTCGACATTGCCGCCGGCGACGGCGCTCAGGGATACGGCCGACAGCAAGACAGCCAGGAGAGTGATTTTTTTCATATTCGGCTCCTTTATTATTTTTGTTGAGAGTAGTAAGCGGCCAGATCGGCGATATCCTGATCCGACAAGCTGCCGGCGATGCCGCGCATGGATGGATGTTTGCGATCGCCTTTCTGGTAAGCCTTGAGCGCGCTTTCTATGTATTTGGCAGACTGGCCGCCTATCATGGGCACCTGATAAACCTCGGGGAAAGTTGCCTTATAACCGGGGATAGCGTGGCAGCCTATGCACATCGCTATTTTTTTATCGGCGGCGTCTTTGGCATTACCAACCACTTCCGCTGCGGCAGCAGCTTGGGCGAGACTCGCCAGGGCGAGGAGTGCAAACAGTTTTTTCATAGTAGCGAAGTTTAAATAAGCAAACAGATCAATAAACACTGCGATTTGATATAACGCAGCATTTTAGCCGATTAAGATCAAATTTGCGCAAAATAACACGGGCGCCGGCGACAAAAACTTAGGTAAAAAGAAATAATATCGCCTGGCCGCACACTGCCTGCCAAGGCGGCGATCTAAAAAAAGAACAGCCGTTCACAAGTAAGCGCCTTCTGGCTTATACTCGGTACTATCTCACTCTAAAACAAGCCAAACTAATCATCATGACGCAGGCCCCACGCACTCCCCGCTTTGACGGCGCCGACCATTATGTCGCCACCGACGATCTGAAACTTGCGGTGAATGCCGCACTGAATCTGCAGCGCCCCTTGCTGATCAAGGGCGAACCGGGCACCGGCAAGACCATGCTGGCGGAAGAAGTCGCCGCCGCGCTGAACATGCCGCTGCTGCAATGGCATATCAAATCCACCACCAAGGCCCAGCAAGGCTTGTACGAATACGATGCGGTATCGCGTTTGCGCGACTCGCAGCTCGGCGACGAGCGCGTCAAGGATATCCACAACTACATCGTCAAGGGCGTGCTGTGGCAAGCGTTTACGGCGAATGAACCGGTGGTGCTGCTGATCGACGAAATCGACAAGGCCGACATCGAATTCCCGAACGACTTGCTGCGCGAACTCGATCGCATGGAATTTTATGTGTACGAAACGCGCGAAATGGTGCGCGCCAGACACCGGCCGCTGGTCATCATCACCTCCAACAATGAAAAGGAATTGCCGGACGCCTTCCTGCGCCGCTGCTTCTTCCATTACATCAAGTTCCCGGACCAGGACACCATGCAAAAGATCGTGGACGTCCATTTCCCGACGCTGAAATCCGACCTGCTGGCGCAAGCCTTGCAGACATTTTACGAAGTCAGGGAAGTTGCCGGCCTGAAGAAAAAACCGTCCACCTCAGAATTGCTGGACTGGCTGAAGCTGCTGCTGGCCGAAGACATCCCGCCGGAAGCCTTGCGCAGCAAGGACAGCAAAACCATCGTGCCGCCGCTGCACGGGGCCTTGTTGAAAAACGAGCAGGACGTGCACCTGTTTGAACGCCTGGTGTTCATGTCGCGCACTAATCGCTGACTGCCAAAATCCCCGGTAGGGTGCAATACTGTCCGGATAAGCCGTAAATTCAAAGTCGTCATCCCTGCGCAGGCAGGGATCCAGCGTCTTTTGGTCATTACGCCACTAGATTCCGGCTATCGCTTAAGGAATCTTCGCTTGCAAGCGAAGATCGTTACGCAGGCGCGGGGGAATTCCCCCACGAGACCCCTGCTGCACCCTTCGCCGGAATGACGAAGCGGAGGATACGGCTTGACTAAACGGTATAGCCGCTTCGGTGCGCATGGCGCACCCTACAAAAAACGGCACTGTCGCAAAACAGTGCCGTGCAAAACCACCCACTACCTGCCGGGTAGCCCGGAGTATTTATTACTGCGCCTGCTTCAACTGTTCGAGGATCGCCGGATTCTCTAAAGTCGAGACATCCTGGGTGATTTCCTCGCCCTTGGCCAGCACGCGCAGCAGGCGGCGCATGATCTTGCCGGAGCGGGTTTTCGGCAGGTTGTCGCCGAAACGGATTTCCTTGGGCTTGGCAATCGGGCCGATTTCCTTGGCGACCCAGTTGCGCAAGTCGGTCGCCAGCTGCTTCGCTTCGTCGCCGGTCGGACGAGCACGTTTCAGCACCACGAAGGCGCAGATTGCTTCGCCGGTGGTGTCGTCCGGTTTGCCGACTACCGCAGCTTCCGCCACCAGCGGATTCGCCACCAGCGCCGATTCGATTTCCATCGTGCCCATGCGGTGGCCGGAAACGTTCAGCACATCGTCGATACGGCCGGTAATCGTGAAATAGCCGGTGTCCTTGTTGCGGATTGCGCCGTCGCCGGCCAGATACATCGTGCCGCCGAACTCTTCCGGGAAATAACTCTTCTTGAAGCGCTCATCGTCGCCCCAGATGGTGCGTATCATGGCCGGCCACGGGCGCTTGACCACCAGGATGCCGCCCTGCCCGTTCGGCAAATCGCGCCCGGTTTCATCCACGATGGCCGACATGATGCCGGGCAGCGGCAAGGTGCAGGAACCGGGTACCAGCGGGGTCGCGCCCGGCAAGGGGCTCATCATGTGGCCGCCGGTTTCGGTTTGCCAGAAGGTGTCCACTATAGGGCAGCGCTCGCCGCCCACATTGTTGTAATACCACATCCAGGCTTCGGGATTGATAGGTTCGCCGACCGAACCGAGCAAACGCAGCGAAGACAGGTCGTATTTGTTCGGATGTATCTGCGCATCGCCATCGGCCGCCTTGATCAATGAGCGGATCGCAGTTGGCGCCGTGTAGAAAATGCTGACCTGGTGTTTTTGTATCATGTCCCAGAAACGGCCGGCGTTCGGGAAGGTCGGCACGCCCTCGAACACGATTTCGGTCGCGCCGACTGCCAGCGGGCCGTAGGTGATGTAGGTGTGGCCGGTGACCCAGCCGATGTCCGCAGTACACCAGAACACGTCGTCAGGCTTGATGTCGAAGGTCCATTTCATGGTCAGCATGGCCCACAGCAGATAACCGCCGGAAGAATGCTGCACGCCTTTCGGCTTGCCGGTGGAACCGGAGGTGTACAGAATGAACAGCGGATGTTCGGCGCTGACCCATTCCGGCTCGCAAGTCGCGGGCTGCTCTGCCGTCAGTTCGTGCATCCACAGATCGCGCCCGGCGACCAGGCTGATATTGCCGCCGGTGCGCCGGTAAATCACGACATCCTTGACCTTCTCGCAGCCGCCCAGCGCCAGCGCCTCGTCCACGATAGCCTTCAGCGGCAAGTGCTTGCCGCCGCGCACTTGCTCGTCGGCCGTAATCACCGCCACCGCACCGACGTCGACGATGCGCTCCTGCAAAGACTTAGCCGAAAAGCCGCCGAACACCACAGAATGGGTGGCGCCGATACGGGCGCAAGCCTGCATCGCCACCACGCCTTCGACCGACATCGGCATGTAGATCACCACCCGGTCGCCCTTGCCTATGCCCAGCGATTTCAGGCCGTTGGCAAACTGGCAGACTTTGCGGTGCAGTTCCTGGTAATTCACCTTCGTCACTTCACCGCCGTCGGCTTCGAAAATCAGCGCGAGCTTGTCGCCATTGCCTTTTTGCAGATTCACATCCAGGCAGTTGTAAGAGACGTTCAGCAAGCCGTCTTCGAACCATTTGTACAGCGGTGCAGTCGATTCATCCAGCGTCTTGCTGAATGGCTTGTGCCAATGCAGATTCTCACGCGCGAGCTTGGCCCAGAAGCCTTCATAATCCTGCTCGGCCTCGGCGCATAGGGCGTGGTAAGCGTCCATGCCGGACACGGTGGCATTCGCGGCAAAGGCTGGCGGTGGTGGGAAAATACGGGATTCTGCTTTAGCGGCTTCGAAATCGGACATGCTTATCTCCTGCTTGTTATCGTATGAGTGAACGCTTCCACCATATTCCGGCAGACTTACTTAAGCCTTACGATGATGGCTCGCTCGTTACAAAAACCACAATATAGCACTGCTACGCACTCAGCTTACCGTCGGCGCATGGCGCGTGTAAAATGTCGCTATTTTGCTGAAGCTGGAATTCCGCCGCTTTTACTTCAAATTTGCCGCTTGCGCAGCGCAACCGTGTGATTTCCCCGGACAAACAGAAGCAAGCCCCGCTCCGCGCAGCACAGACCGATTTTTTACCTAGCCCATAGCCAACACATCATGACCATCATCAAGCAAGACGACCTGATCGAATCCGTTGCCGCCGCGCTGCAATACATCAGCTATTACCATCCGGCCGATTACATCGCCCACCTGGGACGCGCCTATGAAGCCGAACAAAGCCCGGCCGCCAAGGATGCGATCGCACAAATCCTGACCAATTCGCGCATGTGCGCCGAAGGCCATCGTCCGATCTGCCAGGATACCGGCATCGTCAACGTCTTCATGAAAATCGGCATGGGCGTGCGCTTCGAAGGCTTTTCCGGCTCCATCATCGACGCCGTCAATGAAGGCGTGCGCCAGGCTTACAACCTGACCGAAAACAAGCTGCGCGCCTCTATCGTGGCCGATCCGCTGTTCGAGCGCAAAAACACCAAGGACAACACGCCGGCCGTGGTGCACATGGAACTGGTGCCGGGCAACACCGTCGAAATCAACGTCGCGGCCAAGGGCGGCGGCTCGGAAAACAAATCCAAGTTCGTGATGCTGAACCCGTCCGATTCTCTGATCGACTGGGTCATGAAAACCGTACCGACCATGGGCGCCGGTTGGTGCCCGCCCGGCATGCTCGGGATAGGCATAGGCGGGACTGCAGAGAAAGCCATGCTGCTGGCGAAAGAGTCGTTGATGGAAGACATCGACATGTACGAACTGAAGCAGCGCGGCCCCAACAACAAGACCGAAGAATTGCGTATCGAGTTGTGCGACAAGATCAATGCGCTCGGCATAGGCGCGCAAGGCCTGGGCGGCCTGACCACCGTGCTGGACGTGAAGATCGCGATGTACCCGACCCACGCCGCCTCCAAGCCGGTCGCCATGATCCCGAACTGCGCCGCCACCCGCCACGCGCATTTCGTCATGGACGGCTCCGGCCCGACTTACCTGGAACCTCCTAAGCTGTCCGACTGGCCAAACATCCACTGGACGGCCGACACCGAAAAATCCAAGCGCATCGACCTCAACACCCTGAGCAAGGAAGAAGTCGCCTCCTGGACCCCGGGCCAGACACTGCTGTTGAACGGCAAGATGCTGACCGGCCGTGACGCCGCCCACAAGCGCATTCAAGACATGCTGGCCAAAGGCGAAACCCTGCCGGTCGACTTCACCAACCGCGTGATCTACTACGTCGGCCCGGTCGATCCGGTACGCGACGAAGCGGTAGGCCCGGCCGGCCCGACCACCGCCACCCGCATGGACAGTTTCACCGACATGATGCTGGAAAAAACCGGCCTGATCTCGATGATAGGCAAGGCCGAACGCGGCCCGGCCGCGATAGCCTCGATCAAGCAGCACAAATCGGCATACCTGATGGCCGTCGGCGGCGCCGCTTACCTGGTCTCCAAGGCGATCAAGTCGGCCAAGGTAGTCGGCTTTGCCGACCTCGGCATGGAAGCGATCTACGAGTTCGACGTCGTCGATATGCCGGTCACCGTCGCGGTCGATGCCAACGGCACGTCGGTGCACAATACCGGTCCGAAAGAATGGCAAGCCAAGATAGGCATCCTGCCGGTCGGCGGCGCGGCTTGATTGTTTTTTAGTCGCTGACCAGCTTTCCGTAGAAGCCCCCTCTCCCTCTCCCGCTCGCGGGAGAGGGCTGGGGTGAGGGTACGTAGCAAGCATAGACGCCCGAATTTCTACTAATCACGAAAAAAATCTTTTCCTTCTTTTGATAACTTCAGGCATTCCACCTACCCTCACCCCAGCCCTCTCCCGCTCGCGGGAGAGGGGGCCAGATAGTTACGTTTGCGGCTTAAAACCATCTTTGCATGAAGTTTGATCGTTTTTCCCCCATCGGCATCTTCGACTCCGGCGTCGGCGGCCTCTCGGTGCTGCAGCACATACGGCAAACCCTGCCGCACGAAGCCCTGCTGTACTTCGCCGATTCCGGCTTTGCGCCGTACGGCGACAAAGCGGAATCCGTCATCATAGAACGCAGCCTGGCCGTGGCCGATTACCTGATCGCCCACCACATCAAGGCGCTGGTAGTCGCCTGCAACACCGCCACCGCCGCCGCCATCAAGGTCTTGCGGCAACGCTATCCCGACCTGATCCTGATCGGCATGGAACCGGGCCTGAAACCGGCTGCGCTGCACAGCCACAGCAAGATCGTCGGCGTGCTGGCGACCCAGGCCACCGTACTCAGCGAAAAATTCCTCCTGCTGCGCGCGCAATTGGAAACCGCGCGCGGCGTACAATTCATCCCGCAAGCCTGCACCGGCCTGGTCGATCAGATCGAAAAAGGCGAACTGGCATCAGCCGCCACGCTGGCGCTGGTGCGACGCTACGTCGCGCCACTGCTGGCGCAAGGCGCCGACACCCTGGTGCTCGGCTGCACCCACTACCCCTTCGTCGCCCACCTGATACGGCAGGTCTGCGCCGATTGCGGCCAGCCGAATACCCAGTTGATCGACACCGGCGCCGCCGTCGCCCTGCATTTGCAGCGCCTGCTGACCCAGGCGCAACTGCTGCGCCCGGCCATCACGCCCGCCCCGCCCCCCTCGTTGCGGGCCACCACCACCGGCAGCGCCAGCAGCCTGCAACAGGCGCTGCTACGACTCTTGAAGATCGGCGATTGCGAAGTGCTGGCGCTGGCGGCAGTGGCGTAGGGCGGAAAAGCGCAGCGCCTTCCACCGCTTGCGGCGCGTGGGGCCACTGCGAGTAGCCCGTAGCTTAGGCTAACGCTCTGGCAGCCCAACAAGCGCGGCCGTGATCATGTTGGGCTGGTGAAGCCTTGGCCCAAGCTACATACTACATATACTGACTCCGACATAGAAAAACCGCCGCAAGCGACAAGCTCACGGCGGTTTCTATATCCGGCAGTCAGGTGCGCAGCACCCTACGCGCTTAGCCCAGCACTGCCGCCATCGCGTTCGCGGTCGCTTCCACGTTGCCGGTGTTCAGGCCGGCCACGCACATGCGGCCGGAGCGGACCAGGTAGACGCCGAATTCTTCCTTCAGGCGATCGCATTGCTCGGGACTCAGGCCGGTGTAGCTGAACATGCCGCGCTGGGTCAGGAAGTAACTGAAATCGCGGCCCGGCAATTTAGCGCTCAGTACCTCGTGCAGTTTGCGGCGCATGGCCTGGATGCGGTCGCGCATGGCGACCACTTCGGCTTCCCACATAGTGCGCAGTTCCGGGTCGCTCAACACGCGCGCCACCAGTTGGCCACCGTGCAGTGGCGGGTTCGAATAATTGCGGCGGATGGTCGCCTTCATCTGGCCCAGCACATTGACTGCCTGCGCTGCATCCGGGCAGACGATGGAGAGCGCGCCGCAGCGTTCGCCGTACAGGCTCATGCTCTTGGAGAAGGAATTCGCGACGAAGAAGCTCAGGCCTGCATCGGCCAGCAGGCGCACTGCGTAAGCGTCTTCTACGATGCCGTCGACGTAGCCCTGGTAAGCCAGATCGAGGAAAGGCAGCAGTTCGCGTTCCCTCAGCACCGGCACCAGTTGCTGCCATTGCGCCTTGGTCAGGTCGACGCCGGTCGGGTTGTGGCAGCAGGCGTGCAACAGCACCACGCTCTTTTTCTCGGCTTGCTTCAGGGCTTCCAGCATGGCGTCGAAACGCAGACCGCCGGTGGCGGCGTCGTAGTAAGGATAGGTCTTGACGCTCAGGCCGGAACCTTCGAACACGGCGCGGTGGTTGTCCCAGCTCGGGTCAGAAATGAGCATGGTGCTGGTCGGGAAATAGCGCTTGATGAAATCGCCGCCGACTTTCAGGCCGCCGCTGGAGCCGACCGTTTGTATCGTGACCACGCGACCGGCCTTGACCGCCGCATTGTCGGCGCCGAACAGCAATTGCTGGACCGCAGTGCGGAAATTCGCCGCGCCTTCCATCGGCAGGTAAGGACGGGCGCCGGCTTCGGCCACCACCTTGTGCTCTGCCGCGCGCACCGATGGCAACATCGGAATTTTGCCGGCATCGTCGAAATAAATACCGATGGATAAGTTGATCTTGTCAGGACGCGGATCTTTGCCAAACGCTTCGTTCAGGGACAAGATAGGATCGCCAGGATAGGCTTCGACGTGCTGAAACATGGTGAGTACTCCAGAAGGTTGGACATGATAGCTATGCGCCGTCCGTTTCGCCCTGAAACACGGGCGAGCCGGACGCGCCAACCCGCTATTGTGACACAGACCTCCAGCTCCGGGCCTGCAAATTATCCGCCCTCCCCGCGCTTAAAACCGGTAATGCAGGCCCGCATCCAGGCCGACCGCCTTCGCCCGGCTCAGCGGCCAGCTATCCGAGCGCAGGCTGACGTGGAAAGCCCCCGCTTCATAGCCGACACTGAGGGTATTGAAGCGCGTCTCGTAACTGGCGCTCCACGCACCCCAGGGCGACCAGTAGGCGAGCGCGACGGCCGGTATCGTCGTCCCCTCCAGGCGGTCGGCCCCAGCTTTTATCCTCCATCTATCGAAGCTATAGCTCAGGTTGAGGGCAGCGGACGCGCCTATGTTGCGACTTTTTTCTATCTGGCTGTTCTGGCCCGACAACAGCGGCCGATAATTGACATAGCCGTCCCGGTCGTAGCTGGTGACGTCCGAATTAATATTGTTGCGCACCGACGGCAGATTCGACCAGCGCATGCGGCTCCAGAGATCGTTGAGTTCGAGTTTGGCTTGCCAGCGCTGGTTCAACTGCCACTGCAAGGCCAGCGAGACGCTGGCGCCGGACGAGGTCGGCGCCGCGTCCTTCATGAAAGGATAGCGATAAGCGGTATCGGATTCCAGCGACTGCGCATTGAAAGCATAACTATCGACCGGCTGGTAATTCAGATTGCCGTGCACGCCGATATCGCGCTGCCGCGGATGGGCATACAGCGATCCGGCCAGCACCAGCACCAGCGTATCGCCGGCCGCCGCCTCGAAAGAAATGCTGCGGCCGACCCGCATCCCGGCAGCCGACCACGACCGGAACTGCGCATCCAGATCGAAAGCGCGGGCCGACCCGGGGCGCTGACGCAGCCGGTAGATGCGATAGAATTCCAGGGTGTCGCGGCTCGCATGCAAGACCCCTTGCTGGCGATATTCGAGGCCGACCTGCCAGCCCTCCTTTTCCATCCCGAACCCGGCCCTGTGCCTTTGCAAAAACAGGTTATCGCCGGCTTTGGGTTCATAGCCGCGCGACCAGTCGCCATCCAGTTCACGCACCGGTATCGCATCGTAGGCCGCCAGCGATTGCAGGCTGGCATATGCCTGCCAGTCACGATACTCGCCATGCAGGATAGCGGCCGTCTCCGCCATCGTTTGCTGCGCCTGGGCCGTGGCGCAACAAAGCGCGCCGATAAAAATTAACTTTCGCATAATTTACCAAGAGTACGCCCACGCCGGGCGTGCAAGAAAAAAGCCTGACGGCATGCCGTCAGGCTGGGAATACTGCAAAAACAACCATATTTTCGTGAGCGAGTATAACTTCTAATCTGTTGGATTCATATTGCTTTTTCTGAAAAGGCGCTTTGCCTGACCTCCATCAATCGATCAAACCAAAAATGCCCGTTATTTTTTTATGCCTCGAGCGACGCAAGATTCAATGCCTGAGCCATCTTCTGTTCAGGACTTACTCGCCGCCATGTCCATGCGAATAGTCTCTCGGCCGCCTTGCCGACGGCGACGATGCGGTTGTCCTTGAGCGCGATGCGGCCGTCTTCTATCACTTCGTCGCCCTTCATGGCGACGATGCGCGCACCGGAAATGACGGTCGTGCCGCTCGGCTTATCCGCCGCCTGTTGGAAGCCTATCTTCACGCCTTGCTCGACCGGCTTGGGCAATTTTGCCGGCGCACCGGGCACGAAGGCGAACGCGTCTTTCAGTTCGCGGCTGAACAATTCATCGCCGAGAGAAAAGTAAATCCGCTTGCTGTCGCCCGACCAGTGCAGCGATTGGCCGGCATTGACATCGAGTTGCTTCACCGGCAGCGCATCCATTTTCTGGCCGATGGTGACGGCCTTGCCGGCCCGTCAAATAGGCGGGGAAGCGTTCGCCGAAGGCCAGCCATTCGCCGTCCGGAGAAATCGCAAATTCCCCGGCGAATTCGCTCTTGGCGACCGGCATTTCCGACTTGTCGTTGAGGTTGATGCGCACCAGCGAGGTGGAATAGTTACAAAAACTTTTCTCTGCGTCCTCTGCGCCTCTGCGGTCAGCGTTTTTGTGCGATAGCCGGCGGTGCATACAGAACGGGTGAACAGTTACGCCGTTTCCTTAATTCACGCGGCGTTGCCGATCGCGCCAATACGGCTCGCGCAAATCTTTCTTCAGGATTTTACCGGCGCCGGACACCGGCAAAGCGGCCACAAACGCCACGCTGCGCGGGCACTTGTAGCCGGCGATTCTTTGCTTGCAATGGGCGATCAGCTCGGCGTCGCTGACTTCGGCGCCGGCTTTGCGCACCACCACCGCATGCACCAGTTCGCCCCACTTCTCGTCGGGGATACCGATCACGGCGCTGGCGGCCACCGCCGGATGCTGGGTGATGGCGTTTTCGACTTCGGACGAGTACACATTCTCGCCGCCGCTGATGATCATGTCCTTCATCCTGTCCATGATGAAGATGAAACCGTCTTCATCCATATAGCCGCCGTCGCCGGTATGCATCCAGCCGTCGCGCACGGCGGCGGCCGTTTCGGCCGGCTTGTTCCAGTAGCCTTTCATCACATTCGCGCCCTGGACGATCACTTCGCCGACCGTACCGCGCGGCACCTCGGCCCCCTCCTCGTCGACGATCTTGATGCGCGAACACAAGGCGGTACGCCCGGCCGAGCGCATCTTGCCGCTCTTGCGCCCTTCCTCCGTATGGTGGTAAGGCGGCAGTATCGAGGCCACCGGCGAGAGTTCCGTCATGCCGTAGGCCTGGATAAAGCCGGCGCCGGGCAAGGCTTGCATGGCGCGCTCGAGCACGCGCTCGTTCATCGGTGAAGCGCCGTACACGATGGTTTGCAGGCTGCTGACATCGTAGTTTTTAATTTCAGGAAAGTCGGCCACCATCTGCACCATGGTCGGCACCCAGATCGTGTGCGTGACGCGCTCGGCCTGTATCGTTTCCAGCACGCCGGCCGGGTTGAAGGCCGGCACGAAGGTGTGTGCGCCGCCGCGTATGCATTGCGCCATGCTGAGTGCAAAATCGGCCGCATGAAACATCGGTGCGGCGTGCAAGAGAATCGCATCGTACCCTATCGCATCGGCGGCGATCGCCATCGCACTCGCGTGGATGCTGGCGTGCGTCAGCATCACGCCTTTCGGGAAACCGGTGGTGCCGCCGGTGTAGAAAATCCCGGCCAGGTCGCCGTCGCTGCCGCAGTTATCTTCCATCGGCGTCGCGGCGGCGAGTATCGTCTCGTAAGCCAGCATGCCTGCCGGCGTCGCGCCGTCGCCGGCGTAGATCACGGTTTGCAAAGCTTTCGATTGTTTCTTCAATTCCGCGCCCATCGCCTTGAAGGTGTCGTCGACGATCAGCACGCGGGTATCGCAGTCGTCCAGCGAATACGCGACTTCCGCCGCGCTCCAGCGGATATTGCAGGGATTCACCGTCAATCCGGCCCAGAAACAGGCCTGATAATATTCGAGATAGCGGTCCGAATTCAGCGCCAGCATGCCGACCCGGTCGAAATCTTTCAGGCCGAGCTGGCGCAGGGCGGCAGCGAGCCGCGCCACGCGTTCGTGGAACTGGATGAAACTGTGTCGGCGACCTTGAAAAACGGTCGCAGTGGCTAGCGGTTGTTGTTGTAAAGAACGATGCAGTGCTTGGGTCAGGCGTATGGCCATAGTCTCCTCCGGTGTCAGGTAGTTGGTTGGAATTTTCAGAATTTATTTTGGCAACAGCACGGTGAAATACGTCGCCTTCGCCACCGTATTCACCTTGCCCTGCGCATCTTTAATTTCTATGTCTTTGACGATCTTGAACTTGCCTCGTGATCGGGTCTCTCGTTCTATCTCGGCCCACTCTTCATCGCTCACCCGCACTTCCACCGTCAATGCGCCCGTTGCAGGCGCCAGGTAGCGTATCGTCACTTCGCCGACCACGGGCACGAAATCCCGCATGCCGAACTTATGCACGCACAGCATGCCGAACGGGAATTCGGCCAGAGAAAAAATCGCCCCGGCATACACGCCGCCGAGATGATTGCTATTGCCTTGCGGCGGCAGTTCTACCTTCAGTGCGTTAGCTGAGGCATGCAACACCTTGAGATTCATGTGTTTCAGGGTATCCACGTTCAAGATGGCTGCTGATAGTTCGTTCAAGGCGGGTCTCCGTTAATGTTGATAACACTTCAGTCGACAAAAAAATTGTAACTGTTCACCCATTCTGCATGCATCGCCGTTGATAGCACAAAAACGCTAACCGCGGAGGCGCAGAGGACGCAGAGAAAAGCTTGTTGGGTTCCTCTGCGTTCTCTGCGCGGCAAAGGATTTTCATCTCCGGCTGAATAGTTACAAAAAATTTTGCTTTAAATCGCACTCCGCTTAAGCAAACCCTGAATGAGCGCTTCCGTCACACCCCAGTCGCGCAGCACTTGCTCGCTATGCTGCCCCGGTGCGGCCGGCGGCATGCAGACCTCCGGTGCAGTACGCGAGAAGCGCGGCGCCGGCGCCGGTTGCGTCACGCCGTCCACCTCGATGAACACAGCGCGCGCCCGGTTGTGCGGATGTTGCGGCGCCTCGGCCATGTCCAGCACCGGGGCGAAACAGGCATCGCTACCTTCCAGCAAGTCGCACCATTGCTGGCGGGTCTTGGTTTTAAATATCGCTGCCAGTTTGCTTTTCAGCTCAGGCCATCGCCGCGTATCCATCTGCGCCTCGAAAGCCGGATCGTCTATCCCGGCCAGCTGCAGTAGCCGGGCGTAGAATTGCGGCTCTATCGCACCGACAGTGACGAATTTGCCGTCGGCGCAGGCATAGCTATCGTAAAAATGCGCGCCGCCGTCCAGCAGATTGGCTTCGCGCCGCTCGCCCCAGGCACCGAAGCCGCGCAAGCCGTAAATCATCGCGCCCAGCAGAGCCGAACCCTCCACCATGGCCGCATCGACCACCTGGCCGCGTCCCGAATTTTTGGCTTCCAGCAAGGCGCACAGCACGCCGAACGCCAGCATCATGGCGCCGCCGCCGAAATCGCCGACCAGGTTCAACGGCGGTGCAGGCGGGGTGTCCGCCCGGCCCATCGCCTGCAACATGCCGGACAGCGCGATGTAGTTCAGGTCATGCCCGGCCGCCTGCGCCAGCGGGCCGTCCTGGCCCCAGCCGGTAATGCGGCCGTACACCAGTTTGGGATTACGCTGCAGGCAAACCTCCGGCCCCAGCCCGAGGCGCTCCATCACGCCGGGACGGAAACCTTCCAGCACCACATCGGCCTGCTCCAGCAAGTTCAGCAAGACCTGTTTCGCTTCCGGCTGTTTCAGATCGAGCGCCAGCGAGCGCCGGCCGCGCGCCATCACATCGTACTTGGTGCCCAGCATGGGAAACGGGTTGGCCGCGCCGGGCGCGGCCTTGCGGTCTATGCGTACCACTTCCGCCCCCATATCGGCCAACATCATGGCCGCAAACGGGCACGGGCCGAGACCGACCATTTCTATCACGCGTATTCCTGTAAGCGGTCCGCTCATGGCGTTTTCCTTATACTTTGATGAACTTGTAATCTCTACCGCCGTCATTCCTGCGCAGGCAGGAATCCAGTGTCTTTCTCACATCCCGAAACCGGTAATTTATTTGATAGGCAGATTTCACTGCCCAAACAGTCTATGGAGCCGCAAACCTGCGCAAAGCACGTCGCTGGATTCCTGCCTGCGCAGGAATGACGAGTTTGAGTTTACGGGCCAAATAAACCATTACGGTGCATCAAATGTCTACAAAGAACGCGAAATGATTTCCTTCATGATCTCATTCGCGCCGCCGTAGATACGCTGCACGCGCGCATCGACATACATCTGGGCGATAGGATATTCCAGCATATAGCCGTAGCCGCCGAATAGTTGCAGGCACTGGTCGATGACCTTGCATTGCAGGTCGGAAATCCAGTATTTCGCCATCGACGCCAGTTCGGTATCCATGCGCCCTGCCATCATGTCGACGATGCAGCGGTCGATGAAGGTGCGGGCTATCGTGGCTTCGGTCTTGATTTCCGCCAGCACGAAGCGGGTGTTCTGCATCTCTATCAGGGCCTGGCCGAAAGCCTTGCGCTCGCGCGTGTGCTCTACGGTCAGACGCAAGGCGCGCTCGATGGCGGCCACGCCGGACACGCCGAGGATGGTGCGCTCGTACGGCAGCTCGGTCATCAATTGCACGAAGCCCTTGCCTTCCACGCCGCCCAGCACGCTATCCAGCGGCACGCGCACGTCGTCGAAGAACAGTTCGCAAGTATCTTGCCCTTTCTGACCGATTTTCTCCAGGATACGCCCGACGCGGAAACCGGGGCAATTTTTGGTCTCGACCAGCATCAGCGACACGCCTTTGGCCCCGGCTTCGGGGTCGGTCTTGCTGACCACCACCACCAGGTCGGCCAGATAGCCGTTCGAGATAAAGGTCTTGGAGCCGTTGATCACATAGCCGTCGCCATCGCGCAGCGCTGTGGTGCGTATGCCTTTCAGGTCGGAACCGGCGCCCGGCTCGGACATGGCGATCGCCGCCACCATTTCGCCACTGGCCAGCCTGGGCAGGTATTTTTTCTTTTGCTGCTCTGTGCCCTGGTTCAGGATGTAATGCGCCACGATCGCATGCACGTGGATGCCGAAGGACATGTCGCCGGCATAGGTCAGCTCTTCAAACACCACGGCTTGATGAGCGAAGCTGCCGCCGGAGCCGCCGTATTCTTCCGGTATGTCGGCCAACAGCATGCCCATCTCGCCGCCCTTGTTCCAGACTTCGCGGTCGACATGCTGTTGTTTTTTCCAACGCTCCTGATGCGGCACGATCTCGGCATCGACGAAGCGGCGTATGGCGTCGCGGAAGCCTTCCAGTTCCGGCGTCATCCAGGGGGAGGTGTAGTTCATGGTATGTCTCTTCATTATGAGGACTTACGCAAAACCGCCCCAGCGGCGTTATGGCTCCTAGTCGTACTACTCGTACTGCCTTCGTCGCCATGCCTTGCTGGAACAATTTTGCGTAAGTCCAGTGTATAAAATTTGGTTTAGATGGAAATGCCGCCGCCGCAGATGATGGTCTGGCCGCTGATGTAATCGGATTCCGGTGTGCATAGCGAATACACGGCGCCGGCCGCTTCTTCCGGCTTGCCGCCGCGCCCCAGCGGTATCGAGCGCTCCATCATCGCCATCAGGTCCGGATTGACGCCGACCTTGATGTCGCGCCCCTCGATATTCACGCTGGCGTTGCCGTCCGCCGTGGCTTCGGTCAGACGGGTCTTGATCAGGCCGAAAGCCACGCAATTCACGTTGACCTTCATGCGGCCCCATTCTTTCGCCAGCGCCAGCGTCATGCCGACCACGCCGGCCTTGGCGGCCGAATAATTGACTTGCCCGGCATTGCCGCCCAGGCCGGCCACCGAAGAAATATTCACCACCTTGCGGAATACTTCGCGTCCGGCTTCCTGCTCGGCCTTGCTGTAGGCGCGCAACACCGGCTGCGCCGCGCGCAGGATGCGGAACGGCGCCGTCAGGTGCACATCCATGATCGCGTACCACTGCTCGTCGGTCATTTTCTGGATCACGTTATCCCAGGTGTAGCCGGCGTTATTCACGATGATGTCCAGACCTTGATAGGTGTCGACGGCGGTCTTGACGAAGCGCTCGGCGAAATCGCTGGCGGTCACATTGCCGACGCAAGCCACCGCTTCGCCGCCGGCAGCCCTGATCTCGGCCACGACGGCTTGCGCTGGTTCGGTATCGAGATCGTTGATGACCACGCGCGCACCTTCGCTGGCGAGCTTGAGCGCAATCGCGCGCCCGATGCCGCGGCCGGAGCCGGAGACCAGGGCGACTTTTCCTGCTAATTTAGACATGTTGTTTCCTTTGGTTTTTAAATGGCGATGAGGGCATCGCCGATGATCTTGGTTTCGCCAAACTGGTTGGCGGACTGGATTTCCACGCGCAGCAATTGCTCGCCGTCTCGCTCCAGCTTTTCTACCACCTTGCCTGTGCAGTGCACCGCATTACCGAGATGGGTGATGCCGGTAAAGCGCGCATTGAACTGGCGGATCTGGCGTTGCGGCGCCCAGTTGCTCAGCAAGCGCCCGAGGTAAGCCATCGACAGCATGCCGTGCGCGAAGACATCCGGCATGCGCGCCTTGCGTGCAAAATCGAGATCGATGTGGATAGGATTGTGGTCGCCGGAAGCGCCGGCGTACAAAGCCAGCGTAGTGCGATCGATAGCTGGCAGCGTCAGCGGCGGCAGTACGTCGCCGGGCTGCATGTTTGCTAGTGATGCGGACATAATGCTCTCCTCAGCCATTTCTCTGTACTACCGAGCCGCTCAGATCGGCGACGTGTTCGCCATGCTGATTCGTGACCCTGGTTTTGCGCACCACGAATTCCAGTGCGCCGCCTTTTTTGTCGTAGATGTCGCTGATCTGCGTCTCGAACCTGAGGCTATCGCCGGCGCAAACCGGCAGATAATAGTTAAACGACTGTTCTCCATGCAGGATACGTCCCAGATCGGCGCCTATCGTCTGCAGCCAGGCCAGCGGATCGTCCTGCTCCATCTCCAGGCAAAACAGGAATGTCGGCGGCGCCGGCAGATCGCGGTAACCGGCCGCCTGCGCCGCTTTGACATCGGTATACACCGGATCGGTCTCGCCTATCGCCTTGGCGAAAAAGCGCAGGCGCCCGGCCTCCACCTGCACCGTATGCGCGGCAAACACGCGGCCTATGTGCTCCTTGCTGATCATAGGATGGCCCTTAAGCAGCTTGATACATGGTCACCACGCAGGCGCCGCCCAGGCCCAGATTGTGTTGCAACGCCACACGCGCACCCTGCACCTGGCGATCACCGGCCGTGCCGCGCAACTGATGGGTCAGCTCGAAGCATTGCGCCAGTCCGGTCGCACCGAGCGGGTGGCCTTTCGACAGCAAGCCGCCGGAAGGATTGGTGACCACCTTGCCGCCGTAAGTGTTGTCGCCGTCGGCTATGAATTTCTCGGCGCCGCCTTCCGGGCACAGGCCGAGCGCCTCGTAAGTAATCAGCTCGTTGTGCGCGAAGCAATCGTGCAGCTCGACCACATCCAGCTGATCCGGACCGATGCCGGCTTGCGCATACACCTTGGCGGCGGCTTCCTTGCTCATGTCGTAGCCGACCAGGCGCATCATGTCGCCCGATTCGAAGGTGCCCGGCTTGTCGGTGGTCATGGCCTGGCCGGCGATGAATACGCCGGCATTCAAGCCGCGCTCCCTGGCGAATTTCTCCGACACCAGCACCGCCGCCGCCGCGCCGCAAGTCGGCGGGCAAGCCATCAGCTTGGTCATCACGCCGGGCCAGAGCATGGTGGAATTCAGCACGTCTTCCGCCGTCACCACTTGCCGGAACAGGGCCAGCGGATTGTTGGCGGCATGGCGGCTGGCCTTGGCGCGGATCTTGGCGAAAGATTCCAGCGGCGTGCCGTATTTCTGCATATGGGCCAGGCCGGCGCCGCCGAAATAGCGCAAGGCCAGCGGTAGCTGCGGCATCCCGACCAGTTTATCGGTGACCGCATCGAAGGCGTCGAAAGGGCTGGGCCGGTCTTTGAATACCGAGCCGAGCGCGCCCGGGCTCATCTGCTCGAAACCGAGCACCAGCACGCAATCGGCCGCGCCACCGGCAATCGCCTGACGCGCCAGAAACAAGGCGGTGGAGCCGGTCGAGCAATTATTATTGACATTGACCACAGGGATGCCGCTCATGCCTATCTGGTACACGGCTTTCTGGCCGCTGGTGGAGTCGCCGTACACGTAGCCGACGTAGGCTTGCTCGACATCCTCAAAGCCGATGCCGGCGTCCTGCAACGCCATGCGACCGGCGTCCGCCCCCATCTGGTCGTAACTGGCGCTGGCGCCCGGTTTAGCGAATGGAATCATCCCGACTCCGGATACGAATACTTGACGGCTCATGTGCATCTCCTTGTGATTGACTGCATTGCTCGAATAAACTAGGTCACTCGACCCATAAGTTGAAAATTATAGGTCAATCGTACTATTTGTCAACAGGTATGGGATAATTTTGTTTGTAAATGTCAGATTCACGTCAACCATGCCGAACGCCTTGCAAACCTCGCTCAAAAGCAAAACCTCCAGCACCACCGAAAAAGGTCTGGAGCGCGTGCACGCCATTCTGAGCGCGGCGCGGGAAATTTTTGCCGCGGAAGGCTATGCCGGACTATCCATGCGCAAGGTGGCTGCGCAAGTCGGCATCAGCCTGAGCAATGTACAGCACTATTACCAAAGCAAGGATTTACTGATCGAGGCGCTGCTGTTGATGACCATGAACACGTTTCAGACCAAGATAGACAATATCGCGCACACCATGGGTTCGCAGTCGCGGCTGGAACAATTGATGAGCACCATAGACATGTTCCTGGAAGAGTTGAGCGACCCGGTCACGCATGGCGTGTTCTTTGAAATCTGGGCGCTGGCGGCGCGTAACGAATTTGCCTCGGCCCTGATGGATAAGATGATCGCGCGCGAAAAGAAAGCCATTTATAAATTACTGCGCGGTTTGAACCCCGGAGTCAGCGATGAAGCAACCATGCTGCGCGCGATACTGATCGTGGCCCAGGTCGAAGGACTGATGCTGTTCCGCTACCACAAACACCCGCAGCGCGCCGAAGTGGCCGCCGTCCACGCCGCTGTCAAAAAGGCGATCACGGCGCTGGCGACCGCACCCTGATTGCAAAACTTCATTTAAATCTGAAAACCTGGTCCACGAAAAACCCGAAAGACACGAAAGAAAAATCCAATTTACACAGGTTTTCAAGATTTTTTCGTGCTTTTCGTGTCTTTCGTGGACCAAGCATTACCCGCAAACCGGTGATCGCCGCGATGCAGGCGAGATTGATGCTGGCCAGGTTTAAGGTTACCATCGCTGCAAACCGATCAGCCTGGCGAGCGCCTGCACGCTGCCACACCAAGACACCGATGACTACCCGCCAGCCCGAGACCAAAGCAGCGCCGCAAACCCTCCCGAAAAAACGCGGCCGGCCGGCGCAGGGCGAAGGCGACGGCCGCCGTCAGGAATTGATAGAAAAATCGGCCCTGCTGTTCCGC
The DNA here is from genome assembly GCA_016196925.1 of Burkholderiales bacterium. Lineage (GTDB taxonomy): Bacteria > Pseudomonadota > Gammaproteobacteria > Burkholderiales > Burkholderiaceae_D > Undibacterium. The sequence goes on along the minus strand of JACPWS010000027.1, from coordinate 11,480 downwards.
ACCAAGGGTTACGACAATACCACCGTGCGCGACATCGCGGCCGCCGTCGGCATCCAGGCCGGCAGCTGGTTTTATCATTTCAAGACCAAGCATGAAATCCTGGTGGCGATCATGGAACAAGGCATGCGCAAATCGCTGGCCGATATCGAAGCGATCGCCATCCACACGCTGCCGCCGCGCGCGGCATTGCAACGCCTGGTCGAGGTGCATCTGCACACCCTGCTCGCGCCCGATCACGATTTCATCCCCGTGCTGCTGTACGAATGGCGCTCGGTCGAGCCCGGCGAACGCGCCCGCATCATCGCGCTGAAAGATAGGTACGAGGCGGTCTGGGATGAAGTGATACAGGCGCTGCATGCTTCCGGCGCCTGGAATATGCCGACCCGCTTCGACCGCCTGTTCATGTTCGGGGCGCTGAACTGGACCGCGCAATGGTATAGGCGCGGCGCCGGCATCAGCATAGAAGAGCTGGCGCAACAGGCGCTGCAATTCATCTTGCGCACGCCGCCTGACTGACGCGCCTACTCCGGCAGTTCAAACAAAGCCCGGTGCGTAGCGCGCAGCACGTGCTTTTGTATCTTGCCGCTCGACGTCATCGGCAATTTGTCGAGCAAGCCTATGTGCTTGGGCACCTCGAAACCGGCCAGGTGTTCGCGGCAATGCGCCAGCAAGCCATCGGCATCGATGTCCACGCCGGGCTTGCGCATCACAAATGCCGCTATCCCTTCCACCCAATGCGGATGCGGCACGCCGACCACGGCGGCGTTCGCCACAGCCGGATGGCGCAGCAGCACTTCCTCGACCTTAACCGATGCGACGTTTTCGCCGCCGGTCTTGATCATGTCTTTCATCCTGTCCATGAACAGCAACTGCCCGTCCTGGTCGATCTTGCCGAGATCGCCGGTGTGGTGCCAGCCGTAACGGCGCACCTGCGCAGTCGCGTCCGGGTCTTTGTAATAAGCGAGCATGACATTCGGGCCGCGGTGCACGATCTCGCCGACCTGGCCGCGCTCCAGCAGCTTGCCGGCCTCGTCCATGATCGCCACTTCGTTGACCGGCGTAGGCAAACCCCAGTAATTGCCGAAGCGCTGCAATTGCTGGTCCGGGGAGAAATACATGGTCATAGGGAAGATTTCAGTCTGGCCGCTGCCGAGTGCAAAGTTCGGGCAGACCTCTTCTATCAATTTCAGCAGCAAAGGTTTTGCCATCGGCGCCATCGCATACATGCACAGCCGCAGGCAGCCGAGGTCGCGCTGCTTGCGCGCCGGGTGCTGCAACAGCGCCGCGTACATCATGGGCAAGCCGAACAGGACGGTGACGCGCTCTTTAGCGATGCCGTCGAGGACGGCGCCGGCATCGAAGCCTTTTTTTATCAGCATGGAGGCGCCGGCCACGATGCAAGACGCCGCCACGCTGAACTGGGCGCAGTGAAACAGCGGCAAGATGCACGACAACACATCGGTGTGGCTGATGCCCATCTGTGCGATATTCGAAATCAGCGCCGCGTACACCGACAAGTGCGAGTGCATCGCGCCTTTCTGGCGTCCGGTGGTGCCGCTGGTGTACATGATCAGCGCCAGGTCGCGCTCTTGTATAGTCACAGACGGCAAACCGGTCGCCCGCCCTTGCAGGCGTTGCCTCAGCACGGGCAGGCCGTGATCGGCCGCGCCGCCGGTTTCGCATACGCACAGCGGCAGCTTGAGGTCGTTGAATAAATAGCGCAAGCCTGGCTGCGCCAGCAACTGATCGTCCACCACCACCAGGCTGGCTTGCGCATGTTCGACGATATAGCGCACGTCGCCGGGCGCCAGCTGGGTATTGAGCGGCACCCACACCAGGCCCGCCTTCAAAATGCCGTAAGCGGCGATCAGGAATTGCGTGGAGTTATTGCACAACATCGCCACCCTGGCGCCGCCGGGCAAACCGCTGTCCAGCAAATAATGGGCAAACTGGTTGCTGGCGGCGTCCAGCTCGGCATAGCTGGTGCGCTGGCCGCCTTCTATGGCGACGCTGCGTTCGCCATATTTGCGCGCCGCCCTGTGTAAAGTGTCGCCGAGGGCGATGCGGTTCAGGCGGTTTTCCTGACAGGCATCTGTTGCGTGACTGCGGGTGCTGGTCTCCATCATCAACTCCTTCACTTGTGCTTGGTGTTAATTTGTGTGGACTGCTAACTGTACGCCGGTGCGCGCGGCGCACCCTGCTACCCCTGCCGCCTTTCCTCCTTTTCCTCCTTTTCCTCCGTTATCTCCATCAACAACCGGCCCGGCGCGACCTGGTCGCCGGGTGCGGCGAACACGCCCTGGACCATGCCGCTGGCGGCGGCGACGATGCTGTGTTCCATTTTCATCGCTTCTATCACCAGCAGCAACTGCCCCGCCTGCACCGCTTCGCCCTCGCGCACCGGCATTGCCACCACGCGGCCGTTCATGGGCGCCGTCACGCGTCCGCCATGGCCGGCGCCGGCGCTGCATTCCGGCACCGCGTAAGTCAGCTCGAACGCCGCATATTCGCGCCCTTCGAGCATGAAATAGCAATGTACACCGTTAAACGCAAATTTCACACGGGTGGCGCGCCCCTGATAGTGCAAGCTGAGGCTGCCGTCTTGCAGGTCGCTGACAACGAATTGCACGGTTTCGCCGGCCTGCCGCACTTCCCAGAAATCGTCACCGGTAGCCGCGATATGCGCGTCGCGGATGGCATCGTCCAGCACGAAACGGACCGGCTGGGCATAGCCGGCGCCGCTGCTCCAGCCGCGCAACTCTTGCGGGTAGGCCTGGGCCTGACTCCTTTGCCGCGCCAGTAACAAGACCGCGCAATGCAGGGCGAGATTTTCCGGCGCGGCAAGCGCCCGGACTTCAGCCGGAAAATGCCGGTCTATGAAGGCGGTGCTGAAGCTGCCGGCGGCAAATTCAGGATGGCGCAGACATTGCGCCAGAAACGCGCGGTTGTTGTTCACCCCCAACAGCAGGCACTCGTCTAAGCCGCGCACCAGGCGACGCAAGGCATCGGCCCGGTCGCTGCCATGGGCGACGATCTTCGCCAGCATGGAATCGTAATAAGGCGAGACTTCCATCCCGCTGTGCAAGGCGTGGTCGCAGCGCAATCCCTGCGGCGCATGCCACAAGGCGATGCGCCCGCTCTGCGGCAGAAAGTTTTGTTGCGGGTCTTCGGCGCACAGGCGCACCTCGATCGCGTGTCCGCCCTGCTCGCGGCGCCGATCGATCTCGGCCTGCTCCAGCGGCAGCTGTTCGCCAGCGGCGATCCGCAATTGCCATTCGACCAGATCGAGGCCGGTGATCGCTTCGCTCACCGCGTGTTCGACTTGCAGGCGGGTATTCATTTCCATGAAATAGAAATTGCCTTCTCGGTCGAGCAGAAATTCCAGCGTGCCGGCGCCGACATAAGCGATCGCCCTGACCGCCGCGATCGCCAGCGCGCCCATGCGAGCACGCAAGGCCGGCGTGACGGCCGGCGACGGCGATTCTTCTATCAATTTCTGATGGCGGCGCTGCACCGAACAATCGCGCTCGCCCAGATGCACGATATTGCCATGCGTATCGGCGAAAATCTGGACCTCGATATGGCGCGGCTCCGGGATGGCTTTTTCCAGTATCAATTCGCCGCTGGAAAATGCGTTTTCCGCTTCCGAACGCGCCGAGCGCAGGGCGTCGTCAAAGTCCTGTTCCGCGGCGACACGCCGCATGCCGCGTCCGCCGCCGCCGGCCGCCGCCTTGATCATCAGCGGATAGCCGAGGCGCGCCGCTTCTTGCCGCATCCTGGCCGGCGACTGGTCGCCGCCCTGATAGCCGGGCACGCAAGGCACGCCGGCGTCCTGCATCAATTGCTTGGCGCCGGCCTTATTCCCCATCGCCAGCATGGCCACCGCCGATGGGCCGATGAACGTCAGTCCGGCTTCCTGGCAGGCAGTGGCGAAGGCGGCGTTCTCGGCCAGGAAGCCGTAGCCGGGATGCACGGCTTGCGCGCCGGCCTGTCTGGCCGCCGCGATTAACGCCGGTATATTCAGGTAAGAGGCGGACGGTTGCGCGGCGCCGATGCGCACGGCGGCGTCGGCCGCCCGCCGGTGCGGGGCGGCGCGGTCGGCATCGGAATACACGGCCACCGTGCGGTAACCGAGCCGCCTGGCGCTGCGCACGATGCGCACGGCGATCTCGCCGCGATTCGCGATCAGCACACTGTCGAAAGGAAGAGGTGACGTCATCGCTCAGCCTTTTTTGCTCGGCAAAATATCCATGTATTTGCAGATGATGCTGAGCATGACTTCGTCGGCGCCGCCGCCTATCGAGGTCAGGCGGCCGTCGCGGTAAAAGCGCGCGACCGGATTGTCCCAGGTGAAACCGGCGCCGCCCCAGAATTGCAGGCAAGTGTCGGGCACGATGCGCGCCAGGCGGCCGGCTTTCAGTTTCGCCATCGAGGCCAGCTCGGTCACGTCTTGCTGCACGATATACAGCTCGCAAGCGCGGTACACCAGCGCGCGCAGCGCTTCGACTTCGGTCTTCAGTTCCGCCAGCTTGAAATGCACCCATTGATTGTCGACCACGCTGGCGCCGAAAATCTTGCGCTCGCGGCCGTACGCTATGGTCGCGTCTATGCAATTGCCGAGCGACGCGATATTGCTGGCCGCGCACCACATGCGCTCTTCCTGGAATTGCAGCATCTGGTAAGTGAAGCCACGGCCCTCGTCGCCGATGCGGTTGCGTTGCGGCACGCGCACTTCGTCGAAATAGATCAGGCCGGTGTCGGAAGAATTCATGCCTATCTTCCTGATCTTCTTGCCGACCGAAACGCCCCTGGCGTTCATCGGCACGACGATCAGCGATTTATTCCTGTGCGCGGGATCGTCCGAAGTATTCGCCAACAGGCACATCCAGTCGGCTTGCAGGCTGTTCGTGATCCACATCTTGCTGCCGTTGATGATGTAATCGCCGCCATCCTTGCGCGCCGTGGTCTTGATCGCGGCGACATCGGAACCGGCCCCCGGCTCGGACACGCCGACGCAGGCGACCGCTTCACCAGCGATGGCCGGCGCCAGGAATTCTTCGCGCAAGGCGTCCGAGCCGAAACGCGCCAGCGCCGGCGTCGCCATATCGGTCTGCACGCCGATCGCCATCGGCACGCCGCCGCAGTTGATGTGCCCGAGCGTCTCCGCCATCGCCACCGAGTAAGAGTAATCGAGGCCGAGGCCGCCGAAAGCCGCCGGCTTGGAGATGCCGAGAAAGCCGAGTTCGCCCATCTTGCGGAACAATTCCCTGGCCGGGAAAATTTCCGCTGCTTCCCATTCGTCGATGAAAGGGTTGATTTCGCTGTCGATGAAGCGTTTCAGATTGCGTTGCAGTTCCAGATGTTCGTGGGTGAATTGCATGCTGGCCTCCTTGGTATCCAGAATTTCATTTAGCAGGATGGGTAGAGCGTAGCGAAACCCATCATCGATTTATTACCGGCATCAGTTGCGCAAGATTGATTCCATACGTTCACAAATAAAAATCAAGGCCGCGCTACGCCGAACTGCACCGGGTGCAGCGTCCTGCGCCGCGCTTCTTCGCACACGGACAACACCATCGCCAGCAGCTTGCGCGTGTCGCGCGGGTCGATCACGCCGTCGTCGAGCAGGCGGGCCGAGGTGTAATGCACGCCGCTCTGCTTTTCGAAGGTCGCGATGACCTTGGCGCGCATGCCCGCTATCGCTTGCCAGTCGACTTCCACGCCCTTGCGGCGCATGCTGCCTTCCATCACGATCGCCATGGTGTTGGCGGCTTGTTCGGCGCCCATCACGGCGGTCCTGGCGTTCGGCCAGCTGAAGCAGAAATCGGGAAAGAAGCCGCGCCCCGCCATGCCGTAATTGCCGGCGCCGAAAGAAGCGCCGCAATGCACGGTAATGCGCGGCACGGTCGCATTCGCCATCGCCTGTATCATCTTGGCGCCGTGCTTGATCATGCCGGCCTGCTCGGACGCCCTGCCGACGATGAAGCCGGTGGTGTTTTGCAGATACAGCAGCGGCGTGCCGGACTGGCAGCAAGCCTGGATGAAATGGGTGGCTTTGCTGGCGCCGGCCGGATCGAGCGGGCCGTTATTCGTGATGATGCCGATGCGCATGCCGCAAATCGCGGCATGGCCGGTGACGGTCGCCGCGCCGTAATCGGGTTTAAATTCCAGAAAGTCGGAGCCGTCGACGATGCGCGCGATCACTTCGCGCATGTCGAGCGGCTTCTTGTGGTCGGGCACGGCGATGCCGAGCAATTCTTCGGCGTCGAAGCACGGCGCCGCGTAGGGGCGCTCAGGCTGCGGCAAAGCGCGGTTCCAGTCCAGCGCCGCCACCAGTTCGCGCGCGATGCGCACGGCGTCGGCATCGTCTTGCGCCAGATAGTCGGCCAGGCCGGACACGCTGGCGTGCATTTCGGCGCCGCCCAGCTCTTCTTCGCTGGCGATCTCGCCGGTGGCGGCTTTCAGCAGCGGCGGCCCGGCCAGGAAAGCCCGAGCGCGCTCGCGCACCATCACCACGTAATCGGACAAGCCCGGCATATAGGCGCCGCCGGCGGTGCTGGAGCCATGCACCACGCTGATCACCGGCAAGCCGGCGGCCGACAGCCGCGCCAGCCAATAGAAGCCGCTGCCGCCGTGGATGAAAGTCTCGACCTGGTAGGCGAGCAGATTGGCGCCGGCGCATTCCACCAGGTGGATGAAAGGCAGCTTCTGATCGAACGCGATTTTTTGCACGCGCTGGAATTTTTCTATGCCCATAGGCTGCACCGCACCGGCATCGATGCCGGCGTCGTCGACCACGACCATGGCGCGCACGCCGCTGACATAACCGATGCCCGCGACCAGGCCGGCGCCCGGTATCGAGCGCGCCGCATCGGGGTGATCGAGGCCGTAACCGGCCAGCGTGCAGAGTTCCAGGAAAGGCGCGCCCAGATCGAGCAGGCGCGCCAGCCGGTCGCGCGGCAACAGCTGGCCGCGCTGATCGAACAAGGCGCGCGCGACGGCCGATTTGTCGCGCGTGCGCTGCTCGAGCGCGCGCAATTCGGCGATTTGTTCCAGCAGGGCGGCGCGATTGCTTCGATATTGTTCGCTGTGCGCGACGAGTCGGGTATCAAGGATGGGCATCAGTTTTCCTCCTGCGCTTGCAAGACCCCGGGCGTGGCGCCGAGGTGAAAGCCGTCGAAGGCCCGGTTCTGCACTTCGCCCATAGGGTAGCCGCCGCTGACGATGACGGTACGCCGTTCGAACAAAGCGGGTTTGAATATGGACCGGTACATCGATGCCTCCTCAATTCTTGGTCTGGCTGATATCAAAAAGTTGCACCGCAGCTGCGCTTATAGAGTCGGCAATTGAATAGATGGAGCCGACTCCCCTCACCCCGGCCCTCTCCCGCAAGCGGGAGAGGGTGAGAACGGCGGCAAGAAAAATAAAACTATTTTCTTGCCGACTCAATAGTTAGCGCTCGTTTCAACATCGGTGGAGCCGGGCAGCGACGGAGGTCTATTCCGCTGCTGCGTCGTTGTACATGTTTGCCGGCACCCGTATCGGCATCGACAACAAGATTTGCGCCATGCCCTTGCCCAGCGGATCGTGGCGCAGCGAGGCCATGCCGCCGCCGTCCAGCGCCTGTTCGCACACGAAATTGAAGGCGTGGATGCCGGGCAAGGCATAGCGCGTCACTTTGCCCTTGACCAGACGCGCCAGGTAAGCGGCCACGCTGTCCGCCGTCAGCTGCGCGCGCAACAGCGGCAGGTAGTCCGGCTTGCGCGCGATCACGCCTATGTTGGCGATATCGCCCTTGTCGCCGCTGCGCGCATACGCCAACCGGATTAAGGGCAGGACGATAAAATCGGCTTGCGGCAACAGGCAAAAGCCGGCCTCCGCTTCCGGCGCCGGCGCGGCCGCCTGCATGCTGCCCTGTGTCGGTGGAACGGGCATGCGCTCGCCGCCCAGTATTTGCACCGTGGCTTGCAGACGCCGCCTATCGAGCAAAAAGGCGACTTGCTTGATGGCCGGCGATACGGCCGGACGGCCGCCGCCGGCGCCGGTGGTGCCAGGCGCCCAGGAAGTGCCGGCCGGCGCGATTTCGCGCGAAAAGATGTCCAGCGCCGGTTTGTGGGTATGGCTGACCGCCAGCCACATCACGGCTTCCAACATGGGCGAGCGGACAATGTGCTCGCCATAGGCCGAGGCGGCGCCCAGCACTTCGAGCCGGGTCGCGCTGTAATCGGGCAAGCCGAGGCGCGCCAACATTTCCCTGGTGCGCTCCAGTATCGCTTGCGCCGTGCGCCTGAGCTTGCGTTCGGCATCGAAGCCGACCACGGTCAGTTGCGCCGCGCAGCGGTAACCGTCGGCATAGGTGGCGCTGACTTTGTAGCTAGCCGGCGGCGGCAAACCCCGGACGCCATCCACCCTGACCCGGTGTGCGCCGTCCTGCGTCAGCGTGACCTGGCTGAAGTCGCAAATCACGTCGGGCAAGAGATAACGCGCCGGGTCGCCGATTTCATACAGCAATTGTTCGCCCACCGTGGCCGGCGTCACCAGCCCGCCGCTGCCTGCCGGCTTGGTGACGACGAAGCTGCCGTCGCGGCTGCATTCGACGATAGGGTAGCCGCTGTGCGCCCAGTCGGGCACGCTTTCCCAATCGGTATGCAAGCCGCCGACGCCCTGGCAGCCGCATTCGATCAGATGGCCGGCCAGGCTGGCGGCGGCCAGCCTGTCGTAATCGTCCATGCTCCAGTTAAATTCGTGCAGCAAGGCGCCAAGCGTGACGGCGCTGTCGACGCAGCGCCCGGTGATCACCACATCGGCGCCGGCGTCGAGCGCCAGCTTGATCGGCAACGCGCCCAGATAGGCGTTCGCCGTCAATATCTTTTCCGGCAAGGCCTCGCCGTTCTGCATGTTGCACACGCCCTCTTCGCGCAAGGCGGGCAACAGCGGCAGCACATCGTCGCCTTCGACCACGGCGATCCTGAGGCCGACGCCGAGTTCCCCGGCCAGCGCCTGCAGCGCCTCTGCGCAGGCGCGCGGGTTGACGCCGCCGGCATTCGCGATCACGCGTATGCCCCTGGCCCTGGCGTCTTTCAGCACCGCCTTCATGGCGACGGTGACGAAATCGGTGGCATAGCCGAGTGCCGGATTTTTCATGCGCGCCGAGGCCAGCAAAGACATGGTCAGCTCGGCCAGATAATCGAACACCAGGTAATCGATCTGGCCGGAAGCGACCAGTTGCGTGGGGCCGCTGAGGCTGTCGCCCCAGAAGCCGGAAGCGCCGCCGATGGCGATCGTTGGTTTTGACATGGGCTTACTCCTTAGCGTCCAGTCCATTGCGGGCTGCGCTTTTCGCGGAACGCCGCCTGCCCTTATTGAGTCGGCAAGAAAATAGTTTTATTTTTCTTGCCGCCGTTCTCACCCTCTCCCTCTTGCGGGAGAGGGCCGGGGTGAGGGGAGTCGGCTCTATCTATTCAATTGCCGACTCTATAGCGCGTCTCTCCACCGACAATTCCTTGCTCATACCGCCTCCGTGCGCCGATCAGAATTGCATTCCGCAGAAATAATAAATCAAGCGATTGATTTAATCAACGGGTTAAATTGCGCATTTTTTTACCGCGCCTGAGGCCGGCCTGATTTGCCGCCCGCAGCTTGTGCCGGACAGCATCCGCAAAATGCAGGACGGCGCTTTGCGCAACCAGCTGCCTTGAGGCATAGTGGCATAGTGGCGAAATTCGGCGGGCAAAGGAAAACCGGTATGGCGCGGCGCGGCACATTACAAGTCGATAGAAATGGACTGCTGACCTGGCTGGAAACCCCGGCCTGCCTGCTGGCTTTGCCCGACACGATACTGGCGGTCAATCAGCCGTTGGCCGATCTGGTGCAGCGCACGCCCGATGCGCTCGGCGGCCGGCCCTTGCGCAGCCTGTTGCCCGACGAACCCGGTGCCAGCGCCGAACTGCAGCAGCAGATCGCCCTGGCGGAACCGGGCGCCCCGCTGCTAAGCCGCATACGAGGCGCCGACGGGCAAGCGCTGCCGGTCGTGCTCAGGATACTCGCTTGCCGCGACCCGGCACAACGGCTGCTGTCGCTCACGCCCCTGGCGTCAGCGAGCGCCCCGGCGGGCGCGGCCGCCAGGAGCATGCTGGAAATGGAGGCGCTGATGCTGAACGCGTCGGTCGGCATCCTGATCACGCGCAACCGGAAAATGACGCGCTACAACCCGATGTTCGGCCAGATGTTCGGCTTTGCCGGAGATAGCGGAATCGGCCGCCCGGCCGCCGAACTGTTCCGCTCGGAACAGGAATACGCCGCCCTCGGCGCGCTGGCGACGCCCTTGCTATCGCAGGCACGGCCGTTCAAGACCGAACTGTTCATGCGCCGCCGGGACGGCAGCGACCTGTGGGTAAACCTGATCGGTTACGTGGCGGACGCGCACGACCCGCGCCGCGCCACCTTCTGGATACTGGAAGACCGCTCTGCCTTCAAGGCCGCCGAAAGCGCGCTGCTCCAGGCGCAACGCGATCTGGCGCAAGCCGAAAAAATGGCGGCGCTAGGCACGCTGGTGGTCGGCGTCGCGCACGAACTGAACACGCCGCTCGGCAACGCCCTGACCGCCGCCTCCACTCTGCACGAGCGCAGCGCCGATATCCTGACGGCGCTCGCCGGCGGCGATTTGCGGCGCTCGGTTTTAAACAATTTCCTGAACGACCTCGGCGCCCTGAGCGCGTTGGTCAGCCAGTCGTGCGAACGGGCCGCGCAGCTGGTGACCGGCTTCAAACAAGTGGCCGTCAGCCGCCGCAACGACCAACGCGCGCGCTTTTTGCTCGCGCCACTGGTGGCGCAAGTCGTGGCCGCGCAAGCAGCCGGCCTGAACGCGCTGGCCGGCTTTAGCGTCGTCAGCATCGTCTGCGCGATAGCGCCCGACCTCGAGTGCGACAGCTATCCGGACGCGCTGGCCGAGCTGCTGACGAATTTGCTGGAAAACGCGCTCACCCATGCTTACGCCGGCCGCCAGCACGGCACGCTGAGTATCAGCGCCGATATCGACGATGCCGGCGACGGCGGCGACTGGATAAGGCTGCGCGTGGCCGACGACGGCATAGGCATGGATGCGCTGACGCTGACGCGCATCTTCGACCCGTATTTCACGACCCGCCTCGGACACGGGCGCTCCGGCCTCGGCCTGCCTATCTCGCGCAATCTCGCGACGACGGTCCTGGGCGGCGAGCTGCATGCGACATCGCAGCCGGAACTGGGCAGCTGCTTCACCCTGCGCTTTCCGCGGATCGCGCCGCGGCTCCCGGCAAGGCCGCAGTAAAGCCGGATGCGGCCCCATGAAACGCCCCCCGTTTTCTATGTTTTATGGGGAGTATCCGGCATTTCATGGCTGGCGTCCCTAGATTCAGATACGAAGTGCAATCTAGCAGTAGGAAGAAGGGCCAGATGCGATAGCATGGGCTTTTTGACCTGCCAGTCGAAAGTTGCCGATG